>JBFLVI010000015.1:0-50412 GCA_040758635.1 Bacillota bacterium | reverse complement strand
CCAGGTAAGTCTCCTTCCTGCCGGTTTCAAAGAAATTCTATCCATCTAAGGTGAGCCGTCCAAAATCGAATTTGCCGGAAGTGCTATCTATCGAACCTCTTCAACTTTAGTCAGCAAAGAATGCATAAAAAAATTTAAGTTAATAGGGATAAGTTGAATGATTAACCTTCCCGCGGGGCAAAAAACGCCTGAAGTGCCCGGTAAACGTCGTGCTTATCGCGCAACGTCACGGTGACGAAACGGGGGTGGTTGATCGCCCGGAAGGCGGCCTTGAGCGTGCTTGTATAGTAGTAGGGCCCCTCGATTTCCCCGTACCCCACCAGGTTGGCAACCTCCAGCAGTTCGCGCATCAAGTGGACACAACGCTGGTTGTCCGCGGTGAGGTTGTCACCGTCGGAGAAGTGAAAGGCGTAAATGTTATACTCGCGCAGCGGGAAACGCTCGGCGATGATGCGCAGGGCAAGCTCATAAACAGAGGAGCACCGGGTCCCGCCGCTTTCCCCCTTCGTGAAAAACTCTTCCTCGCTGGTTTCCCGCGCCTCGGTGTGGTGTGCCAGAAATGCGAGCGCAACATTGCGGTAGTTCGCCCGCAGGAAGCGCACCGTCCAGAAGAAGAAGCTGCGTGCGATATATTTTTCAAACGGGCCCATTGAGCCGGAGGTATCCATCATCGCGATCACCGCGGCGCTGGTCTCCGGTGTTTGCTGCACGTTCCAAGTCCGGAAACGAAGGTCTTCGAGGCGAATGTTGGTCAAGCACGGCCTGCCCTGGCGGGCGTTTCGCTTCAAAGCCGACAGAATAGTGCGCCGGCGGTCGATATTGGCAGAGATCCCCCGCTTCCGGAGGTCGGAAAATTCGCAAGCTTCCGTCACCATCTCCGGTTTTCGCCGCCGGTCCAGGTAAGGGAGGCTTAGTTCGCCGAGAATGGCCTCGGTGATCTCGTCCACGGTAACCTCGGCCTCGTAATAGTCCACGCCCGGCACCTCGCCGGCTCCCTTCCCCGGGCCCCGCCCACCCCCGGGCAGCACCAGATCGCCTTCCTGCCTACCGCCTCCCTGCCCTAAATGAGGCATCTTCCGGCGATTGAAGCGAAAGCGGTACTCCTCCACCGACTGGACCGGGATGCGGATTACCTTTTGTCCGTTGCTGAGTATAATGCTCTCTTCGGTGATGATTTCCGGCAGCCTGTTGCGGATCGCTTCCTTCACCTTTTCCCGGTGCCGCCTGGCGTCGGTTTCCGCCTTGCGGTAGAAGGACCAGTCCTCCCGGCTCACGGTAAAATCCGCCATTCTCCTCCCTCCGAACGCAGGTCAGTTCAAAACGGCCAAGACTCAGAAGCAGAAGGTGAGAGGTGAACTGAAAATGGTCTTCGATTCTTCCCTGCTTTCCGACGTGAACGTCGAACGCAGAACGGACCCCAAAACCCATCCGCCCAAGCTTTAGCTTCGAACTTTGTTAACGGTTCAAAAGGTTCCCGGCATACCGCAGCAACTCGTTCGCGCAGACCGGGCAGTAGCCGTGTTCGGCAACCAGCCTTTCGCTGACGGCGTTCAACCGCTTCTGCCTTTCCGGATCCGGCGCTTTAGCAACGGCCGTGATCTTGACCACGTCCTTGAGATCGGCGAACAGCTTGCGCTCGATCGCCTCCCGGAGTTGCTCGTGAGCGGTGTAATCGAAACGCCTTCCCTTCCGGGCGTAACTGGAAAGCCGGATGAGAATCTCCTCCCGGAAACCCTTCCTGGCCGCCTCGCTGACGCCGATCTGTTCCTCGATCGAACGCATCAGCCGCTCGTCCGGTTCAAGCTCCTCGCCGGTTACCGGATCCCGCATCTTAAGCCCGCTGCAGTACGCCTCCACATTGTCCAGGTAGTTGTCGAAGAGCGCCCGGGCCGCCTCTTCAAACGAGTGCAGAAAGGCCTTCTGGATCTCGCGCCTGGCGATCTCGTCATACTCCCGGCGCGCAATCGAAATGAAGTCCAGGAGCCGCTCGCGCTCTTCGGCCGTGATTGAGGGGTGCTGGTCGAGCCCGTCCCTGATCGCCCGCAACACGTCCAGGGCACCGATGCAGCGGGTCTCGCTGCGGATGAGCGCGGAGCACAGGCGGTTGATCACGTAGCGCGGGTCGACGCCGCTCATTCCCTCGTCCGGGTGCTCGGCCTGCAGCTCCGCGGCGTCCTTCTCCTGCAGCCCCTCCACGTTTTCACCGTCGTAAAGCCTCATCTTCCTGACGATATCCACGCCTTGTTTCCTGGACTCCTTCAGCCGCGAGAGCACCGAGAAAACAGCCGCCGTACGCAGGGCGTGGGGAGCGATGTGGATCTCCTTCAGGTCGCTCTGCCGGATGAGCTTCTCGTAGATCTTGATCTCGTCCGATACCCGCAGGTTGTACGGGACCTTTAGGACGATGATCCGGGACAGCAGGGCCTCGTTTTTCTTGTTGCTTACGAAGGACCTGTATTCGGCCTCGTTGCTGTGAGCGATGATCAGTTCGTCGGCGTAGATCAGGGCGAAACGCCCGGCCTTGAAGTTTCCCTCCTCCGAGAGTGAAAGCAGGTTCCAGAGAAAGCGCTCGTCACACTTGAGCATCTCCTGGAACTCCATAATTCCCCGGTTGGCGATGTTCAGTTCACCGTCGAAGCGGTACGCCCGCGGATCCGACTCCGAGCCGTATTCGGTGATCGTGGCGAAATCCACACTGCCGGTGAGCTCGGCAATGTCCTGGGACTTCGGGTCCGAGGGCGTGAAGGTCCCGATCCCGACGCGCTTTTCTTCGGAAAAGAGGATCCGCTCCACCGGAACCTCCTCGATCCGGCCGCGGAATTCCGTCTCCAGGCGCAGGCGGCATACCGGACAGAGTTCTCCCTCGATGTAGACTCCGTACTCCCGCTCAAACTCCCCGCGCAACTCCCGGGGGACCAGGTGCAGCGGCTCCTCGTGCATCGGGCATTCCTTGATACCGTAGACCGCGCCGGCATCGGTCCGGCTGTACCGCTCGAGCCCCCGCTTCAGCATGTTTACCAGGGTGGATTTGCCGCCGCTCACCGGACCCATCAAGAGGAGAATTCGCTTCCGGACGTCCAGGCGCCGGGCGGCAGGGTGGAAATACTCCTCCACCAGCTTCTCTAAGGTATGGTCCAGCCCGAAGAGTTCGCTGCTAAAGAAGCGGTAACGCTTCCGCCCTTTTTCTTCCTCCACCCCGGCCGCCGCGATCATGTTGTAGATGCGGGCATGTGCAAGCTGGCAGATGCGGGGGTCTTTGCGCACCAGCTCGAGGTAGTCCCGAAAGGTTCCTTCCCACGCCAGCCGCCGCTCGGCATCCTGATATTCCTCCAAACGCCTGAAAAAATCCAAACCTACCCCCCCTTCAACACAGTGGTCGGTCTCCAGACAGTGGTCTTTGGGCGCGAAGAACTCGCCCGGCAGCCGGGTCTCTTACAAATACGGGTGATTTACCCGAGCCGGTGTTTCGGACACCGCAGGAACCCGGCTCGTTTGAAATATATGCGCCGGCCCGGTTGAAAAGGACGCCCGGACCTCTTACCCGCACGCTTTGCAAGCGGACAAAAACCCCCGGCACGGCGGCTGAATATACTGGTTCAAGACCGGTACAAAGGGGGCAGGCGGATGATGACGATACGCAACCGAACAAAAAACCGCCGGCAGATACTGAAGAAGGCGTACCGGCGGCTGAAACGTTTTTTTACCCGTGGGCTTTTGCTTCCGCTGCTGCCCGTTTTCTGGTGGGGTCCGGTCACGCATCCGTACATCAATTACCGGGCCTTGAAGCGGGCCGAAAAGGAAGCGGCCGCGGACAATCCCAGGGTAAACCGTGATCTCCTGGCCCGGGTGGCGTGCCACCGGGACAGCTTTATTTTCGGCGGCAACAGCGCCGACTCCATCGCCACGCGGCACATCCTCACCCGGAGCGCGGTGTACGATTACACTCACAACTTCATCCCGGACAGCGCCTCCGGCCGCCCGGTTTTCGGCTACGCCCTCGTCAGCGAATGGCTGGCGGGAGAGGATCGCAGAAGGCGTCCTTACCGGGAGGAAGACCTGGCTGTCGCCTGCGGCTGGCTGGCCCACCAACTGGCCGACTGGTACGCCCATTACGCCGCCGTGGACGCAGCCGGCAGGCTCCTGACGGATCCCTGGACGCCGCCCGACGGAAGCACGGTATTCCCGGGTTATGCCAACTCCCACCGCGTGTTCGGCGCCGATTTCTGTCCCGAAATCCTCCGGGAATACCGCCTGGTGGACCACGCCCTGATCGAGCTCTTCCACGACTTGCTGATCAGCTACGACGACCAGGAAGAGCGTTTCAACACCACCAGGGTTGCCTTTTTCCGGAACTACCGCGCCAAAGGCCGCCGGTACAATCTCCTGACCGCCGCCTCGGAGCGCTTCCAGGGGTTGGCCCCGCGCATCCTTCCCGAAGAACTCGAGCTCCTGCAGGAAAACCTCCGGATGATCGTCAAGGGGCTAAGGGTGCTCATTCACCTTGCCAGCTTCCTCCGTCCCGACCTGCCCGACGCCGTCCGGCAAGTCATCAGTCCTGCAGTCACGGGAGAGCCCGATTACATCGAGTTGTCCGTCGCCGCGGTCTTCGACGGTCTCTTCTGTAAAAACTACGAGGAGATAGCCCTGCTTGCGGAGTTGCCCCCGGGGACCTCGCCGGAGATTCACTCCGACCCGCTGGTGGTACGGGAAGTAACCCAGCCGGGCACCTTGCTCTTCCGGCTTGCACACCGCCTGGGTTCTCTGCTTCCCGACACCGTCCTGCCGCTTTTCCGCAACCCGGACGACTTCAGCCTCCGTTTCCTCAGGGTCTTTGAGCTTCGGGGCAAGATCGTCTCCCGCCTGACCGCCGGCCTTTCGGTGGAAAAGCTGCTGGCGTTTTCGTCAACGGCCGACGAAAATGCCCTTCTGGCCTTTCTGAGCACGCTCCTCACCACGCCGCACCTCGACCTCGGCGCCGCCCGCGCCTACTTTCGAGTCGCGCTGCAACCCGTGGTGCTGCTCGGGGGAGACCCGTCCGCTTCTGAAGCGGAAAGGCTTACCGCGATGCTGAACGCCGGCGAACTTACGGTGCGCATCGTGCCGGCAATCGCGCTGAACGATCCCGGAAGCCGCGAACTGAAAGCGCTCGACATCGCCACCCTGCGGTTTTACGTGGACGGGTACGACGTCCGGGACGACGCCGACCGCTTCGAGCTTCGTCTGGTGCCGGTGGACAATAGCCGCCTGGAGGCCAGGGTCAAACTGAAGCAGCGCCTTTCGGAAGGCTACCACCGCCTGAGGGTGGCCGTTAAGGACAACTGCGGCGTGGCGGCCAGCACCTTCGAGCGGGATTTCTGGGCCGGGCCGGCAGCCCGCCTCATCGGTTAGTTAGTGCCAATAAATGGCATGCCGGCCTGAAATCCGCTCGCTTCCTGGCTTTTGCTTCTGAAATGAAACCGCCGCGGCGGAAACATCTCCGCGTGCCTTGTGACGGAAACCTTTAGTATGGTAAGATTAACTTGCGACCCAGATACCGGAAAAGGCAGCGTCACCATGTTGAGAAAGCGCTACAAAAAGCAAATCAACGAAGTGCGCCGGGAGCCGGACGACCTGAAACGAAAGCTGAAGCTCCTCGCCCTTTTGACCGAGGTCCTCGAACCGGAGGGTTTTGCCCCCGTTCTGGTCGGGGGGACCGCACTGGAGTTTTACACCTTCGGGGGATACGCAACCGCAGACGTGGACATCGTAGTCCCCGGCCGAGAAAGAGTGGCCGAGGTCCTGGCAGAAATCGGCTTCTCCCGCGAAGGGCGTCACTGGTACAGTGAGGAAATGGATGTCGCCGTGGAAATCCCCGACAAGACCCTGGCCGGATCGCTCGAAAAGACTGTTTCCGTCTCTATCGGCGGAAAGAAAATCCGGATCATCGGTCCGGAAGACCTGATCATAGACCGGTTGTCCGCAGCCAAATTCTGGAAGGTGCAGAGCGACCTGGACTGGGCGGTGAGCCTACTGCTTCTGCACCAGGACAAGATCGACCGGCAGTACCTTGAAAAAGCCGCCGTCCAGGAAGGCGTGGGAGACGTCCTAACCCAGGCGCTGCGAAAAAGCGAAAGGCTGCTGCAAAAAGAAATGAGCGCGCCGCAAAACCGGCTCTTTCCCCAGAAGGAAAAAAGGGGGCCAAAAGCGTGACCCGCGAGTTCAACTACGAGAAATACGCGGCCGAAAACCGGACCCGTTTTCGCCGGACCCTTTTCCGCACCGGGAAACCCCAGCGCCGGGGACGTCCCCGGAGCCCCGGCAAAGCCTTCGTGCTCTTCCTGCTCGCCGCGGAACGCAGGAAGAAATGGCTGCGCCAGGGAAAGCTCAAACAAACCGGCCCGCGCCAGTATATACTCCGTTAGTTTCGTCCCCTTCCCGACCCGGACTTAGCGAGAACGTCCTTTCCCCCCGGTGACGTTGCCAACGTCACCGGTTTGCTTTATTTGCACGCCCGCTGGACATCCTATAACTAAAAACCCGGGAGGTCGAACCAGTGGGACAGCACATCCTCATCATCGGCGGCACCACCTGCGGTACGAAGGCGGCCGCCCGCATCCGCCGGCGGGATCCGGAAGCCGAAATCACCATCGTCGAGCAGAGCGACCACGTCTCTACCGGCCGCTGCGGCATCCCCTACTACGTCGGCGGCAAGATTGCGGAGATACAAGAACTGCTCTCCTCGCCCGCCGGAATCGTCCGGGATCCCGACTTCTTCCAAAAAGTAAAGAACGTCCGCGTCCTCACCCGAACCCGCGCCGAAAGGATTGACCGGGCCGCGAAGCAGGTCCACGCGCACGACCTGCGCACCGGGCGGTACGATACGCTTTCGTACGACAAACTGATTCTGGCCACGGGAGCGCGGCCGGCCCGACTCAAGGTCCCCGGCACCGACCTGAAGAACGTCCACACCCTGTGGTCGCTGGACGACGCCAGGGCCATCCGCGAGAGGCTGTTCTCCGGCCAAACCCGCCACGCCGTGGTAATCGGGGCCGGCCTGATCGGTCTTGAGGCTGCGGAGGTGCTGCTCGAAGCCGACCTGCCCGGTGAGAAACCCGTTGTCACGGTGATCGAGGCCATGCAACACATCGCACCCGTTTTCCTGGACGACGAAATGGCCTCCCTGGTAACGAAACACCTCGAGCATAAAGGGCTCAAGATCCGCACCGGCGAACTGGTAGAGCGCCTGGAAGGGGACGAAGCCGGCAACGTGCGGGAGGTAGTAACCACACGGGGCGCCTACCCGGCCGACCTGGTGATTACGGCGGTAGGCCTCGTACCTAATGTGGACCTGGCGCGCGACGCCGGCCTGGTCATCGGCACTACCGGAGCCATTGCCGTGAACCACTACCTCCAGACCAGCGACCCGGACATTTACGCCGGCGGGGACTGCGTGGAAAACGTCAACCTGGTGAACGGCCGGCCCGTCTACACCCCGCAGGGCTCCGTCGCCAACCGCCACGGCCGGGTTATCGGCAACAACATCACCGGCCTGCAGGAAACCTTCCCCGGGGTGCTGGGCACCGTCATCTTCAAGATTTTCGATTTCACCGTCGGCCGCACCGGCCTCACCGAGTCGCAGGCACGCGACTCCGGCTACCCCGTGGAAACGGTCATCGTCTCCGGCTCCGACCGCGCCCACTTCTATCCGGGCGCCGGCGCGGTGATCGTCAAACTCGTCGTGGACGTGCCGTCACGCAAAATCCTTGGGGCGCAACTGGTTGGCGAGGGGGACGTGAACAAGCGCCTGGACGTACTGGTGGCGGCCATTACCATGGGGGCGACCGTGGACCACCTGGCACACTTCGACCTCGCCTACGCCCCGCCTTACAACACCGCCATGGACGTCCTGCACCACGCCGCCAACACCATGCGGAACAAGCTCGCCGGCGAAGCCAAAACTCTGACACCCGCCGAGCTGAGACAGCGGCTGGAAAACGGCGACAACGTAGTGGTGCTCGACGTCCGCACGCCCGCGGAAGCCGAAAAGCGCCCGGCACCGTACGACGGCGCGGCTCACATCCCCCTCGGCCGCCTGCGCGCCGAGGCCGCCACCCTGCCGGCCGCCCGGATGATCGTGCCCTTTTGCCAGATCAGCCTGCGCGCCTGGGAGGCCCAGCGCATCCTTGAAGAACAGGGGTTCAGTAACGTCCGCTTCCTGGAGGGGGGCCTGGCAGCCTGGCCTTATTAACCGTGTGAGTTAAAGCTGCATGTCGGGTTACTATTCAGGCTTCCCGTCGGGCGCGGCGATAAACGACGCATTGCTTCGTCATGCTCGCCATTTGAGATGTGGGATGCGGGAGGTTAGAGGTGAGATTTCTAAGGGAGTCATTCACGACGATTCATCGTCGCCACCGGGAATGAAAATGTGTGTAGGACCTGCGGCAAGACCGGAGCAATTAGAGGTTGGAAGTTAGAGGTTAGAGGTGGGATTTTTGAAGAAATCAGCGATGCTGATTTCTCACAAAGTTACTAACCTCCAACCTCCGGCCTCTCACTTCTAATTAAGGCAGGGACGCCGAGTTTGCGCGGTGCCGGACGGAGAGCCGGTGACGAGCGATAGTGCGGTCAGCGCAGGAATCCGGCGCGAGCCGGTCTGCCTAAAGTCGCCGCTGCAGAAACCTTGTATTTTCGGGGGAGAAATTCGCTGCGCGAATTTCTTCATAGAGTCACACCTCGCACCTCTCACTTCTCATTCGGTGGGTTACGCCTTCCTCGCATTGCTTGTTTCTCGCCGCCCCGCACTCAACTCAGCCGGTGAAAGTAGCGCAGTTCCGGTAGCGCTTGACGCCTGTTGCTTTTGATTCGCTATGAAATACCGCGATTCCCATAACTTGACAACCATTCTGTTTTAAGGATACAATTTTTACACCAAACTGAAAGCGGCTTCGTTGCGCACTCATCACCGCGAAATTCGTTACGTCTGGGAAAAATCCAGGTCTGTTTACTTACACGAAACCACCTCTTCGGCGAACAGGTCCACACAACTACCGCGCGTAACGTAAAATCCAGAACAATTTCCTTTCTGCAGCAAGTTTTCCGGTTTAAAGAACCACCCATATGTCTTTTTGCGGCTCAAAGCGTTGGTACAGGCCAACAGGTATCCCGACGACCCATAACCGGAGCCTTCAAGACCCCGGCAAATGGTAAGGAGGGATGTGTCGTGACCCAAATGGGAGCAGCCTTTCGCGGAGACGCACTCGTCTTGAAAGGGCCAAACGGACTTCTGATTCTAACGGGAAACCCTGCAGATTCGACGGTGCTGAAGCTGCAGCCGTGTGTTTTTCCTCACTGTGAGGCTCTTTGTTGCTATGACGGAGCCTATCTGGCAGACGGAGAAGAAGAGCGCATAAAGGCAGTGGTTTCCAACCATCCCGAGCACTTTAAACACCTGCCCGAGGAATACATTGTGGACGGCAACTGGTACAACCGGGTCAAAGGAAGGAAAACCGCCGTACGGCCGTTCAGCTATCAAAATCCGGATTATCCAAAACACTTCAACCACACCAGGTGCGTCTTTGCTTACGAAGACGGGCGTTGCTCTTTGCAGACCGCCGCCCAAGAACTGAACCTGCACCCCTGGCACTTCAAACCGATGGCCTGCTGGCTGTTCCCGCTGCGGTTTTTCGGCAACCGAATAACGATTCCGCCGCGCGAAAATGAAAAGGACCCCGATTACATCAACGAAGACTATCCCGGTTTTATAACCTTTCTTCCCTGCGGGCGCCACACCGAAGACGGGCTGCCCTGGTACCAGGCCTTACAGAAGGAGATAGTGTACTTCTTGCACATGATTTTAGGTGTCTGATACCACCCGTCACGGCATAGAAGGCTGTTATGAATTATGTAGTTAACAGGATTGAGTTGGTTGCCCAATTTAGGCAATAAGCTTTCAGCCGACTTACGCGCCTGTTGCGTAAGCGGGAAAAAAGCTTGTAGCCTGAATACTTCCTTAGGAAGTTTCTCTACGGCTGGACTTACCCGCACCGGCAGACTCTTTGTTATTAACCGCCACCGTAGTCCGCAGCGCCTCCCACATCTCGTCCGAGAGCAGGCCCAGGCGCCAGAGGGCGATGCCGTTCAGGCTGTACCGCTTGGCGATGCCCACCTTGGTCAGGATGCTCTCCGGGGTCTCGCTGGGGACGGAGATCCCGAGCACCAGCTTGTCGGCCGGAACGACCGCCGCCATTTCCAGGGCTTGAATAACCAGGCTCACGGGTTCCGGGCGGATACCGTAGTCGTAGGCCATGATTATGATCCGGTCGGCAACCGCCCCGAGGGCTTCGTAGTCGTATCCTCTGTAGGCGCTGTTGGGGGCGTGGAGCGAGAGCGTCAGCGTTTTGCCCTTGTTCTTCAGTTGTCCGGCCAACAAGCTGACGAAGTTGGTGAACCGCTGCCGCACCTCGGTCAGGCTTTCACTCGACTCGGAAAGCCCCAGGCCTTCGAAGTCGAGGTTCACCCCGCCGTAAAGGCCGGCTTCGGCCGCGATGGCCCCGACCGCCCTGCTCACCGCCGCCTTGTCTGCCAGCAGCGCGGAGAGGGTGCCGTCCCAGTCGGTGACGTGGACCACCATTTCCGTTCTGAGGCCGTACGCCGCGGCGGCATCGAGGACATCCTCCCAACCGGCCGGGCGGCGCCACCCCGTGGCACTCTCGGTCAGCAGGTTTCCCTGCCAGTCCAGGCTGTACCAACCCAGGGCAAGGTCGCTCACCAGATCAGTGTTCCCCTTCCCCATCTCGGGGTAAGCCTTTCCGAAAAGGTCGGCCCAACTGCTGGTCTGCGCGTCGCCAAGGGCGTAAAAGCCGATGACGGTCATCTTTTTCGGCGGCGACGCGATTTTTGCAGTTCGCGCGCCGGCATCCCAGAGCACCGTGCAGCCGAACGCCTCGCTGAAAAAGCGGAGCGGCACCAGCGTCCGGCCTGAAATGATTCGCGGCGGGACGTCCAGGGTGATCGGGGTGTTGTTCCGGTACGCCGTTACGTTGCCTATCTGCAGGCGTATCGAGACTCCCTCGCCCGCGGCGCTCACCGTCCTGGTGGCGCCGTTCCAGGAGACCTTCACGTTTAATGCTTCCCCGATCGCCCGGAGGGGTGCCAGCGTGCGCCCCTTTTTGATTATCGGCTGCACGTCGAAGTAGACCGGTAGCCCGTCAAGCAGCACCGCAACTTCTTCCGGCTGCTGCTGTGCGGCGGCCGCCGGGGAATAAGCGGACAGGGCAACCAGGACCGCAAGAGTCAGCAAAAGCGCACGGCTCATACAGACCCCCCAACTTTCAGGTGATTTATGCGTTGCTTCATTTTACAAATGGCTGCTAACGTAAAAAGTGAAACGGCGTCTTGCCGAAGCGCGCTGTGCCCGGGCAATTGAGCGGCACACACGCGGCGGTTTTTCCGGGAACGCCGGCGCCGCCTATTCCCGGAAAAACTTCTGCCAGTGCTCCTTCCCGAGGAAGCTCTCCCCGGCGTTCGCCTCCATCTCCTGGAACATCCTGAAGGGAACCGCAAAGGTAAACAGGTCCCTGCCCAGCAGCTTCCGCACGTTTTTGCGGGCGGAGAGGTCCACCAGGCCGATGACGGCACGGGGGTTTTCGGACTCCGCCTCCCGGTAAGGGAAGATGCCGAGCGACTGGCAGCCGGCGGCAAAGGGAATTATCACGCATTCATTGCTCTCCCGGGCGTAGTTCGCCAGGACCACCAGGGCGGCAAGCTGGTCGGGATTGGCCAAGAAAATGACGGTCACGGGAGTTTCCCCGGCCGGGTCCAAGTTTTTAAGGGGCTTGAAAACGACGTACGGTGCCGGAATATCCGTGATCGGCATGGCTTCAAGGAACTTTTTCACCAATTCGGGTGACTTGATGTACCTTTCGCCGTAAAGCAGGTTGTCGACAAAACTTTCTCCCCTGGTGGTCTGGATCATTTCCCGCGTTAGACCGGTCTCTGCCATGCCGGTTGAAAGGAAGCGGCAAAACGCGTCGACCCCGCCCCACCAGTTCAGGTACTGGTTGCCGAACCCCAGGCCGACCCCTCCGCCCAGACAGCCAAAAGTGCTGCGGTCCACCACAGCCGCCCTGCCGCGGGCCGCGCCCGCGAAAAGCCACATCACGCAGCCCCACTTGCCTTCCTTGAATTGAGCCGCCCCCGCCGGCTTCTCGTTCGCCCACAGCAGGGCCACCGGGCCGTACCGGAAATGCAGTCTGGCGGCGATTTTACTTTCCATCCCGAGGTCCTCCCCGCACAGTCTATTTTGAAAATTGTAACATACCGCGGCCTCCGAAACCATGCCTTTGTTCCCCCGTCCTCCAGTCAATCATCGTTCGCTTTTTCCTTTCTCAACCCCGACGACACCGAAGCAGCTCCGGCGCAGAATCCTGCCGGAAGTCATATTTTAACATCATTAAAATTCTTGTTCCAAGACAGGAACTGGGTCGAGGCGTGTCGTATTCTTACCGGCGAAGGGGTCGAATTTTGCTGCAGGGGGTCAGGACGACATGCGCAGGCCGGTCTTGATTTGCACGCTGGTTTTCGCAGCGCTTTCGATACTGGCAGCCTTCTTCTGCTTCGACGGGTGGCGGGACTTTTTCGCCGCGCAACCCGCGAAGCCCGACAAAGGCGGGAAAACCGCCGTTGAAACGAAATCTCCCGAACCTTCGGGAAGCGCGGTGGCCGCCCCGAAGCCGACCCTGGAAGAGCTGCGGGAAAAGGCCCGCGCGGTCAAGGCGAACGAACTCGGCCAGGTGCCCATCCTGGTTTACCACCTTATTGCCAATGAGGAAGGCCGTTGGGCGCGCACGCCGGAGAACCTGCGGAAGGACCTGGAGGAGCTTTACTCCCGCGGGTACGTTCTGGTTCCCCTGACCGACTACCTGACCGGCAAGATCAACATCCCCGCCGGCAAATCCCCGGCGGTCATCACCTTCGACGACAGTACCCCCGGCCACTTCCGGCTCCTGGAGAAGGACGGGGAACTGGTGGTTGACCCGAACTGCGCGGTGGGGATCCTCCGCGAGTTCGCCCGCCGGCACCCCGATTTCGGCAATGCGGCCACGTTTTTTGTCAACGCCCGCCCGTTCGGGGGCGAAGCCGGGCAGGAAGGCTACTGGCAGAAAAAACTGCAACTGCTCGTGGAATGGGGCTTTGAAATCGGCAACCACACCCTGCACCACACCAACCTGAAAAACCTGCCCGCGCAAAAGGTCCGGGCCGAAATCGCCGGCCTGCAGGCGCTGATCCAGCAGGCGGTGCCGGGATACCGCCCGACGGCGTTCGCCATCGTCCAGGACGGTCTGCCCCAACCCTACGAAACCGTCATTCAGGGCACTTACGACGGTATCAGCTACCGCCACCACGGCGTGGTATGGTGGGCCTGGAGCGCGGCCCGGTCCCCGTATCACCGCGAGTTCGATCCCACCCGGGTGCAGCGGATCCAGGTTTTTCAGGACCACGGCACCAGTTCACTCACGAACTGGCTGGACCGCATCGAACCCACCCGCTATGTCAGCGACGGCAACCCCAACACCATCGCCATCCCGCAGGGATGGGAGGAGGCGCTTCCTGATAAACCGCCCGGGCAGGTCGTGGTCTACCAGACCCGGTTGTCGCACTACCGCACACCGGAACGCGAAAGGTGGGCCCTGAACGCCAGGGGGGTCCACGTGACTTTTGCCTACGCCTCCTCCAAGGCCCGCTGGCAGCAGGTGCTCGATCTCGTGGAGAAGAGCGGCCTGAACACCATCCAGCTTGACGTAAAGGACGAGTCCGGGCGTATCGGGTACCTGTCGGAGGTGCCTTTAGGCAAGGAGATCGGCGCCGCCCAGAACTACCTGCCGATAAAGGACATGCTCAAAGAACTCCGGGCCCGCGGTATCTACAGCGTAGCCCGGATTGTTGTCATGCGGGACCCGGTCCTGGCCCGGAAACGCTCCGACCTGATGGTGCGCACCGCCGGCGGTTACCCGTTAATGGGCGGGGTCTGGGTCAACCCGTGCTCCCGCGAGGTCTGGGATTACAACATCGCCTTGGCCGAAGAGGCATACAACCTGGGCTTTGACGAGGTTCAGTTCGACTACCTGCGCTTTCCCGAAGGGAAAGACGCCTGGATCTCACACTACCCCGGTATGGGCAACCGGCACCGGACCGACGTCATTGCCGGTTTCGTGCGCTACGCCCGGGAGAAATTGGGCTGGGACAGGTGGCTGTCCGTCGCGGTTTTCGGCTTCATCGGCTACGCCAAGGACGACCTGCTCATCGGCCAGCGCCCGGAACGCCTGGCTCCCTTTCTGGACTTCCTTTCTCCGATGGCCTACCCCTCCCATTACAGCCCCGGCAATTACGGTTTCGCCAACCCGAACGCCCACCCCTACGAAGTCGTTGACCGGACTCTGGCCGACTTCGAGCGCCTGATCGAGCACAGCGGCTGCCGTCTCCGCCCGTGGTTGCAGGCCTTCACGCTCGGGTCGCCCCCGTACGGACCGGCGGAAATCAAGGCCGAGATCAGGGCCACCGAAAACCGGGGCATCAAGACCTGGCTCCTCTGGAACCCCGCCGTTCAGTACCGCCGGGAAGCGCTGCAGCGGTGACATTTTCCTTTTGCACGGCGCGACTATCCTGCTATCATATTGCTTAAAGAGGGAAATCATCAGCAGGGTCGGGTGATTGAAACGGGTTTTCTTTTGAAAAACAGGTGGCTGCGGGCGCTGCTACAACTTACAGTGGCTCTGGCCGGTGCCGTCCTTTTCATCTGGATCCTCGGACCCGCGGAGTACCAACTCGACGGCTTCAAGGTCCGCGGGGCTGTCCGTCCCGCGCTCTCCGGGCGAACGGTGGTTGAATTCCCGCCTTTAGGCACCCTGACCGCCGAAACCCACTCCGCCCCGCTCGAATGCCGGGTCACCCTGGTTCAGGTGGAAGAAAAGATGGTCACCGCCACCCTGAACAACCCGGACCTGGGTATGCTGTGGGCACGCCTGGAGGCGGATGTGGCGCGAGCACTCAAGGCCTTTGTTTTCCGGCAGTTTCTCTTAGGGATTCTCGGGGCGGTAGCCCTTACCTGGTTCGTCTTCCGCCCGCCCCTGCGGAAAATCTGGCAGCCGGCCCTGGCCGGGTTTCTGCTGACGGCGGCCTGGCTCGCCCCGGCATACCTGACCTACCGGGCCGACGCCTTCAAGCACCCCGCGTACAGCGGGATGATCGAGGCGGCCCCGCAGGTACTGGCCTTGAGCCAGGACCTGGTTGCCGGTTTCCAGGAATTCAAGTCCAAGGCCCCCGCGGTTGTCGCCAACCTGCAGGCCCTGTTCAACCGGGCGGACAGTCTCAACGCCGCCGCAGCCGGCGACAACGGCACCAAACTCCTCCTGGTCGCCGACATCCAGAACAATCCCGCCGGGCTGGTGTTAGTCCGGGAACTCACCTCCCGCTTTGACGTGGACGCGGTGCTCGACGCGGGTGATCTGACCGACCTCGGTTCGCCGCTTGAGCTGGCGCTCATGGAGGACATTAAGCAAATCCCGGTACCCTACATTTTCGCGCCGGGGAACCACGACTCCCCCGAGGTGATGGAATTTATGGCGGCTCAACCAAAGGTGCGCGTCCTGGAAGGAAGAATGATAACCGTTGCCGGCCTGACGGTACTGGGCTCGCCCCACCCCTCGGCGTACCGCGCGGCGCCAAAGGCAGACACCCCGGAACAGGAAGAGGAAGAGCTTCGCGCCCAGGCCGACGCGCTTGCCGAGGCCCTGCAATCGGCCGAGCGCCCGGTGGACGTCCTGATGGTGCACGATCCGCGGGTGGCCAGACGGTTTGCGGGCCGGGTGCCGCTCGTGGTCTGCGGGCACACGCACCGCCCGGCAGTAGAAGGCGACGCCTCTTCACTGCTGCTGAACCCCGGCACGACCGGCGCGGCCGGCATCAGGGGCCTCCAAAGCGCCAGAGAAATCCCTTACAGCGCCATGGTGGTGCACCTCGACGCCGCCAGGCGGCCGGTAGCCCTGGATATCATCACTTACGGACCGCGTGAAGGGAACTTCCGGGTCGAACACCGCCTTGTTTCCAACGAGTAGAAGAGACTAATTGGGTAAAGGGATTAAGATAGATCAGAAATTCGTTTGCCGGTCAGTCAACCGGTTCTCGAACTTCGCGGCCGACGGCCGCCTCGTGCGCCCCGTTCATCAGCGCGTGGATCGCCGCGGTCTTGTCTGCCGCCGCTTCTTCTTCGCCCCGCGCAGCACTCGGCGTCAGTGCCACCGGTATCGTCCGGAGCAGGATTTTGAGGTCCAGCAGCAGCGAGTAATTGCGGATATAATAGAGGTCGTAGCGGAGCTTGTCCTCCGGCGACGTGGTGTAGCGTCCGTAAACCTGGGCCATCCCGGTGAGCCCCGGTTTGACCAGGTGCCGGTAGTGGTACCCGGGGTGCGCCCGCGTAAACTCGTCCACGAAGACCGGCCGCTCCGGCCTCGGCCCCACCAGGCTCATCTCCCCCTTGAGGATGTTGAAGAGCTGCGGCAACTCGTCGAGCCGTATCGCTCGCAGGAACCTGCCGACCCGCGTCACCCGGGCGTCGTTTGCCCGCGCCAGCACCGGTCCGCTTTCGCGCTCCGCATCCGCAACCATCGTGCGGAGTTTCCAGAGCCGGAAAACCCCTCCCCGGAAGCCCACCCGCTCCTGGACGTAAAAGGCCGGCCCGGGCGACGTGAGACGCACCAGCAGCACCGCCAGAAGCAAGACCGGCAGCGAAAACGTGAGGATAATCAACGCCGCACCGACGTCCACCACGCGCTTGGCCGCCGCCTGCAACGGCGACAGCCGCAACTCCTCGACCTGCAGTACCGGCAGGTCATCCAACTCAACCACCTGGGCCCCGGTCAACATCACCTCGTAGAGTTCGGGCACCAGGTAAACGTCCCGCCCGGCCTCCAGGCAGGCTGCCACCACCCGCGCCTTCGCCGCCTCCGGTACTCCCGGGGCGATCACTACACCGTCCGACGCCGCCAACTCCGCCGCAAACGCCGGCTCATCGGGCTTGATCACCGCCCGCACGTAAAAGAGGCTCCGCGGCAGGTCGAGCAGTTTCTCCAGAACCGGGCGCACCGTTTCCGCGGCCCCGACCACCAGGAGGCCCCGCCGCCCGTGCAACAAACGCTCCAGGTGCCAGCAAAAGCCCCGCCATAACAGGATGCTCCCGAACTGTCCGAAGGCGCCGAGCACCAGAACGCTCCGGGGGAAGGCAAAGCCCCGCACCCAGAACGCGATGGCGGCCGTTGCCAGAGTAACCCCGATGATCGCCGGTACAAGCGCCCGCATCACCGGCACAAAATCACCCAGCCGCCGCTCGTACAGCCCGATACCGGCGAACAGCACCAGCGCGGTGAGACTCACCCAGGGAAGCGTACTCACCAGCGCCTCGAGGTTCGCCGCCGGCAGGGCACCGCCAAAGCGGAGGTAGAATACCAGCAACAGCACCAGGTTTAAGGCGGCCAGATCACCCGCGGCCACCAGAGCGACCGGCAGCCGCCGCAAACTGTTCTTTTTCATGAATATCCCGATCCGCATCCACGCTTCTTCTTCAAAATTCGCCTTTTAACGCCGTTTTCCTGCCGGCCCGGCTCCGGGAACAAAACGCCGGTAAATGTCCGCCATTCTTGCCTTCACCTGTTCCATCCCGTAAGGCTCCGCCCGGCGCCTTGCCTCTTCTCCCATCCTGCGGCTCAGCTCCTTGTCCGCGAGCAAGGCGCACAAAGCCCTGGCCGTGCCCGCCACGTCACCCACCTGCACCAGGAACCCTGTCTCGCCGTCGGCCACGAGCGTCCTGCTCCCCCGCACGTTTGTGGCCACTACCGGCTTTCCGGCCGCCATCGTCTCCAGGACGACCCGGGGAAGCCCCTCCCGCTTCGAGGTCAAGACCACCGCATCGGCCGCCGCAAGCACCCGCGGAACGTCGCTCCGGAAGCCCAGAAAGCGCACGCCCGGCCCCAGACCGAGCCTCCCCGCCAGGCCCTCCAATTCACGCCGCCGCTCTCCCGTTCCCACCACCAGCAGCACCGCTTCCGGCAGCCGGCGCCGGACCTCGCACCAGGCGTACAGCAACTGCTCGTGGTTCTTCACCCGGCTGAGTTCCGCCACCACTGCGGCTACCGGCACCTTCGGCCCCAAACCTTGCTCTTCCCGGAAGTTAAGCCCTTCGACCGCCGGCACCCTGAACCGTTCCAGTTCCACCCCCACCCCGGGGACCCGGAAAACCTGCCCCCGTACCGGCAAGTCCTGCGCCCGGGCGTAATCTTCCTCATTTAAAACCAGAAGTCCGTCCGTCCAGCGCGCCGCCAGCCACTCCAGCGGGTAGTAAAGGAGCCAGTTCCGCAGGGGCGCACCCCGAAAGAAGTGGAAACCGTGCGCGGTGTAGAGGACCGGTTTAAAACCGCAGCTTCGGGCTGCCAGGCGTGCGATAAAGGCCGCCACGGGGGTGTGCGCGTGCACCAGCGCGTACCGCTCCTCCTGCAAAAGCCGCTGCAGTATCCGGAAAGCCTTAAGGTTTCCCAAGGAAAGCGGCCGCCGCCTGAACGGCATGGGGTGCAGCCGCACCCTTAAGGCAGCGAACGCCGCAGCCTCCCCGTCCGGGTTGCAGGCCGCCTCCACCTCGTAGCCCCACCTCTGGAATAACCGGAAGTAGGGGATGTGGAACGCCAGCAGGTGCCGGGCCACCGTGGCGACAAAGAGCACTCGCTTTGGAGCCGGCTTTGCTCTTTTCGTGCTTGGTACGTACGGCAACGCCCCTTCCGCCTTCGCGCCCACTACTGGCCTCCTCAAACCTAATAAAACTTTAAAGGGCGCAAGCCACGCCCTTCCAGTCCGGCGGCTCCGCCCTTTCTCGCCTAACGCTCCGCCAGGTAGCGCCGGAGCGCGTCCTCCCACGGCGGCAGCCGGTAGCCGATGACCTCCTTCAGCGGAAAGTCGTCAAGCACCGTGTACTGCGGCCGCCGCGCGGGCCGGGGGAAATCCTCCGTGGCGCAAGGTTCGAGCCGGGCGTCTAACCCGCTGAATTCGAGTACCGCCCTGGCAAACCGGTACCAGGTGGTCTCGCCCGCGTTCGTGGCGTGAAAGGTGCCCTGCGCCCCGGCCGCAATCAGGTCCGCAATTGCCCGAGCCGCGTCGGGAGCGTACGTCGGGCAGCCGTACTGGTCGTCCACCACCTTCATCGCTTTTCCCGCTTCCGCCTCTTTTAAAACCGTGTTTACGAAGTGCCGCCCGCCGGGGCCGAAGAGCCAACTGATCCGGACAACGAGGTAGTCTCCCCCCACCTCCCGGAGTGCGGCCTCGCCCCACCACTTGCTTTCGCCGTAACGGTTCACCGGCCCGGGCGGGTCGTACACCCGGTAAGGCTCTCCTTTTGTACCATCAAAAATATAATCCGTGCTGACGTGCACCAACTTTATCCCTTCCAGTCGGCACAAGGCCGCCAACTGCTTCACCGCCAGCGCGTTTACCAGAAAGGCCCGGCGGGGGTCTTCTTCGGCCCCGTCAACATCGGTGTAAGCCGCACAGTTCACGACCACCCGCGGCCGGTATTCCCGGAGCGCTTCCGCCACCGCCGCCTCGGAAACAATGTCCAGTTGCTGCCGGGTCAGGCTTATCGCCCTTACTCCCCGCGTCGCGAATTCCGTCACCACCGCCCGGGCCAGCCTCCCGGCCCCGCCCGTTACCAGAACCTTCATAACGCAATCACCGCCCTTTATCCGGCTACCCAATCAAGACGCGGCTCGGCGCGGACGATTCCCGCCCGGGAACCGCGCCGCAATAACTCCGCCACCGCTTCCCGGCCGGTCTCCCCGAGGTCAACCGTCCACGCGTTCACATACATCCCCACAAAGCGGTCGGCTTCTCCCGGATCAAGCCCCCGCGCGTAGGAAAGCGCGTGCCGCAGCCCTTCCGCCCGGTGCGCAAGCGCCCAGGTAATCGCCCCGCGCAGCAGCCGGTTTATCTCTGCCGCGTGCGCCGCGTGCCGCCGGTGCAGCACATTACCCCCCAGGGGGAGCGGTAGCCCCGTTTCATCCTTCCACCATGCTCCAAGGTCAACGATTTTCTTCAGCCCTTCCCGCGCGTAGGTCAACTGTCCTTCGTGAATCAAAAGCCCGCCTTCCACTTTGCCGTCGCGCACCGCCTCCCCGATCCGGTCGAACGGCATCGCCACGGTCTTGACTCCCGGCCGCCACAGCTTCAGTACCAGGTAGGCGGTGGTCAACTCCCCCGGCACCGCAACCCTTGCGGGCTCAGCGCCTTCCGGCGCATCCTCCCGTACCACTACGAGCGGCCCGTATCCGTCGCCCACGCTCGCCCCGCACGAGAGCAACACGTAACTGCCGGCCACGTAGGGGTAGGCGTGGAAAGAAACGGCCGAAATATCGTAAATCCCTTCCATTGCCGCCCGGTTGAGGGATTCGATGTCCTTTAAGACGTGCACAAACGAATATCCGCCGGTATCTATTTTCCCCAGCCCCAGGGCCGAAAACATGAAGGCGTCGTCGGCGTCGGGACTGTGGGCCAACGTTAATTCCAACCAAAACGCCCCTTTCTTTTATTTACCGGGTAACTATTCAGCCTGTCACCCACCACTTATGGAACGCGGCGAGAAACAAGCAGTGCGAGGAACCCAGCACTCAATTCGGTTTGGAAAGTAGCAGCTGCGTAGAAACGATTAAATGTTGCGAAAACCGCCTGTTTTCTGCCAGAGCAAGTTTGAGTGCTGGGGGCCGGACCGGAGCCCGGCACTCAGACTGGTACAAAAGCGTAGTTGCACATAGCGGACAAATATGTATCTCCTCATAGAGTAGTATCTTCTTAAGACGCAACTGAGTGCCGGGTGAGGACCCGGACGGCAAGCCTGACGAAGCAATGCACCGTTTATCGCCGCGCCTGACGGGAAGCCTGAATATCTACTTTACCGGTTTATTATAACACACCGGCCCAATTTTCGGTCGTCCAAATTAGACAGGCGGCTGGTGCTGCAGAAGCTGTAGTGCGGAGAAAAGACCGAAAAGCACCGGCTGATGCATCAGGTAGATGAAAAGCGATTTCCGGCCTAAAAAGCCGAGCAGCCGTACCGGAGGGAAGTTACTCGCATCCTCCAGTCGCAGCAGCCGCCTCCCGCCGGGGTACAAAACGAAGCCGCCGGATAGCCCGAGCAGCACCACCCCGAACCAGGGAACAAAAGGAACGTAATCCACCATGTAAAGGTCCGGGGGACAGAGCCCCAGCCAGAGCAGATAGGGGAAATCCACCGGAACCCGTTCCAGATAATCGCCCAAGACGAGCAGACCCGCCCCC
This sequence comes from Bacillota bacterium, assembly GCA_040758635.1. Taxonomy (GTDB): domain Bacteria; phylum Bacillota; class Desulfotomaculia; order Desulfotomaculales; family Ammonificaceae; genus Yes71-27. Next base: position 29,067 of record JBFLVI010000015.1, on the reverse strand, counting down.
AGAAGAAGATTGACAAGCCCGAGTCGCAAAAACGGATAGGCGCAGATGACCGCCAGGCCGATCAGGTGCAGCACCCCGAAGAAAACGGTACCCTCCTTCAAGAAAAGGGCGGTGACCGCGGTAATACAGAACCCCCAGCCCAGCAGTTTAAGCCCTCGCCTGACGTACCAACCGAAGTGCACCCGCTCCCGCCGCGCATAGCTCAGCCATAGGGAGACCCCCGCCACAAAAACGAACGCGGTCAGGACGGCGCGTTGGAAAACGAGCCAGGGCCCGGCGGCCAGATCTCCGGCGTAATAGCCAAAATAACCGAGGTCCCAGGCCACGTGGTAAACCACCATCATTACGATGGCCGCACCCCGAAACACGTCAACTTCCCAAAACCGCCCGCTGTCCACCCAGTCCAACTCCTCTGTACCCAACCAAGAACCCTTTCACCGCCCGTCCTTCAAATCCTGTTCCATCCGCAACTAATTGAAATGTTTCCATCACCGCCTAATAAAAAACCGCCTCCCGGCGGCCATTCTTTCATTTTCCAAAGCAGGCGGTTGTCAGGCGTCAAATTCCACCACAATCGAGTTTTTCTCTTCTTCTACCTCGTCCAAAGACTCCTCGGAGGACAGTAACCGGTACTCCACCTCTTCTCCTTCGAGCCAGGTGACCAGGTACACTGAACTTCCTCCCTTCAGGCAATGTATCCTGTATACAATATCCTACGAAAATTGTACCAGCTTTATGTTGAAACCGCAATAACACGAAAAAAATTTTTATTTCCTAATACCCAGGCGGCGGAGCATCACGCGGTTCGCCCGGTTTTCAAAGATATCGTCCAGCGGGCTGAGATCAGCTTCCATCCCCCTGCGCCGCAGCGCCAACTGCAGGAGATGGTCGGTGAGAGCCGGGTTCTTGGGAAGCAGGGGGCCGTGCAGGTAGGTGCAAAAGACGCTCTTGTAGCGAGCTCCTTCCAGACCGTCCTGTCCGTTGTTGCCGTGGCCTTTCAACACGCGCCCCAGGGGCTTCACCTTTCCGAGAAAGGTCTGTCCGGAATGGTTTTCGAACCCGCAGGCGTGGATTTTCCTGCCGTCCAGTTCGATCTCCACGGCGATGTTTCCAATGAGCCGCTTGGTACCCGCCTCCGTGTAAAGGTCGAGAATCCCGAGTCCCGGTATCTCCGCCCCTTCCAGAGTCCGGTAATACCGCCCGAGAAGCTGGTAGCCGCCACAAATAGCCAGAACCACGAGGCCCTCCTCAACCGCAGCCGCCAGGTCCGGGGCGCGCTGCTGCAGGTCGGCGGTAATGAGTTCCTGTTCGCGGTCGGAACCCCCTCCCAGCAGCAGAAAATCCACCGCCTTGAAGTCCACCGGCTGGCCAAGGTTCACCTCCTGGACCCGAACCGGGATCCCGCGCCACTGGCAGCGGCGGACGAAGGCGATGACGTTTCCCCTGTCCCCGTAAAGGTTAAGAAGATCGGGGTAAAGATGACAGACGGTCAGCACCGTTGATCTCCTCGGCATACCGCCGCAATATTTTCTCCACCGGCCAGAGCGCGGTGTAAGTCGCCAGGAAATAGACCCCGTCCCCCGTTCCCCCAAGCGTCTTCCGGACGGCAGCGGCCAGGTCGGCACAGGCTTCGATCTTTTCCGCCGGTACCCCGGCGTACTTGAGCCGCAGCGCCATTTCTTCGGCCCGTTTGCCGGAACAAATAAACCGCAGGATACTCGCGCAGCCTTCCAGGCACTCGAAATCCACGTCCCAGATCCAGGAAATATCGCGCCCGTCCGCGTCGTTGTCGTTGAGGGCAATGAAAACGTCCTTGCGTTCAGGGGCAGTGGTGAGCAGTTGCAGGCTTTCGTTGAATCCGGCGGGGTTTTTGACCAGGTTCAGGTATACCGCCCGCCCCCGGTGGCGAAACTCTTGCAGGCGCCCGGTGGCGGGGACATAGCGGCTGAGGCTCGCCGCCACCGCCTCCGGCGTTATTCCCAGGTACAGCGCCGCACCGAAAACCGCCAGCGAATTGTAAACGTTGTAAAAACCGCCCGTGGGCAAGGTCAGTCCGAGGATTTTTTCTTTCACCCTTACGGTACACTCCGTAACGCCGTTGCGAATCCTGATCCTGCGGGCCTCTACCTCGGCCGCCGGCCGTGCAAAACCGCAGTCGGGACAACGGTAAGCCCCCAACTGGCTGTAGTGGTAGTAGGCGTAAACGAATTCTTGTCCACAGTAAGGACAGAATCGCGCCTCCCTGGTCACACTCCGGACGTTCTCGCCTCTGGTCGGCGCCCCCAGCCCGTAAAAAATTCGTGGTAAACCCGTATCCGCAAGCTGGGCTACCAGCGGATCGTCAGCGTTAAGCACCAGTTTTACGGAAGGAATGCTCCCCAGCGCGTTCCGGATGAAGGAAACGGTCTTATCAAGCTCCCCGTAACGGTCGAGCTGGTCGCGGAAGAAGTTGGTGATCACCACCACCCTGGGGCTCAATATTTCGGCCACGCGGGGGAAGGCCGCCTCGTCCACCTCCAGGAGCGCCCAGTCGCAGTCCAGCCGTCCCCCGAAGCGGCAGGCCCGTAAAAATGCCGTCGTGACGCCCGTGATCAGGTTGGCCCCTTCCCGGTTGGTAATCACCTTGTATCCGGCACCTTCCAGCACCCTGGCCAGCATGTTATTGGTGGTGGTTTTCCCGTTCGTTCCGGTTACCAGCACCGTGCCGGACCGGACCTGACCGGCAAGAGCCGCAAGCACCCCCGGGAAAAGACGGAGCGCCACCATCCCCGGCAGCGACGAGCCCCGCCTGCCGCAGAGTTTACACAAGTAATGAACGATTTTACCGGCCAAAACGGCCGCTAACAAACCGATGCGCAACGATATTCCCCCGTAAATTCGGATTAACCTACTAAATTATAACCCGGCCGGCACCGCTTCAAACCCTATCACCTGATTTTGGACCGCCACTAACTGACGCCAATTTCATCTGCCCTGCCTGCTTGCCAAATTCCAGCCAACTTCCCGCCGCCGACCTCTATTCTATCCGGCACGGCCGGCAGTTCACTGGCGGGGTCAGAGGCTGATCCTTCCGGGAACCGGTGCGGTAAACGGTGAGCCCTTTCAACCCAAGGGTGTGCGCCATCCGAAACACGTCCGCCACGTCCTCTACCGTGGCCGCCTGCGGCAGGTTGATGGTCTTGCTGACCGCGTTGTCGGTGTGTTCCTGGAATGCAGCCTGCACCCGCAGGTGCCACTCCGGCGCTATCTCCAGGGCCGTTTTGAAAACCGCTTTTGCCTCCGGTGGTATACCGTCCACCTCCTGCAGATTGCCGGCGAGATAGACGGCGTTCAAGATCGCCTCCCGCTGCGCCTCCGGGAAACGAGCCTTCAGGTAATCGAGGAAGACCCGGTCCACCACCAGCAGCTTCTTCCCGTCGAAGACCGTCCGGGTGTAACTCAACGCAAAAACAGGTTCGATGCCCGGACTGACGCCGGCGATCCCGCTGATCGAGCCGGTCGGAGCGATCGTCGTTAGGGTGGCGTTCCGGAGCGGGAAATCGGGGTAATAAACCGACTGCTTCCAGGCCGGGAAAGTCCCGCGCTCCGCCGCCAGGCCCCGCGAGGCCGCCCGCGCCTCCTGCCGGATAAAAGACATGATCTCTCCGGCAAGCTCCAGCGCCGCGGCAGAGTCGTAAGGTATACCAAGCCGGAAAAGCATATCCGCCCAGCCCATAACCCCCAGACCCACCTTGCGCGCACGCCTGGTGGCCGCCGCAATCTCCGGGATGGGAAAGCTGTTCACCTCAACCACGTTGTCCAAGAACCGAACGGCGTCGTGGACTACGCCGCGAAGCCTGTCCCAGGCCACCCCCTTGCCGCTCAACATCCGGGCCAGGTTGATGGAACCCAGGTTGCACGCCTCGTAAGGCAACAGCGGTTGTTCCCCGCAAGGATTTGTGGCCTCGATGGCCCCAAGCGCCGGGGTCGGGTTATCCCGGTTCACCGCATCGAGAAACAGCAGCCCGGGTTCCCCGTTGGCGTGGGCGTGGCGCGCAATGGTCTCAAAAACCCGCGGCGCCGGAATGGCGTTGTAGACCCGACCGCCAAAAACCAGCGGGAGGTCTTTTCCTCGCTCCAGAAGCATAAAAAAGGCATCGGTCACCGCCACGGAGAGGTTAAAGTTCCGGAACGCCCCTTCTTCTTCCTTGCAGGTGATAAACTCGAGAATATCGGGGTGGTCCACGCGCAGGATGCCCATGTTCGCCCCGCGCCGCACGCCACCCTGTTTGACCTCCTCCGTGGCGGCGTTAAAGATCCGCATGAAGCTCACCGGCCCGGACGCAACGCCGCCGGTCGAACGCACCGGGTCTCCCTTCGGCCGGAGGCGCGAAAAGTTGAAGCCGGTACCGCCGCCGCTCTTGTGGATGAGCGCGGTCTCCTTCAGGGTTTCAAAAATGGCCTCGATGCTGTCCTCAACCGGCAGCACAAAGCAGGCGGCAAGCTGTCCCAGTTCCCGGCCGGCGTTAATCAGCGTCGGGCTGTTCGGCAGAAAATCCAGTCCGGCCATCAGCTCAAAAAACCGTTCTTCCCAGATCCCGGTCGTCTTCGTGTCCGCGCCGAAACGGGCTTCCGCGGCCGCCACCGCCCGCGCCACCCGCCGGAACATCCCCTCCGGGGTCTCGATGACCTGTCCTTTTTCGTCACGCTGCAGGTAACGTCCTTCGAGAATGGTCCGCTGGTTGATGTCGAGCTTCAGCATCGCTTCAAGCCTCTAAAAAAGAGAGTTATCATCGAAAGTTATCATATCCTACTCCCCTCCCCGGATACAAGACCCGGTACCAATTCGCCCAAATAAAAAGGGCAGCCGATCTGCCCAAAATCAACTCCCTTACAGGGCTCCAAATTCAGAATCAGCTGCTCCGGATACCTATTCGCCGCTCCCGATCCAATCCCCCGGTACCGGAGCCGCAAAGAACAATCCCCGGCCGGTCTCCGTACCCGAAAGGTCCTCTCCAAGGCGCACCAGCACGGACCCCTCGTCCCCTACCAGGGCCGCCACCGTAACCCCCTGCTTTTCTTCGAGTTCCTGGAGCGATTCCTCCCGGAGAAAACCAGGCACGACCCCCAACCCCCGTGCTTCAAGCTCTCGCTGGAGCAGGTACCGCCCGCTGGAAAGACCGCTCCGCACTGCCTCCTGCCGTAAACTCCAATCGGCCTGGACGGCGACGATTTCCACCCCCCCGCGCACCGCCGGAAAGTCCCGGGCTACCAGGCAGGCCAGCGTTTCGGTATCCAGGCGCTTTTCCTCCCCCCGTGCGGTGACCGCCACCAAAACCACGTGGTCCTGTCCGTCGGGCAGGTAGCCCTCCGAGAAGGCACGTTGTAAAAGCCCGCTGACCGCGGCCTCCAACGGCTTGCCACGCGCATCCTCCAGTGCCAGCAACCGCTTCCCGCCGGCGTTGAATCCCCGTTGTTCGACAACCACCAGCCGTGAATCAAGGGCCAACTCCACGCTGGGCTCAACGTCCAACGCCACATAAGCGAACACCGGTGGGAAGGCCAGCCGGTACACCCCGAAACCCACACATGCCAGCACCACGGCAGCCATCACCATCCAGGGGGGAATCCGCCTTTTAAGGATCGGCTGGACGGCCACCTCTTCACCTGTTGCTCCCGCCTCGCCGACCACACCCTGCATGAACAGACCGTCGCGGGTGAGGACAATTCCTGTGCCGTCCTTTTTCTTCAGCAGGAACCCGCGCATCGCCATCCCACCTTAGCCCACCTTGTTGATGTAAGAGTTGAGGTAAATGAACCGCTCAGGGTACCGGAAGATAATCGCCAACGCTAAAAGGTATTTCCGGTTCCTTTCCACCGCTCTCGGGCTCAGTCCGGTCTTTTTCGCCACGTCGCGTACCGGGAGGCGTTTCTTTGCCGCCACGGACTGTTCGAAAAGCTTCTTTTCCGCCGCCAGCGAGCGTGCTGCCTTGATCAGCGCCATCCGGCTGTCGCGGTGTTTCGGAGAAAGGGCCACCAATTCCTCGAGCGAAATCCCAAATTCGTTCAGGGCCGCTTCGTACTCCTCGATCTCTTCCGCCCGGTCCCTTACCACGTTTTGCCAGAGGAATTCCTCCCACGCTACCGCCGCCTCGTTCTGCAACAACTCCTCGGAGATCTCCGCTCCGGAACTGACCTTCCGGTGCCGGTTCTCCTGCCGGAAATAGTTGGCCAACCGGCTCTTGATCACCAGCCGGGCGAAAGCCAGAAAGGGTACGCCCCGCTCCGGCTCGTACCGGTTGATCGCCTCGTTGAAAGCCATCAGCCCCACGCTCAACTCGTCGTCCTGGCCCCAGGCGAGCGGCTTCCGGCAGTAAGAACCGACCACGCTGAAAACAAAGCCGCGGCAGGCTTCCAGGACCCGGTTGCGCGCCTCAGCGTCTCCTGCCCTGGCCCGGTTAACCAGCTTTTGAAGGGCAGCGTCGTCCATGCGGCTATACCCCTCACCCGGCCGCCCTCCACACCGGCTCCTATATTAATATACAAAAACGGACCCGGTATTGAAGGGTCGTTAGTTGGCGAAAAATCTCCTATATTAATATTTTGGCAAAAACCGGGTTAAACTTTAGGCTCTTCACCCCCTTTTCCGGCGTATAAAGAAGCCGAAATAAAATCCCAAACCGACCAGCGCCCCCGCCAGCAGCAGCGGCTGGATACGCCCCGCTACCTTGCTCCAGTTCTGCCCGAAGAGCATTCCCAGTGAAAGGTAAAGCGCGGCCCAAGCAAAGGCAAAGGCGGCGGTCAGGGCAAAGAAAACCTCCACCCGCAGCCCTCCCACGCCGGCCAGGTACGGTGTCAGGTTGCTGATCCCCGGAACGAACCGGCCAAAAATTACAAAGCCCGGCGCCGAACGACTCAGGTAGAGGCGCGCCTTATCGAGGCGCGCGGGCGTAACCTTCAGCCAGCGTCCGCCCCGTTCAAAGACCTGGCCTCCTAATTTCGCCCCTAAGAAATAGGCTACGAGCGAACCCGTAATAAAGCCGGATGCGGTCGCCAAAAGCGCTGCCGGAAAACTCATGTAACCCTTGGGAATTAAAAACCCGGCAAGAATCACCATGATCCCCCCGGGGAAAAAAGGCACTCCGAGCGCCTCGACAAAACTACTGATGAGAATTCCGCCGATGCCGAATGCCGTAAGGTAATCCAGGATGAACTCCTTCACGCCAATCCCTCACTGCGCCGTCATGTGTACCGAACCCCGGGAGCCGTACTACTGCGCCGCCGGCGAAAAGCAGTCCCTGCAGTGGCGAAAACCCGCCAGCACCGCCTCCTTTTCGTTCCTGAACAGGACCTGGTTCGAAGGTGCCGGCAGTCCGGCACAACCGGCGCGGTGATAAACCAGGCTGCGCCGGTTTCCGATCACGGGGCGCGCGTAGAACTCCCGCTCCCGCCAGAGTCCCCGTTTTTCCTGAATCGCCCTGCGCTGGGCTTCCAGAAACGCGGCGGCGTACTTGACGTTTGGAGGCACCGTGTAAACCTGCGCGCAACCCTCCGCCACCAACTCCAGGTTGAAAAAGCTCTCGCCGGCGTAAACGTAAGCCAGCAGCCGGCCGTAACGGTCGCGGGTTTGCACATCAAAAAGAAGCATTACCACCCGGTTCTGGAGGCGGTGCCGCGTGTAACGCTTCGCCTCCTCGCCGAAAAAATCCCCGCGGCCTTCACCGGGACTGATTTCCGGCGCGTTCACCCCGATCAAGCGGACTTTTTCGGTGGCTCCAACCCCGATCCAGCCGCCCGGTGTCGCCACCCGGTAGACGCGGCCCTGGGGAACAACCGCCGCTCCCGGCAAAAACCTGACGGTCACCGTGTCTCCGTCCACGACCTGCACGACCCGGGCCTTTACCCCGTTTTGCTCTGGTCCGGGGGCAACTCCCGGCTCCTCCAACTGGCAGCCCGCGGCGCAAAAAGTGAGCAGAAGAGCGCAAAATCCAAACAGCAACAGAAATTTCCACTCAGCACTCAGGCGCCTGAGTGCCGGGCAGCCGCAGAGGAAAGAGTTCCTCTGGAAGCGCAATACCGCCAACCCCTGACTTTCCGCTTCTGACTCCTGAATTCTGGATTCTAACTTCTGGCTTCTGACCCCACTTCTCTAACCCGCAAGGTTACAGCACCCGTGCTACCCCGCTGTAAATCACGCCGCGCTGTCCGTCCAGGGTGACCACCTGGCCGTCTTTTAGGATGGCAGTTGCTCCTTCAACCCCCACCACGACCGGGATCCCGAACTCCAGCCCGACAATCGCTGCGTGGGAAGTCAAGCCGCCTACTTCGGTCACGATACCGGCGCAACGCTCCATTGCCGGGATGAACTCCTTGTCCGTCGCCGGAGCAACCATCACGTCGCCCGGTTCCACTTTTTCCAGTGCCTCTCTGGCCGTGCGGACTATCCGCACCCTGCCCGTTACCGCCTTGGCCCCGATTCCGATTCCCCGGGCCAGAATGTCGCCCACGGTATGCACCTTCAGGAGATTGGTGGTGCCGTGCACGCCCACGGGAACGCCTGCCGTAATTATCACCAGGTCCCCCGCACTGATATACCGCGCCGCCACCGCCGCCTCTACCGCTTCGCGGATCATCTGGTCGGTGTTTTGGATCTGCCCCACCAGCAGCGGCAGCACCCCCCAGACCATGGTTAACCGCCGGACCACCCGGCTGTGGGGTGTGACCGCAATGATCGGCGGGCGCGGACGGTATTTCGCCACCATCCTCGCCGTGTAGCCCGTCTGGGTAGCGGTGATGATCGCTGTCGCCTCCAGGTTGTGGGCCACGCTGCACGTGGCAAAGCTGATGGCATCGGTCACCGTCCGCTTCGAAACCGCCCTCTTTGCGCTCAACACTTCGTCGTAGGGGAGGGCCTCCTCCACCCGGGCCGCAATCTTGGCCATGACCGCCACCGCCTGCACCGGGTACCGCCCGACGGCCGTCTCGCCCGAAAGCATCACCGCGTCTGTGCCGTCAAGGATCGCGTTCGCAACGTCGCTCGCCTCCGCACGCGTGGGGCGCGGATTGTGAATCATTGACTCCAACATCTGGGTTGCAGTGATCACCGGCTTCCCGGCCGCATTCGCCTCCTGGATAATCCGTTTCTGGGCCAGAGGAACCTCTTCGGTGGGGATTTCCAGGCCCAAGTCGCCCCGGGCCACCATCACCCCGTCGGCGACCTTCAGGATCGGGTGCAGGTTCTCCAGTCCCTCCCAGTTTTCGATTTTCGCGAGCAGGGAAATATCGGCACCGGCCTCCTCTAAAAACCGCCGCGCCGCCAGTACGTCCTCCGCCTTTCGCACGTAAGAAAGCGCAATAAAATCCGCCCCTTCGGCAATCGCAAACCTGATATCCGCAACGTCCTTCTCGGTAACCGAGGGAAGATTCACCCGGACCCCGGGAAGATTCACGCCCTTGTGTGACTCGACCTCACCCCCGGCCTCTACCCGGCACAGCACGCTTCGTTCGGACGTTTCGAGCACCCTCAGGCATACCAGACCGTCGGCGATGAGGACGGTGTCCCCGGGCCGCACGTCCCGGGCTATCCCCTCGTAATTTACAGGAATACGCATTCCGGCACCGGTGGCGTTTTCCGTTACCAGTTCCACTTCTTCGCCGGCTCTTAAGAAAAGCGGCGCCTCTAATTCGCCGATCCGGATGCGCGGGCCGCGGATGTCCACCAGAATGCCCAGATTTTTGCCCACCCGCGCCGCCGTCTCTCTTACCAGGCGCAGCCGCCGGCAGTGATCCTCCTGCGTGCCGTGGGACATATTCAGCCGGGCAACGTTCATCCCCGCCTTCAGCATTCCTTCGATCACGTCCGGGGTTTCACTCGCCGGTCCGAGCGTGCAGATGATCTTCGTATGGCGCATAAAATCCCCCTGAAACGGTCTGAGTTTTAACTTCAACCGCAAGCGAAGGCAGCGGCCACCGGAAACTCCGAGATTTGGGCCCCGGAGCCCGCCGCCCTGTTCCACTTTCGGCCCCAGTTTTTCTTAAACCCTTTTGTTATACTACCCTATATCGCCAGAACTTCTGCAAGCCGGTAAAGACCTTCGTCAATCTCCTTCTTCATCTCGAAAACTTCCGGCAGGTCGTAGCGCGTCAACTGCCCGCATTTTACGGCGGTCGCGCCACACCGTTCACCGCCCGTCAGCAACTCCACTGCCCAAGCGCCCATCACGCTGGCCAGGACACGGTCAAAAGCCGTCGGCGCCCCGCCCCGCTGGATGTGCCCCAGGATGGTAATCTTGGTGTCAAAGCCCGTCCTGGACTTGATCTCCGCAGCCACTGCCGCGGCAGACGCTGCACCTTCGGCGACGACGATGATGCTGTGGTGCTTTCCCCGGCGGACGCCCCGCAACAACCGCCGGCAGACGTCCTCCAGATCAAACGGAATTTCCGGGATCAGGATCGACTCGGCCCCGCCGGCCAGGCCGGCCGTGAGGGCGATAAAACCGGAGTTGCGCCCCATTACTTCCACCACGAAGGTCCGCTCGTGGGAGGTGGCGGTGGCCCGGATCTTGTTGATGGCGTCCACCACCGTATTCACCGCGGTGTCGAAGCCGATGCTGTAATCCGTCCCGGGAATGTCGTTGTCGATCGTCGCCGGAATGCAGACGACCGGGAGTCCCGTTTCCTGGTGCAGCGCAAAGGCGCCGCGGAAAGAACCGTCGCCCCCGATGACCACCAGGCCGTCCATACCCACCCGCCGTGCGGAAGCAAAGGCCTGCGCTCGGCCTTCCGGCGCCCTGAACTCTTCAGACCGCGCAGTGAGCAAAATGGTGCCGCCCCTCTGGATAACGTCCGCGACCGAACCGAGACTCATTGCCTCGACATCCCCTTCGATCAGCCCCGCAAAGCCCCGCCTGACCCCCAGGATCTCCCGCCCGAGGAAGATGCCCTTCCGCACCACGGCCCGGACGGCGGCGTTCATTCCGGGAGCGTCACCGCCGCTGGTCAACACACCGATCCGGTGCAAAACTTCACCCTCCGTAAACCCTTGTAATTTATGCCGCCTGCAGGCGCAGGCCGGCTCTTAATTCCAGTTGGCTTGTTAGACTGTTCAGGGAAAGACAGGTTTGAATCAAGAAAAAATGCCGCTTAAAGAAAAGAAAAGAAGACCGGCGCAAGCGCCCTTATGAAAAAAACCGCGCCGGCACCTTTTCGCCGGAGAAAACCGCTGTGGGAAAGCCGCAACCCCCAAAACCGCCAGCCGCGGGCAAACCCCAATAACGAGCGCCAAGACGGTTCCGTGCCCATCCTTTTAACCGCTTTCGCCCGCTTCCTCACTCACCAGGCCGATCTGTCTGAACTTCATCCAGCGAGACCGGATCAATTCCTCCGGAGCCATTCTCTTCAAAGTCTCCAGGTGCTGGACCAGCCTTTCCCGCACCAGGGCGGCCGCTCCCTCAGGGTCGCGGTGGGCGCCGCCCAGGGGCTCCGGTATCACCTCGTCCACAATTCCCAACGCCAGCAGGTCGTGCGCGGTGAGCTTCAACGCCTCGGCTGCTTCCTGCGCACGGCTCGGGTCTTTCCACAGAATGCTTGCGCACCCCTCGGGCGAAATGACGGAGAAAATCGCGTGTTCCTGCATCAGGATCCTGTCCCCCACTCCCAGGGCCAGCGCGCCACCGCTTCCTCCTTCGCCGATTACTACCACTATTATTGGTACCCGGAGGGCGCTCATACCCAGTAAATTTTGTGCAATCGCGCAGCTCTGACCCCGCTCCTCCGCACCAACGCCGCAGTGGGCACCCGGAGTATCAATAAAAGTGATCACCGGCCGCCCGAACTTCTCCGCCTGGTGCATCAGCCGGAGGGCCTTCCGAAAACCTTCGGGATGCGCCATCCCGAAATTCCGGCTCACGTTCTCCCGGGTGTCCCGGCCCTTGCGGTGGCCGACAACGGTGACCGCCGTCCCGTTGAGCCGGCCAATTCCGCCGAGCACCGCCGGATCATCCCCGTAGCACCGGTCCCCGTGAAACTCGATGAAGTCCTCGAAAAGCATCCGCACGTATTCTTCCGTATTGGGGCGGTCCGGGTGGCGGGCGAGCTGCACCCGCTGCCAGGGAGTAAGGTTGGCGAAAATGGATCGCTTCAGTTCCTCCGCTCGCTTTTCCAAATGCTCAATCTCCTCTGAAAGGTCAAGGTCTTTCTCGCGGCTGAAGGAGGTAAGTTCCGCAATCTTGTTTTCGAGTTCTACGAACGGCCGCTCGAAATCAAGAATCGTAGGCATCAGTTCCCCTCCCCAGCGTGCAGCATCACGATCCGGCCCAGAATCTCCCGCATCCTGGCCCGCGGGACCACCAGGTCAATCATCCCGTGCTGTTGCAGAAATTCCGCCCGCTGAAAACCGTCCGGAAGTTTCTGCTTTATCGTCTGTTCGATCACCCGGGGTCCGGTGAAGCCGATCAGCGCTCCGGGCTCGGCGAGGATGATATCCCCCAGCATCGCAAAACTGGCACTGACGCCGCCCGTGGTAGGGTCTGTAAGTACGGAAACATAAAGCAGGCCCGCCGCGTCCAGGTGTTTTACCGCAGCCGCGGTTTTTGCCATCTGCATCAGCGCTACCATTCCCTCCTGCATCCGCGCGCCGCCGGAAGCCACGAAAAGGACCAGCGGCAGGCGCCGCTCACAGGCATGTTCGGCCGCCCGCGTAACTTTTTCCCCTACGGCGGCTCCCATACTGGCCATGATGAAGCGGGAATCCATCACCCCAATAACCACCCTGTGGCCCAGGATGGTTCCCTCTCCGGTAACCACCGCTTCGCTCAAACCGGTTGTCTGGCGCGCCTCGGCCAACTTTTCGGGATAGCCGGGAAAATTCAGGGGATTATCGGCCACCAGACGGGAGTCGTACTCGACGAAACTCCCTTCATCAAGGGTAAAGGCCAGCCTTTCTTCGGCGGTGAGTCGGAAATGGTAACCGCACTTACGGCAAACCTTGAGGTTCTTGACGATATCCTTATTGTAAAGGATCTCACCACACCAGGGGCACTTGATCCACAAGCCCTCCGGGATCTCCTTTTTTTGTTGCTGGATGGTGACGTATTTCGGTTTCTTAAAGAGCTCTAAAACCAGTACATACCTCTCCCTTCACTTTAAACCACACCCAGGAGTTCAAGCGCTTCATCGATTTCAGACTCCGGAACAAGGACCTCGTAGGCCGGATCGTCTTCACTGGTGGTTATCTCATTGAGTTTAACTAACAAGCCTTCGCCAAGAAACAAATCCCTTATCTTTTCGGCCTCTTTTTTATTGGGGGCGATGTAAACAACCGTCCACACGCAAAGGCCCTCCCCACCCTGTAATTTCCCCACAATTATGCCCAAAACACCAGTCGATAATGCCCTCTTTAAACGGGTTAATCCTCCGACTGCTTATTTATTCGTTATCGGTGCGGATGCGCCCATGCTTCGTAAGGAGTTCGGCCCTGCCACGGATCTTGATCGCCGAGGTATGCTCCGTAAACTGGGCAACCATTATCTCCCCCTTGTCCAGCTTCTCCGTGTGGTGAAACTTCGTGTCCTTCCCGCGGGTGAGCCCCATAATGGTGACGCCGTTTTCCAACGCCTTGACTACAATGTAGTCGGCCACGATCCATTCCTGCTCGGTCATTGTCAATCCCTCCGTCTTCTGGCAAGTATGATAGCACACCAAGGGGCGCAGGGCAAGTTTTACGCGACCCCAATGCCGTTCATTCTTGGCTTTCTACAAAATTACCGTTCCGGATCCGGCCTCAAGGCTGCCGCCAGGTGACCTTAATATTCTTTTCCCCCACCATTTCTTTTAAGATACCGACCACCGGCGAGGTCACGTCGATCCAGTATCCCTCCGGAGCCTTCCGGACGACGTTCTCGCCCGGGTAATAGAGGTAGACCGGGCAGCTTCCGCGATGCCGGCCCAGCACTTCCTTGAACCGGGCCAGGAATTCCGGGCCGGCTTCCGGAAGGCGCACGTATACCTCTGCGCCGTTTGCATTCACCGGCGTGATTTCCTCGGCCACCAGCCGCAACCGCTCGCCCCAGGCAGCCTTCTTCCCCCGGACGATCAGCACCACTTCCGGCCGCAACAAGTGGCGGCACTCCTGGTAGACCCGCGGGTAAACGACCACCTCCACAACACCCGTCAAATCCTCTAAGTGCAGCACCGCCATCGCCTCTCCCTTGCGGGTGCGGTGCCGTTTGAGTGCCAGTACCAGTCCCCCGACCCGCAGCGGGGTGTCCGCCTCGGCCTCGGCCAACTCTGCCGCCTGAATGCTGGTCAGGGCCCGCAACAGTTCCCGGTAATTGGCCAAGGGATGCCCGCTGATGTAAAGTCCGAGCAGTTCCTTTTCCATTCTGAGGAGCTCCTGCTGGGGGAATTCCTCCCGGGTGGCGTCAATTTTGATTTCGTAGCCGTTGTTTTCCAGGTCTCCGAAAAGGCTGAGCTGGCTGGAGTCCTTTTCCCTGGCGGATCTCTGCGCCAGTTCGAGTCCTCCGTCCAGAACCGCCAGCACCTGGCTTCTGGTGTGGCCCAGCGAGGAAAACGCCCCGGCCCGCGCCAGGCTCTCCAGGACGCGGCGGTTGATCACGCGGGGGTTGATCCGGGAGCAGAAATCGCCGAAATCACGGAAGGGCCCGCCATCGTTCCGGGCGGCAATAATCGCCTCCACGGCGGTTTCCCCGACGTTTTTGATTGCGGCCAGCCCGAACCGAATCCCGCCCGGCACCACGGTGAAATTCCGCCTGCTTTCGTTCACGTCGGGCGGAAGCACTGCAATGCCCAAACGCCGGCATTCTTCGACGTACGCCGCAACTTTGTCGCTGTTGTCCCTTACCGAGGTCAACAGCGCCGCCATGTATTCCACCGGGTAGTTCGCCTTGAGGTAGGCGGTCTGGTACGCGACCATCGCGTAGGCCGCGGAATGGCTTTTATTGAACCCGTAGCCGGCAAAGTATTCCATCAGGTCGAAGATTTCGCCGGCCAGCTTTTCCGGGATACCGTTCGCCGCCGCGCCCTCCACAAACCGCGACCGAAGCCCGGCGATTATCTCCGGCTTCTTCTTCCCCATCGCCCGGCGCAGAAGGTCCGCCTCGCCCAGGCTGAAGCCCGCCAGGGTGCTCGCGATCTGCATCACCTGTTCCTGATACAGGATCACCCCGTAAGTCTCTTTTAAAATAGGTTCCAGCAGTGGATGCAGGTAAACAACCGGCGTTTTCCCATGCTTACGCCGGATAAAGTCCTCGACCATTCCGCTGCCCAGCGGACCCGGGCGGTAAAGCGCCACCAGGGCGATCAGGTCTTCAAAGACGCTTGGTTTCAGCTCCCGGAGGAGGTTCCGCATGCCGCTCGATTCAAGCTGAAAAACACCCGCCGTCTCGCCCCGGCACAAAAGTGCGTAGGTGGCAGGGTCGTCGAGCGGCAGGTTCTCTTCGTCAATCAGAATCCCCCGCAGTCTCCTGATTATTCTCAACGTCTCGCCGATAACCGTGAGGGTCCGCAGCCCCAGGAGGTCCATTTTCAGCAGGCCGAGCTCCTCCACCGCTTCTTTCGTGAACTGGGTGGCCACCGTGCCGTCAGCAACGCGGTGCAGCGGCACAAAGCGGGTAAGCGGCTCCGGCGCGATCACAATTCCGGCGGCGTGTGTGGAAGCATGTCGCGGCACCCCCTCCAGGCGGGCCGCGATATCCAACAGCCTCTTGACCACCGGATCGTTCTGGTAGAGTTCCAGCAGGTCGGGCGAAGCCTCCAGCGCCCTGGCCACCGTCATGTGCGGCTCACCGGGCACCAGACGGGCCACCCGGTCCACGTCTCCATAAGGCACTCCCAGTACGCGGCCCACATCTCTAATGGCCGCCCGCGCCGCCAGGGTACCGAAGGTGGCGATCTGCGCCACCCGGGCTGCGCCGTAACGCTGAAAAACGTAATCAATTACCCTTCCCCTCAACTCGTAACAGAAGTCGATGTCAATGTCCGGCAGGGAGACCCGTTCCGGGTTCAGAAAGCGTTCGAAGAGCAGGCCGTACCTGAGCGGGTCGATATTGGTGATCCCGAGGCAGTACGCCACCAGGCTGCCGGCCGCCGAGCCGCGCCCCGGGCCGACCAGAACCCCGTTTTCCCGGGCAAATCGCACCAGGTCCCAAACGATCAGAAAGTAGGAAGGATAGCCCATTTCCTCGATTACCCGCAACTCATACTCCAGCCGGTCCACGACCGCCTGTTCCGGCTCGCCGTAGCGCCGCTTGAGGCCGGCGTAACACAGGTCCCGGAGGTAGCTCGCCGGAGTGTGTCCTTCCGGAACCGGGTAGGCGGGAAGGTGGTACTGCCCGAAGGCCAGCTCGACCCGGCAGCGCTCGGCGATTTCGCACGTGCGCGCCAGCGCCTCCGGCTGGTCCCGGAAGACCGCGGCCATCTCCCGGGCGCTCTTGAGATATAACTGGTTGGAGTGAAAGCGCAGGCGGTTTGCATCGCTTACCGTTTTGCCCGTCTGGATGCAGAGGAGGATGTCCTGCAGCGCCGCGTCCTCCTCGTTTACGTAATGCACGTCGTTCGTCGCCACGGTCGGAATGGACAATTCCCTGGAAAGCTTGATTAGTTCCGGGTTGATCCGACGCTGCTCGTCGAGGCCGTGGTCCTGGAGCTCCAAAAAGAAGTTGTCCGGACCGAAGATTTCCCTGTACGTGGCGGCGGCCCGGCGCGCCTTGTCCGGTTCGCCGTTTAAAATGTGCGCCGCCACCTCCCCGGCGGTGCAGCCGCTCAAGGCGATCAACCCCTTGCTCAACTGGGCGAGCCACAATTTATCCACCCGCGGTTTGTAATAAAAACCCTCGGTGAACCCGCGTGAAACCAGCTCCATCAAGTTTTTGTAACCGGTATCGTTCTCCGCCAGGAGCACGAGGTGGTAGAGATTGTCGTCAACCTTCGGCGTCCGGTCGGCAGCCGTTCTTGGTGCCACGTAGACCTCGCACCCCAGGATCGGTTTTATCCCCTCCCTGGTGCAGGTCTGGTAAAAATCCACCACGCCGTACATCACCCCGTGGTCCGTAACCGCCAGCGCAGGCATTTCCAGTTCCCTGGCCCGCCGCACCACTTCCTTGATCCGGGCCGCACCGTCAAGCAGGCTGTACTCGGTGTGCAGGTGCAGGTGTACGAACGACAAAAGTTTCCCCCCTATTTATCATTTCAGCCCCGGAAAACCCTGCTGCCGCAACGCTTCGTAAAGAACCACCGCCACGGCGTTGGAAAGGTTCAGGGACCGGGCGCCGGAGATGATGGGTATCCGAACTAACTGGCCGGGAAACCTGCTCAGAATGGCTTCAGGCAAACCCGCGGTCTCCTTGCCGAAAACTAAGAAACAACCCGGCGGGTACCGCACCGTGGTGTACCACCGGTTCGCCCTGGTGGTAGTA
The DNA here is from genome assembly GCA_040758635.1 of Bacillota bacterium. Taxonomy (GTDB): domain Bacteria; phylum Bacillota; class Desulfotomaculia; order Desulfotomaculales; family Ammonificaceae; genus Yes71-27. The sequence continues at coordinate 11,656 of JBFLVI010000015.1, read as the reverse complement.
AAGTAAAAGCAGGCATCCCGGTTCGCCTGGTAGAGCACGTCAAAACTGTCGTGGTAGTGCACCTCCACCAGGTGCCAGTAATCAAGTCCCGCCCGTTTCAGGTGGCGGTCGTCGGTTGAGAATCCAAGCGGCCGCACCAGGTGTAGCCTGGCACCGGTAGCTGCGCACGTCCGCGCAATATTGCCTGTATTGGCCGGTATTTCCGGTTCCACCAGGACGACGTTCATGACCCACCGCCGCAGAGCCGCCGGTGCTCCACCATGATACACCGGTCCATGATCAGGGTGACACCCGCCGCTTCACAGAGCAGCACCGCCGCTTCGTTGACCACGCCTAATTGGAGCCAAACCGCCCGCGGCCGGAGCCTGACTGCTTCCTCGACCACCGGCAGCGTCTCCTCACTCCGCCGGAAGACGTCTACAATGTCGACCCGGAAGGGTATTTCACCCAGCGTCCGGAAAACCCGTTCGCCGAGGATGAAATCCTCCCGCGGGTAAACCGGCACGACCCGGTAACCCTGCCGTTTAAGGTAAAGCGCCACCTGGTGGCTGTCCCGGTCCGGTTTTGGAGAAAGGCCCACCACCGCGACCGTTTTACTGGCTTCGAGCAGTTCCTTGAGTACCGCGTCACTCGGGTTCCGGCCCACTTCCGGAGGCAACCTCCCGTCTATCAAGACCAGAACGGGTGCCGGCGGAGAAATCCTGCCCCGCTGGTTATATACTACCAGTTCCACACCAACCTCATAATACCTCCTGCAGCGCGGCGGAAGCAAGCCGGGCTCCCACCCGGCTTTTTCAAACAACAGGCGCAAATATTCTCCTGTAACCGCCGGTATCGTTTCGCTGATAAAGTTGGATGCCGGGTATTTTTTCCGGCACTCAGGGGGATTAAGGCGCCTCTGCCAACTCTTGCCAGCGCGCGCCGTACTCTCCTACCACCTGGACAAAGGTTGCATGAGACCAGGTTAGCGGCGCTACCGAAAGCGCTTCGCCGGTATAAGGGTGTACCTGTTCCGCCATCACCCCTGTGGGCAGGGTATAGAGCAGCACCCACTCAAGGAGTTCCCGAGCTTCCCGCAACTCGGCGCGGCTCTGCGCCCGGGCAACGTACCACGACGCCAGCCACAGGGTGCAGATGAACCAAGGGTTTCCGGGCACCCGCTCCACATCGTCGCTCCGCCGAAAGTAGTAGTCGTTCGCGTAACGGGCCACCCCGCCCACCGGGGTTTTTACCCACAAACCCTCGCGAACCGCCTCCATCGTCCTGACCACACGCGGATCGTTCGGGGGCAGCACCCCGAACCCCCAGACCGCCCAAAGGCTGGCGTCCAGGTTGAAATCCGGCGTCGCCGGCTGTCCCGGGACCGGATACAAGCCCCGGATAAAGCGCCCCAACTCCTCGCGGTAAAGTTCCTCAAGCATTCCCGCCCGGACCTCCTCCGCCGCCTCCATCCACCGGTGCGCGAGCCTGCCGTCACCGAAGAGGGCGGCGCACCGTGCCGCCGCGCTCAAACCCGCGTAAACCGCGCTCACCGTAAAGGTAAACACCCCGCAACGCTCCTCCCACAGGTCGTAACTCGGCAGGGGCAGTCCGCTCACCGGGTCCCGGTAGTCCGCCAGGAACTCCGCCGCCGGTTTAACCAGCACCGGGTAGAGTTCAGTCAGAAAGGTAAAATCCCTGTAAAACTCGTAATGCTTCCAAAGCGCCCACAGCACAAGCGCCGTTCCGTCTTCCTGAATCGGGAGCTGAAACTCGCCGTTACGCACCCAGGAGTGCCAGCTCGATCCGACCGAACCCTCCGGATTGTACTTGTGCCAGTGATAGCCGCCCTCGGTTAACGTCCGCGTGGCAAAGCGGAAAAAGGGAAGCGTCAGTTCCGGATACCCGGCCCGGTCTAAAGCGTAGGCCACGAGCGCTCCATCGCGCGGCCAGACGTAGGAGTAGTGATCCCGGTTGGTAAGCAGAATGTCGCTGTCGTTGGCCGCCAGGACCGCGCCCCGTCTGTCGATCTGGGTCCGAAGAACCAGCAGGCTGCGCCGGTAAAGGCTGACCACTTTCTCGGGCAGATCACCGAACTCGGTCGCCGTCTTTCTTACCCAGTTGAACCAGTAGACGGCGGTGCGGTTTAGCAGTTCCTGCGGGCCCTCGTTCAGTACAAAGACGTTCTTTTCCCTAACCTCGTGAAAGCTCCTTCCCACTATTACCCAGAAGAAAAGCACCTCCGTCCCATACGGTTTAATCTGGGCCTGAAAACCCACGGTGCTGTCCACCGAACCCTGATCGGCCGGATTGCTCACCAGCACGCCGTCTTCCGCGTCCGCCCGGCTGCCCTCCGCGCCCGGCAAGCGTTTTCTGATGCTGTACTGGCGAAGGCCGTGTTTGCCGAAGCGCCCGTTCAGAAGGAAATAGTAGTCCCGCTTATAGTGGATTAGGGTTTCCGTGCTCGGGTCATAAAGCGCCGTGTCTCCTACGTCAAATCCCCCGATGTTAAAATCGTGGTGCAGGAAGATCCTGAATTCCCGGGACAGGTCTGCTATATTTGAAACCTCTGCCTTCCGGAGCAGAATGTTCTCGTGACAATCGACGGCGTCCGTAAAACGCATTTCAACCCCTATTCCGGCGTTTCGGGCAACCGTCACCGCCACCAGGGTATCCTCCTGGTACCCTGCCGACACCTCCCACCCTTCTGACCCGACCCAGGAGAAGGAGCCGTTAACCCAGATCCCCACCTCGCACCTTTTCCCGGCCAGGTGGTTTTCCATTCCAACATAAGGGTAATACAGATCCCGGAGGTGATAAAATTTGTCAAAATTAACCAACATACTCCCGTTTCCCAGGACTATTTCCCGTGGCATATCCTTCCTCCCGGAGCGGATGTCGCCGGTAAAAGCCAGCCGCCGGCGTATTTTTCCGTTTTCACTCGTACCAAGGTCTCAGCGCCAATTAAACAAACTTTTAACTTTTATAAAGGCTATAAGCCACGGCAATAATAAAAAGAGCTTTCAGCTTGCATTATGTTACCGGCGCTTTTGATCTATCACATTTTTTTTACAGAAATAACTTCAAGGCTTCAATCGACGCTGTTGAGGGGGTAGTGTAAACAATGTCAGCTTTTGCCTGGCTGTTAATCGGCCTTGCTCTTGCGGCCGTAGCTGGAGTTGTTATGATATGGTTTCGACAGAGGCCGTCAAGGAGGCGAGAACCGGCTCCGCCGGCACCGCTCCCGGGTGCGGATACGGAGTTCGCAACCGAACTCCGAACGCCGGCTGTAACGCAACCGGCGGCACCCGCAGCACCGGTGCCCGAGTTGCCCCGGCGCTACGGTGAAGACCGTCTGGTACTCCTGGCCCGGGACCCACACTGGCTTTTTGCCTACTGGGAAATCAGTGCAACCAAACAGGAAGAGTTTTCTGCCCGCTACGGGCCTGAGGCCTGGCGATCTTCGCGCCCCTTTTTACGTCTTTATGATGTTACCGGAATCGAGTTTCAAGGCAACAACGCCAACACGTATGTTGACATCGCCATTAACGATGAAAGCGACAACTGGTATCTTGAAGTGGGCCAGCCGAACCGTACTTTTTGTGTTGACCTCGGGCGGGTCCTGCCTACCGGTCACTTCGTCACACTGCTCCGGTCCAATCTGGCCCACACGCCACGCGCCTCGCTTTCGGAATGTTGTGACGAAGAGTGGATGTGGCTGGAAGGGATATACCGGTCGTTCGGTTACCAGTTCGGTGTGAGTTCACCGTTGCTGATCGAGGAAGTCTCGGCCCGGATGGGCAGAGAAGTAGTTCCGGTGGGTATCGCCTCGCCGGTGTTCCTCCCGCCACAACCGGTCAACCGTAATTAGCCGCCGGCCAGATGCCGTCAAAAAAGCGGGATAATCCCGCTTTTTTGACGATTTACCGGAACAAACTAATGGGGGAATCGAAATTGGCCAAGGGTTATCTTGCTTTAGTGCTTCATGCACACCTTCCCTTCGTCCGGCATCCGGAACACCGCTACTCGCTTGAGGAAAAGTGGTTCTACGAAGCCGTTACGGAATGCTACATTCCCCTGATCTGGACTTTCGAGCGTTTGGTACGCGACGGGGTAAAATTCCGTTTGACGCTGTCCTTGTCCCCGCCGCTGTTGACAATGTTCGGCGACCCATTCCTCCAGGAACGGTACCTCAACCACCTGCACAAACTCATTGAACTGGCGGACAAAGAGGCGCACCGCACCGCGGGGACGCCCTTCGCCGAACCCGCGCGCATGTACCAGGAACGTTTTCGCGGGGCGCTCCATACGTTCAACGCCCATGGCAAAAACCTCATCAACGCCTTCAAAGCCTTCCAGGACGCGGGGTGCCTCGAAATAATCACCTGCGCGGCCACCCACGGCTACCTGCCGCTATTGTATGTCAACCCGGCGGCGGTGCGGGCCCAGATTAAACTTGCCGTTGACCTTTACCGGAAGCACTTCGGTTGCAATCCGGCGGGCTTCTGGCTGCCGGAATGCGCTTACGTCCCGGGAATCGACCGCTACCTGAAAAACTCGGGCGTCAAGTATTTTTTCACGGACACCCACGGAGTGCTCTTTGCATCGCACCGGCCGCGTTTCGGGGTCTTTGCCCCCATCTTTTGTCCCTCGGGAGTCGCGGCTTTCGGCCGGGACGTAGAATCGTCCAGGCAGGTCTGGAGCGCCAAGGAAGGCTATCCGGGAGACTTCGATTACCGGGAGTACTACCGGGACATCGGCTTCGATCTCGACCTCGAATATATCCGGGACTATATTCACCCTGACGGAATCCGCATCCATACCGGCCTCAAATACTACCGGATAACCGGTAAAACGGACCACAAGGAGCCGTACGTCCCCGCCTGGGCCACTGAAAAGGCCGCCGTACACGCAGGCAACTTTATGTTCAACCGGGAGCACCAGATCCGTTACCTGCACCGGTTCATGGACCGGCCGCCTTTAATCGTCGCTCCGTACGACGCCGAGCTTTTCGGGCATTGGTGGTTCGAGGGGCCGCAGTGGCTCGATTTCCTGATCCGCAAAATTGTGTACGACCAGGATATGATTGAACTCATCACCCCCGGTGACTACCTTCGCCGGCACCCGTGCAACCAGGTGGCAACCCCCTGCGCATCGAGCTGGGGAAACAAGGGCTACCACGAGGTCTGGTTGTGCGGGGCTAATGACTGGATCTACCGGCACCTCCACTGGGCCGCCGACCGGATGGTGGAAGTCTCACGGCGGTTCCCGGACAGTACGGGCATGCTCCGCCGCGCGCTGAACCAGGCGGCGCGGGAATTGCTTCTTGCCCAGGCCAGCGACTGGGCGTTTATCATGGCCACGGGTACCATGGTGGATTACGCGGTGCGCCGCTTCAAATCCCACATGACCAACTTTGTCGGCATCTACCGCCAGATAGTGGAAAACCGGCTTGAGGACGGGTGGATTGAGGAACTGGAAAGCCGGCACAGTATTTTCCCGGACATTGACTACCGGGTTTATGCCGGCAGGTGAGGGTCGGTATCATGCGGGGTAATGCCCAGCGCCGTTACTTCTTCGGGGTTTAAAGCCCTCAGTACTCCCACCCCTTCCTCGTGGCACCAGAACTCGGGAGCGGGAACGGCCTTTTCTCCCGTCGGGGCAAAAAGAACCCGTACCTTCGGATAAAGAGAAAGGCCTGGTTTGTTTTCGACCACCACGGCAACCGCGCCGGAACTTAAAGAGACTATACTTCCAACCGGAAAAGCGGCAATGTTAAAGAGAAACGCCTGCACCAGCAGGTGGTCAAACCAGAAATTGCCCGTGCCGGCAATCATCTCGAAGGCTTCGTGGGGTTGGTAGGCCCGCCGGTAAAGACGCTCGGCGGTCAGGGCGTCGTAAACATCAGCCAGCCCGGTAAGCTGAACGGTTGCCGGAATATCCGAAATCCCGTCCGGGTACCCCGTCCCGTCAAGCCGTTCGTGGTGGGAACGGGCAATGCGGCGTACTTCGGGCGGCATCGTTTCCAGCATTTCCTCACCGTAAACGGTATGTTTTTTTACTTCGTCAAATTCCCTTTTGCTCAGTTCCCCCGGCTTATTCAGGATTTCCGGGGGCACCCGCACCTTCCCGACATCGTGCAGGAGTGCCCCCAGAGCCAGTTCTTCCAACTGCTCCCGGTTCCAGCCCAAATTTGCTCCCGCTACCGTCGCGAGGATACAGACATTTACCGAATGATAAAACAGGTACTCGTCCTCCGCCCGGATATCTAACAGATTATAGATCGCGTTAGGATTAGACATAACCTGGCGCACAATCTCTTCCACCGTCCGGAAGACCGCCGGCGGAGGACTGATCGCCCCGGTCTTCGGCGTCGCCGAAAAGAGCGCCTTCACTTGCTGCACTGCGTGCTGCCTGGTCTCTTCGCTGATTGCTTCCTTAATGTCTACGTCACCAAGCAGCCCGTCATCAATGTAAATCGCGGGAATTTCAAGTTCTACCAAACGATCAATGTAGCGCCTGGTGAGTACCGCTCCCCTCGCCAGCCAGATCTCGCCCCTTTTCCCGTAAACGTTCCGCCCCACTTTCATTCCCGGAACCAACTTTGAAACCAGCAGGCGACGCAAAAGCCTCTCCCCTTAAAAACAGTGGTAAAATTTGCTTGATTCTCTTGACAACCCCGGTGTACTCGGTAAAAATATCTACGGAGAGGTTTTTCTTTTCTTTGTTTCAAAAATCTCGCCAAAAGCCGCAAAAATCTTAATAAGTGAACCGCCTTTTTTGCACTTTAATGCCTGCACTCCTCCAGCAGATTCCCTCTCCGGTAACGAAAGGTGACTCCGGTGAAAATTGGCGAAATCATGAACGCAAATGTGCTTACCATTTCTCAGGACCAGCCGGTCTCTGCTGCTGCCCAGCTTATGCGTGAGCAGAACGTGGGCGGATTGGTGGTGCTCAACAGCAACGGAAGCCTTGCCGGTATCGTAACCTCGCGCGACCTGCGCGGTGCACCGGCAGACCAACCACTAAGGGAAACCATGTCCCGGAAACTCACCGTCATCCAGCCCGAAACCTCGCTCTGGGAAGCCATAGAAGTGATGAACGCCGCCGGGGTCGAACGCCTCCCGGTGGTTGCCGGCGGTAAGCTCATCGGGATCGTCACCAAAACCGTTCTGCTGACCGTAATCGCGCGGCACACCGACTCGCTTACCGGCCTTTATACCGCTGTCTATCTCCGGGATGTCGCCGAGCGATTATTGCGTACAGTACCCGAAATCAGCATCGCTTTTATTGACGTAGACGATTTTGGCCTCACCAACAAGCGTTTCGGACATGCCAAGGGAGACTGGTGCCTCTGTCTCCTCGCTGATCTTCTACGTAAGCATACCGTCGCCAATGAAGATTTCCCCTGCCGTTTTGGCGGCGATGAATTTGCCGTGGCCAGCAGCCGCCCGCTTACCGCAGCCTTGGACTGGGCCAGAACCTTTTTAAATGCGGTCAATAACGCACCTCAACCTGTACCCATCAGCATCTCCATCGGCATCGCCGGGGGCCGCCGCTGTAACCTGCGTCCCGGCACGAACCCGCCGGAAGTGATTGAAAACTTGATCAACCTGGCCAGCCTTGCCTGCACCAAGGCCAAAATAAACCAGACGGGCATTGAAATCGCCAGCGGCAAGAGCCCGCTTGTCAACTAACTCTCCTCGCCGAGGTCCGCGCGCAGGGCCGCCGCCTTGCCCAAATAAACGTGCTTGAGCTCCCTCTGGGATTTCTCCGTGTTAACGTGCATGAGCACCCGGACAACGCCGGTCATTGCTCCCGGAACGCCTATTTCGCGGGCGCATAGAAGCGGGACGTCTCGCCAGCCAAGCTCCTCCCTCGCCGCCAGGGCCGGAAACTCGGCGTCGAGATCCGGGGTTAAGGTAAAAAAAATGCTCGCGATCTCCTCAATGTCCACCGCGTTCTCCTTTACCATGACTAACAGCAACTCCTTGGTGGCCGCAATTATGTCTGTTGCCGTGTTCTTCTTGACTGCTACGGCGCCTCTAATTCCTCGAACGCGAATCGGCCACACGCTCCTTTCCAGATTCGCCTGCAACCTTTGCCTCAACCACTGTACTTCCGTTCCAGGGCCTGGTGGTAACGTCGCAGTTCTTCACCAATCCGGAAGAACAACCTTTCCAGGTCGTACCGCCCCAAAACGATGCTCTCCGGCTCAATAACTTCGATCTTGCGGAATTCCTCCCGGAATATCAGCCGTACCAGGTCGTCAATTCCTTCCGCCACCACCGTTAACTCGAGGGGAGCGTACGCCACTTCAGCCCCTGTCGCCTCGTCAAAAACGGCGTAAACTTCCTGGGCCATGTTAATGTCCTCAATCTTCACTCCCGGCAGCGGTACGTTCCGGAAGACTGCGGCCTGCTGTTCGCGCATCTCTTCGGCTGCCTTCTCGGTGCTTTTACCGCCAAAGATCAGCCGGCCCGTCCGTCCTGCGCCGCGGAAGTCCAAACGGATCCGCGCCCGGATTTCCTTCTCGGTCACCTCGGTCCCAACAAGGCTTTTAACCAAAAGGAATTCCCTCCCGTAGCAGAGTAATAACAAAGAGTTCGGCTTCAACCACGAAAATCCTGCTTTTTTCCTGATTCTTCAAGACCGACTTGCTGCTTTAACCGCCTGACCTCCCGGCTGCTCAAATGCCGGTACGCACCCGGTTTCAATCTTCCGAGCCGCAGCGTGCCGATGCCGGTTCTTACCAGCCTTGACACCGGGTGTCCCACCGCCGCGCACATCCGCCGTACCTGGCGTTTTTTCCCCTCGGTTATCGTAATCCGTAAAACCGTTTGCTCCTGCCCCCGCCGGCTTACTTCCACCACCGCCGGTTGGGTCCATCCGTCTTCGAGCAACATCCCCCGGGCAAGCCGTGCAAGTGCTGCCGCCTCCACACGGCCGGTTACCCAGACGGTGTAGGTCTTTGGCACTTTATACCGCGGGTGAGTGAGCCGGTGGGCCAGTTCACCGTCGTTTGTGAGCAAGAGCAGGCCCTCGCTGTCGTAATCGAGCCGCCCCACCGGAAAGACCCGCTCCGGAACCCCCTGGAGGAAGTCCCGCACGCTTGTCCGCCCCTGGGGGTCAAAAAGGGTCGTGACCACACCCTTCGGCTTGTGAAAAGCGAGGTAGACGCGCCTTCCTTCAGAAAACAGCAGCCGCCCGTCCACCTCTATTCTGTCCCGCGCCGGATCAACCCTGGCCCCCAGCCGGTCAACCACTTTCCCGTTGACCTTTACCCGTCCCTTGCGGATCAGCTCTTCGGCGTGCCGCCGCGAGGCGACACCATACCGGGACAGGATCTTCTGCAGCCTCTCTTCAGCCAAAACCTGCTCACCCAGGAATATTATACCCGGTGGAACCGAAAACCGCGGCTGTTTTCTCTCCTTTTCTTACAGCCCCCCATGAAACCAAAAACCTTTTGAAGTTCTGTTTTGCTCCAAATCAGCCAAAAGTGCGCCCCACGATGATTACCGAAGCCAAAAAGGTGGTAACGTCGGCCAAAAGGCCGGTTACAGGCGCATACCGGTAGTGTTTGACCCCGATCGCCCCGAAGTAAACCGACAAAACATAGAACGTTGTATCACTGGTGCCTTGCATCGTCGAAACCAGGCAGCCGAGCAGGCTGTCGGGCCCGTGGGTCCGGATGATGTCCGTGGCGATACCAAGGGCCGCACCGCCGGAAAGCGGGCGCATGACCGCATGGGGCAGCACCTCCGGCGGAATACCGAACGGCTCTAAAAGCGGTTTCAGAAAGTAAACCACGCCGTCCATGGCGCCGGACGCGCGGAAAACGCTGATGGCGACGAGCATCGCCACCAGGTAGGGGATGGTCTTGATGGCTACCTCGAACCCCTCCTGCGCCCCGGTTACAAAGGTTTCGTAAACCGGAACACGACGGCAAAACCCTAATATGAGCACGATAAAGAGAAGGCCGGGGATGACCCAATCGGCCAATCCGGTAATCAGACCGCCCATTCCCTACTTCCTTCCGTAAAGCCACCGGAGCAAACCGTCTGCCAGGACTGCCACCGTCATCCCGCAGGCGGTGGCCAGGACCGTACTCCCGATAATCGCCGCCGGTTCGCGCGCCCCGTAAAGCGCCCGGATTCCGATGACCGTAGTCGGCACCAGGGTAATGCAGGCGGTATTCAGAGCCAGAAACGTGCACATCGCCGGGGTGGCTTCTTCCGGACGCGGGTTGAGCTTCTGCAATTCCCGCATCGCAACCAGCCCCGCCGGGGTGGCGGCGTTTCCGAGGCCCAAAACGTTGGCGCTAAGGTTCAGCACGATCGCGCCGACCGCGGGGTGGTCGCCCGGTATTCCCGGGAACAGAAGCCGCACCAGCGGCCGCACCAGCCGGGCCAGCGCTCTCACCAAACCCGCCGTTTCTGCGACCCGCATTACGCCCAGCCAGAAGGTTACAATCGCTATTAAGCCGAAGGACGTCTCCACCGCCAGCTTCGCGCCTTCCAGCACCGCCCGGGTAACCGTCTCCACTTTTCCGTGCACGGCGGCCACAACGATGCCGGAAAGCATCAGCAGCAGCCAGAAAAAATTGACCATCCGCCCACCTCTTTTCCTTGATCACCGTCCTGGGCCGGCCGGCGTCAGGCTCTTTTACGCCAAGTGCTGCAATCGCAACGCTGACACCGGCCCCGGACGAAAGCGTTTCATTATAAAAGCTTATTTGGGGAGGCTGAGATTAGAAGCCCGAAGAACCAAAATGATTGGATGCGCAGCATTAGGTCCTGTCACCGAGGGGAAAGGGGTTGGACAACTGTAAGAGGCTTTTCTTGAAACCGGTGAAGCACGTCCTTCCGCATGTTATTACGCAAACCGTTTCTCTCACGGATGAAGGTTTTTCCCGAATATCCGGTAGTGGGCGTCAAACCCAAACACGTCGGCAATCTCAAGCAGGTCCAGGATAGCGAAGCTCGTTGCGTCAACATAGGAGAAGTCCTGGTCGCTGTACTTTCCCAGAATTTGTCTGGCCTTTTCCTCTGTCGGACCGTCTACTCCGATTATCCGCAATTCACCAGCTAATGCAGCTTCCTCCGTAACGTCCAAGAACTTAACCGCAACGGTGTGCGAAACATGATACCGTAACCAGGTGTACGTCTCCGAAATCACCATGTTTGTCGTATAGAAGACCGCTTTTTGTTTTACCCTTTCGTAAAACTGAGTTGCCTTTTTGTGTTGCAGGTCGCTTTTGTACACGAGCGCAATGAACCCGCCCGAATCGACACAGATTTTAGAGAGGTTGCGGGCCACCGTACAGGTCCTCCTTGTAAGTTTGGGCCCCCTTGGTCTTCGGCCCCTCCGCGATGCCAATCAGGTCGTCCAACGCCCTTCTTTCTTTAGGTTTCACGTTCAGGCGTTTGTAAAGTTCCTTCTTGAGCTCAGGTGGCAACTGTTTTATCTCCTCATACAATCGCTCTATCGTCACCGCGAACCACCTTCCTTATTGTTACGTTATTGTTACGTTATTGTTTATTATATCATTACCCGAGTTCGACAGTCCATAGGTAAACAGTAGCCCAAAAGCCTTGGCGCCGAAGGTGTTTGGGGCTTGCAATTTTAGCCGCGTGTTACTATAGTCTCCTTCTTTCCAGACGGGTTAATAGAGAAG
>JBFLVI010000014.1:0-52186 GCA_040758635.1 Bacillota bacterium | reverse complement strand
GATTCTTTCTTGCCCGGCGTTAGCACCCGATAGTTCCTCGCGTCGCCGTAGTAGCCGAACACCGCCAGGTGCTGCCCGTCCCAGACAATGTTCTCCCTGGGCACGCCGAAGGCCTCCGCCACCGGGACGAAGGGGACGTAGAGAGCAACATAAGGCACCGTACCAGGTAAGGTAACACAATTCAGGTTAGTGTAAAGATCCGGGTATTTGCTCTTAAACCAATCGGTGCCTTCCTTATCGCTCACCACCACGCACGGCGTCCCCAGATCCAGCGTGTAAACGCTCCCGTCCGCCCTGGTCACCTTCGCGTACCTCGACCCGACCTTGAACTCCATCCTGACGGCCTTCGCGGGAAAGCCCCACCTATCGGGAGGGGCAACCGCGCCCGCGGGCGGCTGGAGCGTCCCGTTCTTCGCCGCGTTCCAGTCGATCTCGTGGCCGACAGGTCTCGGCTCCAGCTTCACCACCTGCCCGGGCGGGCACACCAGGACGGTCTTCGTCCCCGCGTCCCAGTGAACCTCGTAGCCGAACGCCTCCGCGACCCACCTGGCCGGGAGGTATGTGCGGCCCTTCCTGATCACCGGGGCCACGTCCATCTGTTTCGCAACACCGTTGACGTACAGGGTCTTGCTGCCGATGGCGAGCCTGAGCGTTACGCCGTCGAGGGTCAGCGTAACCGTCCGGGTCTTCGCGTCCCACAGGATGTCCTTGTCCGCCACACCTAAAGCGTAGGCCAGGTAGCGCACCGGGACGTAGGTGCGGCTGTTCGTGATGAACGGCGTAGCGTCCATCTGTTTCACCTGGCCGTCGGCCTCGTAGGAAGCCTTGCCGATGACGAACTTCGCCTGGTGAGACGGAGCGGCGAAGGCGAAGGCGGGGAAGACCCCCGCCGCCGCAAACACCAACGCTATTACCGCAATCGTTATCGGTCTACGCATCTTACGCATCAGTGATCACCCTTTCTGCTTTTTTGAAGTCAAGCGCAGCCTGCACGCCGATGTACCGCGGCCTGCACCGCTCAAAGTAAAGCTCAAACAATACGTCTTTCTGCGTTTGCATCGCTCATTCCTCCCAGATTTTTTCTTACCGCCCGGGCTGTTTTACGACCCCGAAGCCTCGACCCTCCTTTCTCGCCGCTACAGCCCCGCGGCTATCAGCCGCTGACAAGCGCCGCAGGCCAAAGGGCAAGGGCGGCGCAGCCGGCGGTTGCGGAGGATTGGAGCAACCGCGAACCCTTGCCCGGAGGAACCGGCGCGTACAATCAGCCAGGCCGCGGGGCTGTTCTCCCCGCGCGGTCTGGCGTCAGCCCGACGGCGCGCTTCTCATCGCCCGCACGGTTTGCCCGCCGCCGGGCTAACGGTGCGGGCGGTCTCTCAAATAGAAAACCGCGTCGTTCGCTCTCGCAGCCTCACTGCGAGTTGGTGCGCCTCGAGATTGATCGCGTTCTTCTTGTCTTGCTTCGTCATCCTCATCCGTTTTGCGCGCTTTTTCCGCAATTTCTTGAGCTTACTCTTCGAAAGACGCATAATATCCCCCTTTATCTTGAATTATCGCCGGTTTCAGCGTCCGCGCGGGCCGACTGAAACCGGCAGGTCCGCACGCATTAGCGCAGTTGACATTTCGAACCGCCGCTGCGCCCGCCGGGCGGCAAAAAGAAAAAGCACCCATTGACTTTTGAGTTTTTGGAAAAATTTAGGGGGTAAAAATGGTCAAAGCTTCGCTACTGCAGTTTAGGGGTCTCCGGTGGACCAACCCCCCGCCGGGGGGGACTAGATTCCCCGCACGTTCCTCGACGCCGGCGCGCCTCCCGTGCGGTTCCCGCTTTGAGGCGGGCGCAACAGCGTCCGCGAATGGGACCCGTCCCCGTCCGATGTTTTGTGCCTTGTGCGAGACGGGCTAACTTTGGTCCGGCGCAACAGCGCCGGCTAATCGAAAAGAAAATTAGAACATTTTTTTGAGCTTGCGCGGCAACACGTCACCGCGCTGCTTTCTTTCATCGTAACTGTTTTCGACAAAAAAATCAATATCCTGAAGCGTTTTTTAAAAAAATTTTTCCGGTGCTCCTACCCAGCCAGAAAGTAGACCTTCCTCTTCGTGTTGAAGACTATCTCCAACCCCCAGCGCATCCGCATCTGATGGATCAGGTGCTGCACCCTGTGGTGGTGTATTTCGTCGTATCTGCCGTATAACTCTTTCGCCAGCTCCTCCACGGTAGCCGGCCGTTCCCGCAGCATCATCTCTATCCGTTCCATCTTCGAAATAGGTCGCATAACATCTCCTCCTCCCTTTTATCGGTGTGCCTCTTGGTGTGCATCTTGGTGTGCATAGTTGCGGAAACACAGAAAAATTAAGGGTTCCTTACGGAACCCTACCGGGTCCTTTCCTCAAGTGTAAAAAACCCGCAAACCGTTGCGGTAAGCGGGTTTCAGGTTATCCTTCTGGTGCGCCCGGCAGGAATCGAACCTGCGCACCCGGCTCCGGAGGCCGGCGCTCTATCCCCTGAGCTACGGGCGCAGATCGGTCGTTGGTTGTCAGTCGTCGGTTTAATTATAAACAAAAGCGCGCCCAAAAGCAAGCCTAAGCCTGCGCCAGCTTTCTGGCCCTGCCTTCGCAAGGATAATACGTCCTGCCCACCACGGCCGCCACCCGCTCGATCTCCGCCATCAGCGCCGCAAACCGCTCCGGGGTGAGCGACTGCGGACCGTCGCAGAGCGCCCGCGCCGGGTCGGGGTGGACCTCGATCATCAACCCGTCCGCACCGGCCGCCACCGCCGCCTTTGCCAGCGGCGGTACCATCCGGTAGTTGCCGGTAGCGTGGCTCGGGTCGACGATCACCGGCAGGTGGGAAAGCTCCTTCACCAGCGGGACGGCGCTCAGGTCGAGCGTGTTCCGCAAACCGGTCTCGTAAGTCCGGATGCCCCGCTCGCAGAGAATGATCTTATGGTTGCCGGCCGCCGCGATGTACTCGGCCGCCATCAGCCACTCCTCGACCGTGGCCGCCAAGCCCCGTTTCAGCAATACCGGTTTCTTTGCCTGCCCCACCTCGCGCAGCAGCCGGAAGTTCTGCATATTTCGGGCCCCAATTTGTAAAATGTCGGCGTACCGTTCCACCACCTCCACGTCCCGGGTGTCAATCACTTCGGTGACTACTGGCAACCCGGTAGCCTCCCGGGCGTTCGCCAGGAGCTTGAGTCCTTCTTTTTCCAAACCCTGGAAAGAGTACGGCGAAGTCCGGGGTTTGAAGGCGCCGCCGCGCAAGATATGACCCCCCGCCTCCTTGACCGCCTTGGCCGCGGCGATGAGCTGCACCTCGCTTTCGACGGCGCAAGGGCCGGCCATCACCACTACCCCTTCGCCGCCGATGGTCACGCCTCTGACCTGGATGCAACTGGTTTCCGGCTTAACCTCCCGCGCCACCAGTTTGTACGGCCGGAGAATCGGGATGATTCGCTCTACTCCCGGAAGGTTCAGGATCACTTCGGCGTGACCGTTGCGCTTATCACCGATCGCCCCGATCACCGTCCGCTCCACCCCGTAAATCGGGTGGGTTTGAAAGCCGAGTTCCTGCAGGTGCGCCTCCACCCCTCTGATTTCCGTCTCGCTTGCTCCCTGCTGCATCACAACGATCATCTTCTTTATACCCCCTAAATTTTCTTAGACTCTACGAAAATGAGCTTAGCGTTACTGAAGGATGTTAGATTCAAAATCCTTACCGTATGCTGCGCAACGGATTCCTCCTTCCTTGAATTCTGAATCCTGCTCCAAAAAATAATCCCGCCCCCATAGGGACGGGATTAACTCTCGCGGTACCACCCTACTTGGCCCGAAGGCCCCCTCTTTACAGGATACGGGAAAAAGCCGACGGCCCTTCCGATATCCCCTCCCTTTTAACGGCGGGAGTTCCGGCCTGGACTACCCACCCGGCACTCAACTCAACGCTTGAAAAGTTAGTGATGCTCAGAGATTCTTTGCTCGGGCGAAAGTGTTAACCTTCAAATCCCACGTTGAGTGCAGGGTTTCACCCGGCGGCTCCGGGGTGAACTTCAACCGAGAATCCTTTGCCGGGCTTGCACCGGTCCCCAGCTCGCTGTGAAAATCTTCCCGGCCTACTTTACCCCTTCACGGCCTTTGGCACAGGTTGAATTTTATTGGTATTTATCTTAGTATACCCGGCCGAACTTGTAAAGACTTTTGGAAGAAAATTTTTTATTAAAAGTTCCGAATCACGAAAGTCGCAGCCCGTAGCCAACCCGCGGCGACGCGACCCTGAGCGGTGAAGGCGGTTAACCCTGCCGGAAACACCGCCAGTAGTCACGGTGGATTTCCTTGACCGCGGCCACCACCGCCGCCACTCCCCGGTCCACCTGCCCGGTTTCCGCCGGACCTTTCGGTTCTCCCTGCCAGGCTTCGAAAATCGCAGCCACACACTCTCCGAGGCCGTGGAGGTCGTAGCCTCCTTCCAGGACGCCTGCAAGCCGTCCTCCGGCATGCCGGTCCGCGATTTCTGCGACCACGGCAGCCAGCCGGCCGTATCCGTCGGCGGTGAGGCGCATCCCGGCGATAGGATCGCCGCGGTAACCGTCCTGCCCGGCCGAAACCAGCACCAGTTCCGGCCGGTATTCGGCCGCCACCGGCACCAGGAGCTCCTGAAAAGCAAACCACAGGTCAAGGTCCCGCGTTGTCTCCGGGAGCGGAACATTGATGTTGAATCCCCTGCCCGGTCCTTCGCCCACCCGTTCTATCCAGCCCGTTCCGGGGTAGCCGGCCGCGCTGTGCGTGGAAAAGTAAAGCACCCCGGGGTCCTGGTAAAAGGCGGCCTCGGTGCCGTTACCGTGGTGGTAGTCCCAGTCCACGACCAGGATGCGTTTAAAACCGTACCGCTGCACCGCCCAGCGGGCGGCCACCGCCACGTTGTTAAACAGGCAGAAACCCATCGCCCGGTCCGGCAACGCATGGTGCCCGGGCGGCCGGACGAGCGCAAAAGCCCGGGAAACCGTTCCCGCCACCACCGCTTCCACCGCCGTGACCGTCCCGCCGGCCGCAAGCAGCGCGACTGCAAAGCTCTCCGGCGAAACCGCCGTGTCCGGGTCGAGGTGTCCCCCGCCCCTCCTGCAGAAAACCGCGACGCTTTCGATATACTCCCGCGAGTGCACCAGCGCCACCTCCTCCACCGAAGCAGCGCGGGGAGTGATCTGCTCGAGCCTACCGAGAAGACCCTTTTCTTCCAGGGCCGCAAGTGTTCTGGTAAGCCTCTCCGGCTTCTCGACGTGCCAGCCGGTATCGTGCCGGAGGTAAGCCGGGTCGTAAACCAGTCCTACGCGCAAAGACTCTCCTCCTTAATACCTTGTCTTCTGTCGGAAAACGCGGCGCGTCATTACTCTCACCAAACTCCAGCGGCGGTATATGTGTACCACGATCAAGACCAAGAAAACCACCGCGAACCACTGGTGAATATCCGTCCAGATGGGCGGGCAAAAACGAAGACGTCACCCATGCCACGCGGGCCTCCCCGGCCTCCACCGGGCAGAATGAACCAGCGCACGAAGCCGGAAAGCGCAAGCCCTGAACCGGTCAGGAAAAGAAGCCGTCACAACCGGTAGTTAAGACGCGCTTTGGACACCGTACCCCACCTCAAGATTAATTATATACGCGGCCTGCGCTTTAAACCTATTCTTTTTCTTCCACCCAGGGGTAAATGGAAAGGGTGCGGAACAATTCTTGGATATCGCCGGGATCCCTGCCGCGGTAACTCTCGAAGATTTCGTGAAACACCGGCTCCACCTTCCGGAAGACGTTGAGCACCTCCGGGTCAAAGTGTGCCGGGCTGGTCCGACCGTCTCCCTTGAGGATGATCTGACGGGCGGTTTCCCGGTCAAAGGCGGGTTTGTAAGGGCGCATGCTCCGGAGCGCGTCGTAAATGTCTGCCAGCATCACGATCCTTCCAGAAAGCGGTATCTCTTCTCCCTTTAGCCCCCGCGGGTACCCGCTCCCGTCGTAACGCTCATGGTGGGAAAAGGCGATTTCTTCCGCGCAGCGGATCACGTCCGAACTGCTGCCGGCCAGAATCCGCGCTCCGACCACGGTGTGTGCCTTGACCACCTCAAACTCCTCCGGGGTAAGCCGGCCCGGTTTCAGGAGAATGCTGTCCGGGATGCCCACCTTCCCGATGTCGTGCATCGGACTGGCGTGGGTGAGAATCTCCACTTCCTTCGACGACAACCCCAGCGTCTCCGCAATGACCCTGGCGTAGCGGCCGATCCGGCCGATGTGCCGCGCGGTGTCCCCGTCCCGGTACTCGGCGACGACTGCCAGGCGGTAAAGAATTTCATAGTAACTGCGCTTCAACTCCTCGTGCGTCTGGAAGAGTTCGGCGGTGCGCTGCCGCACCAGTCGCTCGAGCATGATGCTCTGATTCTGGAGAAAATCCTGGTACTCCTTGACCCGCAAAAGGTTGTTCAGCCGCGTGATGAACTCTACCTTGTCAATCGGTTTGTCGAGGAAATCGCTTGCACCGGTTGCCAGCCCCTTGACCCGCGACTTCCGGTCGCCAAGGGCCGAAACCATTAAGACCGGCACGTTGTTCCCCTCCTGGGTCTGCCTGATCCGTCTGCAGACCTCAAACCCGTCCATACCGGGCATCATCACGTCAAGGACCACCACGTCCGGCTTGTACCGGTGGAAACACTCAATGGCCTCCGCGCCGTCCCGTGCCCGAACAGTAGTAATTCCTTCCGAAGCGAGTACTGCTTCGTAAAGCTTCAGCGCCTGTTCCTCATCATCCACCAAAAGCACCAACGGCTGCTTACTGTTCATCTTCGGTTTTCCCCTCGCCTTTTAAGAAATACGCCACCGCCTGCAGAAGTTCCTGTCTGCGAATCGGTTTCGGCAGATATTGGTCAACGCCGGCCGCCAACACCTCTTCCCGGTCACCAGGCATCGCCAGTGCAGTAATGGCAACGATCGGGATATTCCTCGTCGGCTTATAAGCCTTTAAAATCCGGGCCGCAGCCAAACCATCAATCTCAGGAAGCTGCACGTCAAGGATAATCAAGTCAATCTGCTGCGACTTGACCATCCGGATCCCTTCCAGGGTTCCCGGTGCTTCTAAAACAGAATACCCGCTCTGCTCCAAAATAACGCGGTAAAGCTTCCGGGTTTTTGCGTCGTCGTCAATTACCAAAATTTGCTTGGGCATTTCCTTCCCCCCGGGCTCAATTCGGGTCTCTACTTTGAATACCGGTGCCCCTTACTTAACGGAAGGGCGGGGAAAGCGGACGGTAAAGCGACTTCCTTTCCCCGGCTCACTTTCCAAGGTCACGCTGCCTCCGTGCAATTCGGCCAATTTCTTCACCATCGCCAGCCCCAAGCCCGTCCCCGGATAACGCCGGGCCAGGGAACTATCCAGTTGCTCGAAAGGTTTGAAGAGCCGCGGCACGTCCCCCGGCTCAATTCCGATCCCGGTGTCCCATACCGTAATCGCCAGGAGATCGTTTTCAACCTGCGCTTCGATGCCCACCTTGCCTTCGTCCGGCGTAAACTTGAAGGCGTTGGATAACAGGTTAAACATGATTTGTTTAAACTTCCGAACGTCCAGCATCCATTCGCCGACGTTCTCCACGTCAACGACCACCTCGATCCCATGCTGAGCCGCCTTTTCGCGAAATAGCGCCGCCATCCCCCGGAGCAGGTTGGGCACCGCGACCGGTTCCAGGTAGAGTTCCTCCTTCCCGGCTTCGATCTTGGCCAGGTCCAGGACGTCGTTTATCAGAGCAAGGAGGTGTTCGGCGCTTTCCATCACGTCTGTGAGGTACTCCCGGGCCCTCCCCGCCGTCTCCGGCAGCTCGTGCAGAAGCACGTCGGTAAATCCGATGATCGTGTTGAGCGGCGTCCGCAGCTCGTGGCTCATCGTCGCCAGAAACTCTACCTTGAGGCGGTTGGCGCGCTCAAGTTCCAGGTTCATCTCCTTCAGTTCCTTGGTCCGCTCTTCCACCCGCCGCTCGAGTTCCCTGGCCAGGGCCACCACTTCCTCGTGAAGCCGGGCGTTGGCGACGGCGACGCCGGCGTGGGCCGCGAGAAGCTTGATTGCCGCCTCGTCCGCCTCGGCGATCTCCTTTTCGCTACTTCCGACACACAGCGCCCCGATTACCCGCCCCTCCCCAAAGATCGGAACTCCGAGAAACGCACTGACGCCGGGTCGCAAGGGCCGGTAAGATCCGGCAACGATCTCGGCCTCCTCGAGGCGAACGACCTGACCGGTCCTAAACACAGCTTCTGCAGGGCTTTTCCCCTCTGGCTGCTGCAAAACCGAGCACTCCTGGGTCCCTTGCCCCGCGACAAAAAAATCAGTGCCTCCGTCGCCAGACGCCAGATGGAGACACGCACAGTCCGCATTCACAACCTTGATGACCGAATGCACCAGTTTGTCTAGAATCACCGGCACGGAAAGGTTCCGGGTTACGTCAATCGCTGCCTGGCTTGCGGCCTCAAGAAGGCGCGCCTTTTTTTCCTCCTCCCGGCTCTTGCTCTCCCGTAACCCGGCGATCATCGCGTTGAAACTCCGGTAAAGACTGCCGATCTCGTCCCGGCGGGGCATCGGCCCGGTGTCCGTTGAAAGGTCACCCCTGGCAACCCGGTCGGCGACCGCCGCCAAGCGGAGGATTGGCTGCGCCACAGCACGGGCCAGGATGTGCACCGCGAGCAGGGCAACCAAAAAGACCGCCGCGCCCATAACCCAGAAGATGGCCTGCACCTTCCTGGCCCCGCTTAAAAGTGCCTCCCGCGGCACATGGTAGACCACAGCAAAGTAACGGTTGCTGTGGGGGCGATCGAAGTAAACCCGGGTGAAACCCTGCAGGTGATGCTCGTCGGTAAAGCTTTGGTACTCTTCCTTGTTTTTTAAAAGCTTGACAAGATCCGGTTCCACCTTCTCCAACCCGGCCGCAGCGAAACCGGTGCCGCCCTCCGGTTCGCCGGTCGGCCTTACCCGGTACAAAACGTTCCCGTTCTTGTCCGCCAGGCAGACCTGAGCTCCCCGAACCGCACCGGGGGCGTTTTTCAGCACCGCCCCAAAGTCGGCGTCCACAATCAGCACTCCGCGCCTGACTCCCTGTATCTCCACCGGCCTCGCGATGCACAGAAACGGGCGTGCCCCTCGCTTTTCGTTCGCTTCGGTCACATGCAGGTTCGCTGCAACTCCCATCCCAGGCTTGAGCTGCAGCCCTTCCTGAAAACAGCGTTGTTGGCGCCAGTTATCGCCCGAGTAGAAAACAACGGCTTCACCGCCGTCCGCCCGTTCGAACCGCATCACTTCCGCCCCGTCCAAGCGCGCCAGGGAAACCCTGACTACGGCCGGATGCGCCCCTAAGTACTCCCTAAGCACCTTCAGGTACCGGTCTTTCACGCTCTCCAGGCTTCCGTCCTTGCCGTCAGCCGCCAGCATTTCCTGCGTCTCCGGGAAACCGGCGACCGCAGCCGTTAACCCTTTCAACTCTCCGAACCGGTGCACCAGGGAGCGGTGGATCCACCACTCAAGCTCAACCCTTACTCGCCCCACCAGTTCCTTCTCCAGTACTTCCCGGCTCTTCTGATAAGTCAGGGAACCAAGCACAAATAGGGCCGCCAGCATAATCAGGGTGACCGTCACCATTAACTTACCTTTTATTCCCCAGCGCCAGGGCAAAACGGACAACTCCTAATTCTTTTCTTCGACAATTTTTAGCTTAATTTCGACCGGTGGTTGCCATCTTCCTCCTCTTCAGAACCAAAATCTTTAACCTAATAAAAAACAGGGGATTTTACCCCTGTCTTTATTCCAAACGGGACTGAAGCCTCTAAAACCCGCTTTCACCGCTCGGTTTCCAGCAACCGCCTGGCACCGACAAAGTGAGTGTCCCAGTATCTTTCCGCAAGCGAATCCACACGTACGCCCCCGCCCCGCGAGCTGGCATGGATGAATGTCCCCTGCCCGCAGTGGATCGCGACGTGATCAATCCCCGAATAGGTATGAAAGAGCAGAATGTCGCCGGGGGCCAATTCCTCGCGTTTCACCGGGATCCCGCACCTGTATTGCGCCGACGCCAGATGCGGCAGCGAAACCCCGAAGCGCCCGAAGACGTGCTTGGTGAACCCGGAACAGTCAAACCCGGTCGCCGGGTTTTCCCCGGCCCACCGGTAGCGTACACCGCGCAGCGACCAGGCGTACTCCAACAGGTCTCGAATCACATTGTCTCCCGAGCGGGAGGAAGCGTTTGGGCTGCGGCCGTACACGGTTTCCGGAACGGTTGGCTTTGCTGGTTGAAGCGGTACAACGCCCGGAATGTAGAGCACCTGCCCGGGCATGATCAGATCGGTGCGCAGGCTGTTGGCCTGTTTGAGTGCGCTCACGGTAACTCCGTGCTGCCTGGCAATACGCCAGAGACAGTCGCCCTTTTTAACGCGGTAGTAAACCTGCTGTGCCGCTGCAGCAGAAGAAGTGAAGCCCCAAAAACCGCCTAAAAGGATTCCGCCCCCGACGACAACCGCCAGCAAAAACTTCCCAAAGCGAGCAAAAAACAGGAAAGAGAAACCGGAGCCTACATAAAACAACACTGGTCCTCCATAAAATTGGTTATTTTTCTGCGTTTCGCCATCTCCGGTCGTTTTCCTTGTGGATAACTGATTTTTCTTTTTTGCCAAACCTTTTTTCCAAGGCGGTAATCAGCGCCTCTGCTTCGTTCGCGAGTTTTCCCTCCTGAACCTCCTGCACCAGACCCTCCAGGACTGCGCCAACCTGCGGGCCCTCACCGAGATACTGCGCTACAACCCTCCCCCTTACGGCCAGGTCTGCCGGATAAAAGGGTATTCGGCCGAGTACGGCCCCGACCAGCTCTTTTAAGCGCGCGTTCTCACGCAGACGCGCCCGGATTTCGACCTTTCCGCCCTTGAGGTCGGCCTCGCGAAGAATCAAAAGCTGGCCGACGCCTTCTGCCAGTTCTTCCCGGTCCTTGAAATCCGGGGCGAGGCGGCGCAGCCACTTGACCACCGCCTTTTCCTCCGGAACCGGAAAGTGCATGTGTTGCCGTACCAGCCAAACTACCCGCCGCGCACAGTCGGACGCCACCCGCAAACGCTCCAAAACTTCCCGGGCTATAGTAGCTCCGAGTCGTTCGTGGGCTGGATCCGACAACTCTCCCCTGCGGTTGAGCGTTCTCACGCCGGGCATTCCCTTGGCGATATCGTGTAGCAAAGCCGCCCAGCGGAGCGTGATCTCCCGCGGCACTCCTTCCAGGACCAGCATCGTGTGCCGCCACACATCGAAAGTATGGTAGCGGGTATTCTGGGGAACTCCGTACAGGCGCGCCAACTCCGGGAGCACCGGCACCATCTTCTCCTGCGCCGCATCGCGGGCACGGCACTGCGCCTCGAGCAGCCCCGCCTTACGCAAGAGCTCGCAGCCTGTAGCCGGGTAGAGGCTTAAAAGTATTCGCTCGACCTCGTCACGGACCCTTTCAACGGAGAGCCCGGCAATCCGGTCCCGCGCCCGGGAAATTGCTGCCAGGGTGCGGGGTTCGATGGTAAAACCGTACTCTGCCGCGAAGCGGCAGGCGCGGAAGGCGCGCAGGGCGTCTTCCGCGAAGCGCTCGTCCGGGTTGCCCACCGCTCGTAAAATCCCCCGCCGCAAATCTTCCTGCCCCCCGAAGGGGTCGTGCAGCCTCCCATTCAAATCCAGCGCCATCGCGTTCACCGTAAAGTCCCGGCGGGCCAGGTCATCCTCAAGCGCCCATAAGAAATTCACCTTCTCGGGCCGGTGGGCGTCCAGGCCGTATATCTCCGTTCTGAAGGTGGCCACCTCCATCGGCATCCCGTCAACCACGAAGGATACAACCCCAAATGCGACCCCTTTAGGAAAGGAGCGCAGGTTATGTTTCGCTGCAAGGTCCTGTAAAGCCTTCGGACAGGCATTGGTAGCCAGATCGTACTCCCGCGGCCTCCGTCCGAGCAGAATGTCCCGCACCGCGCCGCCGACCACGTAACCCTGATACCCGGAAGCGTTCAAGATCCGCAGAAGTTTCTCTACCGGCGGCGGGAACAACATAGAACCCCCTTTGTGAACAGAAGCCTGTTTCAACTCTTAACTTTTGCTTTGAACTTAGAACTGTTTAACTTAGAACTATTTTAATCCTTTCCCTTAATAACCGCCAGCGGCAACATCCGGGCCACCTTCCGCGTAATTCCGATGGCTGCCAGCGTCTCCACCACCTGTTCAATATCCTTGTAGGCCAGGGGCGCCTCATCCACAACCTCCCTGTAGTTCCTGGTGTTGTAAAGAACTTCTCCCATCGCCTGCTCGAACTCTTCCCGCGTGATCTTCTTTTCCGCGGCGGTGCGCGAGAGAACCCTCCCGGCACCGTGGTTCACGGAAAAGAAGGTCTCCGCCGCCTTTTCCGTTCCCACCAGAACGTAAGAAGCGGTCCCCATGCTTCCCGGAACCAGTGCCGGATGCCCCGTATCGCGGTAAACCGGCGGGTTGGCCGGATGGCCCGGACAAAGCGCCCTGGTGGCGCCCTTGCGGTGGACCAGAACCCGCTGGTTGCGGTGTTCTTCCCATTTGGCGATATTGTGAGCCACATCGTAAACGAGCCGCATGCCCAACTTTTCCGCCGGTGAATCCAGGACGTCCGCAAAGGCCCGTATGACGTCGCACATGATTATCTGGCGGTTGGCAAAAGCGAAATTGACTGCACAGGCCATCGCCTGGTAGTAGTTCCGGCCCTCCGGGGAATCAATCGGGGCGCAGGCCAGGCCCCGGCTGGGGAGTTCGATGCCGTACTTCGGTGCCACCGCCGCCAGCCGCCGGGTATAATCCGTGCAGATCTGGTGTCCGAACCCCCGGCTGCCGGTATGAATCATTACGGTAAGCTGACCGGCGAAAAGGCCGAACCGCTCGGCAACCTGCCGGTCGTAAATATCGCTGACCCTCTGAATCTCGATGAAATGGTTGCCGCCCCCGAGCGTGCCGAGTTGCCCGGCGCCGCGCTTGTGCGCTTCACGGGAGACCGCCCCGATATCGGCGCCGGCGAGGCACCCCGCCTCTTCGATGTACTCGGAGTCGGCCGGATCACCAAAGCCGGCGGCAATCACCGCTCCCACGCCCTTGTGGGCCACGGCCTCGAAAATCTTTTCCGTAATCCCCTTGTGTTTCCCTTTTTTGCCCACCCCCGTGGGAACGTAAGCTTCAATCCGTTCGATGAGTTCCCGGAGGACCGGTTTATCGAAACGATCCGCCGGAAGGTCGGTCCGGATAAGGCGAACGCCGCAGTTGATATCCATCCCCACCGCACCGGCAGAGATGACCCCGCCGGCCGCCACCGCCATCACCCCGCCGATCGGGAGCCCAAAACCCTCGTGGATGTCGGGCATCCCGATCACGGGCTCGATTACCCCCGGCAGGCAGGCGGCGTGCATCAACTGTTCCAAAGACTTGTCTTCCCGGAGCAGGGGGAGCAGGTTCTCGTTCACGTAAACAACCGCATCGACGCGCATCTTCCCCCGGCGCACCAAACGATAGCGGTTCAGTCCATCACGCTTTAATTCCAAAGCAGTCACCCCTTTTGAACCTCGAACCTCGAACTTATAAGTAAACCCGCGGCACCCGAGCCCCGACAGCGCAGACTACCTCGTAATTTATCGTGCCGATCTTGGCCGCTATTTCTTCCACCGGCAGGAACGCCCCTCCCTGGCGCCCGAAAAGAACCGCTTCGTCCCCCGGCGCCACCCCGGCCACACCGGTCGCGTCAACGATAATCTGGTCCATGCACACGCGGCCGACCACGGGAACCCTTTTCCCTTTAAGCAAAACTTCCCCCGACGTCGACAGCAGGCGGCTGTAACCGTCCCCGTAGCCTACGGCGATTGTGGCCAGCACCGCCGGGCCCCGGGTTTTGTAGGTCCAGCCGTAGCTCACCGGGAACTCCGCCCCGACCCTCTTTACCTGCACAACCCGGGCCTTCCAGCTCATTACCGGTTTCAAGTCTGCAACCCGGTCGATGCCCGCCGCCGGATAGAGTCCGTAAAGGATGATTCCCGGTCGCACCATGTCCAGGTAGGTCTCCGGAAAACGCAGGACAGCCGCGCTGTTGGCTGCGTGCTTGTAACGAACCCTGAGCCCCGCCTTTTCAAGCCTGCCGGCAAAATCAAGAAAACGCTCGAGTTGCCAGAAAGTCGCTTTCGAATCCGGTTCTTCGGCGCAGGCGAAATGCGTGAAAAGTCCCTCGACCTCCACCCCGGGAAGCCGCCCCACCGCCAGCGCCGCCTCTACGCCGGCAGCATCGCACGAAAGTCCCAGGCGGCCCATGCCGGTGTCTACTTTAATGTGCGCCCGGAGGGTCTTTTTTTCCCGCTGCGCCAAGCCGGCCAGCACCCTTGCCAGATCCAGATCGTGGACCGCCACCCGCACACCGGCGGCCAGAAGCGCGGGACACTCGTCGGGGTGGATGTACCCTAAAACCAAAAGCGGCGCCGTTACCCCTTCCCGCCGGAGTTCCAGCGCCTCTGCACCCCGGGCCACACCGAGCCAGTCCCCCTCCCCGGCGATCGCCGCCCGCGCCACCGGGACGATACCGTGTCCGTAGGCGTTGGCTTTGACAACCGCCATAATGCTGGTCTGCCCGACCAGCCGGCGCACTTCGCGAAGGTTGTGGGCCAGGGCGCCGAGATCCACTTCGGCCCAAACCGGGTAAGCCATTACCTACCTCCCTAAAGATGCTTCCTTCCAATCAGAATCCGCCCTAAATCATTCTGCAAATTCACGATACTGCCTCAACGGTAAAACCCGCGTCTTGAAAATGCCGGTAGCTTAAGTTCTATCCAAATTCTATTTCCAGGCTGCGGTACGCACCCTCAGCCTCTTCGACCTCGCGGCAGGCCAGAGGCAGGAAGGATAGCAGGTCACCCGCAACCAACCCCATTTCTCCTTTTTCGCGGGCGGCGATGTCGCCCGCCCTCCCATGCAGGTAAACCCCTGCCGCGGCGGCCCGGAAAGGATCAAGCCCCTGGGCCAATAGCGCCGCAATGACTCCGGTCAAGACGTCCCCGGTGCCGCCGGTCGCCATACCCGGGTTGCCCGTGCTGTTTACCCCGGTATACCCGTCGGGACCGGCCACCACCGTCCGCGCGCCTTTTAAAACCACGACGCAGCCCCACCGGCGGGCAGCCTGTTCGGCGATCTTGACCCGGTTGGCTTCCACGGCCCCCACTTCCACGTTCAAAAGCCGGGCCATCTCGCCCGGGTGCGGCGTGACAACCAGCGGCTCCTGCCGCCCGGCCAGGAGCTCTGCTTCCCCGGCAAAAGCGTTCAAGCCGTCGGCGTCGAGCACCAGCGGGCGTCCGGACGCTTGCACCAGTTCCCGCACCAGGGATACCGTTTCCGGATGCTGCGACAGGCCCGGCCCCAACGCAAGAACCGTGCTCCGCGTGAGATAATCCATGACCACCGGACCGGCTCCCCGGCTTAAACTCCCTTCCGCTGTCTCCGGCAGGCCGCAGGTCATTGCTTCCGTCAGCTTCGCCGCCGCCGTGTCCTGAAGGCTTCCCGGAACCGCGAGCGTTACCAGACCCGCTCCGCTCCGCAGCGCCGCCGAGGCGGCGAGACAGGCCGCGCCAAGCATCCCCCGGGAACCACCCACCACCAGCACCCGCCCAAAATTCCCCTTGTGGGCCGTCACCGGCCGGCGCGAAAACCAGGAGGTAACCAGTTTCCGGTTCAACAAATACCGTCCCGGCCCTGTCTTCTCGGTCAACACCCGGGGAAGCGAAATGTCCGCAACCGCCACTTTACCTGTATAATCCGCCCCCGGCTCCAGAACCAGACCGAGCTTGGGAAGGCCGAAGGTTACGGTCACGTCCGCCCGGATGCAGGGGCCGTTAACCCTCCCGGTGTCCGCTTCCAGGCCGGAAGGAATGTCAACCGCCACTACAAACTTCCCGGAAGCGTTAACTGCCTCCACCGCTTTGCTTAACCGGTCGCTCAACCTGCCCCGGAAACCGGTTCCGTAAAGCGCGTCCACCACTGCGTCCGCGTTGATCAACGCCACTTTAAGGAGTTGCAGGCCGTTGCTGCTGCCCAAAAGCCTGTAAACCTGTTGCCCCAAGCGCTCCCAGATCTGAAAATTGACCCGGGCGTCCCCGGTTATTTCCTCCGGCTCACAGATGAAGAATACCTTTACCACCGCCCCCGCCTGCAATAGGTGCCGGGCGGCCACCAGGCCGTCGCCGCCGTTGTTGCCTTTTCCGCAGAGAACGACAACCCTCTTGCCGGAAACGTTCCCCAACCGCCGCCTGACCGCTTCGGCCACCTGCCGGCCGGCGTTTTCCATCAACAGAAGGCCGGGAATACCGTACTCCTCTATCGCCTGCCGGTCAATCTCCCGCATCTCCTGGGCCGTGACCAGGCGCAAAAAATCACTCCTCTCCCTCGGCAACCGCAAAGGCCACCGCGTGCGTCACGCCGTGGGCGATGGTCAACAGTACCCGCGCCACCCCTTTTTCTTTCGCCACGGCTGCGGCCCGCCCCCGCAAAAGGACCACGGGCTGGCCCACACGGTTGTTCAACACCTCAACCTCGTTAAATCCGGCGCCCGCCTTCCCAATCCCGAGTGCTTTCAGCACTGCCTCCTTGGCCGCAAACCGTCCCGCCCAGCAACAGGACGCATTCGCCTTTCCGGAACAGTAAGCCCGTTCCGCCGGAGTGTAAACCCGTGTTAAAAACCGCTCCCCCCACCGGGAATAAACCCGGTGAATGCGTTCCACCTCTATAATATCAGTGCCGATCCCGATCAACAAAAAAAACGCCCCTCTTGACGGTCGTCGGTCGTCAGACATCAGTCGTTTGATACGCGTGGGAAATCGCCTTGGGGCGATTTTCCCTAAGGAGATAACGGTTCTCCGAAATCAAACGTCGGTTACTGTTTTTATGAATCCGGCCTGGCAATCCTACTGACTTCTGAATTCCGTCTCTTTTCTTTAAAAACCCAAAATGCGCCGAAGCCTTTTTGCCTGGGACCTGGAAAGCGGAACCTCACTCCGCTCCTTGTCTTCCACCACCAGGGAATAAGTGCTGTTAAAAAACGGAATGATTTCCTTGACCTTGTGCAGGTTCACGATAAAACAGCGGTGGGTCCGGAAAAAGACGTTCGGGTTTAACCGCGCCTCCAGTTCCTTGAGCGTGAAGTGCGCCAGGAACTTATCCGCGTAAGTTTTTAGGAAAACGGCGTCCCCCTCCGTAAAGGCGTAAACAATGTCCTTCTCGTTGACCAGCACTACTTTCCCGTTCTTCTCGGCGGGTAAACGGTCGATGCGGATGGTCGGCTCCGCCCTCGCCTCTCCAGCCGCTCCCCCCTTTGCCCCGTTTTCCTGCGACAGCTTGAGCACTTTATTGACCGCCTGCCGTAACCGCTTTTCGTCTATCGGTTTCAAGACGTAATCTACCGCGTTGACGTCGAAAGCCTTGACCGCGTACTCGTCATACGCAGTAACGTAAATGACGTGCGGCGGCCGGTCAAGCTCCTGGATCGCCGCGCCAAGTTCCAGGCCGTCTATCCCAGGCATAGCAATATCCAGAAAAAGCACAGAATAATCCAGCGCCTTGATCAGCGTCAGCGCTTCCTGAGCGTTGGCCGCCTCCCCGACAATCTCCACGTTATCAATCTTGGAAAGCACATACCTCAATTCCTGTCGCGCCGGGTACTCGTCGTCCACGATTAAAGCCTTGAGCTTCAAGAATACTACCCTCCTTTCCCTCCAGCACCTGCTCCAGCAGCGGTATTCGGAACCTGACCACCGTCCCTTTCCCCGGTTCACTCTGGAACCTCAGTCCGTAATCAGCGCCGAACAGTCCCTTCAAACGTTCGTTGACGTTGGAAAGCCCCACGCCGCTTCCCGAACCGAATCCGGGTGTAAAAACCTTGGGCAAGACGTCGGGCGGAACACCCACTCCGTCATCGGCAATCTCCACCGCCATCTCGTTCCTGGCCCGGCGCACCGAAATCCGCACCGTTCCCTGTCCGACTTTCGGCATAATCCCGTGCTTGATCGCGTTCTCCACCAGCGGCTGCAGCGTCAGCACCGGCACCTGGTAGTCGAGCAGGCTCTTATCCACGCTCCGCGTGATCCGCAACTTTTCCCGGAAGCGGGCCTTTTCCAGCACCAGATAGGTGTTGACGCACTCCAGTTCCTCGCGCAGGCTGGTGAAATGCCCGGTCGACTTCAGGGCGTGCCGGAAGAAGGACGCCAGGCGGATGAGAAGGCGCCGGGCCGTTTCCGGATTGGTGCGGCTGAACATGATGATCGTGTTCAGCGTGTTAAAAAGAAAGTGCGGGTTGATCTGCGCGCGCAAAGCATCCAGTTCCGCCCTGGTGACAAGCTGTGCCTGGCGGTCAAGCTCCGCCAGTTCCATCTGGATTCCCAACAGCTGGGCGATACCGATGGCCAGGTTGATCAGGGTGGGAGGCAAGGGCCCTTCCTCGACCCGGTACAGCTTGAGTGCTCCCACGACCTCGCCCCTGCACCGCAGGGGTACAATCACCACCGCGCCCAGGGGACACTGGCAGTCCTTTACCGGGCACTCGAAGTCGGCCTTTCGCTCCACGATTTTGACCTCGCCGGTCTGGATCACGCGCTTGGTGGCGTAAGTCACGATTCCCTCACCGGGCGGGTGACGCTCACAACCGGGCCCCAGAAACACCAGAATGCGCTCCCGATCGGTGATGGCCACCGCCGGCACGTCCCCGATGCGCTGAATGATTTCCGCCGTTTTCCGGGCTGTTTCCTCATTCAGCCCGTGCCGCATATAAGGAAGCGCGGCATTGGCGATCTTCAAGGTCGGGTCGATGGCGTGACTGTCGATCCGAAAAGTGACCCGGCTCCGGTGATAATCCTGACGGAACAAAAAGATAACCAGAGCGTTGGCCAGAGCCAGGAAAAGTGCTCCCTTCCAAAACTCCGGCCAGAGCAGGACCACGCCGGAAAAAAGGACAAGCTCGATTGCGATCGGCTTGCCAAGGCTGCTTGCCTTCGCTTTCAGGTCACGCATTCTGATCAAAAATCCCCTTGTGCCACCAGTTAATTAAAATATACTACAAAAAACCGCCAGCGTAAACGACATTCTTCAGCGGGCCGCTTGTGGAAACACCAGGCTCCGGCGGCGCCCCTGTTAAGGCGCAGCCGCCTCTTTCACCCGGCGCAGGTAGCTCTGAACGCCATGGCGAAAAATCAGGTTCAGCGTGCCGAAAATCGGCCAGCGCCAGTGAACCCCCAGCAGACGCCGGAAGATGCCGCCCAATGAATAGGCGTCGCGCAGGAGTTGCTGAAAACCGGTTTGCAGTTGCTCCGCGGTCAAGAGGTGCGGCTTGAAGACCACGTGGTTGCCGTTATACCGTGACCAGTCGTTATCCAGGATCCGCCCCTCCCTTTTTAAGCGGTGAAAGAGAGCCGTACCCGGAAGCGGGGTCATGATGCTGGCCTGCAGGAGATCAACCTTGGCCCGGAAGGCAAACTCCTTGATCCGGTCAAATACGGAGGCGTCGTCCCCGTCCAGCCCCACGATGAAGGCCCCGATCACCCCGATGCCGTACTTGTGCAGCCGCCGCACCGTATCGACGTAGCGCCTGGTGTCATTGTGAAGCTTGCGGATTCTCCGGAGCTCCGCAGGCGAAAGGCTCTCAAAACCCACAAACAACCCCCGGCACCCGCTTTTCGCGGCAAGACGGAGCAGTTCCTCGTCCTGAAGCTGCGGCAGGGAAGCCTGGCTCAGCCACCGCTTGCCGAGACCGGTCAAGGCGCTGAAGAGCTGCCGGGCGTATTTCGCGTTGCCCAGGATGTTGTCGTCAACGAAGATTACCGTTTTTTCCTTTAGACTCGCCACTTCCTTCACGACCTCTTCGACCGGCCTGGTGCGGTAGGTCCGCCCGAAAAACCGGGTCACCGAGCAAAATGCGCAGTTGTACGGGCACCCGCGGGTGACCTGAACGGTGCTGGTGATAATGTACGCGTCCTTCTTCAACAGGTCGCGCCGCGGCCTCACCCCTTTAAGTTCCGGAAAGCCCTGGTGACGGTAAAAACGTTTCAGCCGGCCGGCGCGGGCGTCATCCAAAACCTTTGGCCACAGCCCTTCCGCTTCACCGATAACCACCGCGTCGGCGTGCTCCGCCGCCTCTGCGGGAAGCGCGGTAGGGTGAATCCCTCCCAGTACCACCGGAACCCCGCGACTACGAAAGGCCCCGGCGATCTGGTAGGCCCGCGGCGCCTGCGCCGTGGTGGCGGTAACTCCGACCAGGTCCCAATCCCCGCTGACCTGGAGCTCTTCCACCGCCTCGTCAACCAACCGTACCTCCACCTCCGGCGGTACGAGCCCCGCTACGGTCAGGAGTCCAAGCGGCGGCAGCAGGCCTCTGCGGGACACCCGTTCCGCCGGCGGCCCGCTGAGCGGCGAAACCAACAGCACCTTCACCTCATTCCCCTCCTTCCCAAGGATTTCCCACACAGCCCCGCTCACTTTCACTGTTTCACAGGTGCGGTTGCTTTTTACTCTACCCTGTAGTAAAATATTTAAGTAAGGGCGCGTAGCTCAGGGGGAGAGCGCTTGACTCACATTCAAGAGGTCGGAGGTTCGAAACCTCCCGCGCCCACCATCCAAAACCTTGAGGTTTGGATCGCCATACATTTTAAAAAACATTCCGTAAGCCCTTCCGGTCGCTCCTCCATTGAAAAAGACTAACCAACTTTTCGCCTTCTTATTTGGGGCGCATCAAACCAAACCAGCCAGCCGGAGCTGTTTTTTGCATGTCCTCCGAAAAATTGAATTGCGCCCGCACCAGCAAAAAGCGAACCAGTTAACCTGCCCGATTGAGGAGAAAATCGTAAATCCGATCCGGGACTAAGCAGCAGCGTTGTCACGAAGCAAAAAGCGCTGGAACTCCTGTCGAAGCCCAAAGTTGACTTCTGGAACAAGCGGCACCGGTCTGACCACTTGATGTCTACCACTGATATTATAATATTATAACACAAATTTCCTTCTCTGCTATTCAATGATGTCGCACCCCGGAAAAAGAGAAAATCAGCCTGCCAAAGAAGGAATGGCCAGCTAATTATAGAAAGAATTATTAAGAATCAATTTAGCTGGAGGGGGAGAAACTCAGATGGGCAAGAAAGTCACTGTTTCCGTAATCAAAGCAGACGTAGGCGGTTTCATCGGTCATTCGAGCGTTCACCCGGAACTGCTGGAAAAAGCACGGGGGGTGCTTTCGGGCAGCCCTTTGCTCATAGACTTTCACGTCACCCACGTCGGTGACGACATCAACCTGATCCTGACCCATGAACTTGGGCGCAACAACGGGGAAATCCACCAACTGGCATGGGAAACGTTTGTCGCCTGCACGGAAATCGCCAAAAAGCTTAAACTCTACGGCGCGGGCCAGGATCTTCTGGCCGACGCTTTTTCTGGCAATATTAAAGGTCTGGGACCCGGCGTCGCCGAGATGGAAGTGGAAGAAAGGGAAAGCGAACCGCTCGTGATTTTCATGGCCGACAAGACGGAGCCTGGGGCCTGGAACTACCCTCTGTACAAGATTTTCGCCGACCCGTTCAACACCATCGGTTTGGTGATCGACCCGAAGATGCACTCCGGCTTCCTCTTTGAAGTCCGGGACCTGATTGAAGATAAAAAGATTATCTTTTCCGCCCCCGAAGACCTCTACGACATGCTCATCTTTATCGGCGCCCCCGGCCGTTATTGCATCAAGCGGATCTTCCACAAAGAAACCGGCCAGATTGCCGCCGTCTCCAGTACCCAACGCCTCAACCTGATGGCCGGACGCTACGTGGGGAAGGACGATCCCGTGTGCATCGTCCGCTGTCAGAGCGGTTACCCGGCCGTAGGCGAGGTCCTGGAGCCTTTCGCGCACCCGCACCTGGTTTCGGGCTGGATGCGGGGGTCGCACAGCGGGCCCCTGATGCCCGTAGGGTTGAAGGACGCCCATCCCACAAGGTTTGACGGCCCGCCGCGGGTGATCGCGCTGGGGTTCCAGCTCGCCAACGGGCGGCTCGTCGGGCCCCAGGACCTGTTTGACGACCCGGCCTTCGACCGGGCGCGGACACTGTGCAACCTTATCGCGGACTACGTGCGGCACCTCGGTCCCTTTGAGCCGCACCGGCTGCACCTTGACGAGATGGAATACACCACGATGCCGATGGTGATGAAGAAGCTCAAGGACCGGTTCATTGACCTGCGCAAAGCCAAGTCGAAAAAAGAAACCGCAGCGACCAAGTAGAATTTCCGAGGTTATGTCTGCAGAAGCGGTGGCAAGGCCACTGCTTTTTTATTTTTTGACCGTCACAACAGTTTCTCTTTTTCCATCTCGCTCACCCCGGCCTCGCCGAAGGTGGCCATCTCCTTTAAGATTTTTGCCGCCGCCTCGACCACCGGCATCGCCAGCGCCGCCCCCGTGCCTTCGCCGAGCCGCAGGTTCATATCCAACAGGGGCTTAAGCCCCAGCGCCGCCAGCATGTGCCGGTGCGCCCGCTCCCCGGAAAGATGCGCGGCCAGGATGAAGTCCTTGGTTCGCGGGCAAAGGCCCACCGCGATTAAGGCCGCCGCCCCGGTGATGAAGCCGTCGAGCAGCACCGGCACCCGCCGCGCAGCCGCCCCGAGAATCACCCCGGTTAAGCCCGCAATCTCCAACCCCCCGACGCCGGCCAGGACGCCGAGAGGGTCTGCGGGATCCGGACGGTTTACCTCCAGGGCCGCGGCCACGACCCGGCGTTTCCGTTCCAGCACCGCGTCGTTCACCAGCGTTCCGCGGCCCACCGCCTCGTTTACAGGGGTACCCGCCATGACGCAGAGAATCGCGCTCGAGGGCGTGGTGTTGCCGATGCCCATATCGCCGGTGGCGATAAGGTTCGCTCCCATCCCGATCTCCGCCTGTGCCAGCTCGATTCCCACCTCGACCGCGCGGACCGCTTCTTCCCGCGTCATCGCCGGCCCGCGGGCGATATTTCCCGTGCCGGGCCGGACCTTCCGCACCACTACGCCGGGCCAGTCCACCGGCTGCGCCACGCCGATATCCACGACCACCACCTTAGCGCCGACATGGCGCGCCAGCACCCCGATTCCGGCGGTACCGTCCACGAAGCGCGGCAGGATCTGGTAGGTGATCTCCGGCGGTGCCGCGCTCACCCCCTCGGCCACCACCCCGTGGTCGCCCGCCATAACGATGACGCTCTTGGCCTGGATTTCAGGGAAAAGCTTTCCGGTAATCCCGGCAAGCTGCACGGCCAAATCCTCCAGCCGCCCCAGGCTTCCCGGCGGCTTCAAAAGGCCGTCTACCCGCGCCTGCGCCTGCGCCATCGCCTTCCGGTCAAGCTCCCCGATCTTCTCAATGGTTCGGGCAAGAAGCATTCAACAACACCTCCGCTTTAAATTTAATTAATTAAAAAGAAAAGCCCACGCTTCCCGTGGACTTTACCATCATCCAGGGCTGAACCCCCCGCACTCAACTTAAAGAAACGTTTTCTTTAACCTCTAACGTGGAAGGTTCTCCTTGTAAACTTCCACTTTCCCGGTAACTGTCGCCGTTTCCCTGAGTTGAGTGCGGGGCCGGAGTTGAAGCATCCAGCAGGCAGGTCTTCTGGCTCCGGTTCACAGCTTCAGCCACGCCTTCCCGCCCGGCACTCAGCTTAGAGAGACGGTTGATTCAGCCTCCAACGTGGAAGGTTTTCCTTGTGAACTTCCACCTTTGTGGTAACTGTCACGTTTCCCTAAGTTGAGTGCCGGGTTAACCAGTGGTACCCAAAGCGGCCTTGCTCCCCGTTACAGTGGCGGGACCGCGCCGGACTTGCACCGGACTTCCCTATTCTCCCCTGGAGCCGCCTTTCGAGCAGTCTCCATAATCGGGTATCTCAGTCGGCCGTTAGTCGTCGGACGTTGGAATCGGAATTCGCTCCCGCGAACTCCTCCCTCTCTTTCGCCCTCCGGCTTTCCGATTCCTGACCCCCGTTTTAGGGCACCTGCTGCCGCACTGATTTGAATTACCGAAGATTATTTCGCCGCCCGGAACCTTTTTCCTGCTAATCCTCCTTCGGCTTGCGGTCGAAAAAGACGTTTTTCCCCGTCGCCGCCAGGGGAACCCCCAAGACCACGTCGGCGTCAATTAAACCGAGCCGGCGTGCAACCACCCCGGCGCGGTACATCACCCGGTTGTCAACGTTAAAAAGCGAAGCTGTTTTGACTGCCGAGCCGAGCGCGATCCCCATATCCATCGCCCGCCAGAAACAGTGGGGCCCGCGGAACTCCGGTCCGTCGTGCGCCGCCGCTTCCTCGCACCGGGGAAATCCGCACGCGCCGCAGTTCAGCCCTAAAGGCTTTGCGTCTTTGAGGCCGATGAGAAAGACTGCCGCAGCCTGCCGGACGCTTTCACCGTCCCGGTCGAAGTCTTTTTTTCCCGTTTCCCGTCCGAAAGCCTCCATCGCCGCCGCCAGCCGCCGGACCTCCTCGCCCGTTGCCACCCGCACCACCAGGTAGTCCTGGCCGAGCGACTTCGGTGCCGTTTTCGCCGCCAGCGACATGAAGCCCGCAACCTGGGCTACAACTTCCTCCATCACGCTTCACCCGTCTTAATAGAAATGCCGGCAGTAAACCGGCAGCTTTTCGAGCCGAAGACCGACGCCGGAATTCGCGCTGGCGAATTCCCCCTGACTTCTAGCCTCCAACCTCCACCATATACCGGATGTCGCAAACGCCTGCCGGACAGTAACGCTCCCCGACGTGGGCAGCGAATTCCTCATCGTAATTCGCCAGCGCCTCGGCGACAATCTTGGCCCCGAGACGGCCCACACCGCAACCTGCCCCGGCGCGGGCCTCTGCCGCCAGTTTTTTCAACCCTTCTAACGCCTCGGTGCCGCCCTCACCCCGGCCGATTTGCCGCAGGAGGTCTTGCACCGCCCGGAGTTCCCCCGCACAAACCGCACAGTCACTGCAGCCGGACGCCTCTTCCAGGACGAGGGCCAGGTAGTATCCGGAAAGCTCCACAATGCACCGCGGGATTGCTCCACCGGAACACATCACTTTCGCCTCCTTTCGCTCCTAAGAGACCGCTGCAAAACTTCGCCTGCCCGGCACTCAACTCTGTGGTATAACCTGCACTCAAGCAAACAGGCATTAGAGTATCTCGTATCCTTTTACGTTGAGTTGAGTGCTGGGTCGTTTTTCGCGGCCTCTAAGGTTTCTGGCAAAGTTTGTCATTTATGAGTAGATAGAGCCTGCTTTCAGGAAATTAGAGTTTACAACACGTTTCTAAGCAACACTCCGGAAACAACGCGCCGCCGCGCCCACCGTCTCGTCAATGTCGGTGACCGGATGAACCAGCGAGACGAAAAGCGCCTCGAACTGGGACGGCGGCAGGTAAACTCCCGCTTTCAGCATTTCCCGGAAGAAGGCCGCAAACTTCGCGGCGTCCGCAGCGGTGGCAGTCGCGTAGTCCCTGACCGGCCCCGGCGTGAAGAATACGGTAAGCATCGAACCCACCCGGTTGATCGTCACCGGAACGCCAGCCTCCGCCGCCGCCCTCTCCAGACCTGCGGCAAGCCGCGCCGCTAACTCCTCCAACCGCTCGTAAGTCCCCGGCTTCTTAAGGAAATCCAAGGTGGCGATTCCGGCAGCCATCGCCAGCGGGTTGCCGGACAGGGTGCCGGCCTGATAAACCGGCCCCTGGGGTGCGACCAGTTCCATGATTTCCCTCTTGCCGCCGTAGGCTCCCACCGGTAAACCGCCGCCGATGATTTTCCCCAGGCAGGTAAGATCCGGATAAACACCGTAAAGCTCCTGCGCGCCGTTGTAACCCACCCGAAAACCGGTGATCACCTCGTCGAAGATCAGGAGCGCACCGTACTCCGTGCAGAGCGCCCGCAGCCCTTCCAGAAAACCGGCTGCCGGCGGCACGACCCCCATATTGCCGGCCACCGGTTCGAGGACCACCGCAGCAAGATGCTCCCCTTCGAGTTTGAAAATTTCCCGCACCGTCTCCAGATCGTTGTAGGGCGCCGTGATGGTATCGGCAGCCACCGTTGCCGGCACCCCGGGACTCGTTGGAATTCCCAGGGTGAGTGCTCCGGAACCGGCCTTGATCAGGAAGGCGTCGCCGTGTCCGTGGTAGCACCCCTCGAACTTCAAGATTTTAGACCGTTTCGTGTACGCCCGGGCCAGCCGGACGGCGCTCATCGTCGCCTCGGTGCCGGAGTTCACCAGCCGCACCATCTCGACGGCAGGAAGCGCGGCGACAATCCGCTTTGCCAGCTCCACCTCGAGCTCCGTCGGCGCGCCGTAACTGGTGCCACGCACGGCCGCATTCTGTATCGCTTCCACGACCGCCGGATGAGCGTGGCCTAAAATCAACGGCCCCCAGGAACAGACGTAGTCAATATACCTGTTCCCGTCAAGGTCGAACAGGTGCGGGCCTTCCCCTCTGCGGATAAATACCGGGTCGCGCCCCACCGCTTTGAATGCCCGCACCGGGCTGTTCACCCCGCCCGGCAGGTACTTTTGCGCTTCCACGAATAAAAGGCTGGAACGGTCAAACCGCATCCGGGATTACCCTCCTTCCGTAAAATACTGCGGATTCGAGCGCTTCAGTTCCTGCGTACTGAAAAGCACCCGGTAATCCTTTATCCCCACCGCTTCGCTCAGCCGCGCGGCGATCGCGAGCGACTCCTCGCGGTAAGGCCGGTGTACCATGGTGTACAGGTTGTATGGCCAGTCCGGCGCCGTTTCCCGTTCGTAGCAGTGGGTCACTTCCGGAAAGGAAGCCAGCTTCCTCCCCACCTCATCCAGACGCTCCGGCGGCACCTTCCAGACGATCATCGCGTTGGCGGTGAACCCCACATTCTGGTGGCGCAAGGCCACGCTCAGCCGCCGGATAATGCCCCGGGCCATAAACTCCTTCACCCGGGCGAGCACCTCGTCCTCCGTCATTCCCAGACGGGCGCCGATCACAGCGAAAGGCCGGGACTCGATCGGGAAGTTGTTCCCCAGTTCCAAAATGAGGCGCTGCTCCTTTCCCGTCACCGTCACCTTTCTCCCTCCAGGTCAAAATTCACGCGGATTTTGAAAATCCGCCGCGCCGGCAGGTTCAAGAAAGCGGTAATCCCGGTCTGTTCCTTTATACTGTTGACGATCTTGTTGATCCGCTCCTCCGACGGCGCCAAGATGGTGAACCAGACGTTGTAATCGTGCTCCCGCACGTAGTTGTGTGTGACCTCCGGGAAGGAATTGATCACGGCCGCCGCTTCCGGGATGCGCTCCTCCGGCACCCGCATCGCGCAGAGCGTTCCGGTGTACCCGATCTTCCGGGAGTCAATGATCGCCCCCAGGCGCCGGATCACCCCGGCTTCCTTCAGCCGCCGGAGCTCGGAGAGTACCTCTTCCTCCGTCAAGCCCAGCCGGGCCGCGACCTCCTTGAAGGGTTCCGGTACCGGCAAGAAGCCTTGCTGCATCGCGTTCAAGAGCTGCCGTTCGGCTTCGGTCAGGCCCTTTTCGTCCGCCGCCACTTAGCTCCTCCTCCCGGCACCGTAAAGGCACCACGGTTCTTCTGCCATGTAGTCCCCGAAGTAAAAATACGCCCTTGCCCGGCAGCCGCCGCACACGTCGTTGTACTCGCACCGCCCGCATTTCCCGGTATACTCCCGCGTCCGGAGGCGCTGGAAGACCTCCGCTTCCCGCCAGATCGTGGTAAACGGCGCCTCTCGCACGTTCCCCGCCGGGAAGTCCAGGTAGGCGCAGGCCTGGACCACCCCTACCGGGTTGATCAGGCAGTAGGAAAGGCCCGCCAGGCAGCCGCGGGTGAAGCGCATATTGATCCCCATCTGCTTGGCGATCCGC
The DNA here is from genome assembly GCA_040758635.1 of Bacillota bacterium. GTDB lineage: Bacteria > Bacillota > Desulfotomaculia > Desulfotomaculales > Ammonificaceae > Yes71-27. The sequence continues at coordinate 24,285 of JBFLVI010000014.1, read as the reverse complement.
AAAAACTGGGGGGCGCAGGTGGGTTTGATTTCGAGCGGCACCTGTCGCTGTTTCTCTAAGAGCCGGCGCAGCAACCGCTCATACTGTTCCGCCTTTATGGAAGCCTCCGCAATCTCCACCGCCCGCCCGGTGGGCACCAGGAAAAAGACGTGGTGCGCTTGCGCCCCGACGGACAGCGCGAAATCCGTAATCTGCTCCACCTCTTCGTAGTTGAAGTCCATCACGGTGGTATGCACCTGAAAACCGAGCCCCACCTCCCGGCAGGCCCGCATACCGTCAACCGCCGCGTCCCAGGAACCGGACACGCCGCGCAGGTCGTCGTGCGCCTTTTTATCCATGCTGTCCAGGCTGATCCCGACGGCCATCACCCCGGCTTCCTTGAGCTTCCCGGCCACCTCCGGCGTGATCAAGGTGCCGTTCGTCCCCAAAACCGGTCGCAGGCCGCGGTCCCGGGCGTGGGCCGCCAGTTCGTAAAGGTCGTCCCGCATGATCGGTTCCCCGCCGGAGAAAATCATGATCTTGAACCCCGCCCGGGCGATCTCGTCAATCAGCGATCGCCCTTCGGCCGTCGTAAGCTCCTCCGCTTTTTTCGTCCCGGCATCCCGGTAGCAGTGGGCGCACTTCAGGTTACACTCGTTGGTTGTGTTCCAGGAAACGATCACGATTCCACTTTCCCTTCTTTTCGTTCCGTTTATCGTTCAGCCATCCGGCAACGTCCTTGGCGAAATAAGTCAGAATGATATCGGCACCGGCCCGCTTCATCGCGGTGAGCGTCTCCAGGACCACCGCCCGCTCGTCCACCCAGCCCTGTGCGGCCGCCGCCTTGACCAGCGAGTATTCCCCGCTGACGTTGTAGGCGGCCACCGGGCGGTTGAACCGCTCTTTTACCCGGTGAATCACGTCGAGGTAAGCCAGCGCCGGCTTTACCATCACGATGTCGGCGCCCTCTTCGATGTCGAGCGCCACCTCCAAAAGCGCCTCGGCGGCGTTCGCCGGGTCCATCTGGTAGCTCCGCCGGTCGCCGAACTGCGGCCGGGAGTCGGCCGCCTCCCGGAAAGGCCCGTAAAAGGCCGAGGCGTACTTGGCGCTGTACGCCATAATGGCCGTATCCTGGTAACCGGCGGCGTCGAGCGCCTCCCGAATCGCCTTCACCCGCCCGTCCATCATATCCGAAGGAGCTACGACGTCCGCACCCGCGCGGGCATGGGAAACGGCCGTACGGGCCAGGATTTCCAGGGTCTGGTCGTTCAGCACCCGGTCGTTCTCGACCAGCCCGCAGTGGCCGTGGCTGGTATAGGCGCACAGGCAGACGTCGGTAATCACCAGCAGGCCGGGGAAAAACTCCTTGATGGTGCGCACCGCCTGCTGGACTACGCCTTCACTCGCCCAGGCTCCCGAAGCGTAGTCGTCCTTCTCGGCCGGCACCCCGAAAATGATTATCCCCGGTATCCCGGCCTCCACCACTCCTTTGAGCTCCCGCAGCAAGGTGTCCACCGAAAACCGGTTGATACCCGGCATCGCCGCCACCGGCACCGTTACCCCTTCGCCTTCGGTGACAAAAACCGGGTAGATCAGGTCACCGACGTTTAACTCCGTCTCGCGGACCAGCCGCCGCATCTCCTCGCTAACGCGCAACCGGCGCAGCCGCGTTACAGGAAACCCCACCTGGTAAAACCCCCTTGAAAACACGTTCTGCGTTTGGGCTTAAACTGATGAACCCTCAGGATCTGTTCGACGTTCCGCGTTAAGGCTTAAGATGATAGCCCTTTGGGGTCCGTTCGAAGTTCGAAGTTCGAAGTTCAAAGTTTAATTCTACTTCTCTCCTTCTGGATTCTGGATTCTGACTTCTGGCTCCTGGCTTCTGACCTCTGACTTCTAACTTCATCCTTCCGCCTTCATCCTTCCAAAATGCTCCACCAGGGCCTCGACCAGCCCCGTGATGGTGTACCGGGGTGCCTCCACGTCCACCCTGAGCCCGAGTTCCCGGGCCGTGGCACTGGTCACCGGCCCGATAGAAGCCACCGTCATGTTCTGCAAGAGTTCTGCCGCCTCCGGGCCGATTGCCGCCATAAAATTTTTGACCGTCGAGGAACTCGTGAAAGTAACCGCGTCCACCGCGCCTGCCGCAAGCATCTCACGCAGCACCTCAACGTTCTGCCGCTCCGGTACCGTCCGGTAGGCGACGACGTTATCCGTTAAAAAGCCGCTTGCTGCCAGCGCGCGGGGCAGCGAATCCGGCGCGATGTCCGCCCGCGGCAGAAGCACCCGCGCCCCGGCACCGGCGAGTTCCTTCAAACCGGCTGCGATCGCCTCCGCGCGGAACTCCTCCGGCATGTAAGCGACCACCAGACCCCGCTCCTCCAGGGCGGTTCTGGTCCCCGGGCCGATGGCGGCCACCGCCGCCTGGCTGAAGGTGCGGATGTCGCACCCCAGTTCTCTTAACCGCCGGAAAAACATTTTCACTCCGTTCACCGAGGTGAACACAAGCCAGTCGTAAGCCGCCGCGTCCCGGATGGCGGCGTCAAGCGGCCCCCAATCCTCCGGCGGCTCGATCCGGATCGTTGGGAACTCGAAGACCTCCCCGCCAAGGGCCGCGATCGCTTCGGACAGCACGCTGGCCTGCTCCCGGGACCTGGTCACCACCACCCGCCGCCCGAAGAGCGGCCCCTGCTCGAACCAGGCCAACTTGTCCCGCAGGGTGACCACCCTGCCGATCACCACCACCGCCGGATTAGTGATCCCGGCCGCCGCTACCTTCCCGGTGATGTCGCTCAAGTTCCCTGTCACCGTGCGCTGTTTGGCGGTCGTCCCCCATTGGACCACCGCCGCCGGCGTCTCCGCCGGCATTCCGGCACGCTGCAAGCGCGCCACAATCTCCGGCAGGTTCGCCATTCCCATCAAAAAGATCAGCGTGCCGCTGCCCGCTAACTTTTCCCAGTCAAGGGCCGAATCGGGCTTGTTCGGATCCTCGTTTCCGGTAACCACCGCGAAACTCGAGGTGAAATCCCGGTGGGTCACCGGGATGCCCGCATACGCAGGCGCAGCGACTGCCGCGGTCACCCCCGGTACTACGCTGAAGGGTATCCCCGCCTCCTTTAGCGCCTCGGCCTCTTCGCCGCCCCGCCCGAAAACAAACGGATCGCCGCCCTTCAGCCGCGCGACAACCTTCCCTTCCCGCGCCAACCTGACCAGTAGCGCGTTGATCTCGTCCTGCCTCAGGGCGTGGCGCTCGGGAGACTTGCCCGCAAAGATCACCTCCGCGTCCGGCCGGGCGTACCCGAGCAGACGCAGGTTAACCAGGCGGTCGTAAACTACCGCGTCCGCCGCGGCCAGCGACGCCACCCCTTTTACCGTAATGAGACCCGGATCACCGGGTCCCGCCCCTATGAGAAAAACTTTCCCAACCATCAGTTCTGGTTCACCTTCAAACCCTATTTGCCGTCTTAAAAGTCAGTCCCGGCTTAAATTGTACAAAGCAAACCTCAAGAAAGCTCCCGGATGGAACGCAGGATTTCCGCCGCCCCCATTGCCAGCAGCTTCTCGGCCAGCCTGACGCCCACCGTTTCCGCCTCCGTTAGAGGGCCGGATTCTTCTGCCCGGAACAGGCGCTCCCCATCGACATCCGCCACCACGCCGGCCAGGGTCAGTTCAGCACCTGTCGCGCGGGCCAGCGCCCCGATCGGCACCTGGCAGCCGCCTTCAAGCCGGCGCATGAAGGCGCGTTCCGCCGCGATTTCGGCCCGGCTCTTTTCGTCGTTTATCACAGATACAAAATGGGAGATCTCCTGGTCGCCAGCCCGGATTTCGATCCCGATGGCACCCTGCCCGACCGCCGGCAGGCAAACTTCGTAAGGGAGGAGTTGCGTCACGTGGTCCTGCAGCCCCAGGCGCGCCAGCCCGGCCCGGGCCAGCACGACGGCGTCGAAATCGCCCTTCTTCAACCTGCTCAACCGCGTGTTCACGTTGCCGCGCACCGGGCTGACCTGGAGGTCCGGACGGTAGTGGCGGAGCTGGGCCTGTCTCCGCAGGCTCGAAGTGCCCACCCTCGCCCCGGGTGGCAAAGAATCAAGGGTTGTCCCCGAAAGGGAAATCAGGGCGTCCTCCGGATACTCCCGGGATAGGACCGCGCCGACAACCAGGCCTTCCGGCAGCACCGTCGGCAAGTCCTTCATGCTGTGCACGGCCAAGTCAATCTTCCCTTCTAACAGGGCGATCTCCAACTCCTTGGTGAAAAGGCCTTTGTCCCCGATTTTGGCCAGTGCCACGTCGCGGATTCTATCCCCGGTGGTTTTAATCCGTTTTACTTCAAACCGGTAGCCGGGCCATTGCTGCTCCAGCGCCCGGATTACAATCCCGGTTTGTTTCAGTGCCAGCTCGCTTCCCCGCGTCCCGACTACGACCCGCCGTCCCAAACTTTACCCCTTCCCCTTGGCCGCCGCCGGAGGAGCTTCTGCCGTCACTTCCAGATTGAATAACTTCTGAACCGCTTCGGCGTAAAAGTGACCCTGCGAGGTCATGGCCAGGTCTTTCAACCGCCGGACCGGTTCGTGCAGCAACTGGTTCGTGACGCTGTTCACCAGGGACATGATCACCTTGCGCTCATAATCCGACAGGTCCCCGAGCCGGTTCAACGCCCGGCGCAGCTCCTTCTGCTTGATCTCGTCGCCGAGTTTCTTCAACGCCACAATGGTGGGGACAACCGCCAGCGCCGCCTGGCGCCGGAGGAACTCCTCGACCTCCTCCTCGATGATCTTGTCCGCCTGGGCAGCCGCCCGGCGGCGTTCCGCCAGGTTGGCGTCCACCACGTTTTGCAGCGCGTCAATATCGTAAAGCACCACGCCCGGCAGCCGGGCCACCTCGGGTTCGACGTCCCGCGGCACCGCGATATCGATCAGGAAAATCTTTTTCCCGCCGCGTTTATCCGTGACCTTTTCCATTTCCCGGGTGTGAATAACGTAGTGGTTGGCCGCCGTGCAGCTAATGACGATATCCGCCTGCTCCATCCAGTAGTAAAGCTCGTCGAAACGGACCGCCTTCCCGCCGAAACGGGCCGCCAGTTCCCGGGCGTTCTCAAAAGAGCGGTTCGAGACGATGACCCCGGCCACCCCGTTGGCCATCAGGTGCTTCACGGTCAACTCACTCATCTTACCGGCACCAATGATCAGAACCAGCTTTCCTTCAATACTGCCAAGGGCCTGCTTGGCCAACTCCACAGCGGCGTAGCTGACCGAGACCGCGTTCTTGTCAATCTCCGTCTCGGTCCGGACTCTTTTCCCCACCGCCAGGGCCTGCTGGAAAAGGGCGTTCAGGTAACTCCCGGTGGCGCCGCAGTTGTGTGCCAGCTGGTAGGCCTCCTTCACCTGGCCTAGGATCTGCGTCTCCCCTAAAATCATCGAGTCCAAACCGGCGGCCACCCGGAAGAGGTGCCGGACGCAGTCGTTTTCCGTGTAAACGTAAAGGTAACGCTTCAACTCCGCAAACTCCAACCTGGCCCGGCGGGACAGCACCTCGATTACCGCCGTCCGGGCGATCTCCTTGCTCAAAAACATGTAAAACTCGGTCCGGTTGCAGGTCGAAATAAGCACCACCGACTCCACCCCGGCCTTGGCCCGAAGCTCTTCCAGAACCTCCCGGGCCTGGCTCTCCGAGAAGGAGAACCGCTCCCGTACTTCGACCGGGGCCGTCCGGTGGTTAAGACCGATAACGATCAAGAACACCCTGTACCAACTCCTTAGCCGCGTCTACTTCGTTTCTTTCGACACAAGCCAGAACCTGCGGGTTCAAAAGCTCCGCCAGCAGTTCCTCTTTTTGCTCGGGGAACCGCGCGATGACCTCCTCCCGCACCGCGCCAAGGTAAACCAAAAACTCGCCGAACGCGGGCGGGAAGATTTCCTCCAGCCGCTCCCGGATTTTGCGCGCCAGCAGCGGGCTCTTCCCTTCCGTGGATACGGCGATCGTCAGGCTGCCCCGCCTCACGACGGACGGAACGTAAAAACTGCAAAACTCCGGCTGGTCAACCACGTTCAGCAGCACGTTCCGGGCCGCGCACTCCCGAGCCACCGCCGCGTTCACCTCCCGGTCGTCGGTGGCGCTCACCACTAAAAAAGCGCCCGCCGTATCGCCTTCCTGAAAACCGCGCCGGACCCATTCGACCGCGCCGCTCTCAACCAGAACGGCGATCTCCTCCGCGACCGCGGGGCTGATCACCCGTACCCGGGCGCCGCAGTCCAGCAGCATCACCACCTTGCGCGCAGCGACCTTGCCCCCCCCGATAACCACGCACTGCCGCCCGGCAAGTTTAATAAAGGCCGGATAAAGCATTATAGTTTTGCAACACTCTCCTAAAACTCGCGGGCCACTACAAACCTGGCGATGGCCTCGAGTTTTTGCCGGCTCGGGATCTCGGGAAGCTTCCGCAGCGCATCCAGGGATCTGCCCACAAAGCGCCGCGCCACCTCCAGGCTGTACGCGACCCCGCCCTCTTCCTTGACAATGGCGATCGCCTCACCGATCTCAGCCTCGCTCTTTTCCGGAGCGCAAAGTATTTCCCGCAGGCGCCGGTGGTACCGCTTGCTCTGGCACAGAACGTAGAGCACGGGCAGCGTGGCGATCCCCTCCCGGATATCGCTGCCGGTGGCCTTGCCGAGAATCCTTTCGTCGGCCACGATGTCCAAAACGTCGTCAACGACCTGGAAGGCCATCCCCACCGCCAGGCCGTACTGGCCGAGCGCCCGGCTCACGATCTGCGGCGCCCCGCACACCACCGCGCCGAGCTCACAGGCCCCGGCAATCAGAACCGCGGTCTTGCTCCGGATGCGGCCGAAATAACCGCGCAGCGTCTGCCGCGGGTTGAAACACGCTCTGGCCTGTGCAAATTCACCGGTACAGACCTCCATGCAGGTCGCCGCCAGTTTCCTGCTCACGAGCGACTCCTCATAGCCGGCAACGATCTCAATTGCCCTGGCGAAAACGGCGTCTCCCGTCCAGACCGCCACGTTGTTTCCCCACTGCGCGTGTACCGTAGGCCGGCTGCGCCGGACCAGCGCCCCGTCAACCACGTCGTCGTGGACCAGGGTGGCCATGTGGATCAGCTCCACAGCCACCGCCAGCGGCACCACGCGCTCCAGTTCGTAGCGGCCAAAATGCCCGCCCAAAAGAGCAAATGCCGGGCGCAGGCGTTTCCCTCCCGCAGCCAAAAGGTGCGTGGCCGGATCACTCAGCACCGGGGGGAAACCCGCGACGACCTTTTTCAGTTCCTTTTCGACGTAGGCCAAGTCGTCCCTGATTTCATCAAAAAAATTTAACATCATATCTCCCCGATCCCGTGGAACCACTGAGCACTCCGCCTGCCAACTTCAAATTCCGCGCCCCCGGTTCTCCCGCCGAGCCGCGATTCAAAAACTATGAGACCCGCGTTTCACGGACTGGACTTCACAAGACTTCGTTACGGCGTTTAAGATTGAATTATTCGCGCCGCTACCGCAAAATCCTCCCCGTTACGAAAAAAACCTCCCTTTGAACGGTACGCCGACGCAACCCTATCTTTTCGTCCGGTAGCCGCGGTAGTTTACGCCGTTTTCTTTGTAGTACGGAATCTGGTCCACATCCACCACCCCACCGCGATCCTCCCCTTCCACCGGCTCGGTTTCTGTGGACAGGCTGTGCTGAGCCACGTCCTGCCACGCATCTTCTCTGTCGTACATTATACTTTCATCTTCGGCACGTGCCCAGGGGTTCTGCAGCGCCTCTTCCTCCACCGGCCGCGCCCGCTTGCCCTCCTGCTCCTCCTGCTTTCCCTTGCAGCGCTGGCACATTGTGGTGTAGGGGACCGCCGCCAGTCTCTCCGGTGGGATCGGAGCCCCGCAAAGGTCGCAGTATCCGTAGCGCCCGGATTCCATCTTGGCCAAGGCATCCTCGATCGCCCTGAGCTTCAGCTCGGCGTCCTCCTTCAAAGCCAGGTCCTTGGAACGCTCGAAAACCTCGCTCGCCACGTCCGCGGGGTGGTTGTCGTAAAGCGAGATTTCACCGGTCGTCTCCCGCAGCGGCATCTTCAGGCCGGTCTCCGTAATGCTTTTAATCTGGCGCTTCAACTCGTCCCGCTCCTTTAGCAGCCGGTGCCGAAAATGATCCTGCCTGTTTGCGTCCATGCAATCACGCCCCCCTTAATTAATACAAATGCAGTTCCACCATCCTTACCACTTCCGCAATGAACCTCCCGATCCCCGGCAGGTTCGCCGCCACCAGGCTGCGCAAAACGTAAGCAAGCACCGTTCCCAAGATGGTGAACCCGATGGCGATCCCAACCCCGCGCGCGATGCCGGCGATCAGGTTGATGTACATCAACCGCCAGGGCCGCTCCAAAAGCCGGACGTACTCCGCCAGCCTCATCTTTTCCATCGCCACGCTCAGCTCTTCGATTTTCCGGGTCAGCAACTGCCGGGCCGGTTTTTCCCCTTCTACGGCCATAGAACCACCCTGCCTCTAAAAGCCGTGCGCTCCTCAACTCGGCCGGATCTGCCGGCGCTCCGGTACGACGGCGCGCCTGTTCTTAATTTGCCCCGCCGCCTCCGGAAATAGTGCCCTCCAGCCCGTTCGGATAACTTCCACCCACCTCCACCTGTGCGTAAATGCTGTTTTGCAAGCCGGATGAAAAGCGACCATCAATTCAATGCCGTCAAAAAATTCAGACTCTTGCTCACTTCTGGCAGGATTTTCTTGAAATGCTGGTGAATACCTTCGCAAGGAATGGACGAAGACGAAGCAGAGGGAGTGGTCCAGACAGCAACGATGGGTTCTAGTCTGTTCATCCGGCGGAAAAGGTCGCACCAGGAGGATTGGGGAAGCTTCTTTATTTTTAACCACGGGGGAAGGGTTGAAATGAAGACTTTGGCTAAATTTCTCGTTTTTCTGTTTCTCGCCCTGTTCCTGGCCCCCGCGCTTCCGACCGCAAACGCGGCGCCGGCAAAGGCCAAGGTCCTGATCGGCTTCAAGCAAAAGGTGGATCAGCAGCTTGTTGAGGGTATGGGCGGAAAAGTCAAGCACAAGTACCGGGTGGTCAGCGCTGTGGCGGCCGAGGTGCCGGAAGCCGTTTTGGCCAAGCTGGCAAAGCACCCCGGCGTGGCCTACGTTGAACCCGACATAGAGGTTAAAGCCCTGGGCGACACCGTTCCGTGGGGGATAGACCGGATTGACGCGAAACTGGTACAACCGTACAACCTGGGCACCGGCATCAGGGTCTGCGTGATCGACACCGGGATTGACTATACCCACCCGGACCTCGACGCCAATTACAAAGGCGGCATCGACTACGTAAACGATGACCTGGACCCGCTGGACGACAACGGACACGGCACCCACTGCGCCGGGATTATCGCCGCGGAGGCTGACGGCGCAGGCATCGTCGGTGTGGCGCCGGGGGCTTCCCTTTACGCGGTGAAGGCCCTGGGCGCCTCAGGCAGCGGCCTGCTGAGCGACGTCGTTGCCGGGATCGACTGGCAGTCGCCAACGGGATGGACATCGTCTCGATGAGTCTGGGGTCCTCGCTACCGAGCCTTACCCTTGAAGCTGCCTGCAACAACGCTTACGCCGCGGGCGTACTTCTGGTCGCTGCTGCGGGGAACTCCGGTCCGCCCAGAGGTAATAACAGCACCGTAAATTATCCTGCTCGCTACAGCTCGGTGATTGCGGTCTCGGCCACCGATTCCAACGACGCCTTCGCCACCTTCTCGAGCGCCGGGCCGGAAGTGGAACTGGCCGCCCCCGGCGTGGCCATCTACTCGACTCTGCCGACCTACACGGTCACGCTTACTTCCACCTACGGGCTGAACTACGGCACCCTGAACGGCACCTCGATGGCCTGCCCGCACGTCTCGGGGACGGCGGCGCTGGCGATGGCAACCTATCCCAGCTATACCAACTTGGAGATCAGATCGCTTCTGCAGAACACCGACGACGACTTGGGGGTCGCCGGTGTGGACCGCTATTACGGTTACGGCCTGGTTGACGCCGACGAAGCGGCGCCGAACCTGGTGCCGGACACCACGCCCCCGGTGATCTCGTCTGTAGCCGCCAGCACTACGGCCACCACGGCCACAATCACCTGGGTGACCGACGAACCCGCCACCAGCGTGGTCAACTACGGCACCACCACCGCACTCGGCAGCACCGTCACCGACACCACGCTCACCACGACGCACTCGGTCACTCTGACGGGGCTGTCGCCGGAGACCGCCTACTATTTTGAGGTGCAGTCCGCCGACGCCGCCGGCAACCTGACCACGGACAACAACGGCGGGCTCTTCTACTCGTTCACGACTCCCGCGGCGCCGGCGAACAGCGTGTCCATCGCCGACATCACGATGAGCACCACTACCTACAAGAGGGCGGTACTACTATACCTACGCCACAGCACTCGTAACAGTAGTGGATCAGGACGGCAACCCGGTCACCGGAGCTACGGTCTCCGGCCACTGGAGCGGCCTGACGGCCGACCTGGACACGGGCGTCACCAACACCCTCGGTCAGGTGGCCCTGACCTCGGATACCGTCCTGAATGCGGCCGGGACGTTCACCTTCACCGTGGACGACGTTACGCTTGAGGGCTATACCTATGACCCCGCAGCCAACGTGGAGACGAGCAATTCAATAACGGTTTAAAGTGACTGCTGTTGAAACAAATCTGCTTCTAAAAGGTCTCCTGAAGTATACTCGTCAGGCAGCCTCTGGAAGGCTGCCCTTTTATGTCGCTAAAGAACCGACCTTTAACTCATCCAGGCCCGGTTACAGTAATCCTTTCGTTTAATCAATAAGCAAGCAAGCTACCAGTTCTCAGGCATAATTTTGTAACTTTCAGACGCCGTTTTGTAGTTTTCAGACACGGTTTTGTAGTTTTTAGACGTCGTTTCGTAGTTTTCAGACACAAAGGGTGGACAAAAAGGGGAGCTTTTTTACAATGTTAGTTGGAATGTTCCCGGTGGATGTACAAAAAGGTTGGGTCGAAAACTAAAAATAATCATTACGAGACGAATTAAGGATAGAAAGCTTTGCGTAAACGATTTGAGCTGGCACCATACGATTTATGGTCCTGGATGACAACAATTTTGGCATCCCTGGCCTTAACCGTGGTGTCTGTGTTGAAGTTTTTGGCGAGTGAGGAACGGGCTGCTTCATGCCTCCCTGATTTATTACTCCTCTTTTTCTGGCTTCTTTGGCTGACGACACTTTTTCTTTCACCGTGGGGTTATTTTTTAACCGATACAAAAATAGTCATCCAGCGCGGTATCTTTACTATCGCTCTTCGCTACGAACAGATCGAGGAAGTCCGGTTCGTTGATCGGGTGGAGTTTTCCCCTTTTAGATTATTCGGGTCCGCCGGGCTTTTCGGGTATTTCGGCCTTCTGATCCCGAAGGATGGAAGCACGGCCAGGGTTTACGCCTCCCGCTGGAATAAAATGGTGCAACTTAAGACCGCAAAAGGCATTTACTACCTCTCACCGGCTGATCCCCTGGGAATGGTAACGGCAATCCAGGAACGCTTGGCCGGACGCAAAAACAGTTAAAACGTGCCGATTTTTTATAAGCGGTGGTTGTGCGCAAACCACACGAAAAACCTTTACTTGCCGGTATTCTCTGCGCCCCGGGTTAGGTTAATGGAGATCGCCGGGCAATTTTCTTGCCGGAGACACAGGATACGGCAGGAAGGTGGGCGGTGGACCTTTAATTTAAGGAACCATGTGCGTTTAATTAAGGAGGTTCCCGGTCATTGCCTCTTCTTCGCCGTCACGCCAATCTTCTATTAACCTTAACCGTGGTTTTAGCCGGGGCAATCGTTTTCCGGAGCCAGCTTCTTTGCTGGCTTGGCTACCCCTGGCTGCCGCCGGAAACCTGGCTCCAACCGCCCTTGGAGGTCCCGCTGGCGGTAGAAGACCACGACGCAAACGAGAACGGCGTCCCTGACGCTCTGGACTTCGTTGCGGGGGCGCGCCGGGAAGCGGAGCGCCGTACCCGCTATGATGCAAGCTACTATGCCGGCGGCTACCCGCCGGAGGGGCGGGGTGCCTGCACCGACGTCGTCTGGCGGGCGTTCCGTGAAGCCGGCTACGACTTGAAGGAAATGGTGGACGAGGACATCAGGCGGGTGCCAGCAGCCTATGGGGCAACCGGAAGGCACCCCGACCCGAACATCGACTTCCGCCGGGTGTCCAACCTGGTCGTCTTTTTCCGGCGCCACGCCGGGGAACTCACCACCACCGTGAAACCCGGGGATAGGGAAAATCTGGTCGAATGGCAGCCGGGGGACATCGTGGTCTTTGGCCCGCCGTACGAGCACATCGGGATCATTTCCGATAAGCGCCGCGCCGACGGCGTGCCGCTGCTGATTCACAACGCCGGCCCCCATGCCCGCGAGGGCGATTACCTTTTACGCTGGCCGAGCAAGATTACGCACCACTTCCGGTATTCGGGACGAAAGGATTGACCGTTGCCACCTGCAGGGAGCTTGTTTCCGATGCTCGGCAAAGGCCCTCCAGCGGACCACCATATCCTGGCGCCTCCGAGCACAAAAATTTTTACCCGAAACCAACAGGCGAGGAGAGCAAAAATGGCCGTCGACTCTAATAAGATTTAGCATTTCAAACGGATCGGAAGCTTTAACCGACGAGTAATGTCGAACTTCGAGCAATGTTGAAGGGATAAAGCGAGCCGTGCCACCGGATGTCGAACGATTTTCCGTTCAGGAGGAAACCGGCGCGCTCCGGCGAATGTATCCATGTAGAAGAAAATACAGCGGGGCGCTAGTCCGGCGGTATTTCCCCCCTTCTACTAACGAATCCTGGCAGGTCTTTGGCAAGGATTTATAATGGAATCGGTGGCCTCAGGGCAGGATTACTTATGGCGAGGTAGAAAGATTGGGTTGGTGGAGCAATATCTTTAAATTCATTCCCGGCATTGTTATAATGGTGGCCATTGCCATCTTTGCCAGGGGCGGTGCCGCTTTTGGTTTTCCCTGGTGGCGCGGGGTGGAGACTTACCTGGCTTCCGATCCCGTGGTAAAGAAGTGGACGCTTGACACATTGCACCTCAACTACATCCTCATCTGCATCATAGTCGGAATGCTCATCAGGAATACCGTAAGCATCCCCAACTGGGTATTACCCGGTATCAGAACCTCCCGCCTCTTCATAAAGGTGGGGGTTATCTTCCTCGGGTCCCTGTACAGCATCACGGAACTCGCCAATCTCGGGATAAACGCGGTAACGATTATCCTGGCCTTTGTCTTCGCCACCCTACTGTTCACCCTGTGGCTGGGCCAGAAGCTCGGCATGGACCCCGCTTCGGCCTCCGTGCTGGCGGCAGGCCTGTCAATCTGTGGTGTATCGGCCGTGGTGGCAACGGCGCCCGCCGTTCGCGCCAGGACCACCGAGGTGGTTTACTCCATCGCGACGGTTCTTTCCTTTGGTGTTGTTTCTCTGTTCACCTTTCCGGCCATCGGAACCCTGCTGGGCCTGAGCCCCCACCAGTTCGGCGCCTGGGCCGGCACCGCCATCCTGAACACCGGCCAGGTACTGGCCGCCGCGCTGGCCTTCGATCCCGGTACCGCAGTCCACCCCTCCGTGAGCCTTAAAACCGGCCAAATCTTTAACTTGGCCCGGGTGTTGTTCTTACCCTTTGTAGTGCTCGTGATCGCGATCCTTTACAGCAGCCGCGAGCAGGTGGACGAATACAACATCAAGACCGGGTTTTGGAGCAGGTTTCCCATCTTCGTGCTGGGTTTCCTGGCCATGGTTTTCCTCACCTCCTTTGGACTGCTGGGCCCCACGGATCCCCCTTCGCGGGAATTGCTTTTTATCCGCAACCTGTACAGCTGGTTTTTCGCCATCGGCCTTGCCGGGCTCGGGATGCAGATTTCGTTTAACGAGCTGCGCAAAGCCGGGGGCAAGCCGTTGTTGATCGGCGCCATCGTCGCCTTGCTGAAGGCCGGGGCAGCACTGGTGGTGGTAACGGTTCTCATCCACCCTTAACCTTATGTAGCGTTGAACGTCGAATTTGAACCTTGAACTTTAAAATTTGGAATTCAGAATTCAGAACCCAGAATTCAGAAGAAAGAGGTAGAATCTAAATTTAGAACCTTGAATCGGTGTAACGGTATAACGGTGCGACGCCTAGCGGTGTGACGGTTCGAGCGGTGTAACGGTTAAACTTAGAACGGACCCCAGAGGTCCATCGGCCTGAGCCCAACGTAGAACGTAGAACGAACCCGAAAGGTCCGTCAGTTTTGAACCCAACTTCGAACCAATATAGGGAGGGATCTCTTTGTCGGAACGCGACCTGGGAGAACTGGACGCCCTGTTTGAAACCGAAGAAGTGGAGGATTACGCCGCCCTTTCTCTGGCAGCCCTGATCCTCATTTTTGTCCTGATGTTCTTTTGAGCCCGGCACCCGACCCGGCATTTGTCTCAATAAACACCTGAGAACGCCGATTTTTCGAACATCAGGTTGCGCACGGCGGAGAAAACAGAAGCAAATTTTGTCTGGCGTCCCGTCATAACCCTTCGGGAAGACCGCCCTCCGCGCTTTTCAGAAACACCAGCGTCCCGACATAAAGCCCGTGGTCATCGTAGACCGCAGCGATTTCGCAAATCACCCCGCTCAAGTCCAGTTCAACCCTGCCCAGCGACCGCGAGCCGATGTTGTTATATACGGCCGCAGCCAGCCGGGAGTCAACCTCGCTTAAATGCCTGCCTTTTTCCAACGGCCCGAGATAATAGCTGGCCATCATATTGGCCATCGCTATCTGGTGGTTCTTGTCCACAAATACCAGGCCGTCGGAACTGACGTCAACCAGTTTCGCGAGAAGATGCTCGCAAACCCTTTCCTGGTCGCTGCTTAAACCGATCACCGCGAGAGAGCCGAGCATTTTCCCGGCTTTGAATATCGGGGAATAAACAATCTCCAACATCCGGTCGGCGTCCTTTAAGATCATCTTTTTACTCTCCCCGCTGACCAGCGTGCCTGCAGGTCCGAGGATATCCGGCAGTGCGGCGCCTCTCAAATTTGCCGTTCGGTCGGCAAAAAACCTGTACGCCGCTTCATTGGCAAAGACGATTCGGTTCAACTTGTTGCAGATAATGACGCCTTCCTTGAGGTGATTGAAAATGGTAAAGTTGACGTCCTCAAAGTAAGAATTGATGCTGCTGGTCTTCCAGAACTCAACAAGAAATTCGTAAGCGCAGAAATAGAGCACGAAAAGTAAGAACATAATCGTGATAACCCGGTAGGCATCAAAGTTGTTGTCCTTTAAGAAAAAATAGGCTTGCCAGGAGGTGTGCTCGACCCCGGCCGCACTGACGCTGTACCGTAGATTGCGGTCGTACAGTTTGTCCTGGTAAGCGGTAAACCCTTCTAATTTTTCCCGGTCGAAAGGCCATACCACCGGACGATTCCCGCTATCCAGCAAAGCGATTCTGTAATTATCATTCGAAAACTCCTGAGTCAACTCCTGCAGAAAAGGACCGACCGCGTAATCAATAATCAAGACCCCCCGGAGTTGTTTCGCCGCGTCATAGACCGGGGCCCCAACCTCGATTCGTCCCGCTTCTCCCCCGGTAATAAATACCTCTCCCGCCAGGGCCTTCTCAAAAGCCCGGGAAGGCTGATAGGGATAGCCTTTCCCATTACCGGCCGAAGCAATGAGATAACCATCGGTTCCCACCAGGTAAACGCCGGTTACCTCGGGGTTCTGGCGAACGAGGTCTTTCAACAGGTTTTCGGTTGTACCACTCTCCCGCCCCAGCTTGCGGGCTGCATTTTCGGCGAAGACCCGGACATCACTGACGAAAAGCTGGATTTTGTTCAGCGTCATCTGCTGTAAACTGTTTTCGTACTCACAGATCACCCTTTTTGCCAGCCGGAACTCGGCGATAAAAAAAACGGTAACCAGGCTCAAAAAGAAGATAACGATAAACAAAGCTAAAATGGTTTTAGCCCTGGGGAACTTGGACATGGGGTGAAATCCTCCCGTTATTTGATCAGACCTTTCTTGGCGGCCGAAGCAAGCGCTTCCTCAATGGTCTTAACCCCCAACTTGGTGCAGATCCCTTGAATCCGCCGCCGCAAGGTAGAAAGACTGATGTACAACTGGTTGGCTACCGCCTTCTGGTTCTCGCCGGTGGCAAGCAACTGTAAAATCTTCAGTTCTTCTTCCGCCAGTCCCGGCTCCCGGCCTCTAAGAAATAATTCGCTGCCCAGACCCGGATACAGGTAGCTCCCGGTTTTCAGGACAATGTTTATGGCGGACTTGATTTCATCAAACGAGGCGTACTTGGGAATAAATCCGTTTATCCCGTATTCCATCGCTTTTCTGACAAATACGGGGTCGTCGTAAGTGGTTAGCGCCAGATACTTAACCCCCGGCAGCCGGGCACCGATCTTCCCGGGAAGTTCCAGCCCATCCCCATCGGGTAACGCGATATCCAGCAAGACGAGATTGATGTCGTCCCGCAGGTTGTGCAGTGCCTCCTGATACGTCCCCGCTTCGGCGACCACCGTCATGTTCTCCTCCAGCTCAATGAGTTTTTTCAATCCTTCCCGAACAACCTGGTGGTCTTCAACCAGCATAATCTTAATCTGGCTCACCGGAACCCTCCCCCCGAATTAAAGGAACGGTAAGTGTCACCGCAAAGCCGGTATCAGTGTAGCCGTATACCAGGTCGCCGCCCAACAGATTCGCCCGGTCCTTCATCCCCCACAAACCGGTTCCTTCAACCAGTTCCCTTTGCGGCCCACCGTTATCCGAGACTTCAATTTTCAGCATTTCGTTTTGCACCGAGAAATAAATGTCCACCTCGGTGGCCGCGGAGTGTTTGGCCACGTTGGTCAGGGCCTCCTGGATAATCCTGTAGATAACAATCGCTTCCCGCCGGTTAAGTGTGAACGTCCGGTCGCTGTAATAAAGATAAACCTTTATGCCGTGCGTCTTTTCAAAATGAGCGACGTATGATTCGATGGCCGGAATCAAGCCCACTTTCTCAATCAAATACGGGTGAATCTCATTCATAATGCTGCGCATATCTATGGCGGCGTTCTGGCACTGGTTCCTGAGCCGGGCCAGATTTTCGCGCACGGACTCGGGCAACTCCTTCCCGTTCTGGCGCAACATGTAATCCAGAGAATGGATCACGGTTGACATATACCTGCCGATCCAGTCGTGAATCTCGATGGACAGCTTCCTTCGCTCCGCTTCTATACTATCGAAAAGCAGAGACCTGTCCCGCTGGCTTTCTTCCGGCAGGGCCACCATCACCGCACCGGCCAACTTATCCAGAAAAAACAAGGGATGGTAGTCTATGGTCAAGAAAATTTTCCGTCCCGCATAGGTGTACACGGTCTGGTAATTGCTCAATTGTTTTTTGTAGAGGATGACCTCGAAAAGCGGTTGGAACACGTTCTGCAAGGATGGGAAATGCCCTAAAATCTCATTCAGGGACTTGTTTAGAACCGTACCGCCGTTGATATTCAGCAGCTTTTCCGCCGCCGCGTTAATCCTTCTCACGACAGCCCTTTGATCGGTTACAATAACGGCGCCGCGCAGGTGGGCGGCCAAATGCTCCAGGTGGGAATTCTGAACGAACAGGGGGATCACTACCCCGCACGAGCCCACAATGAGCAAAACCAGCAACAATAAAACCAGCAAAAACAGGAAGAATCTCTTTCTGTTTTCTACAGCCATGACCGACGTTGAAACTCGATCCACTTCGTTTCTGGCAGTGCTTACCACCAGATAGGACTTGTCTCTCAAACTCGCGGCGAAGTATTCGTGTTCCAACCGTAGCGATGCGTTAGAGCGGTTTCTGTTTTGTAGTTCCGGACGCACCACCTCCTTTTCCACAAAAGAAAGGTACTTTCTATTTTCTTCAATCAAATCTGCTGCCTTCCTTTTAGTAGCGGAATCCGCCGTGTTATACAGGTCCAATTCCTCCCTGACGGTTTCCAAACTGTAACGCCTGAAATCGTCCAGGTAGCGGTGATCGGCATGAAGCATGTAACTCTCTACACTGGATATCAGGCGCTCCACGTTCAACGAGATCTGGTAACACCTGGCGAGTTGTGCGGAAAAACGGGCCAGGTCACTTACCTTCTGGGGCGTGATACAAAATTCGTTAACCAGCAATAAAATCGAAACAACTATCAGTACTGCCAGTGCAACGCTAGTCCATTTGAAGGCTCTCATTCAGTGTCCCTCCCGGGGACAACCCCGATAATCCGACGCCAGAATCCAATTTTTTTGATATTTCGCTGGACGAACTTCTTTCTCCTTTTGGCGACAGTTTCCGAAGAAAGGAGCGACAAGCTTGAGCAAAACGTTTCAGTCGTTTGACGCAAAAGTGTCAACTGGGGGGCCTGTTACGTCAACAGGGTTGCATAATAAGACCAACTCGCGTCGTACGGGTTGACTCTTAATTAAAGTAGAAAATAGGATGGTGTTAACCATAACAGATATATCTTAGGCCGAAAAATCAGGAACAAGGGGGTGAAAAAGAAGCGCAGGGCCTAATTTAGCGGATTCTGCTGTCGAAATATTTCCCTGTAAGGAGGGAAGACAGATGTCCCAGGAAACAAGCGCAAGCCGGTCTTCGCTCTTGAAAACCGAAGACTGGTGGGCAGTATGGCTGGGGTTGTTCATCTTCGCTCTCGGACTCCTAAAGCTTGCCGGTGTTGATATCCTCGGGTGGGTCGTTAAAACAAGCGTCTGGCTCGACCTCTCCGACGCTCTGGCGCCGGCGTCCAAAGCGTATGAAGGTATGTCCGGCACCGTCTCGCTCATTCTAACCTACCTTTTCCTCCTGGTTGTCACCAGCATCGGCGCTTCGGCGATGGGAGCCAACGTACGCAAGTTCGCTACAGGTTTCACTCTGATCTTCTGGCTGACTTATCTTTGCGTAATTATAGGGCACTACGCTTATATCGCCGCCACCCCCGACAAATTAGAAAACTTCGGTATCAACTGGTCACTGGCGCTCACCGGCGAAGCCGGGTTAATCCTCGCGTTGCTCGTCGGGCTTATTATAGGCAACCTATTTCCTGGCCTTTATAAGTATTTCGAAGAGGCAACCAAACCCGAGTGGTACATCAAAACGGCCATCGTCATCCTGGGTGCCACCGTTGGACTTAAGGCCTGTCAGTCCACGGGCCTTGCCGCCCAGGTTGTTTTCCGCGGCTTCTGCGCCATCGTTGAGGCCTACCTCATCTACTGGCCGATTGTCTACTTTATCTCCCGGAAGTACTTCAGGTTCACGCCGGAATGGGCGGCGCCGCTTGCGTCCGGCATCTCGATTTGCGGCGTTTCCGCAGCCATGGCTACCGGTGCGGCCATTAAGGCCCGGCCGGTTGTACCGGTTATTGTTTCCTCGCTGGTTATCATCTTTGCGGTGGTCGAGCTTATTATCCTGCCCTTCGCCGCAC
Organism: Bacillota bacterium; assembly: GCA_040758635.1. Classification (GTDB taxonomy): domain Bacteria; phylum Bacillota; class Desulfotomaculia; order Desulfotomaculales; family Ammonificaceae; genus Yes71-27. The sequence continues at coordinate 4,827 of JBFLVI010000014.1, read as the reverse complement.
AAGCCTGGCTTTACAAGGAACCGCTGGTGGCCGGGGCCTGGATGGGCCTGGCCGTGAAAACCGACGGCGCAGCGGCAGCCAGCGGGGCCATCGTTGACTCCCTGATCAGGTCGAAAGCCCTGTCGGTATTAGGCGTTAAGTGGCAGGAAGGCTGGATGCTGATGACCGGTGTCACCGTCAAGGTGTTCATCGACATCTTCATCGCCATCTGGGCCTTTATTCTTGCTGTCATCTGGGCCTACGCCATTGAAAGAAGACCAGGCGAAAAGATCTCCGGATGGGTGATCTGGGAGCGGTTCCCCAAGTTCGTCCTGGGCTACGCCGGCACCTTTGTTCTCGTAATCCTAATCGGCGTAGGGTTGGCCTCCGGAGCCTTTGACTCGTTAAAGGCGGGAGTCGGCCAGGCAGACGTCTTTAGAAAGCTGTTCTTTGCCCTTACTTTCTTCTCGATCGGACTGGTCTCGAACTTCCGCAAGCTGCGCGAAGAAGGAATGGGCAGGCTGGCCGTGGTATACCTGGTTTGCCTGTTCGGGTTTATCATCTGGATCGGGCTGTTTATCTCGTGGATCTTCTTCCACGGCATAACCCCACCGGTGGTTTCCGGGTAACAGGGCCTTGAGAAAAGGAGGTTGAACAGATGACTGATCAAGAACGGTTCGCGGAAGAAGGGGAATGGTTCGACTTGATGCCTGCGGAGAAGAAGCTCATCGGGTACAGCCTCGGGCTCGGGATAGCACTGCTCGGTATCCTGGTCTGGCTCAGTTATACTCTCTTTCCCGTCCAACATTAAAATTGAAAAGCACACCCGGTCCGCTGTCCTTGCGGCAGCGGACTTTCTTATTTCGGCCTCCAATGTTATAATTCACCAGTACCAGGAACGTTCAGGCGCTACTTACCGTATAACATTACCGTTAGCTGTCGGTGGAATAATTTAGCATTCAGTCAGTTCCGGCCGGGATGGTATAATTTAAGGATAGATTCAGCGCTACGGAGGGAAATCTATGAACCGCAAGATGTCCGGCGCTGGGCAAAGGGACAGCGCCTGGCGGAAAAAGTAATAGAAGAGGAACGGCGGCGCTTTCTTGTGGAACTTGACCGGGAAAGCGCGCTCCGGATATATCTCGGTCTTGCTTCCTGGCCGGTCGCGTGGCCCGATCAGGACCAACCATCACCGGTTTTATTGGCTATGCGTCAGGCCGTATTCCGCCTGGCGGAGAAGCAAAAAAGATGACAGAACAGGTGCATCCTGCATTATTAGAGGCACGCCGACAGCGCTAAAACCTCGCAGAAAGAGAGCAACCATGCGAAACGGCAGAAAAATCAGCATCTCGCTCACCCTTGTTTTACTGATAGGCTTGTTCGCCGGCCTCCTTTACCTGTCTTCCCCCTCCCCCACGCCCGAATTGGCGATCCGGAAGTATGTTTTTTTTAAGGGGAAATCGCCAATCGAAGCCTTTAATTTGCAGATAACCCCGACCGACTACGTGGACCGCAAGTACGGGCGACAATTCATCGTAGAGGGTTTCCGGGGTAACGCAACGGGTATGAAGCTAAGGTTCTTTTACCTTAAAAAAACGGCTGCGGGCTGGTCCGTCGTCTCGGCCGGCACCGGCCCGTAGGAATGTATGTGTTTCCTGAGATTTAGAAAGCCGGGAAGGGATGAAAAAATTGTGGAACTTAACGGGACGCTGACAGTTCAAATTCTTCACTTCATTTTACTGGTACTTGTTTTTGGTTTTGCCGTTTATCTTATCGCCAAATCTTTAAGCAGGGGCCGTGAATGGCGGCTCAGGGAGCACTCGCCGGTCGTGGCGCAAAGCGCACCGGGAGGCAGCTCCTGCCTCCGTTGTTCGCGCGGCCTGGAACTCCTCGGCGTCGAAAAGTTCCGCTCCGGCGGCACCAGCGGCGGCTGGAAGCTGATCTTCGGCGAATGGGCGGAGCTCGGCGAAGAGATGATTCCGCTGGAGGTTTGGGCCTGCCCCAACTGCCGTACCGTGGAGTTGCGGGTACCGGCGGAAAAGTGAACCGCTTTTCGGGGGAGCAGGAATGATCAAAACAGAAAAACTCACCAAGCGCTTCGGCAGATTCACCGCCGTGGACGGCCTTGACCTCGAGGTGGCACCAGGGGAAATCTTCGGCTTCCTGGGGCCGAACGGCGCAGGAAAAACCACCACCATCCGGATGCTCACCGGGCTTTTGCGCCCCACCGCCGGCCGGGCATTGATTTGCGGCCGCGACGTGTGGAAGGAGCCGGTCCGGGCGAAGATGCTCCTCGGCTATGTCCCCGACGAGCCCGTTTTCTACGAAAAACTCACCGGCTGGGAGTTCCTTTCCTTCATCGCCGACCTTTACCGGATCGAAGCAAGTGTCAAGCAAAAACGGATCGCGGAGCTTTTGCACCTCTTCGGCCTCGAAAAACATGCGCGCGACCTTCTCCAATCCTACTCCCGGGGAATGCGGCAGAAGATCACCGTGGCAGCGGCGCTGGTGCACGAACCCCGTGTGCTTATTCTCGACGAACCCCTGGTGGGGCTGGACCCGCCGAGCGCCCGGACGCTGAAAGACCTGCTGCGGATGCTTGCCGGCAGCGGCGTGACGGTCTTTATGGCCACCCACATCCTGGCGATTGCCGAAGAAGCGTTGACCCACTGGGTAGGAGCAATGGCCTACCTCACGTGGAAAATGCTGTCACGAAGAGGGAAATGGCTCTACAGGACCGAAAAGGATATCAGCTTTCGGGTCGCGCCTTTTGACAGGACGGCAAGATTGCTTTCCGGCCCACTGACAGTTATCGCATTGCTTAGCGGGCTCTGGTGGTGGGTTTTGGGCATTCTGTTTTCGCCGCGCTGTTACATAGTATCGCCGGAGGGAATAACCATTCGTGCTCCGGCAAGCTCCCACTTCATTTCCGCAAGCGAAATCAAGTCCGTGAAGACAGCAGGATATGCTAAACCGGGAGTCGGGCTTACCTGGCTTCCCGGGTATTTTGGTTACGCCGGCCTTTTCGCTCTCCCGGACGATGGCACGGCGAAAGTCTACGCCACCTGCTGGGACCGGATGGTGCGGGTAGAGACTGCCCCCGGCGACCCTTACCTGCTGTCGCCGGCGGAGCCGGAGGCTTTCTTGGAAGCGGTAAACAGGATGGTCCTGGCAAAACCGGAGTTGCGGGAAGGGTAACGGAAAGGATGAGAAATGGGCCGCCGTCCGGGCCTGCCACCGGCCGGCAGCCCGGAAAGGGCGTTTTGTAATAATTGGGGGAGAGAGAAGCCATGCGCGGCATCTGGGAAAAACTTGGTCTCCTGGCGGTTCTGATTTTGGTCCTCGGGGCACCAGTACTAGGCGCCCTGGCGGTGCGGTGGAGGATTTCCGACTTTAGCACGAGCAAGCCGCCCGCTGCCGGCAGGGTGGCCTGGGTGGCCGGGGGAAAGCTCTGGGTCAAAGATTTGCCGGACGGGAAGGCGAGGCCGCTGGCCGCCGGGGAGAACATTTCCCGCCCCGCCTGGTCGCCGACGGGCAGGTGGCTGCTGTTCCGCAAAGGAGAAGAACTGTGGCTGGTCGGGATCGATGGAGGTGAGGCCCGCCGCGTGGCGCAAGGCGTACGTGAGTTCGCCTGGTCCCCGGCGGCGGACGCCTTTGCCTACACGGTGACGGGCAAACTCCTTGCGGTTTCACCCGGAAGCGAAAAGCCCCGGGTTCTGGTCAAACGGGAACCCGGTGTCGACCTGGGGTGCATCGCCTGGTCGCCGGACGGCAGGTGGGTGGCTTTTGAGAAGCAAAAGATAGAGCCGGGTGCGCCGGGTTACGCCGGCATCTGGAAGGCAAACGCCGCCTCGGGCGGTGTGGCACGGGTCTACACCTCCCGCTTGCGCTTCGACCGGGAAAGTGGCGTGGTGGGCGAGGTGCCGCGCTTAGCCGGCTGGTCGCCCGATGGGGAGCAGATCCTGTTCTGGCTGGGACCGCTGTCCGCCTCTCTAGAGGCCGACGGCCTGCCCCTCTACACAGTCAACGCGGCTGGAGGGGAGGCCGTGCGCTGCGCAGATGTTCTGGTGGGTGAAAGGGGACTGGAACCGGTCAACGACGTCATCCTGGTGCGGCCGAGCTCCTTCGTAACCAGCCATCACTTCAACCAGATGGCCGTAATCGTCGGCGGGGGCCGGGAAACGTGGACCAACAAGCGTCTTGGCATGCTTTATCTGCAGACGAACAAGCTTGTCTTCGTCTCCCCGGAAAGCCAAGCGGTAGTGGACGCCGCCTTTTCTCCTAACGGCAAGCTCCTGGTTTACAGTGCCGGCCCGGTGCTTGAAGACGCAGGTCGAGACGAGGCGGCGGTGCGCCGCGTCCTGGCCGGCCGGAAGCTTTGGGCGGTGGATACCGGTAGCGGAAAGCCGCGCCAGCTCACCAGCGACCTGGCGTACCGAGACGAACGGCCGCTCTTTTCAGCCGACGGCCGGCAGATACTTTTTGTGCGGCTGGACGGCGAGAACTGCGCCGGCCTATGGCTGGTCCAGCCCGACGGCAGCGGCCTGCGGCAGGTGGTAGAGAGCATCGGACCCCTGACCGAAGACTTTACCTTCGGCTATTACGGCGCCGTGGCCTGGGACGAGCTTTTTGCCTACTGGCCGGGTGTTGCCGACGCTGTGCTCATCAAGGCGGCGAAGAGCACGCCGGAAGCGAAGAAGCTCCTGGCTGCAAAACACATACGGGATCTCACCGCCTCGCTGCGCTTTATAGATGGGGAGGGGCGAGGGTGGTAAGAAATGTAGCGACCGGTTTGCTGCTCCTTGTGCTGGCGGCGCTGCTGGCCGGCTGCGGTCCGGCGCCGGAGGA
>JBFLVI010000013.1:0-56850 GCA_040758635.1 Bacillota bacterium | reverse complement strand
CCCGCGTGCAAGAAGCACGCGAGAGTACGCAAAAGCCGGGCCCCGCGGAAAGTAACGCGAGGCCCGGCCTTGTCCGACCGCGACATATTGCTCTCCTTTCCGCACCGGGAGGCGCACCCGTTTCCAGGTACACCCTATCGGCCCTGGCTCCTTAGCGTTTTTCCGCCTTAGGAAACCGGGCTCGGAGACTCTTTTTACTTATTCGTCAAATAACGTCTTTCTCCTGCCGGTTCCTGCAAATTTTATAAAAGTGAAGGCTGCCAATGGTTTCAAAGGCGCAGTTGTTGTAAAATGATGTACAGAATGGAGTCTGGTCCCAAGCAGGGCGTCTGGGCACGCAAGGACGAAGCTCCAAAGGGAGACCCCTCTCTGCTTTGGGTTTGTGACAGCAAACCACGACCATTTTCGAGCAGGTGTACGTAGAAGATATGGAAACAAAACGAAAAGGCTGCCGCCACCGGTACGACCTGCGGCCGGCACCGGAGGCCTGAATGACAGCGAAGCGCCCTGGCCTGCACTACGGCTGGATCGTCGTTTTTATGGGTATGCTTACCGCCCTGGGAGCGCACGGGTTCGGCCGCATGTCGTACGCCCTGGTCCTCCCCCCCATGCGGGAAGGCCTGGCCCTCACGTACACCCAGGCGGGGCTCCTCGGCACGGGCAATTTCATCGGCTACCTGGCCGCCGCCTTCGCCGGCGGTTTTCTGGCCGCGCGGTACAACAGCCGCTACATCATCAGCTTTTCTCTCCTGCTGATGGGTTGCACCATGTTTCTTACCGGCCTGGCGCGTTCCTTCGAGTGGGCTTTTGCCATGCGCCTCCTGACGGGTCTGGGCAACGGCGGGGCCTACGTGCCGGCCATGGCGCTGGGATCGGTCTGGTTTGCCACGCGCTACCGGGGTTTCGCCACCGGCATCGTCTCCAGCGGAACCGGCACGGGAATCATCCTCGGAGCGTTCATCATTCCGCACATCCTGCTCGCCTTCGGGCCGTCCGGCTGGCGCTTCGCCTGGTTCTGCCTGGGCGGTCTGCTTTTCATCATCAGCGGCGTCTGCCTGGCCTTTTTACGCCCCCGGCCGGAGTCGGTGGGCCTGCTTCCGGTGGGAGAAACTTCGGGGCCGGAAGCGAAGCCGGACAACCCGGGCGGCAAAGAAAGCCCCCTGCAATGGGGTTCGATCTACCGGGAAAAGACGGTCTGGTACTTTGGCCTGGTTTACTTTACCTTTGGTGCCTCCTACGTCATCTACATCACCTTTTTTGCCGCCTTCCTGCGGGGTGAAATCGGCTGGACCGCCGCTCAGGCCAGCGCTTTGTGGGCGGTGGTGGGAGGGCTGAACATCTTCTGCGGCCTTCTCTGGGGCAGCATCTCCGACCGCCTGGGCCGAAAGTACGGCGCCGCTCTGGTTTACTTCACGCTCGCGCTTTCGTACCTGCTCTTTGCCTTCTGCAGGGCGACACCGGCTTTTTATCTTTCGGCCGTCCTCTTCGGCCTGAGCTCCGTGGGCGTGCCGACCATTATGGCCGCCGCCTCCGGCGATTATTTAGGGCGGCGGCTGGCAGCAGCAGGTCTCGGGTTCATCACCCTCTTCTTCGGGATCGGGCAGGCGCTGGGACCGGCGGTCGGAGGCTACCTGGCCGACGCCACGCAGACGTTTACCTGGACCTACGCCCTGGCGGCCGCGCTTTCAACCTTGGGGATGGCGGGTGCGCTGCTTCTGCCCCCGCCCCGCGCCGCAGCGGGAAACCGCCGGTGCAACCACCATGAACTTCAGGCCGTGCCCGGAGACCGCTCTTGAACCCTGCGGCGGCTCAACCCGGTTAATTGTACCTTGTTTATCACTCTTCCGAAACCAACGCAACCGCCCCCGAAAGGGGTAAAATATAAAAACGCCGGAACCGACGGTGGTGACTATAATGGCGCAAGAAAAAACCTGGATCCTGGAAGTCGGGGGAATGGCCTGCGCGGCCTGCGGCACGCGGCTGGAAGCCGCCCTGAAGGCGCTCCCGGGAGTGAAAGACGCAGCGGCAAACGTGGCCACAGGGAAGGTCCGGGTCACCCTTGACGGCGACCTCCCGCCGCAGGCCCTGGCGGAAAAGGTCGAGGGGTTGGGTTTTTCAGTCCGCCGCGAACAGGTCCGGCTCAGGGTGGAAGGCATGTCCTGCGCCGGGTGCGCGGCGAGAATCGAGCGGCGGCTGCGCGAGCTGCCCGGTGTGTTTGCGGTGGAGGTTGGCTTCGCCACGGGGAACGTTACCGTCGGGCACCTCTCCGGCGTGCTCTCCCCCGCCGAAATCCGCAAAGCAATCCTGGACCTGGGCTTCACGATCAAGGACGCGGAAGTAGAAGAACAAGAGAGGCGGCGGGGCTGGGAGGATGCCTTCCCTTATCCTGTTCTCGCCGCGGGCCTGCTCACTCTCCCGCTCTTTTACCGGATGCTCGCAGAAATCTTCGGCCTCTGGCTCCCGCCCCTCTTGCAAAGCGATGCCGTTGCCTTCGCCTTGGCCACAGGGGTGCAGTTCGGCCCCGGGTTGATTTTCTACCACCGGGCCCTCGCCGCGGCCCGGCACCGCACGGTAACGATGGACACGCTGGTCGTCCTGGGGACGACCGCAGCCTACCTGTTCAGCACGGCCAACGCCTTTCGGTTCGGCGGGCCCGTCTACTACGAAACCGCGGGAATGATCATCACCCTCGTCCTCTTGGGACGGTACCTGGAGCGCCTGGCCCGCGGGAGGACTGCAGCGGCCGTGCGGGGGTTGCTGACGCTCCAGCCCCAAACCGCACGCGTCCTCCGGGAGGGCCGTGAGATCGAGGTGCCGGTGGCCGCATTGACGCCCGGAGAGGTCGTGGTCGTCCGCCCGGGGGAACGCGTGCCGGTGGACGGCACGGTGGAAAGCGGCTCCTCGGCCGTGGACGAGTCCCTCCTTACCGGCGAAAGCCTGCCGGTGGAGAAGGGGCCCGGGGCAACAGTGGTGGGCGGAACTCTCAACTTTCACGGGGTGCTGTACGTCCGGGCGAACCGGATCGGAGAACATACCGTACTGGCGCGCATCATCCGGATGGTAGCCGAAGCGCAGGAACGCAAGGCGAAAGCCCAGCGCCTGGCCGACCGGATCATCGGCTCCTTTGTACCGGCGGTGACCGGCTTCGCGGTGCTCACCCTGCTCGGCTGGCTTTTTCTTACGGCCGATACCGGCCGGGCGGTGATGCAGATGGCCGCGGTGCTGGTGGTGGCCTGCCCCTGCGCCCTCGGGCTGGCAACCCCCACGGCGGTAATCGTCGGCATCGGCCGGGGCGCTAAGGCGGGGGTGCTTTTCCGGGGCGGCGAGTTTATCGAATCCGCCGCCCGGGTGGACACCGTGCTCTTCGACAAGACCGGAACAGTGACCGAAGGACGCCTGGCGGTAACGGGAGTAGAGCCCGCGGCGGGGTTCAGCCGGGAAGAGGTCCTGCTGCTCGCGGCGGCGGCAGAAAAGCCCTCCGAGCACCCCATCGGGAGGGCCATCGTGGACAAGGCGCTGGGGGACCGGCTGATCTTGCCCGAAGCCAGCGAATTTCGCGCCCTGCCCGGTTTCGGAGTCCAGGCAACGGTGCTTGGACACACCGTAACCGCCGGGCGGGAAGAACTCCTGCGTGACAGGGGCATTGAAACGGTGCCGCTGCTAAAAAAGGCGGCGGCGTTTGCGGCCCGGGGCAACTCGGTGGTCTTCGTTGCCGCGGGCGGCCGGCCGGCCGGCATCATCGGGGTGGCGGACAGGGTAAAGGAAGGAGCCGCCCCCGCCGTGGCGGCGCTGAAAAACTTGGGGCTGAAGGTGGTCCTGGTCACCGGGGACAACGCGGCGGCAGCGGCAGCCGTGGCCAAAAGCGTCGGGATAGAAGATTTTCGCGCCGGAATGCTTCCGGAAGATAAAGCAGCGGTTGTCAGGTCGTTCAAAGCGGAAGGCCGCGTGGTGGCAATGGTCGGCGACGGCACAAACGATGCGCCTGCCCTGGCAGCGGCCGACCTGGGGATCGCGGTGGACACGGGAACCGACGTGGCGGGGGAGGTGGCCGGGGTGATCCTCTTCCGAGGCGACCTCCGGGGAGTGGTGCGGGCTCTACGGCTGGGCCGGAAAGCAGCCGCAAAAATCAAGCAGAACCTTTTCTGGGCGTTGATTTACAATCTCCTCGCCCTGCCTGCAGCCGCATTCGGCTTTTTGAGCCCGGTGGTGGCAGCAGGGGTAATGTCCCTAAGTTCCGTTTCGGTAATCACAAGCTCCCTCCTGCTCCAACGGGTGAAGCTTTAACACTTAAGCCTAAAACAAAAATCAAAACGCAAGACTGAGCGGGCCACCCGACAGCTTCCCCGGGCAACCCGGAGAGTCCGCGCTCCCGGGAGTCCTGCTTTCGGTTGAGACGCCAGACTTACTTCCCGGCCAAGCGGATGGAAAAGCGCCGGGCCATCCAGCGGGCGAGGAGGTTGAAAGCCAGCACGATCAGTACCAGCACGGCGGCGGAACCGTCGGCCACCCGTCGGATGTCCGGAATCAAGGCTTCGGAGTTGATTTTCCAGATGTGCACAGCCAGCGTTTCCCCGGGGCGGAAAGGATTCCACGGCGAGGTGGGGTGGAGCAGGTCGAGTTGGGCGAAATCCAGGTGCGGGGTGGTCATCCCGGCCGTGAACAAGAGTGCCGCTGCTTCCCCGAAAACCCGGCCGGCGGCAATGATTACGCCGGTGATCAGGCCCGGCAAAGCGCTGGGTAAAACCACACGGCAGATCGTCTGCCACTTTGTGGCGCCTAAACTCAGGCTGGCCTCCCGCAGTTCCCCGGGTACCGTACGGAGGTTTTCCTCGGTCACACGCACCATCAGGGGGAGATTGATTACCGTCAGGGCCAGCGCACCCGCCACGAGCGAGTACCCGAACCCGAACATTGTTACAAAGACCAGCAGCCCGAAGAGGCCGACCACAATTGACGGCAGGGAGGTAAGCGCCTCGATGCTCAGGCGGATGAGGTTGGTCAGTGAGTTTTGCCGGGCATATTCCGCAAGGTAAATCCCGCCCAGAATACCGAGTGGTGCGGTCAGCGCCATGGAAAGGAAAAGCAGGTAAAAGGAATTAAAAATGTTGGGACCGATACCGCCTCCGGCACGCAGCGTTTCCGGTTCGCTGAGCAAGAAGTCCAGGTCAATCGCCTGGTAGCCGTGCAGAATAATGTAGGCCAGCAGGGAAAAGAGGAGTAATACCACGAAACCGGCGCCGAAATAGAAGCTACCTGTGGCCAGCTTGTCCTTTACCTGGGCTTTCACCGGACCGCCCCCTTCCTACCGAGCATCCGGATGACCAGGATGAAGAAGAAGGAAATGACCAGCAGAATGGTGGCCATGAACCAGAGGGTGTCGTTCCAGAGCGACCCCTGAACGGTGTTTCCCATGTCCATGGTGATGCCGCTTGTGAGGGTGATCAGGGGATCAAGAATGGAACGGGGAATCTCGCGCTTGTTGCCGATGACCATCTGGACGGCCAGCGCTTCACCAAAAGCCCGCGCCAGACCCAGGATCACGCCCATCAGGATTCCCGCCCGTGCCGTAGGGAGAAGGACCATCCTGATGGCCTGCCAGCGCGTCGCCCCCAGCGCGAAGGCGGCTTCCTTCAGCGAGCGGGGCAGTGCACGGAGGGCATCGGTGGAAACACTGGCGATGGTCGGCAGGATCATCACCGCCAGCACGAGCACCCCGGCCAGGAGACTGAAGCCGGTGCCGCCGAGGTTGTTCCTGATGAACGGAACCAGGACGCTGAGCCCGATGTAGCCGTAGACCACCGACGGTATCCCGGCCAGGAGCTCGATTACCGGTTGGAGAACCCGCTGGCCCAACCGAGGTGAAATCTCGGCCATGAACACCGCCACGGTGACACCGAACGGCGCACTCACCAGTGCCGCCAGGACCGAAGTCACCACGGAACCAAACATGAAGGTGAGGATACCCACCTGAGGCCCGCCCGACTCCAGAGGCCGGTCCGGCCACCAGTCAACGCTGAAAATGTTCGTCAGGCTTACCTTGTGGGTGTAGAACACCGAAAGACCTTTCCAGCTCAAAAAAGTAATGATCGCCGCCGTCAGCACGATGGCGATCAGGGCACACGTGAAGGTCAGCGCATATCCTTTCATTTCCCGCCGGAAGTTACGGTTAAACCACGGCAAGATAGGCTGCCCCTTTCTTTACGAGACGCTTAAATCCGGCTTTCAGCGAAGAGAAAAGCCGTAACCGGGAAGAGGGTCTCCGTAGCGAATCCCATCAATAGATTTGGACATCTGACCAGGTTATCCTGCATTTGACCTTGCTTTAACTAATTTCCGCGCGGCAAGCGTGAAACTGCCACCCCTGTCCCTAAATAGGGGAGGAATCAGCAAAGCATGGTTCCTCCCTCGGGCTCTTCCCCTTTCTCCCTTGGACGTTCAACCTTATACTGACAGACCTTTGGGGTCCGTTCAACGTTCAACATTCAACGTTTATAAAGGGCCGAAGCACAAGCAGTTAAACCATTCATTTCGGGTGGCGCCCAGCACTCAACTCAACGTGAAAGTATTTGCTTGAGCACAGGTTACACACAGAGTTGAGTGCCGGGTCGTGAACGACTCCTCAGAAAATGTAAGGTTTCTGCAGCGGCGACTTTAGGCAGGCTGGCTCGCGCCAGATTCCTGCGCTGACCGCACTATCGCTCGTCGCCGGCTCTCCGTCCGGCACCGCGCAAACTCGGCGTCCCTGCCTTAATTAGAAGTGAGAGGCCGGAGGTTGGAGGTTAGTAACTTTGTGAGAAATCAGCATAGCTGATTTCTTCAAACAATCCCACCTCTAACCTCTAACTTCCAACCTCTAATTACTCCGGTCTTGCCCCAGGTCCTACATACATTTTCATTCCCGGTGGCGACGATGAATCGTCGTGAACGACTCCCCAGAACTAGGGCTGGTGTTCTACCTGCATCCCGGTTACCGGAAAGTAGTGCATTTCCCTCACCAGGCCCTGCTGGATTTCATCACTCAGGATGTAATCGATGAAAGCCTTCACTACCTCGGACGGTTCGCCTTTCGTGTACATGTGGCCGTAAGACCAGAACGGGTACTTACCGCTCGCGATGTCCTCTTCGGTAGGCGCCGCCCCGTCAATCTTGATCGCTTTTACCTTGTTATTCAGGTAGGCGATACCCAGATAGCTGATGGCTCCGGGCGTTTCGCCCACAATCTGGTACACCGTACCGCTCGATTCCTGCTCTACGTCGCCTTTAGCCTCTTCTTTTCCGTCCATAACATACCTCTTGAATGTCGCCCGGGTGCCAGAACCCTTCGCCCGGTTCACCAGGAAGATCTTCTGGTCCTTGCCACCGACCTGTTTCCAGTTGGTGATCTTGCCGGTAAAAATTTCCTGAAGCTGCTTCTTGGTAAGGCTGTCAACACCAACCTCCGGATGGGCTACCACCGCGAAAGCCTGGGCGATAACCTTGTGGTCCACCAACTGCGAAGCGTCAATACCCTCTTTCTCCTCGGCGAAGATGTCAGACATGCCGATGTCACAAGCACCCTGGCTCACCTGGCTCAGCCCCGTACCGCTACCACCGCCCTGTACCGTGATCTGAACGTTCGGGTTCCTGGCCATAAACTCGTCCGCCGCTTCTTCGACCAGCGGCTGCATTGCCGTGGAACCGACACAAACGATTGTTCCGGAAAGTTTTTCCTGTGCTTCCGTACCGAGTTGGGATTCCTTTTGACCACACCCGGCAATAACCGCCAGACCAATTATTAAGAGCACCGATATGATGCCAATCCAAATTTTCCTGCGCAAGAAAATCCCTCCTAAGTTTTTGCAGTCCTTAAAATTAAAATAGCACCGCACAATGACAGCTTTCGGCAACACATTTAATTTCGTAAACTCCCCCTTTCTGCTGAGGGCAGAAAATTTACCTTCTTGTATCCAAAACTTACTATATTCCCACTCTGTTAAGACAACGTTATCCTAAAGTTAAAAAAGTGTTAATTGTGATGCTCTTGATCCGCAGCTTTCCGGGCGCCTGCCCGGCATCTACTACAAGGGTAACAAGGCTTTGTTAAGCCACGGTTAGGCCAGTTTTAACTTTATGTTAAGCGAAGATGCTCTTCCTCCTTTCGTCAACGGTCCTCACGGAGGTACCGGATGTTAAATCTTTGTTGCCGTGGAATAGGAGGAATAAGTCGAAAAGAAGGGAAATTTTTTATTAGAGCAGAAGCAGGGGGGAAATGATGAGCCAGATCGTTGACCTGTTGGCCAAAATCCCGTTGTTCGAAAGGTTCTCCCCGGAAACGCTTGCGGACCTGGCGCAATACGTAAAGCTGGAACGGGTTGCCCCCGGAAATCTGCTGGTAGAAATCGGGGCAACGGCGGGGCGGCTGATCGTTATCCTGCGCGGCCGGGTCGGCATCAACTGCCAGACTCCCCACGGACCGGCTCACGAAACAGGCGGCCCCGGAACCATTACCGGAATTCTCGACATCCTCGGAAATAACCCCGCTTCAACCACAGTACGCGCCGAAGAAGAAACGGCTGCGCTCACGATAACCCGCCAGGACTTCGAGTCGTTTCTGAAAGCCCACCCGGAAGAAGCGGTGGCACTGCTCCACTTTTTAGCCCGGAACCTTTTAGAGAGGGGACTAACCCTGAATCTCGTGGTACCACCGGCCGCCGAGCCCTCTCAGCCTGCTCCTGAAACAGGAAAAGCCGCACCAGCGAAAAAACGGGAGCCCGCAGCTGAGGAACAGGTAGGTTACTTTTATGCTAAAAGCCATACCTGCGCCTTTTGCGGCACCCGCTTTTCTTCGCCCGCGGTGAAGTCGAAGGAGATCAGGCTGGTCAGGACGGACAGCGACTTCTGCCCCTACTACGAAACGGTCAATCCTCTGTTTTACGAAGTCCTCGTCTGTCCGAAATGCGGTTACGCTTTCACCGAGGATATGCCGGCCAAACTGAACGAACGGGCCAGAGCCGGCCTCGCTGCCCTGTTGCCGCAGTTGCGGTCGCCGCAGCGCTTTGACGGAATCAGGAACCTCCCCCAGGCGTTGGAGGCCTTTCGGCTGGCCGCCGCCTGTGCCGAAACAGCGGGGCTGAAAAAGGCGTTTATCGGGAAGCTTTACATGAAAATCGCCTGGCTGCACCGGATTGCCGGAAATGAAAAGGAGGAACAGGTTTACACCGAGAAGACGCTGGCGTGCCTTGAAGAGTCTTACCGGACCGAAGGGTCAACCGACCCCACCTCGGAACTTAACCTGCTTTATCTTCTTGGCGACCTGAACCTCCGCTTGGGGCGGGAAAATGCCGCCGCCCGGTGGTTCAGCCTGATCCTGAACCACCCGCAACGTTCCGCAAATCCGGCTATTTTAAACCGCACCCGCGACCGGTGGTACGATGCTCGTCACAAACAAAGAAAAAACACCGATTCCGGGGGTGAAGACGTCCGGGATGGTTAGCGACGTTGGAGCAGCCCGGGTTCCGCGGTTGGAAGGAGAACAGGTGATTCATGAGCGGAGAAAGCAAACGGCCGGAGAACGGTCCCTTAAGCCGGGCGGCGTTCCTTTCCTGGCTGAAGGACCAGGCCAACCCAAAGAAATTCGCCAGAGAGTACGGAGGGTTGCTTGGCCTTTTCACCGGCAGTGGCGCACTGCTTGAACCAGGAAGGAAATGGAAATATGTCTGTACCGTCGAAGAGGCCGGCAAACCACGCGTTGTCTTCACCGGCACCCAGCCGGTCTACGTAATTGCCGTCGGCACAGCCGTGAACGCCTACCGGTCCCGTTGCCCGGAAGATGACGGTTTCGTTACCTGGTCCGAAGGCCGGGAAGGTTTTCACTGTCCCTTGTGCGACACGGTTTACGGCCCGGACGGAACGGCGGTCCGCAGCGGCAAGGCGCTGGAGAGTTGGCCCTGCCGCGTTAAGGACGGCAAGGTCTACGTACTGGCACAAAGCAGTTGAACACCCGCTAATCCCCGGCCTCTGCAGCGGCGCCGGATTCCTCACCCCCATCCGAACCGGTCCGCCGCGGAAAAGCGGAACCCGTTCCCACCTGACCGAGGCCGGCGAAACCCGGCGCCTCTTCCCGCTGCAGCGCCGGACCTATTCCCGAAAAACTCCCGCCGTTTATCTCTTGACACCCCGCCGGAGCCGTTGTATGCTTTAGTTGTATTCTTGAGAATAAGACTTAGTCTCAATCTCAAAATTTTCGGCGCGGGAGGTGGAGGAAATAAGCAAGGAACTGGAAAGCCTCCGCAACTTTTTGAACAGCCGGGGCGGCAAACTGACCAGCGAAAGAAAAACGGTTCTCGACGCCATTATGGTTTTCCACGACCATTTCACTGCAGAGGAACTGTTTGACCGAATTAAAGCCCGCGGGGGAAAGGTTTCCCGCGCCTCGGTTTACCGTGCGCTCGACCTTCTGGTTGCGGCGAATCTCTTGCAGAAACTCGATCTCGGAGAGAACCGGAGTTACTACGAGCGGCATTTTGAAACCCACCACCATTTGCTTTGCGCCAGCTGCAACCGCGTGCTCGAATTCTCCGCCGAACAGATGAAAGCATTGGAAGCGGAACTCTGGAAACGTTACCGGTTCAGTATCAAAGGATACCCCCAGAAAATCCTCGGGGAGTGCCGTGAATGCCTCGCCAACCAAGCCGAAGGAGGATGACCCGGAGATGAACGATACGTCCAGGCAATGCACGCTGCCGGAGCTGAAGAAGGGAGTCCGCGGCCGGGTCTACGGGATAACTGGCGGTGTGCAGGCCGTCAGGCGGCTTCAAGCCCTCGGCATCGTTCCGGGGAAGGAAATAGTGAAGGTAAGCGAGATGCCGCTCGGCGGCCCTGTGGTGGTAAACGTTGAACAAACCCAGGTCGCGCTGGGGTTCGGCCTGGCCAAAAAAGTCATCGTGGAGGTTCTCAATGAAAATTCTGCTGGTCGGCAACCCAAACGTCGGTAAGAGCGTTATCTTTTCCCAACTCACCGGTACGCGGGTGATTTCCTCAAACTACCCGGGTACGACCGTCGAGTACACCCGGGGTTACCTCAACCTTGACGGCGAACGGGTCGAAGTGATAGACGTTCCCGGCTCTTACACCCTTGAACCAACCTGCAAGGCCGAAGAGGTGGCGGTGGCCATGCTCCCGTACGGGGACGTGATCATCAACGTGGTGGACGCCACCAACCTGGAGCGCAACCTCTACCTCACCCTCGAACTCCTCGAACGGAGGGTGCCGGTGCTGGTGGCGCTGAACCTGTGGGATGAGGCCCAGCACAAAGGAATACTCATCGACGCCGTGAGACTGGAAGAGATCCTGGAAGTGCCTGTAGTAACCACGGCTGCCATCAGCGGCCAGGGGATAAAAAGACTCATCGAACGCCTCCCCGAAGCCCGAACGGGCCGGGTTCAATGGCAGACAATCGACGAACGCTTCGCCACCGTAGGCCGCATCGTCCGGGAGGTGCAGCAGGTGACCCACCGCCACCACACCCTCCTGGAACAACTGGAAGACCTGAGCGTGATGCCGGTGAGCGGTTTTTTCCTTGGCGCGGCGGTGCTTTTCGGCGCTTTCAAAGCAATCCGTTTCATCGGCGAAGGACTGATCGGCTCCGTTTTCGAACCCTTCTTTAACCAGGTATACGCTCCCCTGCTGGAGAAGCTGAGCCTCGCCCTTGGGGAGCAGGGTCTCCTGCACAGTTTATTGATCGGACAGTTGGTTGACGGAAAGATCGACTTCGTTCAATCCTTGGGGCTTCTAAGTACAGGCCTTTACATCCCCCTGGCGATGGTCTTTCCTTATATCATCGCGTTTTACGCGGTCCTCGGATTCCTGGAGGACTTCGGCTACCTGCCGCGGCTTGCCGTGCTCCTGGACGGGCTGATGCACCGTGTCGGGCTTCACGGCTACGCCATCATCCCGATGGTCCTGGGCCTGGGTTGCAACGTCCCGGCAGCCCTTTCGATCCGCAACCTGGAAAGCCGCCGGCAGAAGTTCATTGCCAGCACGCTGATGGTGACCGCCATCCCCTGCTTTTCGCAGACGGCGATGATCTTCGCCCTGCTCGGCCGCCACGGAGGGTTTTACGTGGCCCACGTCTTCTTGACGCTGCTCTGCGTCTGGGTCGTTCTCGGCCTCCTGCTCAACCGGTGGCTGAAGGGGTTCACCCCTTCGCTACTGGTGGAAATACCGCCCTACCGGCTTCCGGAGTTCAGGGTTCTCGCCCAGAAACTCTACCTCCGGCTGATCCATTTCTTCAAAGAAGCAATCCCCTTCATCCTGGCGGGCATCCTCGTGGTGAATCTGGTCTGCTTCTCCGGCCTCATCAACCTCCTGGCCCGCGCCGTCGAACCGGTATTCCGCTTCCTTTTCGGTCTCCCCGGAGACGCAGCCATCGCGCTCCTGCTCGGCTTTCTCCGGAAAGACGTAGCCCTGGGCATCCTGATCCCGCTTCACCTGACGCCGGAGCAACTCGTGGTCGCCAGCACCGTCCTGGCCGTTTACTTCCCCTGCCTGGCCACCTTCCTGATCCTGTGGCGGGAACTCGCGTGGCGGGACATGCTCAAGGTAACCGGTATTATGTTAACTACAGCCCTTGCCGCCGGCACCTTCACCAATCTCGCCCTGCACCAGTACGGCGTCCTTGTCTGGCTTCTCGCGGTGGCTGCCATGGGGATCCTGGTGGTTCTGGATGTCCTCGGCAGAAAGAAGGCCGTCGCCGTCCAGGAGGAAATGTAACTCCCCCCCACCGGCGCCACAGTTCTGGCAAAATGAGAACTCCCCGCCTACCGGACGAAAAACAGGCTGATTCTGCTCACAAACCTTACCAGGGGATGCTTCAGGCGGCGTTCCAGCTGACGGTACTCCTCCCGCAGGCGGCTGCACTCCTGCTGCAGGAAGCGGTAATCCCGTTCAAGCTCCTGGCCCGCCCCCAGCACCTTCTGCAGTTCGCCCGCCAGCCGGGCGTTCTCGGCCAGCAGGCGCCGCTCGTTCTCCGCCGCCCGGGCCGCAGTCTGTTCAGCCTTCTGTTTCCAGTCGATGACCTCGCGCTGCAGGCTGGCAAGCTGGTTCCCATACTGCTCGCGGAACTCGGCCAGTTTTGCCTTCGCCTCCCGGCTCTTTTCCTGCTCCTTACCCACCTGGGCCCGCAGATCGGCCACGGTGGCGTTCAGTTCTTCTACGAGCACTTCCAACCGGGCCACTTCCTTTTCCCCCTCCCGGGCCCGGCCCACCCAGAGACGGCACTGGTGAAGGATGCTCTGGGCCTTGTTCTCTAACTTTTTCACCTGCTCCCGGTAATAGATCAGTTCGCGCTTCCGTAGGGTGAGCAACAGCTCTTTTTCAGAAAACTGGGTGCTCAGATTCTCGTACTCTTCCCGGTAACGGGCCTGTGCGGCCAGAGCGGCGGCAGCCTGCTGCTGGGCAGCGCTCAACTCCTTCAACTGCATCTTCAGAGACAGGAACCGCTTCTGCCACGCCTCCCGTTCCGCATTGTGACGCTGCTTCTGCTCGCGGAGCAATCCGAGGAAACGCTTCATCACCGCGTCGTACGCGACCTGAGCCGCGGCGCTGTAGGACCAGGTATCCCCCTGCTGCTCAAAAAACGGGAAGCGGCGGAGCACCCCTTCCACCACCTGCGGGGTCACCGGCCGCCAGAAGTTGACCGCCTCGACGATCTGGTTTAGGGAAAGCCCTCCCGGGTGGGCACGCAGGACCTTCAGGACCAGGAACTTCAAAGGATACTGCCCGGCGTCCAGGTCCCATTCGGTCAAACCCCACATGCCCGTATCCAACTGGACGAACCGGCCGTCCGAGATCAGGTTGGCTTCTTCGGCGAAAAGCTTTTTGGCCTTTTTGCGCTTGTCTTTTTCTTCCCGCCGCAGCTCCCACAAACTCAACGGCTGCTGGCGCTTGAGGAGAAGGTGGTAGAACGGGTCGTTGCTCCGAAAACCCTCGGCGTTTAAATACCACCGGTTCTTTTCGTCGCAGTAGAAGCAGGAGTGCTGCTTCAGGCAGAGCAACACCTTTTCCTCCACCTCCTGAAGAGGGAAGTCCCGCAGCATCTTCCGTCGAACGTAGGAAGCAATCTCCTTCGCCGGCAGTACCTCAAAGAAATAGAGGGTTCGCTTCAAGAGGTCGGTAAGCGAGTAGAGCCTGCCGTGCACAAAACCACCTTCCTTAAGATAGAAATTGTCCCATTATTTAACAGTAATTCCGTAAAAAAAAGATTCCTCCTGCTAAGCGGGAGGAATTTTTTCAACTGCTTACCTGGCGATTAGTCGCTACAGCGTCCTGTTCACCGTGTAGTTCGGCGCCTCTTTGGTAATCACCACGTTGTGCGGGTGACTCTCGCGCAGGCCGGCCGGGGTTATCCGTACGAAACGTGTCTTCTCCTTCAGGTCTTCGATGGTGGGACAGCCGCAATAGCCCATTCCGGCCCGCAAGCCGCCGATCAACTGAAAGACCGTTTCCGCCAGCGGCCCCTTATAGGGCACCCGGCCTTCCACTCCCTCCGGCACCAGCTTGGGTCCGTAATCCTGGAAGTAACGCTCGGCGCCGCCCTCACGCATTGCGCCCAGTGATCCCATCCCGCGGTATACCTTATAACTCCGGCCCTGGTAAATTTCAATGTCGCCCGGGCTCTCCTCCGTACCTGCCAGGAGGCTTCCCAGCATCACCGTGTCCGCCCCCGCGGCAATGGCCTTGGTGATGTCGCCGGAGAACTTGATCC
This sequence comes from Bacillota bacterium, assembly GCA_040758635.1. GTDB lineage: Bacteria > Bacillota > Desulfotomaculia > Desulfotomaculales > Ammonificaceae > Yes71-27. Next base: position 42,107 of record JBFLVI010000013.1, on the reverse strand, counting down.
CGCCGTCGGCGATGATCCGGCGCCCGAACTTCTTCGCTTCCTGCGCGCAGTCATGGATTGCCGTTATCTGCGGCATGCCGATGCCGGCTATCACCCGCGTGGTACAGATCGAACCGGGCCCCACGCCGACTTTCACCGCGTCCGCCCCGGCCTCGAAAAGGGCCCGTGCACCCTCGGCCACGGCAACGTTTCCGGCAACCAGCTCTACGTCCGGAAAGCGCCGCTTGATCTCCCGGACCGCCTCCAGCACTGTTTGCGAGTGGCCGTGCGCGGTGTCCACCACTATGGCATCCACCTTCGCCGCCACCAGGGCCTCAACCCGTTCAAGAAAACCGGCCGTTACGCCTACCGCCGCCGCCACCAGGAGGCGTCCGTGGGAATCCTTGGCCGCGTTGGGGTATTTGTACCCCTTCTCGATGTCCTTGATGGTGATCAATCCCCGCAGCTTGAAGTTTTCGTCCACCAGCGGCAGTTTCTCTATCTTATAGCGGCGCAGGATCTCTTTCGCTTTCTCGATGGTGGTCCCAACCGGCGCCGTAATCAGGTTTTCCCTGGTCATCACGTTCGCGATCGGCTGGTCAAAGTCGGTTTCGAAACGGATGTCCCGGTTGGTGATGATGCCCACGAGCTTTCCGTTCTCGGTGATCGGTACGCCGGAAATCCGGTACCGCTCCATTAAAGTCATGGCCTCCCGGACGGAGTTCTCCGGGGCAAGGAAGATCGGGTCGGTAATGACCCCGTGCTCCGAACGCTTGACCCGGTCCACTTCCAGGGCCTGGCGCTCGGTGGTCATGTTCTTGTGAATCACGCCGATGCCGCCTTCGCGGGCAATGGCAATCGCCAGGCGGGACTCGGTCACGGTGTCCATCGCCGCGCTCACCAGCGGGATGTTCAGCCTGATTTTGTTGGTCAGATAGGTGCTGGTATTCACGTCCCGCGGCAGTACCGCCGATGCCGCCGGAATGAGCAACACGTCGTCAAAGGTAAGCCCTTCCCGCCCGAATTTTTCCGGGTGCATTCTCTCTCCCCCTTCGTATGCAGTTAATTATAGCACAGTGAACGACCTAAGGAAAGGCCGCCTTTCGGCCACCGGCGAGGAAACCACTCCCTGCTTGTGTAATCATGCACCGGAATGATAAACTACGGTTGAACATCCGGGAGCGGCAAAACCCTTACAAATTCGCAAGCGGTAACGACTCTTTTTTATAAGCAGAAGAATGCCCTTAATGAGAATACGGGAACTTTTTACCTGTTTTTGAAGTCTAAAAAGTGTCCGGAGGTTCCGGGCCCAGAGGAGGATGCTCCTTTGGTAGACGTGAAAGCGTTGGTCACGCAAGCCCAGAGCGGCGACATGCAGGCCTTTGAACAGTTGGTTTTGTTGTATCAGGACCGCCTGTACGGTCTTTGTCACCGGCTGGCGGGGAACCACGCCGATGCGCAGGATCTGGCACAGGAGGCTTTTGTTCGGGCATACCGGGCGTTGGGCAAGTTTCGTCAGGAGGCGGATTTCGGCACCTATCTGCACCGGATTGCAGTTAACCTCTGGCTCAGTTACCGGAAACGCAACCACAACGAGTTCTCCCTCGATGATCCGGTCCTGACGACCGAAGGCGAACTTCCCCGGCAGGTAGCAGACAACAACCAGCACCCGGAGCAGGTACTGGAAAACGCCGAGTTTCAGCTTCTGGTACGGGAAGCGCTGGCGGTATTACCGAAAGAACACCGGGCGGTGCTGGTTCTGCGGGAAATGGAGTCTTTGAGTTACGAAGAGATAGCCGCCACCCTGGGTGTGGCGCCGGGCACGGTGAAGTCCCGCCTAAACCGGGCGCGTAACGCCCTTAAAAAAGCGTTGCACCGGACGGCGGCCAAGAAAGGGTTTGAACTTCCGGTAACGGACAGGTGATACTATGCGGTGCAGTCGGGTGCGGAAAATTTTGCCGCAGTTGCTCGACAGCCCGGAAGCGCAACCGGGTGTAAGGGCGCATCTTGCGGCGTGTCCCGCTTGCCGGCAGGAGTTTTTGCTCTTGCAGCGGACGTCCAGCGCCCTCCGGGCGGCGGAAGAAGCCCCCCCGGCGCCGGCCAATTTTGCCGCCGGGGTGATGGCCCGGATCAGCGCGGCCGAACAGCCCGGGGGCAACAGCCGGTGGAACTGGCTGGCGGGGTGGAAACAGCTTGTTGCGGCCGCCGCCGCAATACTGATCCTGGCGGTGGGTGTGCTTGCGCTGGTCAGGGCCGCTGGCCCGGGAGTATCCGAAATAGCCGGAACTCCCCCGGCGATTACCCAGCAACCGGAAGTCCGGCCCGGGACTGAGGAGCCCAAACCGAACAACACCCGGCAGCCGGATAACGGCACCCCGGAGGAGCAACCCGAAACCCAACCGTCCCCGGAGCCTCCAACACCGGTGAAGCAGCCGGAGCCTGAGGCAACGGAAAAAAAACCGGCGCCCGTGCAGGAGCGCCAGACTACCATCGCCGCCGGCCGGACGGTGTTTTTCCTGAGCCAGCAACGGGTGCTGCGAAGCACGCTGCTGCGCCTGGAGGTTCAGGACCTGAAGGCGGCCGGGGAAAAGGCGCTGGCGACGGCCCGCACGTGGGGAGCCAACGGGGGCTGTGTGGCGGATACGACCGACGGGCAACGCCGGATCCAGGCGTTCCACTTCCAGGTGGCACCGGATAAGTCCGAGGGCTTTATCACGGCTCTCGGCGCCCTGGGTACGGTAATCGAGCGGGAAGACGACCATCGGAACATCACCGACGACTTCAACCAGGCTCAGGCCGAGTATGAAAGTCTGGCAGGAAGCAGAAATACGGCGCCTGAAAGCGAGCAGGCGGCCATTGATGCAAGACTCGCGGAACTGGAGAAGCAACTCGTCGAGTGGGACGCTCTTGCAAATAAATGGATTGTCACCCTCTGCCTTATCCAGTAGCCTTTACCGACTAATCCAGGAGACCGCTACCCGGCACTCAACTCTGTGGTATAACCTGCACTCAGGCAAACAGGCGTTAGAGTACTCGGTATTCTTTCTCAGTGAGTTGAGTGCCGGGTCGTTTTTCGTGGCCTCGAGGCTTTTTACTAATGCTTTCCATCCACAGATAAAAATTGACTGACTTCTGGCGAATTATGTTTCTACAGCACTCTCATCCGGCAAAAAAAGTGGCTCTTTGCAGCCGCTTTTGTTTCTGCAGAACTTTAACCCTTTATTCAAGCTTCAGTCCCGGGCGCCGCCAGGCAAAGGCATGTTCAAACGCAAACGGTAAAAAGCCACGGCTGCTTCTGCTCTCGTAACCGGCGCCAGCGGGACGAAAACCCCACCCGGGCGCCCACGGATGATCCCCCGCGCAGAAAGCGCCGCCACTGCGTCTCTTGCCCGCGACGGCACCGCAGCCCAGTCGCGGTACGGCGGAGTGTCCCCCTCCCTTGCCGCACCGCCGCCGCCCTGGAGGGAAGCCAAGACCACAGCCACCGTAGCCCGGTCCACCGGCGCCCCTGGCCGGAAGGTTCCGTCAGGGAAAAGCGGCATCCACCCATGGTAAACCGCCGCCCGAACCGCCTCCCGGGCCCAGGCCGGAGTGTCCGGGGGTACCGGCCCCTCAGCGGTCCCATGCCCGAAACGGGTCGCCAGCACTGCCAGTTCGACCCGCGTGAGGGCCGACCCCGGCCGGAAAGCCCCATCCGGGTACCCCCTAAGAAATCCTTCGGCAGCGAGCGCCGTAATCTCCCTGGCGGCCCAATGTTTCTCCGTGTCGCGAAACGGGCTGCGTGGCAGCTCCACCCGCAGGCCAGCCACTCCTCCCGTTTGCCGGTTTACACCGACCAGTCGCACCGGCGCCGGGCGGGTCCAGTCCAGGGAGCAGGAAAACTCCCCGTTGGGAGCAGGAGCAACCTCAAACCGCCGTCCGTCGTCCGTGTAAAGGTACAGGTGCGTGGCCTCGGTACGGCCGCGAAGCGGCTTTCCGAAAACCGGCGGATGCGCCTCTACGTAGGGTCCCGGAGCGGTAGTACGGCAGCTTACCGCCAGGGCGACCAGCCCGCCGCCGGCAGTCTCCCAAAAAGCCACCGTGGCCTCCTCCCCCGGCCGTATATCTTCGAGGCCGACCGGGTGGCCGTTTTTGGTAACCATCGTGCCCGGGCTCACCCTGTACGTTGCTTCGCCAACCTCAATCACCCAGCGTTCGGGATCGCAATCCCGCACCGTATCGGTGGCGCGCCCGGTCTCTCCCGCCAGGTCCACCCGGACCACGCGGCCAGAGGCGTCGGGGGTCGCACGGATCCACTGACCCGACCCGAGCACCGAGGGGCCAAGATTGACCGTACCCCGGTAGAAGCCGGCACCCGGAGCAACCTCCAGCAGACGGTAGCTCCCAATCCGGTCCTGAAGCTGGAGTGTCCTTGCCCCTGCGCCGACATAGAGCACCTGCCCGTACAAAATTCCCGGATTTGCCTGGACCTGGAGCAACTCCTTCCTTTCGGCGAGCACCGTTCCCACTACGTGCTCCCCGTGTGACAGGTGTTCCAAAGCTACTGGATCCGTTCCCCGGAAGACCTGTGCCCCGGGGAAGAGCGTGAATTTCCGGCCGTCCGCCAGGAGCAGGCCGTCCTCCCCCGCTTCGGCGACAAAACCGGAAATAAGCTCCTGGCGCACCGCGACGCGCAGCACCTGGTGTGTCTCGGGATCAAGCCGCAGGGTTACCGGAATACCGGAAGGAAGGTCCATCGTGCTGCCCGGCGGTCCGAAAACCTGGTCCAGCACGTCGAGGCCCGCCGGGTCGGTTTCCCGGGTCACAGAACAAGTCCGGGCAAGCTGGTATTGCGCACCCCCGATGAGACGGATGCCGTCCGCCGTGAAAGCGTCCAGGAAACCCTCCTTCTCCTCCCAACCGGCCTCAGCCTCCCAGACTGTTTGCGTTGACGGATTGACCCTGACGGTAGCCCTGACGCCGGGTGGCACGTCGGTTGGCAAGACTTCCCTCCCCCTTGCCCGGACGCCGGGCGCCAGGACGAGGTACCCGCCGTCCTGGCTCTCCTGGCTCTCCGTGGTCACCACCACACCTGTTTCCGTCTTAAGAAAACGCGCCGGAACCAAGCACCGCTCCTCACTGACGGCGTAGATCCTTCCCGCACCGGGGCACCGGTAGAGGTCCGTCCCCGGACCGAACGCCTGCTCCCGCGCCGTAACCAGGCGGCCGTTAAAGACCGCTGTAAAAGATTGCAATAGCTGCAACGTCCCGCCGCCCGCAAGCTTCATCTCGGCCCCCGCAAAGCGTTCCACCACGTCCCGGTTCGGTTTCTGACCGTAAACCAGAGCGTATGCCTGCCGGTGGCTTCCGGAGGCCGGGCTCCCGCCAACCTTCACCCCCACCACGGCGATCCGGTACTGGCCCGGCACCGGTTGCGGAATCTGCACCTGCTCCACGTTGTTCAACCGGTCCGGTACGCCCCGCCCTTCAAAGTCGTTGCCGAGGTAACGGCGGCCGTCGGGACCTTCCACCACCAGGTCGAGGTCGTTAACCAAAGCCCGCCCTGTTCCCGGCAGCGCCGGCGGGTCGGTCCAGCAAAGCGTGACCTTCAACGGTGCCCCGCCGTCCCGTACCGTGATTTCGTAATCCGCCCGCTCTTTATCCCCCAAGCCCTGCTTTTCGACCACGTAAACGAAGGCATCCTCCTTGAGCGCCAGAACCGTACCGGCAAGGTCCAGAAGGCCGAAACCAGCGGCCGCAGCCGACTCCAGCGGCCGCGCTCCGTTGATTAAGAGCGCCTTGAGCAGCGCCGCCGGCAGCGCATCTTCGCCCTCTTTCTCCCGCAGGTACTGGCGGAGCAAAACGGTCGCGCCGCCGGCCACCGCCGCCGCCATGCTTGTCCCGTCCAACCGGGTGTAGAGGGGCTGTCCGGGCAGGCCGGAGGACGCCAGCCGGGAGCAGGGAGCGATTATCCCCACCCCGGGAGCGACCAGATCCGGCTTCAACCGCCCGTCCCCGGCCGGCCCGCGGCTGGAAAGGCGGGCCACCGCTTCCGGGCCGGTGCAACCAAAGAGCGGCCGCGGGTTCTCGCTGGCGCCGACCACCAGCGCGTTTTTGCTGTTGGCCTCACTGGTAAGGGTTCCTGATCCCGGACCGTCGTTCCCAGCCCCGAAAACCGGTAAAAAATCAGGGTTATTGAAACAGAAACGGTCGATCTGGGCAGCGGCAGCGGCATAGTTGTTTGTTCCGCCACCCCACCCGTCGACATGTACCCGGACGCCCGCGCTGTAGGCCGGCCGGAAGAGCGCAGTCAGGTCGGCGGGCGGATCGGGTTCACCGTTCTGGTTCGTGATGGCCTGAAAATAGATGCTGGCTCCGGGGGCAATACCGCGGTGGCGGCCGTCTGAACCCGCTCCCGTCCCGGCCAGGATGCCCGCGATGTGCGTGCCGTGTCCGGCAGGATCGGCAAGGGGTCCCTGCGCCCAGGAGCGCAACAGCACCACCTTCGGCATCCGCCCCGGCACGGTGGCGAAATCGGGGTGGAGGTCGTTGAGGTCGCCTTTGTCCAGGCCGCTGTCTGCCGCCCCCACTATCTGCCCCACCCCGGAAAGACCGCCCGGAGTAGCAAACCCGGGTACCAGCAACGGGGAGGAACCCACCACAGCCGCCGCCCGGGCAGAGAGGAAACGCCGCGGCGTGTGCGGTTCGATCCTCAGAACCGCCTTCTCATCAGCAAGTTCAGCGACTGCCGCCGCCGGGAGCTCCACCCGCAAGGCGGTGCCTTCCTCGTCCAGACCCCGGACAACACTGCCACCGGCAGCAACAACCGCTTTGGCTATTCGTTCCTTATCTGCCGGGGAATAAAGGATAACATTGAGAAGCAGCGGCTCCGGCCCCGAGACCTCTTCAAGCTCCGGGGCGATACGGTTCCGGGAAGGCTCCCGTTCAGGCGGTACGTTTTCCGGTACAAGGGCCCGGTAGGCCTCCCGGATGTCCGTGGGGGACCCGTTCTCCTCCGGCTCCCACCAGACCGCCGCTCCCAAACCAACAATCAGAAAAAGAAGAAGCAAAAACCGCCGCATTTAACCCCTACTTTACTTGGAGACAGCGTTGAACCCACCCGGGTTCCGAAGCAGTCGTGGCCAGTAAGATTATAATTTTCCTGGAGTAAGCACTTCAACCGGTTAATAATTCCTATCGGTTGCGGCTATCCCACAGGCCTCCATTATATAACGCCTTCCGCCTGTGAAAAATGACAATGCGGGCCAAATTTTAGGTGGCGGTTTCAAAAATCCCTGGGCTTGCAGATTATCTCACGGATCCTGGTGTCGAAAAAATGCTGTGAATGCGCGGGTTCAACGACCAGGGCGGTATCGGCGCCGCTTCCCGTGCCGGCCACCGCCACCACCTCGGTGCGGGCGGGAACAAGCCCCGCGTCAACCGCCATTACGCTTATTTCTACGCCGACCTTCACCCCCTGGCCGAACATCCGGAGGGCGGCGGCGATTACCTCCGCCGGGTAAACACCGCCGAACTTGAACCGGAGGGCCCGGTCGAGCCCGGCCATCAGGTGGGTGGTAGTAAGCACCTTAACGCCGGCTCCGGTCAACCGTTCCCTCATCTCCGGCGGCATTTCGTCCACACCGGGAGATTCGAACCCGACCTGGTGGGTGACGCATACGACTTTAAACCCGGAACCGATGAAGCGTACCGCCGTGGCCCCGGAGCAAGAAGCGACCACGATATGCTCCAATCCCAACTCCCGCGCCCGGGAAAGCGCGGCTGCCACCGTGGCCGAAGTGTTCGCACTTCCCTTTGACGGCCAGTAGAGCGTCAACGCGATTCACCTCGTCTTACTATTCCCGGGAACGTGCCAGAACGTTCAGCATGCTCAAGGCACGTCCCGTACCCAGGGCAACACACGAAACCGGATCGTCCGCGACGTAGATGGGCAACCCGGTCTCTTTAGAAAGGAGGATGTCAATTCCGTCGAGCAGCGCGCCGCCTCCGGTCATCACGATCCCTTTGTCCACTATGTCGGCCGCCAATTCTGGCGGCGTACATTCCAGGACCCCTTTTACCGCTCCCACAATCACTTCCACCGGTTCCCGGATCGCCTCCCATACCTGCTGACTGGTAACCGTTACGGAACGCGGGAGTCCCGTAACCAGGTCCCGTCCGCGGATGGCGGCCGAGCGGTTATTGCTGTTGGTAGGGTTAGCGGTCGCAATCTCGATTTTCAGTTCTTCGGCTGCCCGCTCCCCGATGATCATGTTGAACTCCCGGCGGACATAGCGGACGATGGCCTCGTCGAGTTTATCTCCGCCAACCCGGGTGGAAGCCGAGCAGACGATTCCCCCGAGAGAGAGCACGGCGATGTCGGTCGTGCCGCCGCCGATATCGATTACCATTGACCCGCTCGGTTCACTGACGTCGAGCCCCGCTCCCAAGGCTGCCGCCATCGGTTCCTCGATCAGGAAAACCTGCCGGGCACCCGCCTGGACGGCCGCCTGGCGCACCGCCCGTTCCTCCACCCCGGTGACCGCGGTCGGGACGCAGATCATCACCCGTGGCCGCAGAAAAAAGCGGTGGCAGCCGCACTTCCCTAAGAAATACCGCAGCATCTTTTCCGTCACGTCGTAATCCGCAATCACGCCTTCCCTCAGCGGGCGAACCGCGATAATGTTCCCGGGCGTCCGGCCGAGCATCCGCCGTGCTTCCTCTCCGACTGCAATAACCTTGTTATCATCCCGATTTATGGCCACCACCGAGGGCTCTTTGAGCACAATCCCCTTGCCTTTGACGTAAACCAGGACGGTTGCCGTGCCGAGGTCTACGCCTACATCCGGAGCGAGGCTAAGCATCTACTTCCCCCCAATTAAGTTTTAGGAGTCGTTCACCGATAAAGTCGCGCCACCATTTCGGATGTCAGAAGTCAGAAGTCGGACGTCAGAAAAACCGGAGGGAATTTACATAGCGAATTCCAACAAACCAAATCTGACGACTGACGTCTGACGACCGAGACTGTTTGGCGCAGGAATCCGGCGGGAGCCGGTCTGCCTGAAGTCGCTGCTGCAGGAACCTTACATTTTCAGAGGAGACCGCTGCAAAACTTCGCCTGCCAAAATAGAAGTGAGAGGTGAGAAGTTAGAGGTTAGAATTTATGGTAGGAATTCGCTATAGGCGAATTCCCTCAAGAATTCTCACTTCCAACCTCCCACCTCTAACCTCCAAAGTGCTGGGTCGTTTTTCGCGGTCTCTAGGTCATTCCCAAATTTAACCACCTAAAAGCAGGCGAACTCATTTTGGGGTGGTTAAGTTGTTTTGCAGCACTCTCCTAGGCCCGTCCAACTGCCGGACAAAAATTTAAAGGCTTACGCCAGCAAAAAATTTAGGGAAGCAGATTCTCTGCCACCTAAACGTAAGGTATATTCTACATTTTTTGGGTGAATTCCTTTTGGTGCGGCAAAATTTTACCCTGTCTCTTTGTACTTGCGCCGGGTGGCCTCACCGCCACGCAGGTGCCGTTCCGCTTTGTTGATGTCTAGGATCTGGCGTACTTTCTGGGCCAGCTTCTTATTCAGGGAGGGCAGGCGCTCGGTCATATCCTTGTGGACCGTGCTCTTTGAGACGCTGAACACTTGCGCCGCCTGCCGAACCGTGGCCTGAGTCTCCAAGATGTAGGTACAGATCTCGAGCACCCGCCGCTGGATGTAATCCTGCATTGCCCTACCTCCTGCATCCAACCCCCAATTGCTAACCTTAACGTGAACGGGCTCCAAATTTTCAAATGCACCAACGAAGTGCCGCAAGGGAATTTCGAAGGTTCAGCGTCTTTCAACGTACACTACTTTAATCTATATGCCCCTCAAAAAGAGAAATGCTTGTCTGGGAGGCCGTTTTCGCCATCTTTCGGGCTGAATTCCGGTGTTTTGGAGTCCGCTTCGCCAAAACCTGGATTTTCAATACTTGACAATCTGGACGCCGGAGTAATAATGCGTGAGGATCGCGCGGAAGTCGTAACCGTGCTCGGCCATTCCCTTCGCCCCGTACTGGCAGAGGCCCACACCGTGACCGTACCCGACCGTGGTGAACAAAACACGGTCGCCTTCCACTTTCCAGGTGAACCGGGCCGATTTCAAACCCAGGCGTTCGCGCACCGCCGTAGCCGGAAGCAGCGTCCCGTTTACCGCAACCTCTTTCGGCCTCCCGGTAGAGGTTGCTTCCACGAGGGTCATTTTAAAACCCCCTCCCGAGGCCACCGCCACCGCCTCCGGCAAAAACGCCTTCTCCAGCTCAGCGAACGTGAAGGAGCGCACCTCGACCGGACGCGGGTTGGCGTCGTACGGACAGGGCATGCTTTTGAGGTAGGGTACGTCAGATTTCCAAATGTCCCCGGCGTTTTCCGTGCGCCCCCCGCAGGAGGCGTGGTAAACGGGGTCAATCAACTGGCCCTGATACAAAACCACCAGGCCGGCAGTATCCTCCACCGCCCGCTTGATCTTATAGTAGTAGCGGTAGTAAGCAAACGGACCCCAGCGCCGCCTCAGTTCCTGGCGGCTGAGATAAGCCTGACTGTGCCGGGGGTCGTCGCAGACGTGGGCCCCCGGGTGCGGGTTGTTGGCGACCCCTCCGGCATACACCCGCCGCAAAACGTAAGTACGGGCTGCAACCGCCTGAGCCTTTAAAGCTTCCACCGGAAATAAAGCCGGCATTTCCGCCGCCACCACGCCCGTTACGTATTCCTCCAACGGCAAGGTCTCGATCTCGCCGGAGCCATGCCGGTACAGCCGGACGCACTGCTCACCCGGCCGGATTTCCACCCTGTCCCTGGAGCCGGAGTAACCGTAGAGCCAGATACCCGCAGCCGACAACAACAGAAGCAGAAGGCCCGTTTTTAACCGCAAATCTTTCCGTCCCTCCCAGAACCCCGAACTTTTTACTAAGATATTCGCCGCGTTTAACTATTATTTCCATTTTAGGGAAATTGCAGTACCGCCAAATATACGGGCGGCCTGCCACCCCGAATAAAAAAATAAAAAGAGCGGGCATAAACGCCCGGTTCTTACCCAAGCAAAAATTTAGGCCCCCAACTGAAAAAGGGGAGTATCTCGTATTCTTTCACGTTGAGTTGAGTGCTGGGCGCCACCGGGAATAAAAATGTATGTAGAACCTGCGGCAAGACCGGAGCAATTAGAGGTTGGAAGTTAGAGGTTAGAGGTGGGATTTTTGAAGAAATCAGCGATGCTGATTTCTCACAAAGTTACTAACCTCCAACCTCCGGCATCTCACTTCTAATTAAGGCACGGACGCCGTTTTTGCCCGGTGCCCGCCGGAGCGCGAGGACTGATTCTTTAAAGCGCGGTCAGAAACAAGCATGGCGCGGAGGCCGGGAGGGGACGGGGCGGAGCGTACTTGGGGGTACGTGAGCACCCGGCCCCGACTGGCCGACAAAGCCAGGCGAAGTTTATCACCGCGCTTAAGAGGAACGTGAAGTTTGGTCCGCGCCTTGAACGTGTGAGCGGGAGCGAAACAGGCGCAAACAGCCGCCGGTGTTGGCAATAATTGGTCATTTTCGGAGGAGAGCAAGCTACGGGCCCAAGGGGATAATAGGGAAAAAACAAGCCAGGTTTTCACCTGGCTTCAGTAACCCTAAACCTAATTTTTTGAAGATGGTTTTTGGTCTTAATGCCGCCGCGCAGCACCGCCGGCCAGCTCGACTGCCTTGAGCCTGGCCAGAGCCCGCAAAAGCGCGGCTTCCGCCCGAATGACGTCAACATCCGGTCCAGGGGCCCGCAAACGTTCTTCAGCCCGTTCCTTAGCTCGCCGCGCGCGTTCGACGTCTATTTCCTCCGCAAGCTCTGCCGCGTCGGCAAGGATGACGGTCCGGTTGTTCTTGACCTCCATGAAACCGCTGCTCACTGCCATGTGCTGCCACCGGCCGCCCTTTTCCACCCGTACTACGTCGGTTTTCAGGCTGGTGATCAGCGGGGCATGTTCGGGCAGGATGCCCAGATCGCCATCCGCCCCGCGCGCGACAACCATCCGCACCTCGTCGGTGAAAACGACGCGGGCCGGTGTGACGACCACTAACTTCTGGAGTTTCTCTGCCACAACGCTCACTCCTTAAGAGGCTCCGAGGAGCTTCTTGCCCTTTTCAACCGCCTCGTCAATACCGCCAACCATATAGAAGGCGTCCTCCGGCAGGTCGTCGTGTTTTCCTTCGAGGATCTCCTTGAAGCCCCGGATGGTTTCCTTCAGTGGCACGTAAGCCCCAGGCCTGCCGGTAAAGGCTTCAGCCACGTGGAAGGGCTGGGAGAGGAACCGCTGCAACTTCCGCGCCCGGGCCACGATCAACTTATCCTCTTCCGAAAGCTCCTCCATCCCGAGGATGGCGATGATGTCCTGGAGCTCTTTATACCGCTGGAGTACCTTCTGTACGCCCCGTGCCACCTGATAGTGATCCGGCCCCACGACCTTCGGGTCCAGAATCCGGGACACCGAGTCGAGCGGGTCCACCGCCGGGTAGATGCCAAGCTCGGCGATCTGCCGGGACAACACAACGGTTCCGTCGAGGTGCGCGAAGGTATTGGCCGGTGCCGGGTCCGTCAGGTCGTCTGCAGGAACGTAAACGGCCTGCACCGAGGTGATCGACCCCTTGGTGGTTGAGGTGATCCGCTCCTGCAACTGGCCCATCTCGGTGGCCAGTGTCGGCTGGTAACCCACGGCGGAAGGCATCCGGCCCAGAAGCGCGGAAACCTCGGAACCGGCCTGCGAGAACCGGAAGATGTTGTCAATAAAAATCAGAACGTCAGCCCCTTCTTCGTCGCGGAAGTACTCCGCGAGGCAGAGGCCGGTCAGACCCACACGGAGACGGCAGCCAGGCGGCTCGTTCATCTGGCCGAAAACCATCATTGTCTTATCCATAACGCCGGCTTCTGTCATCTCCAGGTAGAGGTCGTTCCCTTCACGCGTCCGCTCGCCTACGCCGGCGAAAACTGAGATGCCGCCGTGCTGCTTGGCGATGTTGTTGATGAGCTCCATAACAATAACCGTCTTACCTACGCCGGCGCCGCCGAACATGGCGATCTTGCCGCCTTTCATGAACGGCACCAGCAGGTCCACGACCTTCAGGCCCGTCTCGAGCTGCTCCACCTTGGTGGACTGGTCAACGAGCGCTGGGGCAGGCCGGTGAATCGGGTAGTATTTTTCGGACTGGATCGGGCCTTTACCGTCAATCGGCGTCCCCAGAACGTCAACCAGGCGGCCCAGCGTCGGCCTTCCCACCGGCACCGAGATCGGCGCACCGGTGTCCGTAACCTTGGTGCCCCGCTTCAGACCGTCCGTGGTGGACATGGCAACCGTCCGGACCACGTTGTTGCCGAGGTGCTGCTCCACCTCCAGGGTTAACTCCTTCTTTTCTCCGGTGAAAGCGTCCTCGTATTCAAGCTTTAGGGCGTTGTAAATTTTCGGCACCTGTCCGGCAGGAAACCGTACGTCAACCACAACGCCGATAATCTGTACTACTTCGCCAACATTCATTGTGCTAATCCAACCTCCTCCAAGGCGTTATTCAAGCGCCGCCGCGCCGCCTACGATCTCCAGCAACTCCTTCGTGATGCCTTCCTGCCGCGCACGGTTCATCTTCAGGGTCAGCCGGTCGATCATCTCTTCCGTGCTCTTGGTGGCGCCGTCCATCGCGGTCATTCGGGCGCTGTGCTCGCCGGCCTTCGACTCGAGTATGGCATGGAAGATGACCGTTTCCACATACTTGGGCAACAGGTCAAAAAGCACCGCCTCCGCCGAAGGTTCAAAGATGTAAAGGGGCTGCGGGCCATGCTTCTTGCCTTCCTGGCCGGCTTCTCCTTCCTCTGCCGGCGGCTCGACCGGTAAAACCTTCGTCACCGTCGGCTGCTGTACCAAAATATTAATGAATTTCGAATAGACTACGTAGACCGCATCGTACTCACCGGCCGCGTACTTTTCAATAGGAACCTTCGCAATCTGCCGGGCGTGCGCAAACTTGATGTCCTCACCCAATCCGGTAAACTCGGCGTCCGTCGCCATGCGGCGGAAGCGGAAGAAGTTCCGTGCCTTTCGGCCCACCGCCACGATGGCCGCATCCGGCTGGGATTGGATTTCCCGCATGACCGTCCGCAAAATGTTGCTGTTGAACCCACCGCACAGTCCTCTGTCGGCGGTGATTACGACGTAACAGACCTTTTTTGGCTCGCGTACCGCCAGGAGCGGGTGTTTTACATCACCGGCCGCCTGGGACAGGCGGCCCAAAACCTCGTGGATCTGACGGGCATAAGGCCGTGCCGCCGTCACTGCCGCCTGCGCTTTGGCCATTTTTGCGGTAGCCACAGCCTTCATCGCCTTACAGATTTTCTGCGTGCTCTGAAGGCTCTTGATCCGTCGCCTGTAGTCACGTAGTGATGGCATTACCTCACCTCCGGCTTACGCCAAGCCGTACTGCATCTTGAAGCCCTTCTTGAACTCCTCGATGGCACCCTTGAGTTTTGTATCCGTTTCCGGTTTGATCTCCATCTCTTTTCTGATGGACTCTAAAATACCCGCCTGCTGGGTGCGCATGTACTTCAGGAACTCGTTCTCGAAATCCCGCACCTTGTCTACCGGGAGGTCATCCAGGTAGCCGTTGACCCCGGTATAAATCGAAACGACCTGCTCTTCCATCGGCATGGGCACGTACTGGTCCTGTTTCAACAACTCGACCAGGCGCTCGCCGCGGTTCAAGCGTGCCAGGGTGGCCTTATCCAGGTCGGAACCGAACTGGGCAAAGGCGGCCAGCTCACGGTACTGAGCAAGGTCAAGGCGGAGCATACCGGCAACCTGCCGCATCGCCTTCCGCTGCGCCTTACCGCCGACGCGGGACACCGAAAGACCCACGTTGATGGCCGGGCGGACACCCGCGTAGAAGAGGTCCGGCTCCAGATAGATCTGCCCGTCAGTAATGGAGATCACGTTCGTCGGAATGTAGGCGGAAACGTCACCCTGCTGCGTTTCGATTACCGGGAGCGCGGTCAATGACCCGCCGCCGTAATCAGGGTGCAGCTTTGCCGCCCGCTCCAACAACCGGGAGTGCAGGTTGAAAATGTCGCCGGGATAAGCCTCGCGGCCGGGCGGGCGCCGCAGCAGCAGCGACAGCTCGCGGTAGGCCGCGGCCTGCTTGGAAAGGTCGTCGTAAACGATTAGGACGTCTTTGCCTTGGTCCATGAACTCCTCGCCGATTGCCGCCCCGGCGAACGGCGCGATGTACAAAAGCGGCGCCGGGTCAAAGGCGGTGGCTGAAACAACAATGGTGTGGTCCATTGCTCCGTGTTCGTGGAACTTCTGGATCACGTTGGCCACGGTCGAAGCTTTCTGGCCGACCGCTACGTAAATGCAGATACAGTCCTGTCCCTTCTGGTTGATGATCGCGTCCACGGCAATCGCCGTTTTTCCGGTCTGCCGGTCACCCAGGATCAACTCCCGCTGGCCGCGGCCGATCGGGATCATACCGTCAACCGCCTTGATACCGGTCTGCAGCGGCGTGTCCACCGGCTTCCGGTAAATAACGCCGGGAGCGATCTTCTCGATCGGCCGGAACTTATCCGATTTGATCGGTCCCTTGCCGTCGAGCGGAACCCCGACCGGGTTGATCACCCGGCCGATCAGCGCGTCACCCACCGGAACGGAGGCGATTCGGCCGGTCCTTTTCACCACGTCCCCCTCTTTGATGTGGGTGTACGGTCCAAGGATAACGCACCCGATATTATCCTCTTCGAGGTTGAGCGCCATCCCGAGTACACCCTCGGGGAACTCAAGGAGCTCAGCGTACATACAATCTTCCAGCCCGTAAACCCGCGCCACACCGTCACCAATATAGATTACGGTACCGACATCGGCAACTTCAACCTGTACTTCGTATTTTTCAATTTGCTGGCGGATTATCGAGCTGATTTCTTCCGGTCTCAGTTTCATTTCCCTCTGTCACCCCTATCCAACTCGAATTTCGCGAATCTGCTCTTTCAGACGCTCCAGTTGCCGTGCTACACTTGAATCAATCACCCGGTTGCCGATGCGGATTACCAAACCCCCCAGAATCTCCGGCTTGGTTTCGTATTCCACGCGAACATCTTTGCCGGTCACCTTGGCCAGCGCTTCCACCAAACTCTCCCTGTGGGCGGGTGGCACCTCCACCGCTGATACCACTTTGACCTCGGCGATATTCCGGGTTTCATTGACCCGGCGGGTGTATTCGGCCACGATATCCTTTAGAAACAGTTCCCGTCGGGCATCAAGGATCACGTTCAGGAAATTCATGGTGTAGGTCTCGACCTCTGCGCCGAAAACCTCTTTACAAACTTCCTTCTTCACGCTTGCAGGCACCTGAGGGTGATAGAATACCCGCCGGAAGTCCTGCGAGGCCCCCAAAACCTCCAGAATGCTGTGCAGGTCTTGTTCAATCTTTTCAACAAGGTTCTTTTCTTGCGCTATGTCAAAGAGTGCTTCGGCATAGCGCTCGGCCACTGCGCCTTTTAGCATGGCAGGTTTTTCACCTCGCTAACGGCGTCCTGGATGAGCCTCTCCTGTGCCTCAGCCGTCAAACCGTCACGGATAACCTTGCTGGCAACCAGAACGGCCAGGTTTGCCACCTGATCCTTAAGCTCCGCCAAGACCTTTTCCTTCTCCCGTTCAATGTCCGCCAGCGCCCCCTCCTTGAGGCGGGCTGCCTCTTCCCTCGCAGACTCCATGATCGCCTGCGCCTGTTCCTCGCTGGCCTTGGTGGCCTTTTCAATGATCTTCTGGGCTTCCTCACGAGTCCGGCGCATTTCCGCCTCGAGCTCCGTCTTAATCTTTTCGGCCTCCGCCCGCTGCCTTTCCGCCTGCTCTATATTCGAAGCCACATACTTCTGGCGTTCTTCCAATACCTTTAAGATCGGTTTGTAGGCCACAAGGCGGAGGAGGACCAGCAAGAGGAGAAAATGAATAATCTGCGTAATTAGCGTCGCGTTTATTTCTACCACCGGGTTTTCCCTCCTTCCGCAAAAAGGGTACGGTAGCAGGTTTCAGCCGTGAAAACGGCCAAAACCTGCTCCTCAGTCATTTGTTTCTTAAAAATTAAGGAACAACACGAAAAATGATTCAACCAACCCTAACCGAGTCAATAAAAAACTAATCAAAAGTCTTTTTCTACATTAACTGTTGATTAATGTCCGATCTTACCCATCAGCATGAACGCCACGACCACGGCGATAATCGGAATCGACTCAACCAGACCTATACCGATAAACATAATGGTCATGAGCTGACCCCGCAACTCCGGCTGGCGGGCGGTACTCTCCAAACATTTGCCGGTAGCGATACCGTCACCAATAGCAGCGCCAAGAGCACCGAGACCAGCAGCAAGAGCCATGCCCAAGGCCGCACCAGCACCAACGTCCATCACTTTCCCTCCCTTCTCTATGAAGATGTGTTTCTTCTTAATGGTGCTCCTCGCTTACAACCATGGAGATGTAAGCGATGCTTAACACGGTAAAGATAAACGCCTGAATCGCCGAAACAAATATACCAAAAGCAAGCCAGATAACCGAAGCCAGAAAACCGCCGCAGTACTCTGTCATGCCGGTTATAAGGCCCAGCAAAGACACCATCATGATATGTTTGCCTTTCATATTACCGAAAAGTCGGAAGGCCAGCGTAACCGGCTTTGCGAGGTCTTCTATAATCGGCAGGATAGGTAGCGGCTTGAGATAGTGTATGAACATCTTCGGCCCGGTGTACCTGAGCCCCCAAACGTAGATCATAATAAAGGTGATCAGCGCCATCCCCAGGGTTGTATTAATATCACCCGTCGGGGCTACAAGCGTGGGCACTACACCCATCAGATTGCACACCAAAATGAATATGAAATAGGTGAGAATGAGCGGGTAAAGCCCCCGGCCTTTCTTTTCACTCATGCTGTCATAGAGCTGTCCCTTCAGAAAGTCGAAGATCATTTCGATCAGCGAAGCAAGCTTGGACGGGGTCCGGACAGAACATCCCCTGGCGGCGGCGATGCACAGAAGCAATGTCAGCGCCATCGCGATCCAGGTGTAATAGATCGTGCCAAGGTTCAGCTTGACATCATAACCGGCGATATTGACCGTCGTCGGTTCCATCGGGAATCCCCAAGTATTTAACTCGGCCTCGGTCTTATGAAGGTCAAACCCTTCACCACAACCCGAAGCAACGAACGCAACGAAAACTAACAACAACCCGATAAAAAGGATCCTCTTGCGCCTCGTTCTCTTCAAAACCACACTCACCCCCTTTCTAAACCGACTAGCAAAACAAAGAAGCCCTCACGCCCCGACCTGTACGCGGTCGCAAATGAGGGCCCTTATCGCCTCGGCTACGCTAAACGCAGGGACAACCAGCAACCCCGCCAATACGGCCGGGAGGCTGCACCAGCCGGTTTTGACCACAAAATAAAGTGCGGTAAAGACCAGCCCCCACCGGCCTATCATCCCCATCTGGACGAAGAGGCGCGCCCGGTCGAGGCCGTAAGGCAACAGATCAACCATTTTTCGCATCCTGACCGAGAGAAAGAAACCGTTGAGGATGCTGATTGCCAGGCCAAGAGCAAAACCTGTAAACAGGGGGTTATGGGGGTACCAAAGCAGCACCAGCAGCAAAACCACCAGCACCCAGATGGCCTCGCGGATGACTGTACCGGTGAACCGCTCGAATTCCAGCCTCAAAAACGCCACCTAACCCATCACTCCGGCAACCACAGGATAATTGCTCTTCTTTTTCAAGATCTGTTTCCGTTTCTCCAGGAAAAACGCCCCATCAAGCGTACGATGCCGTAAATCCCGGCTCCGATTCCTATGAGTAATCCTACCACACCCAGCCAGGGCGTTTCAAGGCCGAGCCGACTGTCGAAGAAGTGGCCGATCCACCAGCCAGCCACCACCGACACCGCGAACTGCACACTGATGGTGGAGGCCAGCGCAAATACCTGCAGGATCCGGCCCCATCCCTTTTCGCTCGCCACGACGGCGTTTTCCTCCGCCTTTTTTCTCTACTTGTACTCTATTTTACAAACCGGGGTGGTATAACTCCCTTTCAAACCCAATATTAGATTAACCTGTCCAGTATTTTTTCTACGCCGCTACAAATATTCCTGCCGAAAAATACAATTTCCTCTAAGGTTTTAAAAATTTTTTCTTTCACCCACCGGCACCGGAAAAACCTTGTGACCTACAGAACTTGTGGGGCTGAATTCCTCCGGCCGCGGTCCCAGCCCGAAGTAGTTCCGGAGCCCCGCCGTGACCCTCTCCGCCGCTCGCCCGTCACCGTAGGGATTAACCGCCGCGGCCATCCGCCGGTAGGCCCCGGAATCGCTGAGAAGCCGGGCGGCAGCGTTGAAAACACACTCCTCGCCCGTGCCGACCAGCTCTACGGTTCCGGCTTCCAGGGCCTCCGGCCGCTCCGTCACCGCGCGCAATACAAGTACCGGCTTACCCAAAGCAGGCGCTTCCTCCTGCAAGCCGCCCGAGTCTGTGAGAACCAAAAAACTGCGCGCCATCAGGTTGGCAAACTCGCCGTACGGAAGCGGCTCGGTGAGATACACCCGGGAACAGGCGGTGAAAACCTCCCGAACCGTCTGCCGGACGAGCGGGTTGCGGTGCACCGGAAAAACTACCGCCACGTCCGGGTAGGCTAAAATCAACCGTTTCAGCGCGCGGTACACGCTGGCCAGCGGCTCGCCCCAGTTTTCGCGCCGGTGGGTGGTTACCAGCAGCAGGCGGTGTCCGCTTTCGACCGCCGCTGCAATTACCGGGTCTTCGAAACGGTGGTCCGGCCGCACCACCTGGTAGAGGGCGTCAATCACTGTATTTCCGGTGACCAGAATCTTTTCCGGAGCTATTCCTTCCTGCAGCAACGCCGTACGCGCTCGCACCGTGGGCGCAAAATGCAGGTCGGTCAGCACCGCCGCCAAGCGCCGGTTTATCTCTTCCGGGAAAGGCGCGTACTTCTCACCGGTGCGCAGCCCTGCTTCGACGTGGCCGACAGCGATCTTGAGGTAAAAGGCCGCCAGCGCCGCAGCAAAAGTGGTGGTGGTATCCCCGTGGACCAGGACGATGTCGGGCCGCACCTCCCGGAGCACCGGCTCCAGTTCCTGGAGCACCCTGGCGGTTACCTCGAAGAGGGTCTGGTCCTCGCGCATGAGGTTCAGGTCGTACTCCGGAACGATACCAAAAAGCCGGAGCACCTGGTCGAGCATCTCCCGGTGCTGGGCCGTAACCGCCACCGTAACCCGGAAAAAATCGTCCGCAGCGCGCAGCGCCTGGATGACAGGCGCCATTTTGATGGCCTCCGGCCGCGTACCGAAAACGATCAGTACTTTTCGCGGGGTCTGCTTCATAAGGAAAGGTATCCTTTGGCCATGAGTTTCCGCATGTGCTGCTCCAGGGCAGCTTCGATGTTAACGCCGTAGTCCTCTTCGAGGACAAACATCATGGAAACGGCCGTCTGGGCCACGTCCAGAAGCTCCCTGGTCACTTTTTCCATCACTGCGCGGGTATCCTCCCGGCACGCCTCGCCCGAGAGTCCGCGGAGCTTGCCGATCGCCTGGGCCAGCTCGCCGGCTTCCTCCATCAGTTTGAGTGCCGTGGATTCAAGTGTCGGCGTAAGTTTATTCAATCGCGGCAGGGAGATCACCTTGTGTTTAACCGCCACCACTCTCGCCCCTTCCAGGAAAACAGAGCTCGCCGGTGAACCGCTCGACCCTGACCCCGGCCTCGGCGAGGATGGCCTGCGCCAGCGTGTCCGGATAATCGCCCCCGAAAACCACCCGTTTGATGCCCGCTTGAACAAGCATCTTGGCACATAAAACACAGGGCTGGTGGGTCGCGTAAAGGGTTGCACCCGCAATGCTGACGCCATGGACGGCGGCCTGCAACAACGCGTTCTGCTCCGCGTGCAGGCCCCGGCAGAGTTCGTGCCGCTCCCCGGATTTTACTCCCTGTTTTTCCCGCAGGCATCCCCGCTCCAGGCAGTGTTCAAGCCCCGTTGGCGCTCCGTTGTAGCCGGTCGCCAGGATGCGGTTGTCTTTGACTGCAACCGCCCCCACCTGGCGCCGGACGCAGGTCGAACGGGTGGCCACCACCGCGGCCACCGTCATGAAGTAAACATCCCAGTCCGGGCGCATCTCATCCCTCATAAAGCGGGTGCTCCCGGCACAGTTCAGCCACCATTTCGCGCGCCCGCTTCTGGTAGCCCGTGTCGCCCCGGTGGTCAAGGGCGTAGTGGATAATCGCGGCTATCTGCTGCATTGCCGCTGTTCCCATGCCGCGAGTTGTCACCGCCGGAGTTCCCAGGCGGATCCCGCTGGTGACCCGCGGCGGCTGTGTGTCGAAGGGTACCGCGTTCTTGTTTACCGTGACGTTGACCTGTTCCAGCAGGTGCTCCGCCTCTACCCCGGTTAACCCCTTGTTCCGGAGATCAACCAAGATCAGGTGGTTGTCGGTTCCGCCCGAAACAAGGTCGAAGCCATAGCCCTTCAAGGCTTCGGCAAGAGCGCGGGCGTTATCAACCACCCGCCGCTGATAGTCTTTGAACTCGGGCTCCAAGGCCTCCTTGAAAGCCACCGCTTTGGCGGCGATCACGTGCATCAACGGCCCTCCCTGGGTCCCGGGGAATACCGCCTTGTCCACCGCCGCAGCATACTCCTTCCGGCACAGGATAATCCCGCCGCGTGGTCCACGCAAGGTTTTGTGGGTGGTGGAGGTAACCATTTCGGCATACGGGACCGGGCTCTGGTGTAAGCCTGCCGCCACCAGACCGGCGATGTGCGCCATGTCAACCATCAGGAAGGCGCCCACTTTCGCAGCGATCTCCTTCATCCGCCGGAAATCTATCTCCCGCGGGTAGGCGCTCGCTCCGCCGATGATCAGTTGCGGCCGGTACTTCTGCGCACGAGCCTCCAGTTCCTCGTAATCAATGCGCCCGCTTTCCCGGGCTACGCCGTAAGGCACAAAACGGTAGTACTGCCCCGAAAGATTGACCGGACTCCCGTGGGTAAGATGTCCGCCGTGCGCCAAGTCCATCCCCATAATGGTGTCCCCGGGCTTCAGGAGCGCAAAGTAGACGGCGAAGTTGGCCTGCGTGCCGGAATGAGGCTGCACGTTAGCATGTTCGGCACCGAAGAGCTCCCGCACCCGTTCGATAGCCAGGCGTTCCACTACATCTACGTGCTCACAACCGCCGTAGTACCGCCGGCCCGGATAGCCCTCGGCGTACTTATTGGTAAGCACCGAACCCTGGGCCTCCATCACCGCCTTGCTGGTAAAATTTTCAGAAGCAATCAGTTCTAGCCTGCCTTGCTGTCGCTCGCGCTCAAGTTCGAGCACCCGGAGCACCTCCGGATCAACCGCCGCCAGGGGCCGCCTCAAATTCACCCTAACTTCCTCCCTGCCAAGACGCTCCGCATTTGCGTCCCGATCTATTCTATCTTGGTTGTCCGCCGCTCAATGGCCGCGATCTTTTTCACCCGCTGCTCGTGCCGCCCGCCTGCGAACTCCGCCTTGAGCCAAACCCGTACGATTTCTGCCGCCAGGCCGGGGCCGATAACCCGCTCACCGAGGGTGAGGATGTTGGTGTCGTTGTGCTCGCGCGCCATCCGCGCCGAAAAGGTATCATGACAGAGCGCCGCCCGGACCCCCGGCACCTTGTTGGCCGCAATCGCCACCCCGATGCCGGTTCCGCAGATGAGGATCCCGCGGTGGTACTCCTCCCCGGCTACGGCCTCCGCCACCATCAGGGCGATTTCGGGGTAGTCACAGGATTCGAGGGAAAAGGTGCCGAAATCGCGGAATTCTACCCCTTCTTCCTCCAAAACTCGGATTATCTCCTGCTTCAACCTGAAACCGCCGTGATCCGAGCCTACAGCTACCCGCAACTTATAGTTCCCTCCGTTGCCAGCGATTTGAAAGGATAAGGCAAAAACCGTCGAAGTCGGGTTTCAGTTCTGCTTGCAGTTCCAAGCTTTACGACCTATCGGTCGTTATTCTACAAAAGAACAGGCGTTTCCTATCGCGCCTTCAACTTTTTTCTCCGTCTGATAGAAATCGCGCCAGTGCCATCTGGCACAAGCGGCGAATCTCCTCGGCATACTGCCGGTAGAAAAAAAGCGGCTTCCCGATCGGGTCGGGAATGTCACCGCCGAACCCTGCGTACTCGGTAAGGGTAAACACCTTTTCCTTTGCTTCGGGCATCATTTCCAGAACCGCAGCCTTCTGGCCGGAGGTCATCGTGAGTACCAGGTCCGCTTCGACAATCAGCTCGGGGGTCAACAGCCGGGCCCGGTGCCCGCTCAGGTCGATGCCCCAGTCGCTCAAAGCGTCGATCGCTTCCGGCGAAGCCGGTGATCCGGGAAGCGCGTAAATACCGGCTGAGGAAACATTCACACCCTCCACCCCCTGTTTGAGCAAAAGGTCGCTGCAAATACCTTCCGCCATGCTCGACCGGCAGGTGTTGCCGGTGCAGACAAACAGAATCTGTTTCATCTTCCCCTCCTGCCCGGAATCAATGGAGGAACTGGATTCCCACGATAAACAAGATCAAGCCCCCGACAAGCTGCGCCCGCCGGCCGATCCAGGCGCCCGCAGTCCGTCCCAACCCTAAACCGGCTGCCGTCATCAGGCCTGCAACTACCCCCACAGCACCTGCAATCAGCAGGGGGTTGATCCGGTAAACTCCTAAGGCAAAACCGACACTAAGGGCGTCCATGCTGACACTGGCTCCCAGGCACAACACTCCCCATATACCGGGCGCAAAAGAACTGCACGCCCGCGGGGTTTTTGTCAACAGCGCCCCGTAAATCATCCTGGTCCCCAGGAAGAAAAGCAGCGCCGCCCCAACAATTCCCGCCAGGCGCCCGAGGAGTGTTCCCGTAAACTCGCCAAGCCACCAGCCTGCAAGCGGCATCAGCACGTGAAAGACGGTGATCACAAACACCAGGAGGCAGCCCCGCCGGCGGCTTATCCCGCCGAGCCCGAGGCCAAGACAAACAGAAAAGGCATCCGTACCAAGCGCTACCGCCAGAAGCACCACGGCCAGCCCGCTCATAGCTCCCTTTCCGCCCGGACCACCTCTGACGCCGCCTGCTGCAGGCGCCGCTGCAGCGCCGCCCCGGCCTCCGCAGGCAGCCCTTCGGCCAGGATGACGTCGGCCACGGTTTCGAGTTGCCGGAGCGCCGCATAAAGACAGGCGCCGACCGAGCGGGTGTCTCCTTCTCGCCCGCACGGAACCACTTGCCCGGGGTAATCTCCGACGCGCTCTTCCCGGGTCAGGATGCCGACCCTTTTCCCCTCCGCAGCAAAAGCGGTGTAAAGCGACCGGATCTTCTCTACCACCGCCTGCGCTTCTCCCTCGACCAGAATCAGCGGCACCCGGAGCCGGCACCTGAAGTCTTTTTCTGCCGCTTCCGGAGCTTCTTCCGGCATCACGCCCGCAACGTCCGCAATCTCGCTGCTGCTGACCGCTCCGCGCCGAAGAACACGCGGAACTTTCCCCGTCAGGTCTAGGACGGTGGATTCAATCCCCAAGGGCGCAGCCCCCCCGTCCACCACCGCGTCAATCCGCCCCCGCAGGTCGGCCAGCACGTGCGCGGCGGTGGTAGGACTCGGCCTGCCGGAAAGATTGGCACTAGGCGCCACCACCGGAACCCCCGCCGCCCTGATTATCCCCAGCGCCACCGGGTGTGCCGGGACCCGGGCGGCGATCGTTCCTAACCCTCCGGTAACCATCGCCGGCAGCCTCCCGGTACCGAAAAAAACCAGCGTGAGCGGCCCGGGCCAGAAGGCTCCCATAAGTTTGGTCGCCAGCAGCGGGACCTCCCGAACATAGGGAAACAAGTCTTCCGCCGCCGCCAGGTGAAGAATAAGCGGGTTGTCCCGGGGCCTTCCTTTAGCCGCAAATAGGGCCTCGAGCGCTTCCACGTCCAGGGCATTAGCCCCCAAGCCGTAAACCGTTTCCGTCGGAAAAGCCACCAGCCGCCCCCGGCGGATCATCTGGCCCGCTTCGGCCAGCACGGCAGGATCCGGGTTGCTGGAGTCCACCTGCCAGACGATTGTGTCCATCTCGCCCATTAAACAGCCTGCCTATCCTTTGCTATAGTATATCACAAAAAGGAAAACCGCCCAGTCTGGTGGCAATCCGGCTCCGAAGCTGTCGCTTCACTTCACCCCGGCGAGAACGGGCTTGCGGCGCCAGAACTTGAACACCTCCATCGCCATCAAGACGGTGGATGTCAAAACCAACGCAAAAATCCAGTGTCCGAAAGAAACGGGTTCGATCCTCAGAACGCTCTGCATAATCGGCATATGCATGGCAAGAATATGGATCCCCTGGGCAACCAGAACGCCGGCAACCAGCACCCGGTTGTCCCGGAGAGGTATTTTGAACGCTGAGCGCTCCTCCGAGCGGCAGTTAAATACGTGCACGTTCTCAAACAGAACCAGGAGAAGCAGCAGGAGATTACGGCCCGCAAATTCGCTCCAACCCGATCCGAGCAGCCACACCCAGGTCCCAAAACTAACCAAACCGATCACCGCTCCGGACAGCGCCACCTGCTGCACCATCAATTTATCAAAAATCCCTTCCTGCGGGTCCCTGGGCCGCAGCTTCATCACACCGGGCTCCCCTCTTTCAAAGGCCAAAGCCACGTCCTGAATGCCGTTGGTTACCAGGTTCAACCAGAGCAACTGCGCCGGATACAGGGGTACGGGCAATCCAGACAGGATGGCCAGGGTAAGCAGCACTACCTCGGCGGCGCCCGTCGAAACCAGGAGGTAAGTAACCTTCCGGATATTCCCGTAGGCAAACCTGCCTTCTTCGATGCCCCCGACGATGGAAGCGAAGTTGTCATCCGTGACAACAATGTCGGCGGTCTCCTTCGCCAGGTCGGTCCCGCTGCCCATGGCAACGCCTATGTTGGCTTCGCGCAGGGCGGGGGCGTCGTTCACACCGTCTCCGGTCACCGCCACATAGTGGCCCAACTCCTTCATGACCTTGATAATCTCCAGCTTTTGCAGGGGACTCACCCGGGCAAAAACGCGCGCGTTCTTAACAGTATCCTTGAACGCCTTTTCGGTATAAGGACCGGCAGCCGCAAGCTGGTCGCCGGTGACAATTTCGCTTACGTCATCTGCTATGCCGAGTTCCCTGGCAACGGCCAGCGCAGTGACGGGGTGGTCGCCGGTGATCATCGCCACCTCGACGCCTGCAGCCCGGCATTTCAAAACTGCTTCTTTGGCTTCCGGCCGCGGCGGATCATACATGCCCACCAGGCCCAGCAGAGTCAGTTCCTTTAAATCCTTCTCGGAAAAATGGCCGCGCGTCGTCTCTTCAAACTCTGCTTCCGCAAGTGCCAGGACCTTGTAACCCTGACGCGATAATTCGTAGGCAGCCGCTTCTACAACCTCACGGTCCAACAGGGCATACCCCTGGCCGGTAAGCATCGTGCTGCATAAGGCTATCACGGTCTCCACCGCACCTTTTACCGCTGCTCTGACAGTTTGCCCGTCCTGGTAAAAAACTCCCGCGTAGCGCCGCTCCGATTCGAACGGGATATGCTGGCGCACGGGAAACCGCTCCCTCGTCTCCGAAGGATAGGCCTCCAGCTTATACCCCAAGGTCAGGAAAGCCAAGTCCACGGCGTCCCCACTGTAATGCCACTTTTCGTCATAATGGAGGGCGGCCTCGTTGCACAGGACTCCGGCCCTGGCCAGCCGCGCCAGCAGTTTCTTTTCCTCCTCCCTCAAGGGCCGCCCGTCCTCCCGGGTTACTGTTCCTTCGGGAACATATCCTTCGCCGGAAACGACAAACAAGCCCGTGCCCGGGATCACCACCCGGCGCACCGTCAGCTTGTTGAGCGTCAAGGTGCCGGTCTTGTCACTGCCGATGTAAGTACAACTGCCCAGTCCTTCAGCCGCCGCCAGCCTGCGCACAATCACCTTGCGCCCTGCCATCCGGGACATCCCGATGGAAAGAGCCACGGTTACGGCCACCGGGAGTCCCTCGGGGATCGCCGATACGGCAAGGGCTACGGCCATGAAAAAGACCTCTACCGGAGCCATTCCCTGTAAAAGAGCCAGAACCCCTAAGAGAAAAGCCGCACCGAGAATAACGAGGCCGATCAGCCGGGTAAACGCCTCCATCCGCTCCATCAAGGGGGTTTTCGCCTTCTCTGTAAAAGCCACCTTTGCAGCGATCTTCCCCACCTCGGTGCTCATTCCGATCGCTACCACGATTCCGCGGCCGCGCCCGCGGATCACCGTTGTACCGGCGAAAGCCATGTTGCGCCGGTCACCCAGGGAAAGGTTTTCTCCGGGAAGAGCTTCGGGGGTTTTCGAAACCGGATATGATTCGCCGGTCAAGATTGCTTCCTCCACTTCCAGGTCGTTCACCTGGAAAAGGCGCAGGTCTGCCGGCACCCGGTTCCCCGACTCCAGCAGCACCACGTCTCCGGGCACCAGTTCTTCAGCCGGAACCTCTCTTTCGTTGCCGTCGCGGACGACGCGCGCTTTGATCTCGATGACCTTCTGGAGTGCTTCCGCACTGCGTTCCGCTTTGTACTCCTGGTACGTCCCGATAAACGCATTAAGCAACAGCACCGCTACAATGAAAACCGCATCCTTGGTTTCACCGATGAAAACGGAAACTGCCGCTGCAATGACCAGGATGTAGATAAGCGGACTTGCAAACTGCTCAAAAAAGATGCGGAAAAGAGAGGGTGCTTTCCCCCGGGGAAGCTCATTTTTCCCGTATTCTTGCTGCCTTCTCGCAACTTCGACCGGGCCGAGGCCGTTCGAACTGGACGCGAGAAACCGGAACACCTCGCCGGTGGATAAGGTGTGCCAGTTCACGGTATTTCCCCGCAAAATTCTGCCCATTCCCGACCCCCCCTCGCCCTCAACCCAGGTCCTGTTTCATTACGTATAAGATTATTAAGATTACTATTCAGGCTTCCCGTCGGGCGCGGCGATAAACGGCGCATTGCTTTGTCATGCTCGCCGTCCGGGTCCTTACCCAGCATTCAGTTGTGCTTTTAAGAAAAGTCACTTCCGTTAAACCTTATTTATACGCTTCTCGCAGTTGTGTTTTTGATACCAGTCTGAGTGCTGGGCTCCGGCCCAGCCCGCACTCAAACTTGCTCTGGTAGAAAACAGGCGGTTTTTGCAACATTTAATGTTTCTGCCCAGTTGCTACTTTCCAAGCCGAATTGAGTGCCGGGTTCCTCGCACTGCTTGTTTCTCGCCGCCCCGCACTCAACTCAGCCGGTAAAAGCAGTGCAGCTCCGGTAGCCGCACACGGAGTTGAGTGCGGGGTAAGTGGTGGGTGGCAGGCTTAACAGTTACCGTCTTAGAAACATCCCCGATCCGGCGCGGGTTATTCACCACGCCGCAATGCCGCCGCAACCAGCCGGGTGCGCCCGGTAAGGTCGGGCACCGTGCGCGCCCTCCAGGTGAGAGCCGGCAGCAGCGCCAGGACCGCCTCCGACTGGCGGGGATCGATCTCCATCAACAGGTGGCCCCCCGGTCTCAGGACCCGGGCAGCCTGGGGCACCAAGCAGCGGTAAAGCGCCAGCCCGTCCGGCCCGCCGTCGAGTGCCAGCGCCGGCTCATAACGTACCGGCCCCGGCAACCCCGCCATTTCCCCGGACGGGACGTAAGGGAGGTTTGCCGCCACCAGGTCGAAGGCCTTTCCCCCCGCCAAAAAGGGCACCAGCAAATCGCCCTGGTAAAAGGCCACCCTATCCGCTACCCCATGCCGGCAGGC
Source organism: Bacillota bacterium (assembly GCA_040758635.1). GTDB lineage: Bacteria > Bacillota > Desulfotomaculia > Desulfotomaculales > Ammonificaceae > Yes71-27. Next base: position 13,316 of record JBFLVI010000013.1, on the reverse strand, counting down.
GTTTTCCCGCGCCACCGCAAGGGCGGCAGCCGACACGTCCACCGCCATGACCTGCGCGGCAGGCAGAATCACGGCCAGACTCACCGCCACCGCGCCGCTCCCCGTCCCCACATCCGCAACCACCGGGGCCGCCGTTCCCGCAAGCAGGGAGACGGCCGTTTCCACCAGCAACTCGGTCTCGGGCCGGGGAATCAGTACTGCGGGCGTCACGGTAAAACGCAAGCCCATAAACTCCTTTTCCCCGGTTAGGTAAGCGACCGGCTCCCCGGCCGCCCGGCGGGCCACCAGTTCTTCAAACCGCGCCACTTGTGCAGCGGCTATTTCCCGCCCGGGTTCCCGGTAGAGCGCGAGGCGGTCACAGCCTAAAACAAAACTGAGGAGGACTTCTGCATCCACACGCGGCGAGGGAATCCCCGCCGCCCTAAGCGCCGTCGTCCCCTTTTTCAAAAGCTGGTCTACCCGCATCAATTTATTCCTGATCCCGGCACCGATGCTGGACACCCCAACACCCGAGATCCGAAATGGTGGGCAGCGCCTACCCTCAGAAAAACGCTACCCTTTATCTTCTGACTTCTGACTTCTGAATTCTGTCCCCCAACGCCCAACCCGGGAGTCAACTGATCTGGCGCAGCCGTTCCGCCTGGTGCTGGGCGGCAAGCGCAGTGATCAACTCGTCCAGGTCGCCTTCCAGAACCTCCCCAAGCCGGTACAGGGTCAAGCCTACCCTGTGGTCGGTAACCCGGTTCTGGGGAAAGTTGTAGGTCCTGATCCGCTCGCTGCGGTCCCCGGTGCCGACCTGCGAGCGTCGCTCCTGGGCGATCGCCTCCTGCTGCTCCTGCTGCGCCCGGTCGAGCAGCCGCGCCCGTAACACCTTCATCGCCTTGTCCCGGTTCTTGTGCTGCGACTTCTCGTCCTGGCAACTCACCACGATCCCCGTCGGGAGATGGGTGATCCGGACCGCGGACTGGGTGGTATTCACCGACTGGCCGCCGGGACCGGTAGAACAGAAGACGTCAATCCGGAGGTCCTTCGGGTCAATCGCGATGTCTACCTCTTCGGCTTCGGGCAGGACAGCTACCGTCGCCGCCGAGGTATGGATCCGCCCGCTGGCCTCGGTCTCCGGCACGCGCTGCACCCGGTGGACCCCGCTCTCAAACTTCAACCGGCTGTACGCGCCCCGCCCCTCGATTAAAACAATGGCTTCTTTGAAGCCGCCGAGGTCGGTCGGGTTGCTGCTCAGCATCTCCGTGCGCCAGCCAAGCCGTTCCGCGTACTTCAGGTACATCCGCAAGAGGTCGCCCGCAAAAAGCGCCGCCTCTTCACCGCCCGTTCCGGCGCGGATCTCGATGATCACGTTCTTTTCGTCGTTCGGGTCTTTCGGCAGGAGGAGAACCTTTAAGCGCTCGGTCAACGCTTCCTTCTTTTCTTTCAGCGCCGCCAATTCCTCTATCGCCAGCTCCCGCAGTTCCGGGTCTTTTTCCTCCCGCAGCAGGGCCTCGGTATCCTCCAGTTCCTGCACGGTGTTCTTGTACTCCCGGTAAACGGCCACCACCGGCTCGATTTCGGCGTGCACCTTCACGTATTCCCGCCAGCGGTTGTAATCCCCGATCACCGTCGGGTCGGCGATCTTTTTATTCAACTCTTCGTAACGCTCTTCAAGTCGCGCCAGTTTCTCCAGCATTCTGCTCACCTTCTTCCACCAGCACTGCGTCAAGCGCCGCTATCGCCACCGCCACCTGCGCGTCATCCGGCTCGCGCGTGGTCAGCCGCTGCAGCCATAGCCCCGGCGCAGCTATGGCACGGAAAAACGGATTCTGCGCCTTCCGCGCGGAAAGCTTTATAAACTCGTAACTGACCACCACAACCACCGGGAGCAGTAAAATCCGGGACAGCAGCCGCCACCACAAAGGTTCGTACCCTGCAAACGAAAAGACGAAGATACTTAGAACCACAACAATCAATAAAAAACTCGTACCGCACCGAAGATGCAACAGCGGGAAACCCCGCACGCCTTCCGGTGTCAGTTCCCTTCCCGCTTCGTAAGCGTTAATCACCCGGTGCTCTGCGCCGTGATAGGCAAAAACCCGCCGGATATCGGGAATCAGGCCCACCAAAACAATGTATAGTAGAAAAACGGCCAGCCGCACCACTCCCTCGACCAAACTCTGCCCCAAGTTAGACGTTATTTGGCTCTTCACCAGGTGCGCTAGCCCGGCAGGAATAACCTTGAAAAGGAGCACCGCCAGGCCAATCCCTAAAAAGATGGTGGCCGCAATCTCCCAGCGGCCAACCGGATGCTCCTCTTCCCCCGCCGCCTGTTCGGCAGAGTAGCTCAGGGCCCGAACGCCGATCACCAGCGCCTCGTAAAGCACCGCCATCCCCCGGAAAAACGGGCGGCGCCACAAACCCGAGGTGCTTAACGCCTTGAGCGGTTCCTGCTTTACAACAATCGAACCGTCCGGACGGCGCACGGCCACCGCCCAGGACTTCGGCCCGCGCATCATCACCCCTTCGATGACCGCTTGGCCGCCGTAAGTAACCTCCGTTTTTTTCAAATGCTACCACCTAAAAGCGGTAAGCCCCCAGACCGCTATGAATCCAACTTATACTTCTTGCGGAATCGCTCCGCCCGGCCCCGGCGGTCAACCACCGTTTGTCGCTGTCCGGTATAAAAGGGGTGGCACCGGGAACAGATCTCCACCCGCAACTCCTTCTTCGTGGAACCGGTTTCGAAAGTTGCACCGCAGGCACAGACCACGCGCGCTGGCCCGTACTCCGGGTGAATTCCCTTTTTCAATCCAATCCGCTCCTTTCTGTTCCGTCAGAAAACCCATCTCAAACCTATGTTATTATAGCACAGGGGAATCTTCCCTGCAACGACCGGAAATCTGCCGGACCTTCAACGCAGGCGCAACCTTTTTAAGATTCCGGCATCGCCCGGGGTTTTAAGGCGGTCTGGAACCATAAAAGCGGCCCCCGGTCCGGGCCCGGGGGCCGTTTCACAGGAATGGCGGAAATTTTCAACCTCAGTTCACCACTACCATCCTGGACTCAGCGAGGTAATCAACCTCCGCGTCAACCGCCTCGCTGATGAACCGGAGCGGGACCAGCACCCTGCCGTTAATGATTGTCGGAGACACGTCCAGGCTGATCTCCCGCCCGTCAACCGTTGCGGTATTCTGACCGACACCCAGAACGATGACCTTGGCTCCCTGGATGAAGACGACCTTCCGCTCGGCTGCCTGCCACTCTACCGTACAGCCCAGACTTTCGGCGAGCTTCCGCAGCGGGACCAGGGTGCGCCCGTGGACCACCCGTGGCGGTACGTCGAACTTCACTTTTTTACCTTTCACGAATACCGGCATTTCGGCAGTTCCCATCTGCGCGTAGAGCTCATTGAGCGCCTCGTACACCGCTTGGTCCTCCGGCGCTGCTGCAGCGGCCTCGACCAGGGCTTCTTCGGCCGCGATGCGGTCGCCTAACTTCTCCAGAGCCCGGCCGATCTTCTTCAGCGCCCAGGCGAAAGCCTTCCGCTCGCGCAACTGCTGGCGGGCCTCTTCCCTGATTCGCTTGGCCTCCTGGACCAGGGCTTCCTGGACTTCCTCGTCCCCCGTGAGTTCGTCAAGTGTTTCCTCGTCGCCGGTCGCTTCCTCCAGTTGGTAAACCGAATCGGTCACCGACCGGGCCTCGATCAAAGCCCGCAGCACATTTTGCGCCCGGATGTTTGCCTGGTTCCGGCAGACGTTCGCGTACGCCCGGCGGAGACCCTTCAGGCTGGGGTGCTCCTCACGCGCCCAGGCCGGACCCCGGTCCTCCCCGTAAACGTCTTCGTCCACCGCATCTTCATCGTAGGTTTCCGCGGCGACGGCCTCGCCTTTCGGCATCCAGCCCGGGCCAAAGACGGGGTGTCCGCCGGGCGGGACGGCCAGCGACCACCGGGGCGCCGCAAAGATCCAACCGCAGGCGAAGAGAAAAGCAACGATAAAGGCAGCTTTCTTCAAATTCATAATCTTATACCTCCTTCAGTTAAGAGTCCGTAATACTGATTAATTCCCGAAGCAACACCACCTCCGCATCACCTTTTCGTTTTAAACATCCGCTACCGGGAAAATAATTGCGGGGGTCGAAAGGACAAAATGAGGCAAAGGTCCCAGCCGGTGCGGGACCGGGTCCCACCGGAACCGGGACCGGCTTCCTGAAAACTATCAGACTACCTCCTGCTTAATCGAGTTTTTCCCGCTTTGCTTCACGGCATACATGAGGTTGTCGGCCCTTTTTACCATTTCGTCTACGGCTTCCGGCGCATCGTTAAAGGTAACGACGCCGATGCTGAAGGTCACCGGCCACTCTCTTGTCCGTACGGCCCCCAAAAGCTGCCCCTGGAGCCTCTGAACCACCGCCCGGGCAGCGTCGGCACCGGTTTCAGGCAGCAGGACGGCAAACTCGTCACCGCCGAACCGTGCGGCGAGATCAGTCGCCCGGAGGTTGCGCCGGATGATCTCGGCCACCAGGCACAAGAGGTCGTCGCCCGCCTGGTGGCCGAAGCTGTCGTTGACGCGCTTGAAGTTATCAATGTCCAGGGAAACGGTGGTGATTGGGCGCCGGTGCCGGTGGCACTTTTGCAATTCGACGCCGGCAAGCTCGTAGAAGGCCCGCCTGTTGGGTAGGCGCGTGAGCGGGTCCGTTCGGGCAAGCGCCCGTTCACGTTCCAGCGCGTTCTTCAAGGCCGCAAGAATAAAAGTGATAATAAGAAAGACGACGTACCGCAGGGCCTCGTTTAAGATGGGGACGAAAAAGTGTGAATAAGAGCCGGCCATCGCCAGGTCGGCGGCAAGCCAAGTGAGGACGCTGAAGGTGGAGACCAGCACCCCCGCCCACCGCCCCACGTGCCAGCTGACCAGGCTGATCGGAAGCACATAAAATACAGAAAAGGCAAATTCCGGACCCGTCAGGTAGCGGGCGATACTGACACAGACAACGAAGAGGAGTGCCCCCGCCAAAAGGAATGCCTTGTATTTCCGGTCCAGAAACTCGATTATTGCCCCGACCATGCTCCCGGTCTTCTCCTTTCGCGTTTCCTATAGGAGACCGCTGTAAAACTTCGCCTGCCCGGCACTCAACTCTGTGGTACAACCTGCGCCCAAGTAATAGGCGTTAGGGTATCTCGTATTTTTTCACGTTGAGTTGAGTGCTGGGCCAAAGCTCCCCAATCTCATCTTAACCATATTTTCGGATGGATTCCCGGCAGATTGACTTCGCGCTGCCGCTTCCAGCAACAGCCCTGACTTTCAGCGGGATTTTGCGCTCCTAAAGATACTTCCAGGCACAGAGGCGACGCTCTAACCAGTCCAGAACCGTGTAGATCAGGAAGCCCAGAAACCCCATGGCGATGATACCGGCGTACATTTCCGGGTAAGCCCAGCTCGACAGCGCGTCGAAGATATAGTAACCGAGCCCTTCCTGACTGCTGATCGTCTCGGCGAAAAACAGCACCGCGATCGCCGTGCCGGAGGCCACCCGGAGCGCCGTGAGCATTTCTGGGAGCACCGCCGGCCAGATAACGTGGCGGTAAAGCGCCCAGGTATTCGCCCCCAAAGAGACGACCGAGTCAACCAAGGCGGCAGGTACGTAACGCGCCCCGTCCCGTACCGGAAGCAGGATCTGGAAAAAAAGGATGAGGGTGATGAGCAGGACCTTGCTCGCATCGCCGATGCCGAGCAGCGGGATCAAAACCGGCAGCAGCACGATCTTCGGCACCGGGTAGACCAGGTAAATAAGCGGAGCCGCCAAACGGTCCGCGCCGGGGTTCCGCCCGAGAATAAAGCCCAGGGGCACGGCGGTCAGAACGGCCAGGGCGATACCGGCCAGCACCCGGTAAGCACTCACCAGCAGATGCCAGCCGAGCGGTCCCAGAAAGTCGCGCCCGAAGACCGCAAAGGCCGTACCCGGCGGGGGCAGCGCCTCCAGGTCCAGCACGACCGCCAGCAGTTCCCACAATAAAAGCAATACCGCAACCGCGGCCACCGTTTCAAACGCCCGGCGCATCGGCCACGCCTCCCGCGAGTTGCTGGCGTAGAAAGGAGCAGACGCGGTGAAACTCGGGCTCCTGCCGCCACGAACTTCTCCCCGCTCCCGGGTTCAAGTGGGTGGCAACCACCCGGCCCGGCCGGGGGGAAAGCACCACCACCTGGCGCCCCAGGAATGCCGCCTCCTCAATGCTGTGGGTCACCAGGACGATCGTGCACCCCGTCCGGTGCCAGATTTCTAACAGATTGTCCTGCAAGGCCTCCCTGGTCAAGGCGTCAAGGGAAGAAAACGGCTCATCCATCAGCAGCAGGTCGGGCTCTAATGCCAGCGCCCGGGCGATGGCCACGCGCTGCCGCTGGCCGCCGGAAAGCTGCCCGGGGAAAAGCCGCCGCAGCTCGTAGAGGCCGAGTTCACACAGGATCCGGATCACCCGCGCCTCCCGCTCCGCCCGCGGCACCCCGCGGAGTTCCAACCCGAGCGCCGCGTTCGCAAAGACGTTTTTCCAGGGCAGGAGGCCGTAGTCCTGGAGGATGAGCGCGGTCCTGCGGCGCCCCGGCTTCACCGCCTCCCCCGCCACGACCACCCGGCCCTGAAAGTTTCTCAGGAGCCCCGCCAGCACGTAAAGCAGCGTGCTCTTCCCGCAGCCCGACGGCCCGATCACGGCGCAGGTTTCGCCCCTTGCCACCCGGAAGGAAACACCCCCCAGCGCCGCCACCGTTCCCGCAGGCGTATAAAACGTCACCCTCAAGTCCTCGACCGCGATCACCCGCCGAGCACTCGCTTTTCCACCAGGTCGTCGTAGCGGAGCGGCTCCGTCAGAATACCCTTTTCCAGGAGCCAGCCGACCACCGCCTGCACGTCGGCAGGAGCGGGAAGTGCCGCCGGAGAAAAGAGCACCTTCATCCCGTGATTTTTACTCTGGAGCACCTCCTCCGGAACCCGCGCCTTCTCCTTCAAAAGCGCGCCCCACGCCTCCGGGTCTTTCCGGATGTCGGCCACCGCCCGGTCGTAGGCCGCCATCAGCCGCTTCAGCCCGCCGGCGTTCCGGGCAACGGTTTCCTCCCGAACAATGATTACCGTCTGGGAAAGGTTTTCCCGCGTGTCGTCAATAATCACGCGCGCCCCTTTCACTTCGGCCAGCGCCGCCAGCGGGTCGGGCAGGATGGCCGCCTTTGCCTTTCCGCTTAAAAGCGCCTGCACCCGCAGCGGAATTTTCGGCATGGCCAGTTTCACGATTTCCTCTTCTTTAAAACCGGCGTCCTTCAGCAGCCGGTCGAGTACGTACTCGGTGATCGTCTTCAGCGAGCAGGCGACAGGCACGTTTTTCAGCTGCTCAACCGTCGTGATTTTCGAACCGGGCGCCGCCAGCACCGCAAACCGGCCCTCCTCGGGCCGCACCCCCTGGCAGACGGCAACGGCTTTCACCTTTGTGCCGCCGTGCCGCATCTGGGCCACCGCCACCAGGTCACCCACGGCCAGGTCTATCTGGCCGGCAGTAAAGGCGGTGTCCCGCTCCACCGCGCTTGGAAACGAAACAAATCTCACCTTTAGCCCCGCCTCCTCGAAGTAGCCTTTCTCTTCGGCCACCCAGAAGGGGAGGTTGTCGGTAATCGGAAGCACGCCGATGGTAAGCGGCACCTCCGGCTGGCGCCCGCACCCGGCTGCCGCCAGAACAAGCAGCGCCAGCGCAAGACCCAAAAGAATAATGCTTTTCCGCCGCAAAACGACTCCCCCCGCCTCACGAACTTTTTTCGCATAATTTCGCGTCCGGCAAACCAATTCCTGCCGCAACCGCAAAGAATGCTCCGGACCGCCCGGGAATAAAAAGCCGGCAGGGAACAAAAATTAACACCGGCGACACTATCCGGGGCGCGCCGAATCCGCCCCACCCGAAAAGCGGTGATTTTGAGTGGAAGGCCGACGCCCTCTACCGCATCGATTTCTTGCGCGAAATCCGGCGCTCACACGAAAACCCGCAGGTGAAAAGGATTTACGAGGAGTTCTTGGAATACCCTTTGAGCCCCACGGCGATGAAAATCCTGCACACCCGCTACACGGCCCGCAGCCCCGTGCCGGCGCGCTACGATCCAAAAACGCGGGCCGAAGAGGAGGCAGACCATGAGACTAAGTTTTGAGCCGAACCTTGGTCCTGTCGACCGCGCCGCCCGCGCCGTCGCCGGTTCCGCCCTCGTCTGGGTAAGCGCGGCGCTCGCTCCCGGCTGGTCCTGGGCAGCGGCGGGCTTCGGCGCTTTCTTGCTCTTTGAAGCAGCCGCCGGTTATTGAATCGGTTACGACCTCCTGGGTTGGTCAACCCGCCGGCGGGTGCGTTAGGGCCCGTTCACTAAAATTTTTCAAGTATTTTTACCGGGGGATAATGCCAACACTAAAGATTGGAGGCAAAAAACTTCGTTTATGACAGGAGGGAGATTTCATGTTCATTGCCAACGGTAAACACATCCCTGACCAGCGGGTTGACATTTCCCCGTCGCCGGCAATCAGGGGGAGAGAGGTTCTGGTCCGCTACAAAGGCCTGCTCGCCGAGAGCGGTGCCGACCGCGTCTTCTGCCACTATGGGTATGACGGCTGGAACAACCCGAACACAACTGAAATGAGGCGCGAACCGGACGGTTCCTTCGTGACCTCGTTGCCGGTCACCGGAACGAACCAGATCAACCTCTGTTTCAAAGACAGCGCCAACAACTGGGACAATAACAGCGGCTGGAACTGGGCAAGCGACATTCGGTACTAAGAGCAACCGGATGCTGAGGGAACACGCACCGCACGGGCGTGTTCCTTTTTTGTTTGCCCGGTGTTATGATTAACACGGGGGAGTCGTTCACGACGATTCATCGTCGCCACCGGGAATGGAAATGTGTGTAGGGGAAGGAGGCGGCGTCGCCTGTTTCGGCTCCAAGCGAACACTTGAGACGCGCGGCAACCAAACTGAGCGACGACGAGCGGCGGAGGCGGGTCTGCGGCCACGGACGGCCGCAGAGGGCAACCACGGCCCAGCACTCAACTCTGTGATATAACCTGTGCTCAAGCAAACAGTCGCTAGAGTATCTCGTATTCCTTTCGCGTTGAGTTGAGTGCTGGGTTTGCCCGGTGCCCGCCGGAGCGCGAGGATTGATTTCAAAGCGCGGTCAGAAACAAGCATGGCGCGGAGGCCGGGAGGGGACGGGGCGGAGCGTACTTAGGGGTACGTGAGCACCCGGCCCCGGCCGGCCGACAAAGCCAGGCGAAGTTTATCACCGCGCTTAAGAGGAGCGTAAAGTTTGGTCCGCGCCTTGAACGTGTGAGCGGGAGCGAAACAGGCCGAGACAGCCGCCGGTGTTGGCAATAATTGGTCATTTTCGAGGAGGGTAAGCAGTGTTCGGCTTCAACCCCTTCAGCGCCGCCGCGCTCGGCGCCATCCGCCGGCGGCTGCAAGGCCTGATGCGGCAGTACCCGGACCTTTCGAAAGAGGAACTTGCCCGGCTACTCATCCGGGAAAAATCCTGGTGGTGCGCTCTGGCAGGGTGCCTGACCGCCCTGCCGGCTGTTTTTCCGGGGCTGGGCACCCTGATCGCCGTCCTCGCCGGCGCGGCGGTGGACATCACCGTGCTCGGCTGGGCCATTACCAACCTGGTCCTTGAGCTGGCCGTTCTTTACGGCCGAGACCCGGCAACGCCCGAAGCACAGCGGGAAGCCTTCGTAGCCTTCACCGTGGCCGCCGGCATCCACAGCGTGAACCAGCGCTTGACCCGCCTTGCAGCGGCGCAGTTCTCCAAACAGTTAACCGCTGAACTCCTGGAGCGGACGCTCATCGCCCTGGGAGTTCGCGCCAGCCAGCGCCAGCTTATCCCCCGCCTGCTGCCGCTCGCCGGCGTTCTCATTGCCGGAACGATAAACTACCTCTTCACCCGCGGCATTGGCGCCAGGGTGCTCCGCTTCTATCAGGAAGGAAACACGGCCGGGGGCCCGGTGATTGACGCTGTGATTATCGGCGAAAAAACTGAATGAGCAGGGCGCCGGAAAGAAAACCGCCGACGTGCGCCCACCAGGCCACGGTTTGCCCGGGTATGGCCAGCGAAGCGACACCGCTTAACAGCTGCATCCCGAACCACAGGAAAAGGAAGAGTACCGCAGGAAGTTCCACCAGGGTAACGAAAAAGAAGATCGGGAGCAGGGTGAGCACCCGCGCGCGTGGAAAACTGACGAAGTAGGCGCCCAAGACACCGGCCACCGCACCGCTGGCGCCGATGGTAGGTATCGTAGTCCCCGGACTGGTCAGGACGTGAGCCAGGCTGCCGGCAAAACCGGTCAAAAGGTAAAAGAAAAGAAAGCGGGCCCGCCCCAACTTATCCTCGACATTATCCCCGAAGATCCACAGGTAGAGCATGTTCCCCAGAACGTGAAACCAGCCGCCGTGGAGAAACATCGCGGTGAGGAAGGGAACGTAAGTGGCCAGGCTGAAAGGGTGGTGCAGCAGCGCCGGCAGCTCTCGTGCCGGGACCACGCCGAAGGTGCGCGCCAAATCGTCAAGTACACCCGGCGGCAGGGAAACCTCGTACAGGAAAATAAGGATGTTCAGGGCGATGAGGGTTACGGTGACCACCGGGAAGTTGCGGGAGCGAACGGTGTCTCTGAGCGGGATCATCTTTTCCCTCCGAAAGAAGTGCTAAGAGAGTGTTATTAAATCTAATTTCTCGAAAGCGGGCTCCACTTGTTCGCAGATGGCAAGCTTTGGCCCAGCACTCAGGGCATTCTTTTCCGTATAGACGGGAAGCTTTTTAGCTGAGTGCCGGTTGAAATTACCTGGGCAAGTGTTCAACTGAGTGCTGGGGAGACCGCGAAAAACGACCCAGCACTCAACTCAACATGAAAAAATACAAGATACCCTAACGCCTGTTTGCTTGAGCGCAGGTTGTACCACAGAGTTGAGTGCCGGGCAGGCGAAGTTTTGCAGCGGTCTCATAATAAAAATAATACCATCCTGCGCACGGGGTGTTACAAAAAATTTCACCGGGACGTTCCGAGCAGGTCAAGAACGTGTGCGCCCCAGCTTCCATAAGAACATGCCGCGTCCGGGCAGCGGGTGCGAAAACCGCTCCTCTGCGGCGTAAACCTCCCCGACGCTGTGTTCCCCGGTCTTCCGCCACAAGTTTTCTCTCACAGCCTTCAGGTTTTGCTCTCGTACCGCCTTTTCTTCGGATTTGTCTCTTGACGTCTGCTCCTTCTTTTCTGCTTTCTCTCTCGCTTTCTCCCTTGCTTTTTCTTCCGGGGGCGGCTGCTCCCGTTCGCCCAAGCCGGACCCATCCCGCTGAATTTTATTATCGCCCGGCTTTCCGGGGCCAGGCTTCACCGGAACTTGCGGGAACAGCGGCCTTCCCTCTCCGGGTCGCCCGGGCTCAAATTCATCTTCCGGCGCCGCGATATCCTTCATTGCCTGACCGCCGCCGGTCCGCAACTTGCCCGGCGGCTCTGTCTTGGGCGGTACGACCACCACCACCCTGCTCCGGCGTTCGGCCTGGAGCAGCTTCTCCACCTGAACCTGCCGGCGCGCCTCAAGCTGGGCCAAGCCCTCGCGTTTCAACTCCTGCACCGACAGCGGTTCACTGACATTTTCCGCCCCGGCCTTCAGCGCATACCTGCCGGGTGAAAGCCCCAGACGGCGCGCTTCCTCGCGGAAGGCCGCCGGCACCGTGGCGGCCACCACCTTTGCCGGGACCTGTTCTTTCTCCAGCTGCCTCACCGCAACCTCGGCGAGGCGTTCCACTTCAACCGGGACGGGAGCGTCCTTCCGCACCGGTATCACCGTGACCAGGACCACTCCTGACCGGCGGGAGTCAAGGTATTCCAGCGCCTTTGCCCGCCCGAGGAGCACGGTTACGGCCTTGGTTACCGGCAGACCCCGCACCTTCACTCCTGCCGCCAGCCGGCGGGCCTCCTCGTTCAAGCAGACAACCTTTACCACCCGCTCCTGCCGGTCAATCCCCAGCTCCAGGCTGGGATTGATGTCCAGCGCCACATAAGCAACGGGAGCGGGCAGGAAGTAGCGGTAAAGACCGAGGCCGATGAAAACAGCGGCAAGCGCGGCGGCCAGGGAGAGCAGCCGCCACCGCTGCGGCGGCGTGGAAGGAAGCGAAACCTCCGCCCCGACCTCGGCCTGGGGAGACGGAATGTAGCGAAACTCGCCGTCGGCGGTCAGGACAATTCCCTTGCCGTCCTTTTCTAATAAGATTCCCTTCTCTCCGGGCTTCATTCCTCTCCCCCTCCCCTCAGCAATATTTCAGGTGCGAGTACAGGTACGTAAACTCTTCCGGATAACCGAAAATCAGGCTCACGGCCAGGATGTAACGCCGCCCCCGCTCGAGCGTCTTGCGCGGCACACCGGTGACCAGGGACAACTCGGTCAGCGGCACCCGTTTCTTTTCGATTAACTGTTTGAACAACTCCTGGTTCTCCGCCAGCACCCGTCCCACCCGCAAGAAGTTGGTCCGCGCATCCCGGTGTTTCGGCGCTGCCGCCACCAGATCCTTAAAGTTCAAACCGAACTCCCCCAGGAGTTTCCGGTAGCGCTCGATCTCCTCGCGCCGCTCCCGGGCGACTTCCTCTTCGGTAAAACGCCCGGCCGCAACCGCCGCTGCTAATCCGCCGGTGGCGGCCACCTGCTCTAAACTTTCCGCGGCCGCTCGCGCCTCCTTCCGGTAGAAATCCGCGATCCGGCTTCGGATAACCAGGCGGGCAAACGCCGGGAAAGGGACGCCCCGGTCGTCTTTATACGTATCCACCGCCTCGTTGAAGGCGATCAGGGCGATACTTGCAGCATCGTCACTCCAGGTTATGCGCTTCCTGCAACAGGCGGCAGCAACGCTCAGGATGAAATGCCGGTGGCGCTCCACCAATTCTTCCCTTGCCGCCCGGTCGCCATCCCGCGCCCGGTACAAAAGTTCCTCCCTGAGCCTCAGCTCGTCCACCGGGTTACACCCCAACTTCTCTGCCGAAAGCCGGATTAACCTTTGTTTTCGCTAAAAACCACTCATCTCCTTCCTGAAAAGGCAACCGGTGCCTCCCCGGACACCCCGACCCACCCGTCGCTCGTCTTCCCGTCTGCAATTTTATTCGCGAGCAGGCTGCTTTTTCCGGGGGTACGGACACCCTCGCAAAAACCCGGCCCGCGTCCGTACATTTTTATAACAACAAAGCGGGGGGTGAAAACACAGCACATCTGGAGAACGTCGCAAGTAAAAGTTTAGAAAATAGCGATGGTGGGAGGTGCAGAAATGCGTTTGAAAAGACTGCTTACC
>JBFLVI010000012.1:0-56901 GCA_040758635.1 Bacillota bacterium | reverse complement strand
TACAAATCCGTGTGCCTATGGATTTTTGGATTTTGTCTATGTATCAGAACCTCAAACCCTTGCAAATCAAAGATCGTGCCTCGAAACAGCGCTAATAAATGCCTCGGTACTGTCGAACTCCGGTTGTACATCAGGTCCCGGCTAACGGAGTGCCAGCCGAACGCCCCGCTGCGGTAACGGTTGGGGTCTGCGTAATGCACGTTAAAATAGGTAAACGTATCTTCGTACCAGTAACCACTACCGGTAACGTAATGGTAACATGTAACATATATTAAAAATCTTTTTCTCTGTCTACCCGGTTTGCGCAAAACCCACAGAATCGTGTCTAAAAACTACAAATCGGCGTCTGAAATCGTCTCTGAAGTTTTACATAGTGCCATTTACATTTGTCGCCGGTCAGTGGTTGAGAGATAAGACGTCCCCTCTGTCCGTATATAGTAAGGTTAAGGTACGGCGCCGGAATAACGGCTGCCGGGGCGGCATAGGATTGGACAGGGTGGACGGCGGCAGGCGTTCGGGCTGCCCGGACAGGCTGCGGGAGTGGTGGGCTTGCTCCAACGGCGTGCGGTTTTCAGGCGTTCAACCTCTAATCTGGGCGGAGTGCTCCGGAGTTTCTGGCTTTCGTCCCTGCGGCGCTGCTGGCTGCTCTACCTGATTTCCTTTTTTTTGTTTGGGGCCGGGTTTGCGTGGGGGGTGGAGGGGGCTTCCTCGCTTGACCGAAAGGAGGCTGCTCAGTTAGAGGACTACCTTACGCCGCTTGTCGAGCCGGACGAGAACTACGACCACGGTATCGCCTTTCGCCGGGCCGTCGTCCGCAACACCGTCCCGGTGGCGGTAATGTACTTTGCGGGACTTACGGTGGTCGGATTGCCGGTGGTGGCCGCGGTTTTGTTCCTGCGCGGCTACGCCCTGGGTTTCACGAGCGGTTTCTTGATCCGGCAGAAGGGGGTCTACGGGCTGGGGATCATTCTGGCAGAGCTCCTGCCCCAGAACGTGCTCCTCCTGATCGTCCTGGTCGTCGGTGCCGTGGCCTCGTTTTCCTTTTCGCTTCTACTCTTGCGCCGGGGTTTCGATCCCGCTACTCCCGTTTTTCCATGGTTTCTCCGCTACACTGGGATAATGGTCCTGCTGGCTGCCGCTGCTTCGGGGGCGGGGGTGGTCGAGTCTTACGTGGTGCCGGGAATGGCGGGGGTCGTGCTCCCCTTTTTGGGACAGTAAGAAAGGATTTTTGTTGACGCGGCTCGTTATGGATGCTCTTGCCTGGAAGGAGGGAAACCGGTGGTGGTCATCTTTTTAACCAGGGTGCGGGAGCGGCTGTTCAGGATGCTGGGGCTCTTTCTGTTGTTGTCGTTTCTGGCCGTTCTGTTCTTCGAGGTTGCGCGGACGGGGACCATGAATGCTCCCTTTCTGCGAAAACCGGTGGTTTCGGAGGAGGCGCGCCCCGTAGCCGAAGAGGTTGTTGAAAAGGGAAATGGCGCCGGCGAAAATTTCCTGGGAAAACTGATCATGCGGCTTAAGGATTATTACGAGGGAAATCTGTGAATTCATCAATTTACGGCGCACTTCCGCCCCTGTGGTTCTCCCTGGAAGCGGGGAGGAGTTTTTTATTTCGGGGGCGAATTCTTGAAGACCGGAAAAAGCAGGTCTTTACCGGCAACCAATGGGGAGAACTTTCGGGGAGAATAACAAGTGCTTGCAGGTTGGGTGCAGGAGTTTCTCGACCACCTCCGGGTGGAACGAGGACTGGCTCAGAACACCATCCTGGCATACCGCTCGGATCTCGCGCATTTCATCGCTTTTCTCCAGCGCCGGCGTTTTGAGGTTCCTGAGGGTTTGCGGGACGCTGTCCTGGCCTATCTTTTAGAGCTTCAGCAGGCCGGACTTACGGCGGCGACGGTTGCCCGCCGGCTGGCAGCGCTGAAGGCCTTTTGCGGCTACCTGGTACGGGTGGACTCGCTGAAAGAGGACCCGACGGTGGAACTCAGTTCGCCGAAGCTCATCCAGCGGTTGCCCCGGGTTTTAACTCCGGAAGAGGTGGGCAGGATACTCGTAGTGCCGCGCTGCAACACTCCAACAGGCCTGCGCGACCGGGCGATGCTGGAGCTTGCCTATGCAACCGGGGTACGGGTTTCGGAACTGGTAGGGCTCAACATGGAAAACATCAACTTTGAGGCCGCCTACGTCCGCGTTTTCGGCAAGGGGGCGCGGGAGCGGGTGGTTCCGGTCGGGCGGATCGCCCGGCGGTGCCTGCGCGAATACCTGGACCGGGGGCGGCCGGTTTTGGCCGGCGGGTACGGCGGCAACGCCCTTTTCATCAACTCGCGGGGCGAGCGGTTGACGCGGCAGGCCTTCTGGAAGCTGCTCAAGAAGTACGCCAGGGTGGCGGGCGTCAACAAACATCTGTCGCCGCACACACTCAGACACTCGTTTGCCACCCACCTTTTGGAAAACGGGGCAGACCTCCGGACGGTGCAGGAGCTTCTCGGCCACGCGGACATCGGCACCACGCAGATTTACACCCACCTCACGCGCAAGCGACTGCGTGAGGTGTACGATCTTTCGCATCCCCGGGCCTGAACCGGGTAAGGAAGAGAAATGGTGGCAGCGGCAATTCGAAAAGTAGTGATTGTTATTTTGGACGGCGCGGGAGTCGGGGCTTTGCCTGATGCCGCCCGCTACGGAGACGCCGGGAGCAACACTCTCGGGAATCTGGCGGAAAAAGTAGGCGGACTCGACCTGCCGCACCTGAGGAGCCTTGGACTGGGAAACATTGCGCCCATAAAAGGGGTGCCGCCGGCGGCCAATCCGGCGGCGGCGTGGGGGAAAATGGCCGAGCGTTCGCCCGGCAAGGATACGACCACCGGCCACTGGGAACTGGCCGGGGTGGTGCTCGACCGTCCCTTTCCCGTTTACCCGCAAGGTTTTCCGCCGGAAGTCATCGACACTTTTGAGGCCCGGATCGGGCGGCGGGTGCTTGGGAACAAGCCGGCCTCGGGAACGGCCGTCATCGAGGAGCTTGGCGCGGAGCACTTGCGGACGGGCTGCCCGATCGTTTATACTTCGGCGGACAGCGTTTTCCAGATTGCTGCCCACGAAGAGGTCATCCCGGTGGAAGAACTCTACCGGATGTGCCGGATTGCCAGGGAAATCCTTACGGGCGAGCACGCGGTGGCGCGAGTCATCGCCCGGCCTTTCACCGGCCGGCCGGGGAGTTTCCGGCGGACGGAGCGGCGCCACGACTTTTCCCTGCCGCCGCCGCGCCCCACGGTTCTCGATGCGCTGGTCTCCCGGGGTTATGCCGTGGTGGGAGTGGGAAAAATTCAGGACATTTTCGCCGGCCGGGGGGTCACCCGGAGCATCCCGGTGAAGAATAACCCGGACAACATCCAGAAAACGATTGCGGCCGTGCGAGAGATGGCACCGGGGCTGGTTTTCACTAATCTGGTGGATTTCGACACCCTTTACGGCCACCGGAACGACCCCGACGGGTTTGCCCGGGCGCTCAAGGAGTTCGATTCGGCTTTACCGGAGCTCATGGGGGCGGTTGCAGCAGACGGTATGCTGTTCATCACCGCCGACCACGGGTGCGATCCGACCACGCCGAGCACCGACCATTCGCGGGAGTACGTGCCGCTCCTGGTCTGGGGGCCCCGGCTTGCAGGCGGCGTACCGCTCGGAACGCGCGCCACTTTCGCCGATGTGGGGGCAACAATTGCTGCGTTTTTCGGCTTCGACTGGCCGGTGGGGGAGAGTTTTTCGGCAATTTTCTTCTAGTTCAAGGATTGAGCGTAATTATCCTTAATATGCTAAGTCGGGGGTTGGGCACCGGTCCAGCCCTCGTTTTTCTATTTCGGCTAATACGCGCACGAGACCCACCGGGGAAACGCACCGTACGGCTCTTGTGGACCTTGTGTGCACGGAAGTCAAAATTCGGGTTGCGGCGGTTTGCAGGACGGACGGCAGGAATCGGGAAAGCAGCAGCGAAACAATCTAATCAGGGAAAACCGGCAGCTTTTGCTTACACCGCCAGGCTTGATTCCGGCCGGGGGAACCCGCCGGAGGCGCTGCCGCCGCGCGAGAGGCAACGGCTGTACAGGGGGGATGAGGTTTGCAGGCGTACGCGATCATTAAGAAGAAACGCGACGGGGAGCGCCTTTCACCCGAAGAGATCTCCTGGTTCATCGAGAAGTACGTTGCGGGTGAGATTCCCGATTACCAGGTGGCGGCCTGGCTGATGGCCGTTTACATCCGCGGGTTGAACGCTGCGGAAACCGTTGCGCTCACCGAGGCGCTGGTGCGTTCCGGGGAGCGGGTGGACCTTTCGGACATTGCCGGAATCAAGGTGGACAAACACTCCACCGGCGGCGTCGGCGACAAAACGACCCTGGTTCTGGTGCCGCTGCTGGCGGCAACGGGGGCGAAGGTAGCGAAGATGTCGGGCCGGGGTCTGGGACACACCGGCGGCACGATTGACAAACTCGAATCCATCCCCGGCTTCAAGACGGCGCTTGGTCCCGCGGAGTTTGTGTCCCAGGTAAACCGGGTGGGCGTGGCGGTGGTGGCCCAGACGGAAGCGGTGGTTCCGGCGGACAAAAAGCTTTACGCCCTCCGCGACGTTACGGCTACGGTGGACAGCATCCCGCTGATTGCGGCCAGCATAATGTCCAAGAAGCTGGCGTGCGGTGCCGACGCCATTGTCCTGGACGTAAAAACGGGCAGCGGCGCCTTTGTGCAGGATCTGGGGACTGCCCGCGAACTCGCGCGCTTGATGGTGGCCATCGGCAAGCGCGCGGGGCGGCGGGTGGCGGCCCTGATCACCGACATGGACCAGCCCCTCGGTTACGCCGTCGGAAATGCGGTGGAGGTGGCCGAAGCGGTGGAAACGCTCAAAGGGCGGGGCCCGCTCGACATCACCGAGCTGTGTCTGGAACTCGGGACGCGGATGCTCATGCTGGCCGGGTTGGCCGCGAACGCCGCAGCGGCGCGGGCACGACTTGAGGAGATGCTGTGGGACGGCCGGGCGCTGGCCAAGTTCAAAGAATGGGTGGCGGCGCAGGGCGGCGATCCGCGCGTGGCGGACGACCTGGGGATCCTGCCGCAGGCGCCGCAGAAGATTCCGGTTTTAAGTCCCAGGGCGGGGTATGTGGTTCAAATCAATGCCCTCGGAGTCGGCGAGGCCGCTCGCGTCCTCGGTGCCGGGCGGGCGCGCAAGGAGGATGCGGTTGACCCGGCGGTGGGAGTAGTGCTGGCGGCCAAAGTCGGGACGGAGGTCGAAGCCGGCGAGCCCTTGGCCTATGTTCTGGCACGGGACAAGGGTGCAGACGAAGCCCGGCAACTTGTGGCCGCGGCCTACACGATTGCCGCCAGGCCGCCACAGATTCGTCCCCTGGTACGGGCGATCGTGGGGAAATAACCCGGCACGGAAACCGGCGGTGGTGAACTCCGGCCCGGCGCCTCGTATCAGAACCAGAACGTGAGTGTACCACAGCCTTTTGGAACACTGAAGAAATCAAAGCAAGGGAGAAAACCAATGACGATAAGGCAAAAGATCCTGTCCGGCTACCTGGGCGTGTTTCTGGTCTTTCTGGTCCTGGTCTTCCTGGCCCTGGGAAACGTCTGGTGGATGCAGCGTTCTTACAGTGATCTGATTCAGCACCGCGTCCGGCTGGTCAGCCGGACAAAGGACCTTCTGTCGGCCGTTGAGTACGAGGCGTTGATGCTCCGCACCTATCTTCTTACAGGGAACAAAGAATACGAGAACGAGTTCCGCCAGCGAGCGCAACGGGTTAGGGAATTGCTGTCCGAAATCGAGCAGGACCTTACCACCGAGGAGGAGCGGGTTCTATTCGCGGGTTTGAACCATGCGATTACGGGGTTTGAGGAGGTTTATGCAGAAACAATTCTTGCGGTGCGTGAACGCCCCGACCTTACAGACCAGGAGAAACTGGCCGAGGTCGTTCGTTTGACGGTCAGCAAACGCGGAACGGTGCGCGGGGTAATTGCCCAGGGAGAGGAGTTCATCGCGTACCAGCAAAAGCTGACGGACAAGGCTGTGGGGGCCAACGCCGCCCGGGTCCGGCAGGCGCTGATCATGTACACGGTTTTGGGACTGGCCGGCTTGGTTGTTGGTGTTGCCGTGGCCCTTTATATCTCGCGGACCATTGCGGATCCGGTCCGGCGGCTGGAGGAGCAGGTAAACCGCATTGCCCGGGGCGACCTGACCCCGCAGGAACTCGACATCGTTTCCCGGGACGAGATCGGCAAATTAGCCCGGTCCTTTGGGGTTATGCTGGCCAATTTACACCGGCTGGGCAGCCGGTTGCAGGATACGGCCGAAGAAATCGGCCGCTTTACGGACGAACTCCGCCAGAACGCCCGGGGGGCTGCCGCGGCCTCTGCCAGCACCACAGCCACCCTGAACCGCATCACGGCGGTCTTCCACGGCCTCAGCGAAAGGGCTCAGGCGCTGGCAGGAGCCGCGGACCGTACCTCGGAGCAGGCCGAGCAGGTGCAGGAGTCTACAGCCCGGGTGCTGCGACAGATGGAGTCCACCGCGCAGGTGGCTGCCCGGGCCAGTAAGGCGGTGCGGGACCTTGGCACGGCACTGGCAGATGTACGCCAGACCGTGGAGTTTATCTCTGAATTCGCCGAAGAGGCCGATCTTCTGGCCCGGAAGGCGGCCGAAGAACTTGAACCGGCAGGCGGCGAGAAGAAAGGCATTTTCCTGGACATGGTTCACGAAATTCGGATGCGGGCCAAGGAAGCCGCGCGGGGGACGAGGGAAGTCAACGCGCTGATTGCCGCGGTCCAGGAGCACGCCCGCGAGGCCGTGTCCTCGGTAGACGAGGATTGCCGCCTGGTGGGTGAAGGGCGTACGGCTGTTAAAAAAGCGATTGAGGCCTTCAACGGCTTGGTGGGAGAAGTCCGGGCAATGACGGGGCAAATCGAACAAACGGTAGCGGCCGGCCGGGAGCTTGCTGCCGCGCTTGAGCAGGTGAGCCGGGCCGCGCAGGAACAAACCTTGCTTGTTGAAGGGGTTGCCAAGGCGAGCAGCACGCTTGAAAATATGGCCGGCGAGCTGCGGGAGGCACTGAGGAGCCTCAAACTGTAAAGTTGCCTTGCGATGGGTTCACTTTACGGGAGGGATTGATTTGGGCGACCGGTGGCAGGTTTTGAAAGTGGTTTCCGGTGTTCTCTTTCTCCTGGCAGCGGTTTTACTCGAGCTTTACGGGCCGCAGGGGCGGAACGTCCGAATTTTAGAGGTCCTCTTTGTTTTTCTCGGCCTGTTTTACATTTTGTCCCCCCTGGTCTGGCGCTGGTTCTTACGAAAGATGGACCAGGGGTAGTGAAAAAAACCGTCTTTTTGACAACCCGTTCTGTGCTCCACGAGGACCCCGCAAGGGGTTCTTGGTTTTTGTGTTACCGCGTCCTCCGTGGGCGCATCTTTTCGGTGTCGCATAACACCACCCTTCGGAAGGGAAGACTTCAATTTAAAAGGGAGTTTTGGAGGGGTTCCAATGCGCCGGCTGATCTCCGCTTTGTTCTTTTGTGCTTGTATCTTCGGTCCGCTCTCCCTGGCGCGGGCGGAAAACGCAGTTCCGGAATTGACCACCACCGCCGGGGGAGCGGTGTTGATGGAGGCGCACAACGGAAGCGTCCTCTGGGAAAAGGATCCCCACCTGCGCCAACCGATCGCCAGCATGGTCAAGATAATGACGCTGCTGCTCGCCGTTGAGGCGGTGGAACAGGGGAAGGTAGAACTTACCGACACCGTTACTGCCAGTGAGTACGCAGCCGGAATGGGGGGCTCACAGATTTACCTGGCGCCCCAGGAGCAAATGAGCCTGCGCGAGCTGCTGATATCCATCGCTACGGGTTCGGCGAATGACGCCAGCGTGGCGGTGGCGGAGCACGTGGCGGGCAGCGCGGAGGCGTTTGTCGGGGTAATGAACGAGCGGGCGCGGGAACTGGGTTTAAAAGATACATGTTATGTAAACCCAACGGGTTTGCCGGCACCCGGCCAGTACTCGAGCGCTCACGACCAGGCGGTCCTCCTCCGCGAAGCGCTGAAACACTCCCTCTTCCGGGAGCTGACGCGGATGAAAGAGTACGATCTCCGCGACGGCCAATTCAAGTTGTGGAACACCAACAAACTGCTCTGGTGGTATAAGGGGGCCGACTCCGGGAAGACCGGCTGGACAAATGAGGCGGGTTACTGTCTGGCCTCGAGTGCGGTGCGGGAAGGATTGCGGCTGATCGCCGTCGTGCTGGGTTGTCCCGAGCCGAAGACGCATTTCCGGGAATCAATCAAGCTGTACAACTGGGGATTTGCCCGGTACCAAGCCGTAAAACTCGCCCCGGCCGGGATGCGCGCTGCCACACTACGGGTGGAGCGGGGGACACCGGAACAGGTAGACGTTCTGACCGAGCGCGAGGTTACTATAGTAGTGCGGCGCGGGGAAGACAAGGGAATCAAATCCAGGCTTGAACTGCCGGAGAGACTCGAAGCGCCGGTTGTCAAGGGACAGCGCGTCGGGAACTGGGTGGTCTGCCAGAACGAAAAAGAAATCCTGCGGGTCGGGCTCGTGGCCGCGCGAGACGTGGCACGGGACGACTTCTGGGGGACCTTCCATAAGACCTTGAAACGCGTTTACACACTGGCGGCCTAACCCATCAGCAGAAGCAAGCCACTGCCAAACACATTACGCTTCCCGGAAGGGGGGCGTTTATTTTTACCAGTAATTAGCAGGAAAGCGCCCCGTGATGCCGAAATTACCCCTTATTATCTGTCTCGCGGGAAGGGGAATGGCGATGGTGGAGTTGGAGGTTGCGGGCGAGGTGCTGGTGGCCCGGCTTTTCGGCGAGATAGACTTGAAGGTGGCCGATGACCTGCGCAGCACTCTGGAGCGGGCGCTGGACAACTTTCCGGTCCGGCACCTTGTTTTTGATTTTGAAGGGGTCAGTTTCATTGACAGCACCGGTCTCGGGGTGATTCTGGGGCGCTACAAGAGGTTGGCCGACGCCGACGGCAGGCTTGGGGTCACGGGACTGGGCCTTTCGGTCCGGCGGGTACTGGAACTCTCCGGTATCCTCCGCGTGGCCGAGGAATTCGGGTCGCGGGCCGAAGCCCTGGAAGCGTTCGGGGGAGGTGACGCGGGTGCTTAACCGGTTTCGCCTGGAGTTTCCGAGCCGTCCGGAAAACGTTGCCCTGGCGCGGGTTACGGTCGCCGCCTTTGCCGCGCAGTTGGACCCCACGGTGGAGGAACTGAACGACCTCAAAGGTGCAGTGTCGGAGGCCGTGGCAAACGCCATCGTCCACGGTTACGACGGCGCTCCGGACGGGATTGTCATCGTGGAGGGTATCCTCTACGGCGACGCGATCGAGGTACGGGTTGAAGACAGCGGCAAAGGAATGGAAGATGTTGCTCGGGCTATGGAACCGGAGTTTTCCACGGATCCGGAACGGCTGGGGCTGGGATTCAGTTTCATGCAGTCCTTTATGGACAGGGTAGAGGTCGAATCTTCCCCCGACCGGGGAACGCGGGTAGTAATGCGAAAGCAGTTTGCTCCACGCCATTGAAGCCGGGGGCTGGCTCGCGCATGACGAGGGATTGCAGGCCAAAGGCTGTCCTGGGCGAGGAAGAGGTGCACACCCTGCTGAAGAAGGCGCAGGCAGGGGACGGGTCGGCGCGGGAGAAACTGGTGGAAGCCAACTACCGCCTGGTGGCCAGCATCGTCCAGCGTTTTCTCGGCCGGGGGTACGACTATGAGGATCTTTTCCAGGTGGGTTGCATCGGGCTTTTGAAGGCCATCGCCAAGTTTGACTTCGCTTACGGGGTGAAGTTTTCCACCTACGCGGTCACGATGATCATCGGTGAGATCAAGCGTTATTTGCGGGACGACGGTCCGTTGCGGGTGTCGCGGTCCTTGAAGGAAACCGGGGCCCGGATAAACAGGGTCCGAGAAGTGCTGGCGGGCAAATTGGGGCGGGAACCGGCGGTGAGTGAAATCGCGGCCGCATTGGGGGTGCCGGTGGAAGAGGTGGTGGCCGCGTGGGAGGCGGTCCAGGCACCGGCCTCACTGCAGGATGTGGTCTACGGCGAGGGTACGGACGGCATCCGCCGGGAACAGCGGCTGGCGTTGCCGGAAGAAGACGAGAACTCCTGGCTTAGAAAGATCACTGTCCGGGAACTGCTGGCGTGCCTCCCCGAACGGGAGCGGCAGGTCCTACGGTGGCGCTTTTTTGAGGAGCGGACCCAGGCGGAAATCGCTGAGGAACTGGGCGTTTCCCAGGCGCAGGTTTCCCGCATCGAGCGCCAGGCCCTGGAGAAGCTGAGGGAGACGGCCGGGGTAGAAGACTTGCTATGATTGGTTGAAACGGTTTGCATCTTCATTTTGCTTAATCGGTCTTTTCTTTCGCCTGCAGCGCCGGAGGCGTTTTTCACAGCTTCAAAAGAACGCCTTGCGGCGCATAACTCTTTCTTCACCGCGTCATAATACGCCTTGGGGGTCGATTGAAAAAGCCGTGCTTGGCTTGTCTAGAGCAGCTATCGGCCGGTTGAGGGGCTTTCGGACCTCGGCGGCTGGCGATTCTAACGACCGCTAAAGGAGGGATGGTGCTTGCACGTGAAGGTGGCCGAGTTGGTGGGTGAATCACCTAACAGTTGGCGGGAGGCGGTCCAGGCCGCCGTGGGTGAAGCCGCACAAACCCTGGGTAATATCACCGGGGTCGAGGTGGTCAACCTTACCGCCAACGTGGAAAACGGTCAGATCAAGGAGTACAAAGCAAACGTCAAGGTTGCCTATTTGGGTTGACATCAGGCGTTCTCACAGAGGGACACCGGGAGGGTGTCCTCTGAGTTTCGGGGGGAAACCGGGTGCGTCTTTTCGATCCAAGCAAGCCCTTAGAAATGCAGAAACAGCAGTATCAAAAACTGGTGAATCGGGTCAGCCCGAAGCCTCCGATTTTGCGGAACTGTCTGTGGGCTTTTGGGGTGGGGGGATTCATCTGCCTCTGCGGTCAGTTCCTGAACATCTTTTTCCAACGGCTGGGACTCAACCTGCTGGATGCGGGCACCGCCACCTCGATCGTGCTCGTTTCCCTGGCCACGCTTTTGACCGGCCTGGGCATTTATGACGAGATCACCCGCTTCGCCGGGGCCGGCACCATCGTACCTATTACCGGTTTTGCGAACTCCATGGTGGCGCCGGCACTCGAAGCGCGTACCGAAGGAATGGTGCTGGGTGTCGGGGCGCGGCTTTTCACCATCGCCGGACCGATTCTGGTTTTCGGAATCGTAACGGCCTGGCTGGCGGGAGTGGTCTATTATCTTTTTGGACCGCGTTTTTAGGACAAGGATGAAGGCGGAAGGATGAAGGAGAATTGGGTTTTGGCGGGGGTAAGTTAGATTGGAGGACTGCCAAAGAAGAGAAATTACGGATTTGTTTTGTGAGGGGATTTAATGACGGCGTCAAAAAAAGTCGGTGTTCAAACAGTGGCCTTCACCAACCCGCCGGTTATTCTGTCTACGGCGGCGATTGTGGGTTCCAAGGAAGGACAGGGGCCGCTGGCTCAAACCTTTGACAAAGTGGTCGCGGATCCTTACTACGGTGAAGACGGCTGGGAGAAGGCCGAACGGCGGATGCTGCAGGAGGTGCTCGAAAAGGCGCTCAGCAAGGCCAACGTTAAACCCCAGGACGTGGACTACCTGCTGGCCGGCGACCTCCTGAACCAGATCGTTTCGGCGAACTTTGCCGCGCGGTCTCTGGCGATTCCCTTCATCGGGCTTTACGGGGCCTGTTCCACTATCTACCAGGGGCTCGCGGTTGGGGCAATGCTGATTGACGGCGGTTTTGCCCAGTACGTGCTCATCGGTTCTTCCAGCCATTATTCAACGGCCGAACGGCAGTACCGGTTCCCCACCGAGCAGGGGGCCCAGCGCCCCCTTACCGCGCAGTGGACGGTGACCGGCGCCGGGGCGATCCTCCTTGCAGCGGCGGGCGTCGGGCCGCGGGTCACCCACGCCACGGTGGGCCGGGTGATAGACCTGGGCAGCGCGGACCCCTATAACATGGGCGCGGCAATGGCACCCGCGGCGGCAAACACCATTACCAGCCATCTGAACGACGCCGGGCGCCGCGTGGATTACTACGACCTTTTTCTGACCGGTGATTTGGGGTTTTACGGCACGGAATTGCTGGAAAAACTGATGCGGGAATACGGGCACGACATCTCCGGCAGGCACAACGACTGCGGCCTGCTGATTTTTGACCGGGAGAGGCAGGACGTGCACGCCGGCGGCAGCGGCTGCGGCTGCCCGGCGGTGGTCACCTGTGGCTGGCTGATGCAGCAGTTCCGGGAGCGAAAGCTTAACCGGGTGCTCGGCATCGGGACGGGGGCGCTGTTGAGCCCGGTCACCACAAAGCAGGGGGAAACCATTCCCGCCATCGGGCACGCGGTAGCCCTGGAGGCTTAGGAGGAAGATAAGATGATCTTTCTGAAGGCGTTCTTGGTCGGGGGTTTGATCTGCGTGGCGGCACAGCTGTTGATGGACCTCACCAGCTACAAGGTGACCCCGGCGCACGTGCTGGTGGGGCTGGTGACCGTCGGAGCGGTGCTGAGCGCGGTCGGTCTTTACCAGCCGCTGGTGGATTTTGCCGGGGCGGGAGCCACCGTGCCGTTGACCGGTTTCGGACACATCCTCGCCCAGGGGGCGATCCAGGGCGCGGCCAAGGACGGGTTGCTGGGAGTTTTTGCCGGCGGGGTAGCGGCTGCAGCGGCCGGAATCAGCGCCGCGGTGATCTTCGGGTATTTAACGGCGCTGGTCTTCCGGCCGAAAGGCTGAGCGGGCCCCGTAAAAGGTGGTTGGATGAGTACGGAAAACGAAGTGAAGACACCCGTTTCGAAGGAACTGGCCGTCAACCTGCGCAAACTCGACGAGCGGCTGGTTTTTAAACAGAACTTCGACCTCATCCTGCGGGAGATTGAGGTGGGGGGCCGGAAGGCGGCGCTCCTGTTCGTGGACGCCTTTGTCAAGGACGAGCCCTTAACCCTCATCCTTAAAGAATTTGCCCGGATCGAACCGCGCGAAATCACACTCAACACCTTCCGGAAGATTTTCTACCGCTACGTCACCTTCGGCGAGGTCAGCACGGTTGAAACGCTGGAGGACGTGGTGACGACCGCTCTCAGCGGCCCGGTTGTGCTTCTCATTGACGGGGAAACCCAGGCCGTCGTTATTGACCTTCGCCAGTACCCGGCCCGGGCGCCGGACGAGCCCGACCTGGAGAAAGTCACCCGGGGGTCCCGCGACGGATTTGTGGAGACGCTGGTATTCAATACGGCTCTTATCCGCCGCCGGGTCCGCGACCCGCGGCTGCGGATCGAGCACTTGACTGCCGGCAGGCGGTCCAGAACCGACATCGCCCTGGCGTACCTGGACGACGTTGCCAACCCGGAAATCGTGGACAGCGTCCGGGAGAAGATTAAGGTGATAAATATTGACGGGCTGCCGATGGCGGAGAAAGCGGTCGAGGAACTCATCACGCCGGGGACCTACTGGAACCCTTTCCCGCGGGTGCGCTACACCGAGCGCCCGGACGTGGCCGCGGCACATCTCCTGGACGGGCACGTGCTGGTGCTGGTGGATACCTCGCCAAGCGTAATGATTCTTCCCGCGACCTTCTTTCACCACCTGCAGCACGCCGAGGAGTTCCGGCAGAGTCCTACGGTGGGGGTTTACCTGCGCTGGGTGCGCTTTGCGGGGGTGCTGCTTTCTCTTTTTCTGACGCCGCTCTGGCTCCTGGTGGCGCTCGAACCGGAGTTATTGCCGCCTGGATTGCGGTTCATCGGGCCGAAGGAGCCGGGAGCGACCCCGCTATTCCTCCAGTTCTTAATGGCGGAGGTGGCCATCGACATGATCCGGGTGGCGACCATCCACACGCCCAGTCCGATCGCCACTTCTACCGGCATCATCGCCGCCGTGCTGTTGGGCGACCTGGCCGCACGGGTGGGCCTTTTTATCCCGGAAGTTACCCTCTATACGGCCACGGCGGCGATCGGTACGTTTCTCACACCGTCCTTTGAGCTGGCGCAGGCCAACCGGCTGCTCCGACTCTTCATCCTGCTTCTCACGGGAATTTTCCGGCTCCCCGGTTTCATCGCCGGCGTCGTGGCCTCCTTTGTTTTCCTGGTCCTGACCCGTTCCTTCGGGGTGCCCTACCTCTGGCCGCTTGTCCCGTTCGACCTCAAGGGGCTGGGAAGCGTAATCGTCCGGCCGCCGGTCGCGGTCCAGCGCAGCCGTCCTTCGGTCCTGAAACCGCTTGACCCGGACCGCCAGCCCCGGCCGGTTCCGGCCCGGAAACCCCGCTTCGACGAGCAGCGGCGGAAATCTTAAGGGGATTGAGTGCCGCTCGACGTCCTACAAACAGGTTTTTGCTTGCAGGAATTGGCGGGCGGGTGCCGAAGACAAGCCCAAAGGAAGAGTGTTGCAAAACACGTATCAGCGTGAAAGAATGCGAGATACTTTCACGCCTGTTTAGCTTGAGCGCGGCTTGTGCGACAGAGTTGAGTGCTGGGTTTTGCAGCGGTCTCCCAAAGGATAGAACCGGTCAGGTGTAACATGTCACAGGTGCCCCACTTCTGCCGCCTGCGCTGTCCGGAGTGTTTCACCAGCTTTCCGGCGGAGATCATCCGGAGCACGGGTTCGGGCGGGTTTCTGGAAAGCGACCTCTGCTACCGTGCGGGGAACATTTTTGTCTACCCCTTCCTGGTGGTAGTTTGCCCGGGTTGCCGTTTTGCCGCCTGGGCCAGCGAGTTTGACTATCTGGCCGAGTTCCCCCAGTACAGCGAATACCACCCGATCCGGCGGGCCCTCGGCGAGTTTCTGCGGGAGCAGCGGCGGCTCTATCCCGGCAGCGAGCGGTACCGCCTGGCCGCGGAAACAGCCATGCGAAAGGGCGCTTCGGAGTTGAAACTCGCCCACCTCTACCTGCGCGGAGCCTGGTGTGCGCGGGAGGAAAAGAACCGGGAGGCAGAAAGTTATCACCAGGAAGAAGCAGTCCGGCATTTCCGCAAGGCGCTGTCCGAAGGGCTGTACGGGATGGACGCGGCGGTTGCGTGCTATCTGGTCGGGGAGCTCTGCCGCCGGTTGGGCCGGTTTACCGAGGCCTTGGCCGTCTTTGCCGGCGTCAAGGAAAGCGCGTTGCCGGACTGGTTGCGGCCGGGTTTTGCTGCTATGCGCGAGCGGGCCAGGCTCAAAGACGACACTCCCCAGGTCCTGCCCAGAAACCTGTCCGAATAAACTCCTTTTCAGCCTGCTGCAAGATTACCGGGATAAACTGCCAGCAGGTTTTATTTACCCGCGGGTGAAAATATAATTTTCTAAATGACGTTGGGGGTTCGCTCGTTTTGCGCAGGGTGATACTGGCACCGGCCCTGGTCCTGGTCGTGTTGCTGGGCGGCTTGCTCCTGAACGGCGGCGGTTACCGGAGGGAGGTGCCCGCCGAGAAAGGCTTGCAGCCCGTTCGGCCGGCCACCCGGCCGACGGACTTTGTGAACCTGAAGGAGTACATTCCCTCGCTGGATGTTGAGCTAATATACTGCACCGCGGACAATTTCACCGGGAAAAAGCTGTACGACGAGCCGGTGGCCTACCTGCGGAAAGGGACCGCGGACAAGTTGAAACTGGTCGCCGCGGAAGTGGCCGGGCGGGGCTACCGCTTGAAGATCTGGGATGCCTACCGGCCGCCCCGGGTGCAGTTCGAGATGTGGCTGGCCGTTCCCGACCGCCGCTTCGTGGCCGACCCGCACACGGGCTTCTCGGCTCATTCCCGGGGGTGCGCGGTGGACCTGACCCTGATTGATGCCGCCGGCCGCGAGCTGGATATGCCCAGCGCGTTCGATGACTTCAGTCCAAGGGCCGATCGTAACTACAGCGACGTCAGCCCGGTCCAGGCGGCCAACGCCCGGTACCTGGAACGGGTGATGGTCAAGTACGGTTTTGTTCCCTCTCCGACCGAGTGGTGGCACTTCGTGGATGCCGACAGGGGAAAATACGGTGTCGTCGAAGATGTTTACCTACCGGACGCTCCTGCGGCAGACTGAGAACACAGCAGCACTGCCGCTTGTGCTCCAACGGGGATTCATAGGCTTCCAGCTCAAGCATCCTTTTTTAAAATCGCCCCAACCACTGCCGGCGAAACGGCGGGCCTGTCTGTCATCCCCTTGACTTTTTCTAAAAAAGAAAGCATATTAATTGAAAAGAATTCTCATTTAGCATCCGTTATTACCAGGGCAAGATGTTTATTCGTTACATAATTCCTACTGCTGGCTTCCGACTTTTGTATCGGGAGGTTCCGCTCTTGAACCTCAGCGATCTCTTAACGGGTTTGAAGGAAAAAGGCTTGAAGCTGACGCCGCAGCGGCAGCAGATCTTGCGCGTGTTGCTCGCCGCAGAGCAACCGCTCAGCGCGAAAGAGATCGGCATCCTGGTGAACAAACGTTTTCCAAATGTGGGACTGGGCACGGTTTACCGGACCCTTGACACTTTAAAACAGCTCGGCCTGGTCAGCGAGACCGTTTTTCCCGGCGGCGGAAGGCGTTACGAGCTGTGCCGGGAGCACCGGCACCACCTGGTCTGCCTCGGCTGCGGCCGCGCGGTTGCGTTTCCGTTTTGTCCGGCCGACTGCCTGGCGAAAATTGCGGCGGCAAACCCGGATTTTGACGTCCGGGGACACAGCTTCGCGGTTTTCGGTTACTGCGGGGAATGCCGGAAGGCACAGGCGTAGACGGGGGTGCTGCTTGTGCGCGTTAAGATCCTGTTGTTTACGGCTGTGGTTCTCTGGGGGCTGCTTTTGGGCGGGTGCGGCGGAAGCGGGAAAACTGCATTCACTGCGCGGAGTACGGGACGGCTGAACGTGGTGGCCACCTTTTACCCGCTTTGCGATTTCACCCGGAAGGTCGGGGGCGAAAGGGTGGCGGTGACCTGCCTGGTTCCCCCCGGAGTGAGCGTGCATGACTGGGAGCCTACGCCCCGGGACGTTGCGCGGGTGGTAAGGGCCGACATATTGGTTTATAACGGTGCAGGTCTTGAACCGTGGATCGAGCAGATTTTACCGGAGTTCAGGGGTGCGGCGGTAGAAGCCACACAGGGCCTGACCCTCTTGCGGTTTGACGCGGAAACGCACGGCCACGGCGACACCGCCGGGCATGGCGCTTACGACCCGCACGCCTGGCTGGACCCCGTCTGCGCCGTACATTACGTCGAGCGGATCACGGCGGCGCTGGTCGAGGCCGACCCGGCCGGAGCGGAGTATTACCGGCAACGAGCGGCTGGCTATATTTCACAGCTTGAAGAACTGGACGCGGCTTACCGGGAGGCAGCGGCTGCATTTGCCCGGCGGGAGATCGTGACCTCCCACGCGGCGTTCGGTTACCTGGCGGCGCGCTACGGGTTGAAGCAGATTCCGGTAGCCGGGCTTTCCCCCCAGGCCGAGCCTTCGCCGGCGCGGCTGGCGGAACTGGTCAGGCTGGTCCGGGAGCACGGGGTCAAATACATCTTTTTTGAAACGGCGGCGAGTCCCCGGTTGGCGGAAACGCTGGCGCAGGAAGCCGGCGTGGAAACGCTTGTCTTGAGCCCGGTGGCGGGTCTGACGCCTGAGGAGAGAGCCGGAGAAAAGGATTACATCGCGGTGATGCGGGATAACCTGGCGGCGCTGATAACGGCTTTGGAGGGGGAAGGATGCTGAGGGGTTTGAGGCACCGCCCCCGTGAGGGGTCTGGCGCGGCGGAACCGCTGATCCGCCTCGAAGGGGTAAGTTTCGGCTTTGGAAGAAACGCGGCCCTCGAAGAGATCAGCCTCGAGGTTAGACGCGGTGATTTCATGGCGATTCTCGGGCCGAACGGCGCCGGAAAAACCACGCTCCTGAAGGTGGTTGTCGGCCTTCTCACGCCTGCGGCCGGGAAGGTGAGCCTTTTCGGTGTGCCGGCCGGGCGGTTCCGGGAGCGGTACCGCATCGGGTACGTACCGCAGAAGGCGGGAGCTTTCGGGGCTTTTCCGGCGACGGTTTGGGAGGTTGCGGCTACCGGCCGGTTTGCGCGCGTCGGGCTCTGGGGGCGGCTGAGTAAGCAGGACGAAGCAGCGGTACGGGAGGCGCTGGCGGTGCTGGGGCTCGAATACCTGGCCGACCGCCCGGTTCAGGCGCTCTCCGGCGGGCAGCGGCAGCGGGTGGCGATTGCCCGGGCGCTGGCGGCCCAACCGGAGGTCTTGCTGCTGGACGAGGCGGCGGAGGGGCTCGACGCGGCGGGTGAAGAAGCCTTTTACGGTTTGCTGGAGCGGCTGAACCGGGAGCGGGACCTGACGGTGGTGCTGGTGACCCACGATATCGGGGCGGTCTCGCGGCGGGTGAAGCAGGTGGTCTGTCTCAACCGGCGGATCATCTTCACTGGGCCGCCGCAGGAGTGCCTGGAAAACGGCAAGCTTTCGGCGCTTTACGGGATGCCCGTGTACGTGCCGGGGCGGAGAACCGAAAGCCGGCGGTGGAGGATTTACAGCAGGGAGCGGTAGGGATGGAAATCTGGCAGTACGGGTTCTTTTTGCGGGCGATGGCGGCGGGCGTGCTTTGCGGTGTTACCTGCCCGCTTGTCGGGGTCTTCCTGGTGGCGCGGCGGTTTTCTTTCCTGGCCGACGCGCTGGCGCACATTTCCCTGACCGGGGTGGCCCTCGGGCTCATTCTGGGCATTGCGCCCGGTGTCACCACCCTCGCGGTGGTCGTGGCGGCGGCCTTTGCGGTGGAGTGGCTGCGCCAGCGCCAACGCTTTTTCGCCGACAGCCTGCTGGCGGTGGCGATGGCCGGAGGGCTGGCCCTGGGGGTTATCCTGGTCAGCAAGAGCCGGGGGTTCGGGGCGGACCTGACCGGGTATCTTTTCGGCAGCCTCCTCACCGTCCGTCCGGAGGACCTTTACCTCATCGCAGGCCTGGCCGCCCTGGCGGTGGCGGCGGTCGTTCTCCTGTACAAAGGGCTTTTCGCCGTGGCCCTTGACGAGGAGTACGCGCGGGCGGCGGGTTTGTCGGTGACGGTAATCAACGCGGCCTTCATGGTGGTGGCGGCGCTGACCGTGGCGATCGCGATCCGGGCGGTGGGAGTGCTTCTTGCCGGGGCGCTGGTGGTCATTCCGGTGCTGGTGGCGGCCGGGGTTAACAGGAGTTTCGGCGGCGCCCTGTGGACCGCGGCTGCAACGGGGGCGGTACTGGTTTTGGGCGGCCTTCATCTCTCCTACCTGCTGGATTTGCCCACCGGGCCGACGGTGGTCCTGCTTGGGATAGGAATTCTGGTCGGGGTTACCCTGTGCCGCCGGATTGTGTTACGATATAGGGGAAAAGCTGTTGAAGCTCAAGATTTCGGGGGGTAGTTCTGTGCCCGGCGAAGTGGCGACGGCGGTTTTGGCAGAAAAACGCGTGCGCGGCGTGATCTTTGACCTCGACGGCACGCTTACCCCGGTGCGGAGCGTTTGGCAGTATATTCACGAGGCGCTCGGCACCTGGGAAAACCACGGAAAACACTCCCTCGATGCTTTTCTCGCGGGTAAAATCAACTATGAGGAATTCGCCCGGCTGGACGCCGGTGCGTGGCGCGGTGTGCCGCGGGGGCAGATCCAGGAAATCCTGGGGCGCATTCCTTACCGCCCCGGGGCCAAAGAGGCGGTCGCAGGGTTAAAAGAAAAAGGAGTGCGGCTGGCGCTCCTTTCTTCAGGTCTTGACATTCTCGCGGCGCGGGTGGCGGAGGAACTGGATTTTGACGTCTGGATCGCCAACGGCCTCGGGTTTACCGGCGGTGTGGTTGACGGCCGGGTACACATCCGGGTGCCCTGGGACGGAAAACCCGCGCATCTCAACGCAATCTGCAGGATGTTCGGGGCCACACCCCTGGAAACGGCGGCGGTGGGCGATAGCCACGGGGACGTACCCCTTTTCGAGCGCGTCGGGCTGGGGATTGCCGTTAACGCGGAGCCGGATATTTGCGCCCGCGCCCACGTGAGCCTGGAATGTCTTGACCTGCGGGAACTTTTGCCGGTATTCGCGCCGTACCTGCCGTAACGGAGGTCGGAGGCAAGAGGTTGGGGGGCGGAAGTTAGGAGCCGGGAGTCAGAAGCAGCGGGCACGGATTGCTGCCCGGTAGTGTTAACTTTTCAGGTTTTGAGGGGGCGTGCGATGATCAGGACTATTGAAGTCGTTACGCGCAAGCGGCAGGAGTTCGTGGATATCACCGGAGCGGTGCAGGCTGCGGTGGGCGAAAGCGGGGTTGCGGAAGGGGTGGCCTACCTTTACTGCCCGCATACCACCGCCGGGATCTGCATCAATGAGAATTACGACCCCACGGTAGCCGAAGACATTCTGCACAAGCTTGAAGAACTGGTGCCCGTTGGCGGCCCTTACCGGCACGCCGAGGGAAATGCGGCCGCGCACATCAAGTCGTCCCTGATGGGGGTGGCCCATCCCCTGCTGGTGAGCGGCGGAAAGCTGGTCTTAGGCACCTGGCAGGGTGTTTTTTTCTGTGAGTTCGACGGTCCCCGGCGGCGCAAGGTACTGGTCCAGGTCCTGGCGGATAAGGGGTAATGAGTGGAATATAACTTTAAAGTTGTTTTGAATCCGTTCCGCGGTGCCGGCCGGGCGCGGATATTTTTATCCTTTTGAGGAGGTCTTGAGAGGGGCCGGTATGAAATCTTAGACTGCGCAAAAGCTTTAGACAAGTATTATATCCCGGCTAACGCCGGTTGTGGCCGAAATTTGAAGGAAGTGTTACAATCCTGTTAAACTTCGGCCGGGGGGAAGAGTTCTTGCTCAGCAGGAAGGTTTTCCTGGAACTTGTTGCCCCGCGCCTCGGGGATAACCAGGCGGATGCCGACCGGCTGGTAGAAGCGCTGCCAGCGGCGGCCGAGAAAGCGGGGACGCGGCTGGTGGCCGAGGGCGTAGCGGTCCCGCTGACGGTGCTGCGGCGGCTGCCGGAGGTGTTGCGTGCGGCCGGCTGGCGGGTTACGGCGGCGCTGGGCCGGACGGAGGGAGGCTGGCGGCTCCAGGCGGTGGAGCCGGGGAACACGGCCGCCCGGCAGTTCGGGCTGGCGGTGGACGCGGGCACGACGACGGTAACGGCGGCGGTTATTGACGCTTCTTCAGGGAGGACGCTGGCGGCGGCGGCCGGAGAGAACGCGCAGGTCGCCGTGGGCGCGGACATTCTGACGCGGCTGCACGCGGCAGAAGAACCCGGCGGGCTGGCGGGGCTGCAGACGCTTCTGGTTCGGAGCGTCAACCGGGTGGCGGCCGAGGCGGCATCCGAGGCACGGGTGGCTCCGGAGGAAATCACGGCCGTGGCGGTGGGCGCGAATATGACCATGACCCACTTTCTCCTGGGGCTTGACCCTGCCCGTGTCCACCGGGAGCCGTACATCCCGGCGGTCAATGCCCCCGGTTTTTTCCGGGCAGCCGATTTGGGGCTGGCGGTTTACCCGGAAGCGGTGGTCTACTGCCTGCCCGGCGTGGGAAGTTACGTCGGCGGCGACGCCGTCGCCGGGGTGCTGGTGAGCGGGATGCACCGCCGCGACGAGGTGGCGCTTTTCGTGGATATTGGGACCAATGGCGAAATGGTGATCGGGAACCGCGAGTGGCTGGTGGCGGCGGCGGGCGCAGCCGGGCCGGCTTTTGAGAGCGGCGTTGTGGCGGATGGGATGCGGGCGGCACCCGGCGCGGTCGAGCGGGTGCAGATCGAACCGGATACGCACAAGGTGCAGTACAACGTGATCGGCGGCGGAAAGGCCCAGGGCTTGTGCGGCTCGGCGGTGGTGGACGCCCTGGCGGGAATGCTCCTCGCCGGGATCATTGACCGCGCCGGCCGCTTCCGCGACGGCCGAGAGGCCTTCGTGGTTGTTCCGGGAACGGAAACGGCCTCCGGCACCGATATCGCCATCACCCAGCAGGATATCAAGAACTTCCTGAAAACCAAAGGCGCAGTCAACGCGGCGGTGGAAACTTTGCTGGCCGCCGTGGGGGTGCAGCCGCAGGAAATCGGCCGTTTTTACGCCGCCGGCGCCTTCGGCGAGCACCTGGACGTGGAGGCCGCCGTCACCATCGGGCTTTACCCCGACCTGCCGCGCGACCGGATCATCCTTTTGGGGAACTCTTCGCTGGAGGGGGCCAGGCGGGCGCTCGTTTCCGAAGAAGCACGGCGGGAATTGAAGGAGATCTGCCGCCGGGTCACGTACTTCGAGCTGAACGCCAGCGCCGACTTTATGGCCCGCTTCGCCGGCAGCCAGTTCTTCCCGCACACCGACCTCTCGCTTTACCCGACCGTGGCGGAGAAACTGCGGGCCGCCGGGCTGCTTAAGACATAGAACGAGGGGGTGCCTTCGGAAAGACAATTTGCCACCCCTCATGCGGCAGACCTGCTCGAAAAATAAAGCATAAGGGTGCGGCCCTTTTTAAAAGAATGGTATAAACCCTTGGACACAAGCCCGCCAGGACGATCTCACCTGCGACCAACAGAAAGCGCCGGAACTCGCCAACCGGCGTCACTGGCTTTCCTCGTCCTTTTATTCTACATTCACATATTTTAACTGTTATTGACAAAGATGCATCAAAGGTGCATAATAATATATATTACTTTTATGTATTAGAGGAGGAGTCGGGGCTATGAGGACAACATTAAACATAGAAGACGAATTACTTGAGAAGGCATCAAAATTGACTG
This sequence comes from Bacillota bacterium, assembly GCA_040758635.1. Taxonomy (GTDB): domain Bacteria; phylum Bacillota; class Desulfotomaculia; order Desulfotomaculales; family Ammonificaceae; genus Yes71-27. The sequence continues at coordinate 34,161 of JBFLVI010000012.1, read as the reverse complement.
GTATTAAGGAAAAAACATCCTTGGTTAAGCTTGGTTTGGAAGCCTTAATTGCCAGGGAAAGCGCTAAAAGGCTTGCTAAATTAGGCGGAACTGAAAAGAGATTGACCATGATACCTCGTAGAAGGATATTAAACAGATAAAATGGTTCTTGTTGACACTTCAGTATGGGTGTTACACCTGCGGGAAAGGAATACTGAGCTTGAGGAGTTATTGAACGACGGTGATGTTGTCTGTCATCCATTTATTATAGGTGAGCTTGCTTGCGGAAATCTAAAGAACCGGTCGGAAATACTCTCACTCCTTCAAGCACTGCCCATGGCAACACAGGCAGAACATGAAGAAGTCATGCAATTCATAGATAAGTATCGCCTGATGGGTAAAGGATTAGGTTACATAGACATGCATTTGCTTGCTTCGGCTCTATTGACCGAGGTTCCAATTTGGACGCTTGATAAAAAACTGAATGAAGTTTCCATAAAGCTTGGAATCGGGTTTAATAAGGACTTAATCAGATAGCAAACCACACCGGCAGACGGCATGAAAGGCCGCCGCTGAGTTCAGATGTTCTATGGCATACAAAGAAGGAAGGGCCAAAAAAAACCTTCAGAATTGGTATTTAAAAGAGGCATGCTCAAAATTAGATTGCCTGCTGTGTTCCTTCCCGAAGCCGGAGTAAGAAAGAAAAGCTGGAATCATTCCGGCGGACAATTTCATTCGCCGCTGAGTTGTGTCGTTTAGGGTCAATTTATCATGGCTCTGACTATTGTTAGCGCACGCGACTATGGCAGCACCCCTCAGAGTACTCTCGAAGAAGCACGTGAAGTTGCGGTTCCGGTGCAGTCGCCGGGCCGTTTCAACTTTCACCCTGAAAGCCCGCTGTTACCAAAGGGGCTATCCTCGATAGCAGGCCGTCAAGCGCGCGGTTGCGGCGGGGATCGCCGTATCTGCCACCTCGGCCAGTGGGCTCACTCTGAGCCGGGTTTCCGTTTTTTGAAAGGGACAAACAACCTCATCTAAGGCAATAGAGTTCTATAAAGATGTGGTACGGGGAAGCTCCGGGCGGCGGACCTGGTGCAGGAATGACTGTGTGAAACCAGTTCGAGCAAGCAAACAGGAAGAACCTGTGCCGGGACGAATAATGTTTTGCAGGTGTTGTACAAGGAGGAAGAGTAATGGTAAAACACGATAGTCAAGTGCCGCGGGGTGCTTTCCTGCAGCGGGACCGGGAGACTTACGCCGTTGTCCCACGGTTTGCTCCCGCCGGGGTGCTAGACGCGGCGACCCTGCGGCGGCTGGCCGACGTGGTGGAAAAGTACCGGATCCCGGCGGTCAAACTCACCGGGGCACAGCGGGTCGCCCTGGTAGGGCTGAAACCGGAGGACGTCGAACCGGTCTTGACCGAATTAGGGGTAGAGCCGGCGCCCGCGGTGGGGTTGTCGGTTCACTACGTGAAGGCCTGTTCCGGGACGACCTTCTGCCGCTTCGGGCAGCAGGATGCGTTAAGTCTGGGAGCGCATCTGGACGAACTGCTCGTTGGTTATGGGGACCTGGCGCACAAGTTTAAAGTCGGGATTTCCGGCTGTGTCTTTAACTGCTGCGAATCCTGGCTCAGGGATTTCGGTGCTTTCGGCAGGCCGGAGGGGTGGACCGTGGTGGTCGGGGGCTTGGGTAGCGGCCGCCCGCGAATCGGCAACGAGGTTGCTCGGGAGGTGGACGACGCCGGGGTGGTGACGCTGGCCCAGAAGACGCTTGAGCTGTACCAGGAGCTGGGGCGAAAAGGCGAGCGGCTGGGGCGCACGATCGACCGCGTAGGAAAGGAGATCTTTATCGCCCGGTTGCTTGGTAACTTGGCGTAAAGGCGACAGTTGGTGAGTTAGAGGTGGAAGGCACTTAATGGCGATTAACACGAACGTTTTGAACAGGATACCCGGTTTCCTGCTCCGGCGCTGGTCGTGCGAGGAGGGTTACCGGGAGTTCTTGACCATGGCGGTTCCCCTCATCCTGACCACCGGGATGTGGTCGGTCCAGCACTTCATTGACCATATGTTCCTGGGAGTGTTAGCCGGAAAGCCGGGATTATAACCCGGGAAACGCTGGAAGGTTAGCGTAGTAGTGGTTACCAGGTGTCTTAACGCTGGGTGGCGACAACCCAGGTGCCGGTTTCTTCAAAACCGATGTTTCGGTACATCCTGGTCAGCAGCGGGTCGCCCGCTTCGTAGAAAAGGTAAACCTCTTTCTGTCTTGCTACAAGGTCCCGGCACAGGTTGACGGTGCAATCTCGTGCGAAACCCCTGTTCCGGTGGACTTCGTCGGTAAAAATCCCACCGATCATTGCCATTTCGGGCGTTTCCGTGGTAGTGACGGCGCAGGAAACGGCATCGTGGCCTTGTTTTACAAGGTAGGCGGTACCGGAGGCCAGGATGGACGGCAGCCTGGTTTCGTGGTTGGCAAGAATGTTGCTCTTTTTGTACAGGTGCAGCAGCACGAGCAAATCCGCCGGCGACGCCTTTCTGCTATAAGGGTTTTTGAGGGGAGGAAGGTGTGCCGGGTTCAGCTTGCAGAACGAGTAAAACTTCTGTTTTCGCGCGGGGCCGCGGACCACGCCCAGCAGTTTGAGGGTCAGGTCGCTTCTTCCCAAAACGTGAACGCTTTCTACCGGGGGTATCTGATCGGCGATTGCGTCTATCAAGCGGACGTTGCCAGTCGAGATACAGCAGTGGGTGGGGGAAATCAGAAGCGCCAGGGCGACGGCGTCGTTTTCCCGCGCGGTCAGCACGGCGGCCTTCACATCCGGCCGGGAAAGCTCGTCCAGGTAATTAAAGAAGTATAAGTTGTTGGCGTAGTCGCGCTTCAGGAAATCCACGAGTGCTTCGGTTTTCTGGCTTCGCGTAAGTATCATCTTTAGCCTCCTGACGGTTTTCCCGCGTACTTCCGTGAACAATTCCTTACCACTGCGGGCCTATAGTTCGCGGCAACGCTCTCTTTACGTCCCGTACCGACGAGTTGCCAAGAGTAGTAGCCGCCAACTTATTTTTCCGTGCCTTTTCCGCCGAAACCTTCACCGAACTTGTCGGCGTGCAGTTCGCCGCCGGTGGCTCAAGTAACTTGGGAGGTATTGAATTCTTCATCGTTTTGATAGGACTGATAATCGGGATTGTTGGTTTTAAAAATTAAATCGACGTCCCTTCGCTATACTGAAGATCTCTATGGAGATTGTAAAATAGATCGGCTGTGGGTCGCCGACATAACACAGCATGCCACCGCGAAGGCTGGCTCTACTTCGCCACTGTGATCGATGCCTTCTCTCGAAAGGTTGTGGGCTGGAGCATGTGAGAGTGCCACTCCAGGATTCAATCTTTTTTGGGAGGCGGTTCTTTTGTGCCCCGAAGGAGTTGCCGTTTCCGCCAGGGAGGCAGGGGGTTAACGGCCAAGGCGGCGATAAAAAGGGAGATTAGGGTTAAAAGGCTCTGGTATACCGTAAACCTAACCCAGGCCGGCCAGGTGGCCGGCATGCCGGAGGGGGGCTCCTCATAATAAACGCCCGCTGCTCCGGCTGTTAGGTGGCGTGAGATGTTTATTAGTTCGCCCGCAATAGGAACCGGCACGCCGTTTTGGGGTAAAATGTCGGGTAGAGCGCTCAATGGGCTGAGGTAGATATACCAGGCGCGTTCTTTCCCCGGCGGAGGCGGCGGTACCGGTCCCGGCTGTCTCTGGCTCGTAGCCACAATTCCGGCGATGATTAAGGTGCCGAAGATAAGGGCGAAGACCGTGACCAGCGAGAAGATGATCGCCGCCTGGCTGCGTTTCAGGACGGCGGAATAAGCTAATCCTACTGCACCGTAACCCAGGCCGGCGAAGAGAGATAGCAGCAGCGCTTTGCCCAGCGTTACCAGGGGCACGCCGCCAAAGAGGTAAACCACGGCTAACAAGGGTAGTGCGGCCACTACCAGGAGGAGCAGGTATACCACCGAGGAAAGCCATTTGCCTAAAATAATGCCCGCCGGTGAGGCAGCGGTAACTAAGAGTAAGTCATAAGTCCGCCGTTCCCGCTCACCGCTGATGGCGGTAGCCGCCACTGCCGCGGCGATAAAAGCCAGCAGCAGCACCAGCCCACAGGCAAAGAGCCCGTAAAGCAGGAGACCGGTTTGCAGGAAAAATTGGCTTACCTGCCGGTTCAGCCACAAAAAGGTGAGGATCCCGCCGCTCAACAGCGCCAGGTAAATCGAGAGCAGCAGCGGAAAGCGCCAACTGCGGCTCCGCCCCCGGATCTCTTTTCCGAGCAAAGGCAGGAGACCGTCAGCCAATCCCTCCCGAAAATTTTTCCAGCTTTCCGAAAGTACCATCTATTTCACCTCGCTGGCGATTTGGACAAAAGCGTCTTCGAGGGTTTGCTCCGTCCGGGCAAAGTGGGTTACCGCCGCCCCTGCCTGCACGAGTTCCTTCAACAGCGCGGCTGCTTCGGCTTCGCCACCGGCCAGGCGGAGTTCTACCTGTTCATCCGTCAGCTTCACCACTGCGGCGTTGGGCCAGGCTTCGATTACTTTTAAGGCGGGGGTCTGTTCGCCGGCGACCCGGAGAACGATCTGCTGCACCTGTACTGCAGCGATCATCTGGGTCAAGGGGCCTTCGTAAACCATCCGGCCCTCGGTGATCATCCCGACGTAGTTGCAGAAGTCGGCGAGTTCCGGGAGGATGTGGCTGCTGATGACGATGGTTTTCCCGGTGCGGCCCAGTTCCCGGAGAATCTTCCGCAGCTCAACCCGCGCCAGGGGATCAAGCCCGCTGGCCGGTTCGTCAAGCAGCAGCACGGGGGGATCGTGCACCAGGGCGCGCGCTAAGCACAGGCGCTGCTGCATCCCCCGGGAGAGGGTGTCCACGAAGTCCTCGCGTTTTTCGCCCAGTCCCACTAATTCAAGGAGGTTGTCGCGCCGCCGGGCCGCTTCCGGACCGCGGATGCCGTAGGCTGCGGCATAGAAAAGCAGATACTCGCCCACCCGCAGGTCGTCGTAAACGCCGAAGAAATCGGGCATATAACCGACGAGTTCCCGCACCGCCCGGGGATTTTTTACCGCGTTGTAGCCGGCCACCTCGACCGTGCCCCCGTCGGGCGGCAGCAAGGCGGCCAAGATGCGCAGGGTGGTGGTCTTGCCGGCGCCGTTTTGTCCGACAAAGGCGTAAATTGTGCCCGCCGGGACCGTCATATCAAGGCCCCGCAAGGCCGTCACGCGCCCAAATTTCTTAATTAGGCCCTTTATTCTGATCATTCGACCACCCCCTGGAACGACACCTGCGGCGGCAGGAAGTAGAATCCTTTTTCACTCTGCGGGCCGCCGGTTCCTTTCACCCGGACGCGCACCTCACCACCCGGCAGGACGTATTCTCCGGGAAGGGTAAAGGAGGTGGCGCCTGATAATTCTTTCCAGGAATCGCTGCCGGGGTGGTAGACGGCAAAGGTTCCCGGGGCCACCGGCTGAGGAGCGAGCGACGGCTTTCCCGGCATCGGCGCCGTCGCCGGAAGCAGCCTGGCCGGGAAGAACGGCAGGTGCACCGTTATTTCCCTTATTTCAGCGTTTGGGGGAAGATTCGGATGGAAGGCGAAAGTCACCGCGCCGCTTTCCATTCCGGTGAGGTTGTTAAGACCGAACGTACCGCCGCCCCGGAACTCGGTGATTTCGGGCGTGATTAGACCGTAAGGCAGTTTGAAACTGCCGCGGGGCAGTTCGATCTCCGGGCGTTTGATGATCATACTCAGGTAATGGATCCGGTTTCTTAAGCCTTTTACTTTAACCTCTTTGAGCGGCTCGGTGCTCCATGCTACCAGGGTCAGCGGCCAGGTGCCCGAGTTCGGGAAAGGGCTACGGTAGAAAAACGCCCCGCACCAGATTTCCAGCAGGCTGGCCCGGCGCTGCTCCGCTATGGTCGGCTTGCGCGGCGGCTGCGGATAAGGGGAAGGCCCGGCGGCAACTGGAGGCGGCCCTTCCGGGTAAAGAAAGATCTGCCAGTTCCGCTGGAAGGGTGGCGGCTCTCCCAAAGCAGTGTGCCGTGATAGTGGAGGAACGGGCAGCTCCACCGCGACCTCCTGTCCCGGTGCCAGGTTGCCTAATACCTTGTAGCCGGTTCCGAAAAGCAGTGTTACGTGGTCTAATTTTTTGCCGGTTCGGTTGCGAACCACGCCCACCAGGCGCGAGCCTTCCACCCGCAATTTGGCTACCAGTCCGCCGGCTTCTTTTTCTACATCCTGACGGAAAAATACCGGACGCATCCCCCACTGTGAACTTTTTTCGAACTGCAGCTTGAGGTCTTGACCGCGGGTGAGGGTATAAGGCGGGTTGGAGAGCGAAGCAAGAGATTCAGACGGCGTGGGTACCGGCGCCGCCTTCACCGGACGTCCCGGGTCGGCAAGGCATAGATTTAAAACGGGGAAGGTAGGTGCAAAGAAGCCTGCCGCGGTAAAGCCTCTGGGGCGGGTAAAAGTGACGTCTGCGACCTGCAAAACGTTAACGATGACGTTCCTGCCTGTCTGAACAGCATAAAAATAAACCGCTCCCGTAAAGACAATCGCGAGGGCCGGCACCGCCAGCCAGGTGTATTCGGGGCACTGCCGCCGGCGCAGCAGGCAGTAAGTGACCGGTCCGGCAACGAGCAAAAAGACAAGCAGGTAAAGCCCCACCGCCGGCCAGCTTGGGAAGGCTTCGGCAGGCAGGTAATTCGTCTGGTGGATCAATTGGAACGATTGTTCAGTGAAGAAGCGAGGGACAAAGCCGCCCCATTCCGGGCTTAGCGGCAGGAGGAGCTTTTCCCATAGGGCCTGACCGGTACTGCCGGAGCACCAGGGTTCTGCGGTCGGATCAAAAGATAAAACGGTGACTTTTCCTTTCCCCCAGGTTGTTTGCATTCCAAGGGGTGCCCCCTGCGGCCCCCACCGGATTCCCTCTCCGGTTAAGCGGGACACCGGCACCGGCTCTCTTTGCGGTGTGGCGGCTTCTTTTAGCCCCAGCCACGCGGCTATCTGCTGCCAGTTCTGCTGGCGGCCGAGACCCGTGGCTGTTATCTTAACGGTACCGGGGGGAAGAGCCGATAGGGTTTTGTTTATTTCCGGTCCGCCGGCCAGCACCAGGTTGCCGCCTTCTTCAACCCATTCAAGGAGACCGCGGCTCTGGTCAGGTGTCAGCCCGGTGGTTCCAGCGGCCGTGAGGAGGATCACACCGAAGGCGTCCAGTTCTTCCACTGTGCGCGGCAAAAGCTCAGGTGTGAGCCGGATCACCGGCGGCTTCTGGAATTGGGGATCAACTAACGAAAACCGGAATTGCTCCAAAGCCTGCGGAACATTACCGAGCACCCCCACCGCGCTGCCCAATGGGAAAGGCTTCACCAGGCCGGGCGCCATTTTTACTTCCGTACTGGCAAGCACTTTGTCTTCAACGCGAAAGCGAAAGAGCAGTTTCCCCTGAGCGTCGGGGAGCGGAAACCAGAGAAGGACTCTTTTTGTCGCCCCGGGCGGCAGGGTTATCTCCTGGCCGTAAGCACCGATGGGAACATACTTGAGCGATTTTCCGGTGGAAAAGGGACCATAGAAAGACTCAGGAATAAAGCCGGCGTAGGTGACTACTTCGACGACCCCGCGCAGGTCGGCAGAACTTTGGTTTTTCAGGTTAACCACTGCGGGAGCCGTGCAGTTGGGCACCCCCCGGCCATCCCAGCCTGCCTGGGCTTTTATGGTTAAGGAGCTATCGCTTCCGGAAGGGGCGGCCGTAACTGCTGTGGCCCAGCCGGTTGCGTAAAGAAGCGCAAGCAGGAGGGCGAAGACCGCCAGCCATCCTCTGAACAGCCTGAAGGAATTCAACTGACCACCCCCGGTACCGGGCCAACCTTTGCAGTACCTTAGTACTTTATGCGTATAACTATTAGCGCAGGCCAGCGAATTTTCCTCCCGGGGGATAAGCTTCTCCAGGTTAAATTTTCGACACTACTGCTTTATCTTTTGTTTTATGACAGTTCTGTTCTGGCTTGTTGACCGACCCTCCAATGACTTGCTGACAAAACGCATAGGAGCGTTTCCCTGTCCCCTTTGGTCCACGTTCACATATTCCACTTTCGGTAAATTTTCGTAACCGGCCTCATACTTCAAGGCGGTGTTCTAACAGCCAGCCGGCGGCTACAAATAAAAGAATACTCAGCCCGAGAGCAGCTACCACCGGCAACAGCGGCAAAGCCGTGTAAAAGAGCATTGCCTCGTCGCCGCGCACGTAGAAACCGCCGGGCCAGGGTATGGTGTACGCCATTGGCTTTTCTAAAAGGGTGAACAGGCGGTAACTCAACGAATAACCAATAAGGATGACAATCCCGGTTACAACTCTCAAAGGGCGGAGCCAGAGTCCAACAACCCGCAAGAACAAACCCACAAGGCCAGACCAAAAAATTAAGGGCGCAATAACCCCGAAACAAACTATTGCTTCTGAAGGTACGTGAGTGTGATAGATTCTGCAGAACAGAGGTGCTTTTGAAATAAAGGTTATGCCGCTGGGCGAGACCAGGGCGATCAGCCCGGTGAAGAGAAATACTAACGGCAGCAGAAATATCGTGCAAACTGCGGCGAACTTAGCGCCGATGACGGCGTAGCCGCTGACCGGCAGGGCAAGCAACTGGTAAGCGGTTCCTTTATCCCATTCACGCTCTATAACCCAGGTGCCAAATATCAGCGCAATTATTGACATGGGATAAAGGAGGAGAGTTGCGCAACCAATTATTTCGGGTCGAGGCCAAATATCCTTGCGCGTAGCAAGATACAGGACGAAAATGGTCGCTGCCAGCGGGCCGCCGACTAGGTAAAGCCACAGTCCCTGCAGTTCGTAAACGTACAGCCTCCAAAACGACTTCATGCCAGCACCTCCCTGAAAAGATCCTCCACGGAGCGGCCGCGTGCGGCACGCACCACTTCTGCTTCTTCGTCCAAAACCACCCGCCCGCGGTGGAGAAAAACCACGCGGTCCAGAACGGGTTCGATCTCGCCGATCAGGTGGGTCGCGATCAAAATCGTTGAGTGCGCGGGACGGTACGCCTGAATAATCGCGTCGCCAATCTTCCCCCGGGAAATAGGGTCAATACCGCTCAACGGTTCGTCCAGCAGGATGAGGGCGGCATCCCGGGACATGGCCAGTAGCAGCTTAAGCCGTGCTCGAAAACCGCGGGAAAGAGTGCTGATGCAGGCGGAAGGTTCAAGCTGCATCAAACTTTGGAGTTTCGCGGCGCGCTCGCGGTTGAAATCCTGGTAGAAAGATGCGGTGAAGTCCATCGCTTCCTGAACATCCATCCATGGGTACAGGTGGTCTATTTCTGGTACGAAGGCGACGCGCGCTTTAGTGAGCCGCCCTGGTCGCTGGCCTAAAACCCTTACTTCACCGGATGTTGGACGTTGAACCCCCGCCAGAATTCGCAGCAGCGTGGACTTGCCCGCACCGTTGACTCCGAGGACGCCGCAGATCACTCCGCGCGGTACAGTTAAGTTCACCTCCTCCAGCGCCCATCTGCGCCCAAAGCGTTTGGCCAGATTTTTGACCTCGACCAGCGCTTCCACCTAACCACTTCCTTTATGCTCGTTTTTAGATAGGGCGGCCAAAAGGGCCATGGTTTCCTCGGCCGTAAGCCCCAGCCCGCGGGCCTCCCTCATGAAACGCCGTGCGGCTTCCACCGCGGCCTGCGTTCGCAACCCGGCGATCATGGAAACGTTTTCGGTCGCAAAGCTTCCCTGCCCCCGCATGGTAAAGATGATGCCCCGCCGCTCCAACTCCTGGTATGCCTTTTGGACCGTGTTTGGATTGACGTGTAACTCAGTAGCCAGTTCGCGAACCGAAGGGAGCTGTTCCCCGGGCAGAAGTTCCCCCCGGGCGATGCGGCGAATCATCTCTTCCACGATTTGGAGAAAAATCGGCCGGTTTCTTGAGAATTCCACGTGCTTCTCCTCGGACGGGACTGTATTAATGTAATAATACAGAAATATAGCCTCAACTTCAATACCCTGTTGCCTTTGAGGGGGGCGGGACGAGATTTTTATCTGGAAACCTGGTCATAATATTAGTAGTTTAAGACAGACCAAAGTTTCTTTAAAGAAAGTCCCGGCTCCGGCCGTTATTTGTTGCGGTTAAAGCGTTTTGAGGAGGGGGAAAGTGGAGACTTACCCGCCTGGTCAGCAGCAGGACCAAGACCAGGATTCATCTGTGGCGCAGCTCAAGGAACTCGGAACAACTCCGGTACCCCGGGGTTACGGCAATTTCCACTGCCTGACCATTGTCGGGCAGATCGAGGGGCACCTGGTACTGCCGCCCCAGAACAAAACCACGAAGTACGAGCACGTCCTGCCGCAGTTGGTAGCACTGGAGCAACACCCCGACGTGGAGGGGGTACTCATTATTTTGAATACTGTGGGCGGAGACGTTGAGGCGGGTCTGGCCATCGCCGAGATGGTGGCTTCAATGTCGAAGCCGACGGTCTCGCTGGTGCTCGGCGGCGGGCACAGCATCGGTGTTCCCGTGGCCGTAAGTGCGAAGTATTCCTTTATTACCGAGACGGCGACGATGACGATCCATCCGTTGCGGCTGAACGGCTTTGTGATCGGCGTGCCGCAGACTTGGGAGTATCTGGAAAAAATGCAGGACCGCGTGGTACGCTTTGTGGTCAGCCGTTCGCGGGTTGAGGAGTGGCGCTTCCGAGAAATGATGTTCCGCAGCGGGGAACTGGCCCGGGATGTCGGAACCGTGCTCATCGGCCGGGAGGCCGTGGAGTGCGGGCTGATAGACGAGGTGGGCGGCATCGCCCAGGCCATCAGCAAGCTGCGGGAGATGGCCGCGGAAAACCACAAAGAGGACCAGGTACAGTGACCTCGCGCGATGGGAGGGGATCCGGGTGCTCTTATATACGCCACTGCCAGTAGAACTGGTGCTGAAGGGGACCGAGCCGATAGCACGCTTCCGGGAAACCAGCGTGGGCGGCGTGCCTATACTCGTGGAGGAGGTGTCCCCGGGCAGGGGCCGCCTGGTCCGGCTGCTGAGCACCAATCCTTTTGATTACCTGAATCCGGCGTTGACTCCCGGCATGGAGGTGGCTTTCTGAGGGGTTTTAATCCTGTGGAATCGGCTTCTTTTGGAATCGCGCCGGACTTCCTTTTGGTTGACTTTGGACAGCCGGAGACTCCAATATTCCGCCATTTATCAGCCGTAATTTCTGAGCCCCCTTGGATCCGTTCCAGAAGAGTGTTGCAAAACTCTAATTTGTTGAAGAGTAAGCTCACCTATCCACAATACGGCAAGTTTTAGTAGGAAGCCCGGAGGCCGCGAAAAACGACCCGGCACTCAACTCAACGAGAAAGAATGCGGGATACTCTGACGCCTGTTTGCTTAAGCGCAGGTTGTACCACAGAGTTGAGTGCCGGGCAGGCGAAGTTTTGCAGCGGTCTCCTAGAAGAGACCGGTAATTGACTGCAGTCACCTGTAGTTGCTAAGATGTAGTTGCTAAATATACAGTTAAGAACCTTTTTAGCAGGGCAAGGTTTTTTTGTTTGCCGCTTGAGCGGTGATATTAACACGGCAGCGGTTTGGCCCAGACGGTAAAGCCCGGAGACCCACGCTGCCGGTTTGGGGTGTTCGGTGGTGTCGCGAGAGAGACCTTCAACCGGGACTCCGGAGTCCTGGACCATCAGGGGCCGTCGGCCGGGTGACCTCGGCCGGGTACTTTACCTACACGGTCTGGTCTATGCCGAGGAGCACGGCTTCGACTTCACCTTTGAAGAATACGTTGCCGCCGGACTTGCCGAATTCGCCAGGTCGTACAATCCGGAACGGGACCGCCTCTGGGTGGTGGAGGCGGATGGCCGGGCGGTCGGTTCGATTGCGATCTTCGGGCGTTCGTCTTTGGAGGCGCAACTCCGGTGGTTCCTCGTCCACCCCGCTTACCGGGGCCGGGGTTTGGGGCGGTCTCTTCTGTCCGAGGCGCTTGATTTTTGCAGGGAGTGCGGCTACCGGACCGTATACCTCTGGACGCTCGGGCACCTGGACGCGGCCCGCCACCTGTACGAGTCGGCCGGCTTCCGAAAAACCGACGAGAAAACCCATTTCCTCTGGGGGCGGATGGTAACCGAAGAACGGTATGAATTGCAGCTCTCGTAGGCGCCGGGGTTCATCAGGCGCGCGGGTGCGCTTCCGGCCGCCTAAAACTCTTATTCGACCCGGCCGGTCAGCGGGGCACCGGGTTCCCGCTCCGGTGTTTTTTCAATAAATAAACCGGTCCGGTATTGCTCTGGTATAGGCCAGAAATGGTTCTCCGGCACCGTTTGTCCCGCTTACCTGATAATAGGGAATGATGAATTCCTGGTCGTACCCCAGGGGGTCGCACAGGTAGATTAACCGTGCTTCTTTTACGGTGCCCCTGTCATTGGGGACGGTGCCGTAAACCATTCCTTTCCCGTTTTTAATCAACTTCAATGCTTCCTCGCAGGTGATGATGGGATACTCTCTGAACGGCTCGATTTCCCGCCAGACCGAGGCGGCGCCGATGATCCTGCCGTTTTCCCCGAAGTATACGGAGATCTTGGGGCCGGTGCCGTTGAACCTGATGCCGTTCAGGTCTTTATGGCCGAAGCGGGCTTCAATCATAAACGGTGCTTTTTCGTAAGTGTCGTCGCCGCTGGTGTAGGTGTTATCCCGGTTCACGTCCCTGAAAACCGCGTTTTCTTTCAGAAGACCTTTTTCGGTTAAGAAGTTGGTGGCGAGTTGCTCGTACTCCCCGTCGGACAGCACCGTCTTCAGCGGATACACCTGAAGCTCAAACTCTTTCGTCGTATAGGTGAAAGACCCGGTCTTCCTGTCCACAATATAGTTCCCGTCCTGGGATCCGATTCTGAAATCGGTGGGAGTTTCTTTTATTTCACCGGTAATCCCGAGTCTTTGTGCCTGGGCCAAAACCTGCTCCCTGGTTACCGCCGGCCTCTTTACCCTGTATACCATAACTTTCTCCGGAAAATCGGGCAGCGACCCACCGGCCTTCAGGTCTACAAATCTGCCGGCCGTTGTGTTGCCAAGCGGGTTGACGGTGAGTTTAGGCAAATCGGCGCTGGTTGTTCCGTGTCTATCGGTGCAGCCAGCGATCTGGATGGTAAGAACCGCCGTTAATCCTGCAAGGAGCAGGAAGAGCAGAATTTTGTTTGGCACGACTTTCCCCCTTTTCAAGAGGCGAAACCTCCGGGTGTAATTTAAGGTAATTTTAATCTGACCAGCAAAGAGTCTGTCCATATGGAGTTACTGGCAGGGAAGGAAGGTTTATGCTGCGGCCCCGTGGTAAAGGAGGCAGCCGGTTTTCTTCCGGACAAATCACCCTTGCTTTTGAGCAAACATAGTATGTCGAAAGCACGGGTTTCGGTGCTTTTCGGTCCCCGGTTTTTGCCCGGAGTACAAAATCGTTGTCTGAAAGCAAAAGGGGGTATCGGCTGTGAAACGCTCGCTTCGCTTGAGTGCGCTGCCGCTGGGTGGCCGGGCCAGGATCACGGCCGTGAGCGAAGGGCTGCTTTACCGGCGGCTGCTCGATATGGGACTGGTGCCGGAAACGGTGGTGCAAGCGGTGCGGCGGGCGCCTTTCGGAGACCCCGTCGCCTTCCTGGTGCGGGGGTACTACCTGGCGCTGCGCCGCGAGGAAGCTGCCACCATTTTTATCGAGGAGGTTGCCTGAATGGGGGAGGCTGCAGGCGCACGTCTGAGCGGTTTCCCGGCAGTGACGAAGAAAGTGCCGGTCGCCGGGAGCGCCCTCACCATAGCCCTGGCCGGTAATCCCAACGTGGGAAAAAGCACCCTTTTCAACGCCCTCACGGGCCAGAAACAGCACACGGGCAACTGGCCGGGAAAGACGGTGGCGGTGGCCGAGGGGGTGCACCGGGGCCGGAACGCCTTGCTGCGGGTTGTTGATCTGCCGGGTACATACAGCCTGGAGGGCGATTCGCCCGAGGAACAGGTTGCCCGAGAATTTATCCTCGGTGCTGGGGCGGACGCGGTGGTAGTGCTCGCCGACGCCACCAACCTGGAGCGAAACCTGTATCTGATCCTGCAAATAATGGAGCTGAGCGACCGGGTGGTTGTGGGGCTCAACATGATGGATGCGGCGGCGGCGGCCGGGTTTGAGGTTGATGCCGGAAAACTGGCAGAGCTCCTGGGGGTGCCCGTTGTTCCCCTTGCGGCTGCACGGGGCAGGGGCATAGGAGGATTGGTTGCCGAAGCGGTGGCGGTGGCGAGCGGGGTTCGGACGACTGCACCGCGGATTGATTATGGTGAGCTTAACGCGGCGGTTGGCGAACTCGCTGCCGCGGTTGAAAAGAGGCTGAAAGCAGAAGACGTTTCGGGAAACAAAGGTGTTTTGGGGTACCCCGTCCGGTGCCCCTCGCGCTGGCTGGCGGCGCGGCTTCTGGAAGGGGATGCCGGAGTCGAGGCGCTTTTCACCGGTTCGGAAGGAAAGGCGGTACTGGCACACGCTGCAGCACTCCGAAAAAGTTTCCGTACCGGAACCCGGCTGCTTCTGACCCATGCCCGGTACCGGCAGGCGGAGGCGGTCGCCGGGGCGGCGGTCAGGTGCACCGGCCGCCGGCGAACCGACCTGACGGCCCGGATTGATGCGGTCGTAACGCACCGTTTCTGGGCCTTCCCGGTCATGGCCGCTGTTCTGGCGGCGGTCCTGTGGATCACCATGTTCGGTGCCGAGCCTTTCACTGCCCTGCTGGAAAGTCTTTTCGGCACCGCCGGGCGCCGGCTGGAAACCTTCTTGCTGGCCGCGGGGGCGCCGGCGTGGCTCGAAGGGGCGCTGGTGGACGGGCTGGTGGTCGGCGTGGGGGCGGTGATTTCCGTGATGCTGCCTACAATGACCATTTTCTTCATCCTGTTCGCCGTCCTGGAAGACGCGGGCTTCATTCCGCGCCTCGCCTTCAACCTGGACCGGCCGCTCAAGGCCGCCGGACTGCAGGGCAAGCACTGTGTGACCTGCCTGGTCGGGCTTGGGTGCAATATTCCCGGGGTAACGGCCTGCCGGATCATGAGCGGCAAGCACCGCCTGGTCGGGATTCTCACGAACAGCCTCGTTCCCTGCAACGGCCGGCTGGGTGTAATGCTGCCGCTGGCGCTTTTGTTCTTCGGCCGAAACGGCCCCTGGGTTCTGTTTGCCCTCTTCGTTCTGAGCGGCGCTGCCGTCATGTTTGCGGGATTCGTCCTGAGCCGGCTGCTCCCCGGCGCGGACCCCGGTTTTGTGCTGGAGCTGCCGCCGTACCGCCGCCCCCGGTTCGTGGCGCTTACCTCCCGGGTGATCCGGGAGCGGGTGCTGCACGTCCTGGTGCGGGCGGTGGCGGTGGCTGCGCCGATGACCCTGGCCGTATGGTTTATGTCCAATTACCCCGGCGGCGGGGCTGAGCATACCATCACCGGGCGGCTGGCGGGCATTTTTGACCCGGTTGGACGGGTCGTCGGTCTGGACGGTGAAACACTGGTCGCTCTGGCTTACGCGCTGCCGGCGAAAGAAATCGTGATCGGGGCGCTCGCCGTCACCAGCGGTTTGAGCACCAGCTTGGCGGGTTCCGGCCTCCTGGAGGGACACCTGGCGGCGGTCTGGTCTCCTGCGGCGGCGTTCAACTTCCTCTTGTTTTACATGCTCTACTCCCCCTGCGTTTATACCGCCTGTACGATCTATCAGGAAACCAGAAGCCTGCGCTACACGTTGATCAGTATCCTGCTGCCGCTGGGCCTGGCATTTCTCTTTACCTTTGTTGCTTGCCGGGTTGAATTGTGGCTGGGGTGACCCGCGGCCGGGGTAGTATTAAAGGGAGGTGCAAGCGGTGCTCACCGGGAGCATGGAGGATTATCTGGAAATGATTTACCACCTGGCCCAGGAAAAGGGCACCGTGCGGATCAGCGAACTTGCCGCGACGCTCGGGGTGCGGCCGTCTTCCGCCACCCGGATGGTGCGGAAGCTTTGCGCCCGAGGGCTGGTCCACTGCCGCAAGTACCGGAACGTCACCCTCACCGCTGCGGGAGAAAAACTCGGACGCTTTCTCCTGTGGCGGGACCGGCTGTTAAAGGAGTTTCTTCTGGTGCTCGGGGTCGAAGACGGAGTAGCGGAACAGGTCGAGGGCATCGAACACTTTATCACGCCAGCCACGATGCGTTTCATCAGGGACCTGGTTGATTTCTTCCGGGACCACCCTGAATCCCTGGCGGCGTTTCGCTCCTACCGTAAAAGGCCCCGTTATCCGGATGATGTAGAGTTTTTGGGCTTTTGGTGAGGGGATGTAAGGGGTATTTGTTAGCAGGATTTATGGTTTGGATGTCGAAATAAAAAAGCATGCTTGAGAATGGAGCGGACCAGGTTTTTGCCCTGGATATTGGTACCCGTACGGTTAACGGCATAATTGCCACCTACCGTGAAGGATGGCTCGAGATTCTCGCCCAGGAAACGGCTGAGCATCAAGGGCGCGCAATGTATGACGGCCAGATTCACGATATTCCCCGGGTGGCGGGGGCGGTAGCTCAGGTGAAGGCCGCTCTGGAGAGCAGGACGGGCTACCCGCTTTCCGGGGCCGCCATTGCCGCTGCTGGCCGCGCGCTTAAAACCTGGCGTGGTGGGGCAACGCTGGAGGTCGATCCCCTGCGCGAGATTGGCCCTGCGGTGGTGCGGGCGCTTGAGTTTGCCGCTTTGCGGCAGGCTCGCGAGGAGGTGCGCCAGCAGGGTCAAGGGGCGGGGGATTTTTACTGTGTCGGCCACGGCGTTCTTACTTACACCCTGGACGGGTTGGAGCTCACCAGTTTGGTGGGACACCGCGGCAGGGTCATCGGCACGGAAGTCATCGCCACCTTTCTCCCGGCTTCCGTTGTAAACAGCCTTTTCAGTGTCCTGCGGCGGACGGGTCTTGAAGCAACCCACATTACACTCGAACCGATTGCCGCCCTTGAGGTAACCATTCCGGAAGAAATGCGGCTTTTAAACCTGGCGCTGGTTGACGTGGGCGCCGGAACGTCAGACATAGCCGTTACCAGAGACGGGGCGGTTATCGGTTACGGGATGGTGCCCCTTGCCGGTGATGAGGTAACGGAAGCAGTAGCCGAGGCGTGCGTGGTGGATTTTCACACCGCGGAGAAGATTAAACGGGCGCTGGGTACAGAGGAACGGGTAACCTTCAACGACATCCTTTACAACGAGGTAACCCTGCCGCGGGAAGAAATCCTGACGGCAATCGAGCCCGCGGTTGACCGCCTGGCGGCAGCGGTGTCCGAGACGATTAGGGAGCTTAACGGCGGGCGGCCGCCCAAATCGGTGCTCTGTGTCGGCGGTGGTTCGCAAACGCCGCTTTTTCTTTCCAGGCTCGCGGTGTACCTGGGACTGCCGGAAAACCGCGTGGGCATAAAAAAGCGGGCGCAGCTCGCCGGGATCCTGGCGCCGGCGGAAGACACCCTTCCCGGTCCCGAAGGGGTGACGGTGGCCGGTATTGCCTTAACAGCTTTAAAGAGAAAGGGTCAAAACCTCATTCGGGTGGAGGTTAACGGGAGGGAACACCGGGTTTTCAATCCCGGTGATTTACGGGTGGTAAACTGTCTTTCGCTCTTAGAATACGAACCGCGAACCCTCTTTGGGAAAAACGGCAGGGACCTGCGGTTTTTCCTCAACGGACAGGAGATGGTGATTTACGGGGAACTGGCCCGTCCCGC
This sequence comes from Bacillota bacterium, assembly GCA_040758635.1. Taxonomy (GTDB): domain Bacteria; phylum Bacillota; class Desulfotomaculia; order Desulfotomaculales; family Ammonificaceae; genus Yes71-27. The sequence goes on along the minus strand of JBFLVI010000012.1, from coordinate 16,441 downwards.
AGCGGTGCGGGTAAACGGCGCGGAGGCGGACTTGCAAACACCGGTGAAGGACGGCGACCGGATTGAGGTTGTGCCGGCGCAGATAGGCCGGGATGCTGCGGCAAAGGTAGGAGATTTTTTGCGCGACGCTGTGCCGTTGCGGGTTTTCCTGAACAGCCAGGAGGTCTCGTTGCCGCCGTTTTGCCGGCTGAACGACGCCCCGGCTGATCCGGAGACGGAACTTAAGGACGGTGACCGGCTCTGGATTGAGGGTCGGTACACGCTGGGGCAGTTGCTGGCCCTGAACGGTCTTGCCCCCGACGCGGTACACGTGACCGTTAATGGTAACCCGGCGCCCTTGGACTACCTTTTGAAGGCCGGTGATGCCGTAGTGATAACGGAAGGTGGGCCGCAGGAAGACTGCACTTCCCTGGCGGAAGCCGGAAACCGGTCCCTGGTTGCTGCTCCGCCGGGCGAAGAAACCGCACTGGCGGACGTAGTACGGGTAACGGTTAACGGGCAGGAGGTTGTTCTGTCGGGGCAGGCGACGCCGCTGTTTGTTGATGCCCTCCGGTATGTTGAGCTGGACCTCAGCAAGCCGCAGGGGAAGCTGAAGGTTTTACTTAACGGCCGGCCGGCGCAGTACACGGAGCGTTTAAAAAGCGGCGACGCGATCGAAATCCGCTGGGAGTAGCAGTCCTTCGGGCGCTTTTATTTTTAAAAAAGAAATTGCCTTTGGCAATTTCCCACGAACAAACTTCTGGCTTCTGACTTCTGAATTCGATAAGGGGGTAACGCCTTGAAGATCGGCCTGATCGGGTTGCCGCTGGTGGGGAAAACCACCTTTTTTAATTTGCTCACCGGTGCGTCCCGCCCTACGGGTCTGACGGGCGAAGCCAGGGTGCATACCGGCTCGGCGCCGGTTCCGGATAAGCGGCTTGATTTCCTGGCGGCTCTTTACCGCCGGGAGAAGATTGTCTATGCCCGGGTGGACTTCAAGGATATCCCGGGGTTGGACCCGCGTCAGGGAAGTAAGGCAGCAGGCGTCCGCTTTCTGGAGGAGGTCCGGGGTACCGACGCGCTTTGCTGCGTGGTACGGGCCTTCACTGCACCAGAAGTCCCGGCCTACTTCGATGCCGTTTTGCCGTTCCGGGAATTCCAGGAGATTCTGTCGGAGCTTCTCCTGGCGGACATCATGCTGGTGGAGCGGCGGCTCGAGCGTCTCCGGAGCGGGAGAAAAATCCCAAAGGAGGCGGCGGTCGAGGCGGCGTTGCTTGAGCGCTGTCTGGCGGTGCTGAATAACGAGGAGCCGCTGGGTAAGGTTTCCCTTGCACCCGAAGAAAAAAGCCTCTTCGCCGGCTACGGCTTTCTAACCGAAAAACCGGTCATTCTTGCGGTTAACCTTGACGAAACCGGCTTGAAAAGCAGTGCTTATCCCCAGCGGGAGGATCTATGGAATTACGCGCAGAAACGCGGGATACCGGTGGTAGAGGTGGCCGCGCAAATCGAGGTGGAAATAGCCGAACTGCCTCCGGAGGACAGAGTGGAGTTTTTAGGGGACCTCGGGCTGGAGGAACCGGGCGTCGAACGCCTGGCGAAAGCGGCCTACCGTTGTTTGGGGTTGATTTCGTTTTTTACCGTGGGTGAGGCGGAGGTTAAAGCCTGGGTGATAAAGGAAGGAACCACGGCGAAGAAAGCCGCGGGAAAAGTCCATTCCGATATGGAGCGCGGTTTCATCCGGGCCGAGGTCTTTCATTTCGACGACCTCTACCGGCTCGGAACACCGGCAAGGGTTCGGGAAGCGGGACTGGTGCGCCTGGAGGGAAAGGACTACGTTGTGAAGGACGGCGACGTCGTCCACTTCCGGTTCAACGTATAGGCGTCGTGATAAAGTTGTCCACGGCATTGACAGCGTTTTTTTCTTCAGTATATACTTGTTAGCGGATATACATTTAACAAAAAACACCGGTGACCAGCGAGCGGGAAACGGGGCTCGGGGAGAGAGACTTCTCTCGAATTTTTCTTTTTTGGGACTAGTTGCGTTGTATGATGACCGCAGTATTGATTTGCAGTGATAAAGGGTTGCGCCACCGTCTAAGGGAATTGTTGCGGGCGTGGGGCTGGACTGTCGTCGGCGAAACGGCCGCCAGCCTGGAATCGCTCCGCTTCCTTCGGTCGCGTCAACCCGACCTGATCATTCTGGACGACGAAATTTCGGGCGCGAACGTTTCCCAACTGATGGACGTTGTCAGCCAGGACCGTTTGGCACCGGTGCTCTTACTCCTGTCGCCTAACAACCGGTGGGGCGAAGAGCTTCTGCAGCGTCCGGCGGTAGTGGCGGCGACAGCCAAGCCCATCAACGAGGCCGATTTTTACCTGTCACTGCTGCTGGCCGAGGCGAACTTCGCCAAATTTACCGCCCTGGAGCAGGAAATAGTCCGTTTGCAGGATCAGCTCCAGGCCCGGAAAATAGTGGAGCGGGCGAAAGGGATCCTGATGGAGAACCTGGGCCTTTCGGAACAGGAGGCTTACCGGCGGATGCAGCGCGAGAGTATGGAGCGCCGCACAAGCATGCGTACCATTGCGGAGGCGATCATCACGGCGCAGAAGTTTTACCCGAAGGGACCGGATAAATCGAGTAATAAATAATTTCAAGGAAGACAACCGATGCGAAAAAATTGAGGCAATTCTCGGCTCCGGTAAGCTCAGCGCGGTAAAGGATGCTCTCGGCAGGGTCGGGATCCAGGGAATGACGTGACATGCGGGCCAGCTAAGAAAGTTTTATTAAAAAGGTATTGACGAGAAGAATCAGAGGATGTAACATACACTATAGAAGAACGCAGATACAATGAAGTGTTCTGCAGTGGGGCGGTGCGGCCGGAAGGTTGAACGCCCTTTCGTTTTTTTTCCTTACGTAAAGTGTTTTCCATGGTTAACCGGTAGCAAGTAGCTGGAAGCAAAGGTGCTTCGCGAGGCAGAGTAGCCTGTAGCAAACGCGAAGCACCTTTTTTCTTTTCCAACCCTGATTAACGTTCCGGCGTGGTTTGAGGCGCCAACCGCACCGGGGCGAAGCGATAGATGAGAGCTGCGAAAACTTTGAAGGAGGGTTTACCTGATGAAGCGGTTGCGCTTGACGGCAGTTTTACTATTTGCTTTCCTTTCGGTCTGCGGCACTGCCTGGGCAGCCGAAGCGGTGGACACCGGCGACACGGCCTGGATTTTAACCGCGAGCGCCCTGGTGATGCTGATGACCCCGGGACTGGCTCTGTTTTACGGTGGAATGACCCGCAGGAAGAACGTCCTGAACACGATCATGACCAGCTTCATTACCCTGGGGCTCGTCTCGGTGCAGTGGGTTTTGTGGGGATACTCCCTCGCCTTCGGTCCCGACGTCGCGGGTTTCGTGGGAGATCTTTCCTGGCTCGGACTCAACGGTGTCGGGCTTGAGCCCGGTGGTTTGTCGGGTACGATCCCGCACCAGTTGTTCATGGTATTCCAGCTGATGTTCGCCATCATCACCGTGGCCCTGATTACGGGTTCGGTGGTGGAGCGGATGCGTTTCCCAGCGTTCCTGTTGTTTGCGCTGCTCTGGACGACGTTCGTCTACGATCCGCTGGCCCACTGGGTCTGGGGCGGCGGCTGGCTGGGTGGCCTGGGGGCGCTGGACTTCGCCGGCGGCACGGTGGTCCACATCAGTTCCGGCGTCTCGGGACTGGTGGCGGCGCTGGTGCTGGGACGCCGCAGAGGTTATGGTGCGGAGCCGATGCTGCCCCACAACCTGCCCATTACGGTGCTTGGTGCAGGACTCCTGTGGTTCGGCTGGTTCGGGTTCAACGCCGGAAGCGCCCTGGCTGCCAACGGCCTCGCGGCAAGCGCCTTCGTAGTGACGAACACAGCGGCGGCCGCGGCGGCGCTGTCCTGGGTGTTCGCCGAATGGATGCACCACGGGAAGCCGACAGTCCTCGGGGCGGCCAGCGGCTGCGTGGCCGGGCTGGTGGCAATCACCCCCGCGTCCGGTTTTGTGGGGCCGATGTCAGCAATAATCATCGGTTTGCTGGCGGGCGTTTTCTGTTACCTTGCGGTAGCCGGTTTGAAGCCCAGGCTGGGATACGACGACTCTCTCGACGTCTTCGGCGTTCATGGTGTCGGCGGTACATGGGGCGCTATCGCCACGGGTCTTTTCGCCTCCACGGCGGTGAATTCCGGGGGCGCTGACGGCCTGTTTTTCGGTAACGCGGCGCAGTTAGGGCTTCAGATAATAGGGGTTCTGGCGACCTGGGCGTTCGCGGCGACAGCCACCTTCGTCATCCTCAAGCTCGTCGGTGTTTTCACGCCGCTCCGGGCTTCGGACGAGGAGGAAGCCCTGGGTCTTGACGTTACCCAGCACGGTGAAGAAGCCTACCGAGGCCTAACTTTATAGATTGAAGGAGGTAATCTGGATGAAGAAGTTAGAGGCGATCGTCCGGCCGGAAAGGCTGGAGGCGGTTAAGGACGCTCTGGGCAAGTTCGGCATCCACGGGATGACCGTTTCGCAGGTGATGGGTTGTGGTTTGCAGCGGGGCCGGACCGAAGTCTACCGGGGACATGAGTACAGCATCAACCTATTGCCGAAAGTGAAGATTGAAGTTGTTTTGCGGGATCAGGAGGTTGACAGAGTAGCAAAGATTATCGCCGAGGCTGCCCGTACGGGTCAGGTCGGCGACGGCAAGATCTTTATTTACCCGGCGGAAAACGCCATCCGGGTCCGCACCGGCGAGGAAGGCGACGCGGCCGTTTAACTTCCCTGTTTCGTAAGCGTAGGATTGTTAACTTCACGTGGTTTTAAATTAAGTATTTTACACCGGTACAACAAAGGGCAAAGGCGCCCGGGAGAGGTTTTCGCGAATCCCGGGCCCTTTCTTTTAGCGTACAAGTTAATTTTCCCGACCGGCAAGTTTCGGAAAGGGCATAGTGGCCCGCAGCACAATGAGGTACGCGAGGGCAAGGGCGCTCCACGGAATCAGCGTGCTGCGGGCTGCTCTGTTTTCCAGAACGTTTTGGGGAGGTGAGGGCGAAAACCACAGGCCGGTGTGGTTAACAGGTCAATTGAATCCAAAAATGGCTTATTCAGGGGGGAAACGTTATGACACGGAAGGTCGCGATTTACGGCAAGGGAGGCATCGGTAAGTCCACCACCCAGCAGAACACGGCGGCGGCAATGGCTCATTTCTTCGGAAAGAAGGTGCTTATCCACGGCTGCGACCCTAAGGCCGACTGCACCCGCCTGATCCTCGGCGGCAAGCCGCAGGAGACGGTGATGGACACCCTTCGGGAACTGGGCGAGGACGCGGTAACCATCGACCGGGTGGTGAAGACCGGGTTCTGCGGCATCAAGTGCGTCGAGTCCGGGGGGCCCGAGCCGGGTGTCGGTTGCGCCGGCCGGGGCGTGATCACGGCCATCAATCTGATGGAAGAGTTGGGTGCCTACACGCCGGACCTCGACTTTATCTTCTTCGACGTGCTCGGGGACGTGGTTTGCGGCGGCTTCGCCATGCCGGTGCGCGAAGGCAAGGCCGGAGAGATCTACATTGTGGCTTCCGGGGAGATGATGGCTCTCTACGCCGCCAACAACATTTGCCGGGGCATGGTAAAGTACGCCGAGCAAAGCGGTGTCCGGCTGGGCGGTATCATCTGCAACAGCCGTAACGTGGACGGTGAAAGGGAGTTGCTGGAGGAATTTTGCCAGCGGATCGGCACCCAGATGATCCACTTCATCCCGCGGGATAACATCGTCCAAAAAGCGGAGTTTAACCGCCAGACGGTCACCCAGTTCGACCCGGACTGCAATCAGGCTCGGGAGTACAGGGAGCTGGCCCGTAAGATCATCGAGAACGACAACTTTGTCATCCCGAAGCCGATGACGATGGACGAGATGGAAGCCCTCGTCGTGAAGTACGGACTTTTAGATTAGGAGGCTTGGAACCATGAAAATGATTCGCGCCATCGTGCGGCCGGAAAAGGCCGAGGATGTGGTTGACGCTCTTGGTGAGGCAGGGTACGTGGCCCTGACCAAGATGGATGTGGTCGGTCGCGGCAAGCAAAAAGGGATTCAGGTCGGCAGCATTTACTACGACGAGCTACCCAAGGTGATGCTGATGCTGGTTACGGAAGACGAAAAGGTCGAGGAAATCGTGGAGATCGTCAACCGGGCAGCCTATACCGGCAACTTCGGCGACGGCAAGATCTTCATCAGCCCCGTTGAAGAAGCCTACACGGTGAGAACAGGTACCAAAGGGTTATAAACAGTTATGCGGGGTGATGCCTGATGAAAGAAGTGATAGCGATCATCCGCCCGAACAAAATGACGCGGACCAAGGATGTCCTCAGCGCCCTTGGTTTTCCGGCGATGACGGCCTGCAAGGTCCTGGGGCGAGGAAAGCAGAAGGGGCTGGCGGGAGAGGTTTCGTTCCCGCTGGGACCGGAGTTAGTGCAGGAAGAAGGAGGCATGCGCTACGTGCCCAAGCGGCTTGTCTCCCTGGTGATAGAAGACGAGGACGTGCCGCTGGTGGTCGGGGCAATCATGAAGGTCAACCGCACCGGCAGGATAGGCGACGGCAGGATTTTTGTCTGCCCGGTGGACGATGCGGTCCGGATTCGCACCCGGGAACGGGCGGCAGCCGCAATACTGTAGGGAGGGAGAAAGGATAAATGCCTTTCGTCAATCTGAAGTGCAACGAAAAAATCCCGGAACGGGGCAAGCACATTTATATTCACGACCCGCAAAACCCGGTGATCCCAGCGTGCAACATCAGGACCATCCCGGGAGATATGACCGAGCGCGGGTGCGCCTTCGCCGGGGCCCGCGGGGTGGTCGGCGGCCCGATCGCCGACATCATCGCGATGGTGCACGCCCCGGTAGGGTGTGCCTGGTATACCTGGGCGACGCGGCGACACCTTTCCGACCTTTATCCCTGGGCCACGCCCACCAGGCTGGCCAACACCGCCTTTAACCGGCGCTACTGCGTGGTGACCGACATGCAGGAAAAGGACGTGGTCTTCGGCGGCGTGAAGAAGCTCAAGCAGGCTTGTCTCGAAGCCTTCCGCCTCTTCCCGGAAGCGCGGGGGATGATCATCTTCACCACCTGCACCACGGGCCTGATCGGGGACGACGTCCAGTCCGTCGCCCGCCAGTTGGAGCGTGAGGTCGGCAAGCCGGTCTTCACAGCGGAATCGCCCGGTTGCTCGGGCGTGAGTCAGTCCAAGGGCCACCACGATTTCAACATGCAATTCTACCGCCAAGTGAAGGCCCTGCGGGAGCGGCGGCCGGAACTCAAGATGCGGGAAGAGGAGAAAACGCCCTACGACATCTGCCTGATCGGGGACTACAACATGGACTGGGACCTTAAAGTGATCAAGCCGCTTTTCGAGAAGATCGGTGTGCGGGTGGTGGCCGTCTTTACGGGGAACGAGCGCATTGAGAACCTGATCAGGATGATTGACGTAAAGCTGAACGTGGTGCACTGCCAGCGCTCTGCCGAGTACATCGCGCAGATGATCAAGGACGGCTTCGACATCCCCTTCATCCGCGTTTCGCTTTTCGGGATCCAGCAGACGGCGGAGGCGCTGCGGAAGACGGCGGCCTTTTTCGGACTGGAGGAGCGGGCGGAAAAGGTGATCGCCGAAGAAGTGGCGCGGGTGGAAAAGGCGCTGGCATTCTACCGCGAAAAACTGATCGGTAAGCGGATCGCCGTCTATGTGGGTGGCCCCCGGGTCTGGCACTGGATCCGGCTGATGGAGGAGCTCGGCATGGAGGTGATTGCCGGGGCCTGCACCTTTGCCCACGAAGACGACTACGAGAAGATCAACGCCCGGCACAAGGGAGGCATCCTGATAATTGACGCACCCAACGAGTTCGAACTTGAGGAAATGCTGGTGACCTTGAAGCCCGACCTGTTTCTCACCGGGTTGAAGGAAAAGTACCTGGGGCGCAAGATGGGCATCCCCACGGTAAATTCGCACTCTTATGAGAAGGGGCCTTACGCCGGGTTTGCCGGCATGGTGAATTTCGCCCGCGACATCTACCAGGGCATTTACGCGCCGGTCTGGCGGTTTCAGAACGGCCTCGAAGAACGGGAGACAGAGGAGCGTGAAGCAGCATGCGGCTAAAGGAAATTCCCATCGAAGGCGTCCCTTATGACCAGCTACGCATCGAGAAGGTCCCGGCGGCACCGGCTTACCAGCCCCGCGATCCGGAGTTGGTGCCGGCAGTCAACCGGGCGCTGGTGGTGAACCCCGACCGGATATGCATGCCGATCGGGGCGATGTGGGCGATCTTAGGGGTGCACCGGGCGATCCCGTTTGTCCAGGGGGCGCAGGGTTGCACCACCTACGCCCGCTACACTTTCTGCCGCATTTTCAAGGAGCCGGCAACCATTGCGACGGCTTCGTTTCACGAAGACGCGGCGGTCTTCGGCGGGCGCCGGAATCTGGTGGAAGGCCTCCGCAACCTCGTGGTGCGCTACTGGCCCGAGGTGGTCGGGGTGGTGACCACCTGCTCCAGCGAGATTATGGGCGACGATATCGCCAGCTTTCTCAAGGAGGCGCGCGCCCGGCTCCGGGCCGAGATCGGCCCGGAGAAGACAGAGCAGATCGCCCTCGTGCAGATCAACACCCCGAGCTTTGCCGGTTCCCACGTTGAGGGGTACGACCGGGCGGCGAAGGCCTTCTTGCAGACCCTGGCAACAAAGCGGGACGCGCCGTGCAACCGGGTAAACGTCATCCCAGGCCTTCTTTACCCCGGTGACATCCGGGAAATCAAGCACATCTTGCGGGAAATGGGGATCGAGGCCACCATCTTGTTCGACATTTCGGATACCTTAGACGCGCCCCTGGAGCCACCGCAGCGCATCCCCTACTACCCGCCCGGAGGCACGCGGCTGGCCGAAATCAAGGAGATGGGCAATGCCTGCGCCACCATTGCCCTGCAGGCCGACGCCGGCGGTAGCGGCGCCGTATATTTAGAGCGGAAATTCGGGATTCCGGCGGTCGCGGGACCGACCCCGGTCGGGGTGGCCGGCACGGACGCTCTCCTGCAGCATCTCAGCCGGTTTACGGGGCGGGCCATCCCGGCTACGCTCCGGGCCGAGCGAGGCCGCCTGGTGGACGCCATGGCCGACACCTTCCACCACACGATGATGAAGCGGGTGGCCATTTTCGGCGACCCGGACATCGTGGCGGGGGTAACGCGGTTCGTCTGCGAGTTAGGAATGACCCCGGTAGCGGTGGCGGCAGGGACCTTTAGCAAGAGGTTCCCGCAGGAAGTCGAGGCGGCATTTGCGGCGTACCGGGACCTCTTCCTTGACGCGCCGAAGGTTTTCAACGGGAGCGACCTGTTCGAATTCGAGGAATACCTCAAGACGCTTCCGCGGCTCGATTTAATCATCGGGAACTCGAAAGGCGTGGACATCGCCCGGGAACTGGAAGTGCCGCTGGTCCGGGTGGGGTTCCCGATTTACGACCGGTTCGGCTACCAGAAGCGGCCGATCGTGGGTTACCGCGGGGCGGAGTTGCTTCTCTACGAGATAGTCAACGCGCTCCTGGATTACCGCTACCCGGACGACCGCACCCAGCAGCTTTGAGTTCGCAGCGTAGCGATTTGGGGTCGGGCCGGTTGCGCCGGAGTTCTCTTCTGCGCTCCGGCGGGCGCCTGACCGGTCCGGCTCCATTTTACTTTTATCAGGGGAGGAGTGAGTTCCCTTGCAGGTGCCGCTGGAAATTTTGCCCTCCTGGCGAGGGCATGCGGTTGTTAAAGAGAGTGAACCACCGGTGCTCCCGGTGTGCGGCCAGCCGACCGTGCCCGGCGTGATTTCCGAACGCGCCTGCGCCTTTTACGGGGCGCGGTGGGTCTTGCCCCGATACCTGATGTGATTCACCTAGTGCACGGCCCCGTTGGCTGCGCCTATTACGGCCGCAACGTGCGGCGGAAGGGCTACCGGTTGTTTTCCACCAACTTGGGGGAGCGCGACGTCATCTTCGGGGCGGGAGAAAAGCTTTACCGGGCTATCCTGGAAGCCTGCACCCTCATCCCCGATGCCCGTGCTGTTTTGGTCTATGCCACATGTGTGGTAGGGATTACCGGCGAGGACCTCCCCGGCATTTGCAAGCGCGCCGCCCGAGTGGTGGGCCGCCCGGTCGTGCCCGTAAATGCGCCCGGGTTCTGCGGAGCAAGCCAGGCGACGGGACACGACATCGCCGCCCGCGTTCTCCTAGAGCATTTTATCGGCAAGGAGGCGGGAGAGCCCGTTGAAAACGGAGTGAATCTCCTCGGGGAGTTCAACGTGCAGGGCGATTTGGATGAAATCGAGGCGTTGCTCGAACAACTGGGGCTGAAGCTCATCTGTGCCATTTCCGGCAGGGCATCGGTGGCCACCATGGCTCAAGCCCACCGGGCACGGCTCAATATCGTGCACTGCCGCCGCACGGGACACTTCCTCGCGGAAGGAATGCGGGAAAAGTTCGGCATCCCTTACGTAAAGGTCTCTTTCTTCGGCATAGAGGAAACCGCTACCGCCCTGCGTGTTATCGGCCGGTTCTTCGGCGCGACCGGGGTCGAGGAGGTGATCGCGCGGGGCATCCGCGCGGCTAAAGTAGCGGCAGCTCCCTTTCTATCAAAGCTGGGCGGAAAACGGGTGGGTCTCTTCTTTGGGGCTTCACGGATAGGTTCGATGGCCAAGGCCTTCAAGGAACTAGGGATGGATGTGGTGCTGGCCGGTTCCCAGTTCGGCTGCCAGGAGGACTACCAGGAGGCCGGAAACAAGGTCGCCAGCGGTACGGTGCTGGTCGACGACGCCCACGAGCGGGAACTGCTGGAATTCGTGACGTACCGGCAGCCGCACCTCTGGGTGGGCGGAACGAAAGAAAGGTTTCTCATGCAAAAATTGGGTATTCCTTTCCTTGTTTTTCCCCAGGAAAACGACCCCTTTGCCGGGTTCAGGGGATTTGTGAACCTGGCACGGCAAGCGGCGGGACTGGTGAGTGCGCCCGTGTGGCGGTTGACGTGAAGCAGGAGCAAAGGAGGAAATTGATTTATGGAAGCTTTTGCGGTGACGGAGCACCCGTGTTTCTTTAGGGAAGCAGCGCGGCGGTACGGCCGGCTCCACCTGCCGGTGGCACCGGCTTGCAACATAGAGTGTCGCTACTGCAGCCGGGAGTACGATTGCCCTAACGAAAGCCGTCCCGGGGTCACCAGCCGGCTGCTTACCCCGGAAGAGGCGGCGGCGCGAGTAGCAGAGGTGGTGAACAAGGACCCGCGCATCCGGGTAGTAGGAATTGCAGGACCAGGTGACCCGCTGACCAACACTGCAACGCTGGAGACCCTGCGGCTGGTACACGCGCGATTTCCCCAGTTAATCAAGTGCGTCAGCACGAACGGTTTGCTGCTAGCCGATTACGTCCCGCAACTCAAGGCTTTTGGGGTGAGGACCGTGACCGTCACGGTAAACGCGGTGGACCCGGCGGTAGGGGCGGCGATTTACGCGGGTGTGCGGTGGCACGGGGCGGTCTACCGGGGAATAGAGGCGGCAGCCCTTCTCTGGTTGCGGCAGGCCGCGGGTATTATCGCGGCCATGCGCGCGGGTTTGCGGGTGAAAGTGAACGCCGTCTTCGTGCCCGGCGTGAACGGCCACCATCTCCCGGCAGTGGCGCGGGCTGTGGCCGCTTTGGGCGTGCATATGATGAACATCATGCCTCTCATCCCGCTAGCCGGGTTCGCCCACCTCGCGCCGCCAAGCCCGAAAGAGATCGCCTTTGTCCGCACCGTTTGCCGGCAGTACGTACCCCAGATGGACTGGTGCCGGCAGTGCCGGGCGGACGCGGTAGGCCTTTTACACGCGGCGGATGCCGGAAAACGCGCCTATTGTGTTACCTGAGAAGATTCGTGGTGCGGGGGTAATTTCTTTGCGCGCGCCATTGTTTATCGACGTCACCCTGCGGGACGGGGAGCAGGCGCCGGGGGTGGCCTTCAGCACGAGGGAAAAGGTCCTGATCGCCCGGCTGCTGGACCGCGCGGGTGTTTACCAGATCGAGGCAGGCATTCCGGCGATGGGCGAGGTGGAGCAGGAAGCGATAAGACGCATCGCCGCCCTGGGCCTGCGCAGCCGAGTTAGCACCTGGAACCGGATATTGCCGGAAGACATCCGCGCTTCGCTCGCCTGCGGGGTACGGGACGTGCACCTTTCTGCTCCCGTCTCCGAAATCCACCTCCGGTACAAGCTGGGCCGGTCGCGCGGCTGGGTCTTGGCGCAACTGCGGAAAGCAATCGCCTATGCTTTGGCTCACGGCTGCCGCGTAACGGTGGGAGCAGAGGACGCCTCCCGGGCCGAAGAGGCCTTTTTGGTCGAGTTTGCGCTGTTGGCACAGGAGATGGGGGCCGAGCGGCTGCGCTACTGCGACACGGTGGGCATACTCGACCCCTTCGCAACCTTGGAGCGTCTCAGTCGCCTGCAGGAGAAGGTGGCCATCCCGCTTGAATTTCACGGGCACAACGACTTCGGCCTGGCCACCGCCAACGCGCTGGCGGCAGTCAGGGCTGGGTGCGGATACGTAAACGTTACCGTAGGGGGACTCGGCGAGCGAGCGGGAAACGTGCCTTTAAAGGAGGTGGTGGCGGCGCTGGAGCACCTTTACGGCATCCCAATAGGTCTTGACCGCCGACGGCTCAGCATCTTGAGCCGCACGGTAGCCCGGGCGGCCGGCCGGGAAGGAAAAAAGGTCTTGAGTGGCGCAGCGATCGGGAACCGGCCGCGTGGTTTAAAAACCAGTGCCTTCTGAAATTGCAAAATAACAGGCAAAAGGAGGAAGCAGGATGCGAAAGAGAGCCTGGTTGTGTGTAAGTCTCATCGGTTTGCTGGCAGGTCTGCTTGTCGGGTGCGGGACATCCCGGACCGCCCGGGAAGCCACGCCGGCCGCCGAAATCATGGTTTTCGCCGGCGCGGGGCTGAAAGATACGCTACCGGAAGTCGCGGAGCTGTATCGCCGGCAGCACCCGGAGGCCAAGGTCTCCTTCAACTTTGCCGGGTCTGGTACGTTGCAGAAGCAGATCGAGCAGGGGGCGCCAGCCGACATCGTCATCTTTCCGGGCAAGAAGCAGCTAGACGCCTTAGAAAAAGAGGGCTTGATCGACAAGGCCACCCGTAAGAAGATTCTGGCCGATAAGCTGGTGCTCATCACCCCAAAAGACGTGAAAAAGGTGAAGGGCTTTACCGACCTCGCTTCGCCGGGCGTCGGCAAGGTAGCCATCGGCGATCCGGCCACCGTGCCGGCGGGAGAGTGGGCAAAGGAGACGCTGGTCAACCTGGGGCTGTGGGAGAAAGTACAGCCTAAGCTGGTGCTGGCCAAGGATGTGCAGCAGGTGAAGGCGTATGTGGAAACGGGTAGCGTTGACGTGGGTCTGGTATGGCGGTCTACCGCCGTAACTATGGCAAAAGTCAGGATCGCGGCCGAAGCGCCGGAAAAGGCCCACCGGCCGATCTTCTTCACCGGGGCCGTAGTCGGCAGCAGCAAGGAAAAAGAAACGGCTCTCGACTTCCTTAACTACCTTGCCGGCCCAGAAGCGGCCGCGGTTTTCGCCAGGCACGGTTTTACGCCGGTGGCGACGGCGCGGTAACCGGTCCGGCACCCAATCGCAGCTGAGCGTCTGGCGCGGCCTTCACGAGAAGGGAGGAATGGTGGATGCCGGAAGAGGTGGTACACGCCTTGCTTCTGTCGCTTCGGGTAGCGCTTCTGGCCACGGCGGTAGCGGCCGTAAGTGGGGTGGCGTGTGCGCGCCTGCTCGCCCGCGCCCGTTTTCCGGGGAAGGAAGCGGTGGAGGCGGTCTTGCTCCTCCCCCTCGTTCTTCCCCCTACAGTGGTTGGGTTCGGCCTGCTTCTTCTGCTTGGCCAAAACGGCCCGGTAGGCTGGCTCGTTCCGGGTGGGCTGCTTTTCACCTGGTCGGCGGCGGTAATCGCTGCGGCGGTGGCGGCTTTCCCTCTGGTTTACCAGAACGCCCGGGCCGCCTTCGCGCAGGTTGATCCCGATCAGGAGAACGCCGCCCGGACCCTGGGGGCAGGAGAGCTGCTGGTCTTTTTCACCGTGACCCTCCCCCTCGCCTGGCCGGGCATTCTCGCGGGTATAGTCCTCGCCTTTGCCCGGGCACTGGGTGAATTCGGCGCCACCCTGATGGTGGCCGGGAATATCCCCGGCAAGACCCAGACCGTGCCGATGGCGATCTACTTCGCGGTAGAAGCGGGAGACTACCGTACGGCACTCCCCTTGGTGGCGATCGTGTTGCTGTTTTCTTTTACCGTAATTTTCGGGCTGCACCGGTGGTCGGGACGACACATCGCCCGCTACACCGGGCAGAGGAGGGGTTGACAAATGCTGGTGGTGGAAATCGAGAAGAGGTTGCCTCACTTTACCCTGAGAGCCAATTTCACGGTCCCGGCCGGCAAGCTCCTGGCACTGGCCGGGCCTTCGGGCTCGGGGAAAACCACCATCCTCGAATGCCTGGCGGGTTTGCAGCGGCCGGATGCAGGCCACATCACCTTGGAAGGGCAGCCCCTCTTCGCCGCGGCGGCGGGGATAAACCTGCCTGCCGCCAGGCGAAGGGTGGGGTTTGTCTTCCAGGCCTACGCCCTCTTCGAGCACCTGACGGTTTGGGAAAACGTGCTCTACGGGCTCTGGGGGCTACGTGGGGAAGAAAAGGAGGCCGGGCTCCGCCGGGCAGAAGGGCTTATGGCGCGCTTTGGTATCGGCCACCTGCGGAACCGCTTTCCCGCCCAGCTCTCGGGCGGTGAACGCCAGCGGGTGGCCTTGATCAGAGCGCTGGTGCGGGATCCGGCAGTGCTGCTTCTCGATGAGCCTTTGGCGGCATTGGATCGGGGACTGCGGGAGCAGTTGCGGCAAGAGATAAAGGAATTACCGGCGGAGTGGCGGATCCCCGTAGTCCTGGTGACCCACTGCTGTTGCGAAGAGCGGCTGGCCACCAGGGTCCTGCGTCCGGTCAGGTCTGGTGGTACCGTTAGCTGGACGGCCTGACAATTTGCTCTGGGAAGGGATTACATTTCTGATCAGACAGGAGGCGAGACCTTGCGGGTTCTAATAGTACAACACGTGGCTTGCGAGGGTCCGGGGCTCCTGGCGGACGTGCTCTTTCAAGACGGTTGGGAACTCGATCTGCGGTGCATGGACGCCCCGGAGGCGATCCTGCCGGAAAAGCTTGAAGGTTACAACGCACTCGTCATCCTCGGCGGACCGATGGGGGCTTACGAAGAGGAAAACTATCCGTACCTGCGTCGGGTGCAGGAACTCATCCGGGAAGCGGTGGCCGGCCGGGTGCCCACGGTGGGCATATGTCTCGGGGGACAGCTCATCGCCCGGGCGTTCGGGGCCGAGGTAAAGCCGAACCCGGTGAAGGAGATCGGCTGGTATCCGGTGCGCCTGACCGCTGCGGGCAGACAGGCGGCGCTCTTCGCCGGCCTACCGCCAGAATTCCCGGTTTTCCAGTGGCACGGGGACACCTTCGCTTTGCCGGAAGGCGCCGTGCTTCTGGCCGCGGGTGAAACCTGCGCCAACCAGGCTTTTGTCTATGGGAACTGTGCCTGGGCGCTCCAGTTTCACCTGGAAGTGACGCCGGAGGTGATCGGGCGGTGGGCCGCAGTCTACACAAAAGAGCTCGTTTCCTTCGGTGGACCGGACGTACCGCGCCTACTTGCAGAGGGGACTGCGCGGCGGTGGAATGCGGAGCGGCCGCAGCGGGACCGTTTCCTGTCCAATCTTTGCGGCGTCCTGGCCGGTGGTAGGCGCGGGGGTGAGAAGCCGGGATAAAGCGATAGTAATCTGAAGGTTGAAAACTCCAGGATGGAACTCTTAGTGTAAAGTTGCTGTAGGAATCTTTGGAGGGAATAAGAGGAGAACAACGAAAAGAGACCTCGGCGGCTGCTTCAAAAGAAGCAGCCGACTCCCGGCAAAGGAGTGAGGTCTCGTGATAAACATTCGCCTTCTGGTTCAACTTATCCTGCTAATAGCGCAGGGAATTTTTGAAGCGCTGCGGTCGGCCCGGAAATTTGAGGAATTAGAAGAAAGGATGCAGCGTTTAGTCCAAAGAGCGGCGTTAATCTTACTTGAGGAGGCCTTCAATCAGATAGACCGCAAACTTTGTGCGCAGCGGGATACCAAAAAGCTGAAAGCGGTAGGCCTACGTTCTCGGACCATTGTCACCAGCTTTGGAGAACTCAGCTTTAAGCGGCGGCTTTACCGGGATAAAGACACAGGGGAGTACCGGTTTTTATTGGATGAGGCTTTGGGTGTGACACCAGCCGCCGGGTAAGTCACCGGATGAGGGAGCTTATTTTGGAGTTAGGGACGGAGGTACCTTTTAGGCGTGCGGCGCGGATTTTAAACCTTCTGGTACCTGGGCTTGGCGTGATGACCGTTTGGTCGGAGCTCC
>JBFLVI010000011.1:0-58221 GCA_040758635.1 Bacillota bacterium | reverse complement strand
AGGAAGAAGGAGGGCGGCACACGCCGTTTTTCAACGGGTACCGGCCGCAGTTCTACTTCCGGACGACGGACGTGACGGGGACGATCAAACTGCCGGACGGCGTGGAGATGGTGATGCCCGGGGACAATGTGAAGATGGAGATCGAGTTGATCACACCGATCGCAATTGAGGAAGGGCTGCGTTTTGCGATTCGCGAGGGCGGCCGGACGGTCGGCGCCGGTGTGGTGACGGCGGTGCAAGAGTAAGGAATCACGGTTCACCTGCGGAAAAACAGAACGGCGTTCCCCTGGAAGGAGACGCCGTTTTTTGCCCGCTGAATTTTTAGAGCCCGGGAGAATCCCGGGCACCTCCTACCCCGTTCGTCTTCGATAGAGACGTCAGCGAGGTATTACCACGATAACAAAAACATCAACTTTTGTCAATAAAAAACTGAAGGTATATTGTATACAAGCCTGGCAGAAAAACAATATACAATATTAGGAAATATTTAAGTTTTTACCTTCCAGCCAGGCTCCCGTACCGGAGGCTTCTCGTTGTACCCCTGCGGTCGGCAGCCGCAAGCTGCCTAATTCTCAGTCGTCTTCCCGCAGCCAGGGCGTCACCGGACGCTTCACCCGCCGCAGACCTCCGGGACGCGGCGAATCTCCGTCAAAACGCGGGATTACGTGCAGGTGTACGTGCCAGATAACCTGTCCCGCACAACCTCCTACGTTGACCCCGACGTTGTAGCCGTCGGGGCGGTACCGTTCGTCCAGAAGCTGCTTCACATCCAGGACGAGCCGGTGCAGCGCCAGCAACTCTTCTTCGGTTACGTCGAAATAGGAAGGGTAGTGCCGCCGGGGGATTACCAGCGTGTGGCCAGGATTCACCGGGTACTTATCGAAAACGGCCATCGCCAGTTCATTTTGGGCGATGATCGCCTCTTCCGGCAGTTGGCAGAAAATGCAGTTCTCTACTTTCCCCACCTCCACAACCTTGCGCTAAGTCAGGTCAAAAGCGCCGCCACGATGCCGACCAGAAAGATGCCGTCGAAGACCCCGGCGCCGCCGATACTCAAAACCAGGGCACCCATTTCCCTGAAGCGGGGCCAGTTCAGAAGGTCGGCCCCGATGAGCGTCCCCAGGACTCCTGAGATGTAAGCCACCGGCGCGGCGTTTTCACGTGCCAGGAGCAGTGCCGCCGCCGCCGCCACCAGCGGAGGGATAAAAGCCGGCAGGATGATCCCCACACCAGGCACCGGTCGCGCCAGGCCCTTTGCAACCGCTGCCACGATCACGGTGGCCAGAACTATAGGGGCGAACGGCGCCCGGCCCAGCAGGTAAAGGCTGAAAAGACCGGGCAGAACCGCCCCGCCC
The DNA here is from genome assembly GCA_040758635.1 of Bacillota bacterium. Taxonomy (GTDB): domain Bacteria; phylum Bacillota; class Desulfotomaculia; order Desulfotomaculales; family Ammonificaceae; genus Yes71-27. The sequence goes on along the minus strand of JBFLVI010000011.1, from coordinate 56,866 downwards.
AGATTCACGGCGATCACCTGTTCCCGCACCCGCGGGGGGTAGTAGAAGAAAAAGGGAAAACCGAAGAAGACTCCGTCTTCCACGGCGACCCGCCGCCGGGAGACCGGGATGTTGATGACACCGCCCACGAGGCAGAACCCGAAGAAAAGCACCGCTCCTTCTGGAGACAGGCCAAGGCGGGTGAGTGAAAAAGCCGCCACCTGAAAGTAGAAAAGCAGGAAGAGTGCCGGCAGGAGCAACAAGAGTAAAACGGGAGATAAGCAGCCCACAACCGCATCCGTCCTTCACGTCTTCATTCTAAAAACATTTTATGAGCTTGCGCTTCTCATGATAGTCTTCGCCTTCTTTTACCTGTTTCCCTTCCGCCTGCAAGAAATACTGCCGGGTCCAAGAAATACTGTTTGCGGCCCCGGCAGGCTGCGGTCATACGGGCAAAGCATTCAGGCATAACCTAAAGTAGTCCGCCGGTTGACACCGTCCGGCCGGTTTTCAAATATAGTTATAGTAGGTTAACTTTAAAAAATCCCAGTGGCAACGGCGCTACAGAAACCTTTCTGGCAGCGTTTTTTTGTGCCGGACCCCCGGAAGGTAAAGGAGGCGAAGTCCCGAAATGTGCGGGATAGCGGGCTGGATCGATTGGCAGGTGGACCTCACGCAGCAGCGGCCGGTTATCGAGGCGATGAACGAAACCCTGGCCCCCCGCGGCCCGGATGCTTCCGGGATCTGGTTGTCACCCCGGGCTGCCATAGCGCACCGCCGCTTGATCGTGGTGGATCCGGAGGGAGGCAGCCAGCCGATGGTCCGCCAGCGTGGCGGGCACGCCTACGTGATTACCTACAACGGCGAACTGTACAACACACCGGAATTACAGCAGGAGCTGGCGGCCCGCGGGTATACCTTTCAAGGCTATTCCGACACCGAAGCCCTTCTCCTTGCCTTCATCGAGTGGGGTCCCGAATGCCTGGAGCGCCTCAACGGTATCTTTGCCTTCGGTATTTGGGACGAGGCGAACGAAAGCCTCTTCCTGGCACGCGATCGCCTTGGGGTCAAGCCGCTGTTCTACGCCCAGCGCGGCAGCGCCTTTCTTTTTGGTTCGGAGTTGAAGGCGCTGCTGGCGCACCCGGCGGTACAGCCCGAGGTGGACGCTGCGGGGCTGGCCGAGGTTTTCGTCATGGGGCCTGCCCGCACGCCCGGACAAGGCGTTTTCCGGGATGTCAGCGAACTAAGGCCGGGCTGCTGGCTCCGCCACGACCGGAAGGGGACCGTGACCCGCCGGTATTGGTCGCTGGAAAGCCGGCCCCACACCGACGACTTTCAGACCACGGTGGCAACGGTGCGCTGGCTGTTAGAGGATACCGTGGAGCGGCAACTGGTTGCCGACGTACCCGTGTGCACGTTGCTTTCCGGAGGGCTGGATTCAAGCGCCATCACGGCCTTTGCCGCCGACGTTTTCCGGAAGAGAGGGCGGGAGCCGATACGCACCTACTCGGTGGACTACATGGGCAACGAGCAATACTTCAGGCCCACCGAATTCGAACCCAACGCCGACGCCCCCTGGGCGCAGCAGATGGCGGCCTTTCTCGGCACCAGCCACCGCGTGGTTACGCTCGACATTCAGGAACTTGCGGAGGCGCTGGTCCCGGCCGTTCGCGCCCGTGACCTGCCGGGTATGGCCGACATTGACTCCTCCCTTTTCCTTTTTTCGCGTGCGATAAAAAGACGGGATACGGTCGGCCTGTCCGGTGAGGCCGCGGACGAAATCTTCGGCGGCTATCCCTGGTTCCGCCGGGAAGCCGATCTCCGAGCCACCACCTTCCCCTGGGTGCGCGGGATTGAGGAGCGGGTGCGCCTGCTTTCGCCCGAACTGACCGCATACATCCGCCCGACTGAATACTTGGCGGCGCGCTACCGGGAGGCTCTGGCGGAGGTGCCGCGTCTTCCCGGCGAGGATGTGCATGCCGCCCGCCTGCGTGAGATATCCTATCTGAGCATCGTGTACTTCATGGCCGTACTGCTCGACCGGAAGGACCGGATGAGCATGGCGGTGGGGCTGGAGGTCCGGGTCCCTTACTGCGACCACCGGGTGGTGGAGTATGTCTGGAACATTCCGTGGGAGATGAAATTCCACAATCAGGTCGAAAAAGGTGTTTTGCGCCACGCGCTCCGGGGGGTCTTGCCCGCGGAGGTTCTGTGGCGGCGCAAAAGCCCTTACCCCAAGACCCACAACCCGGCCTACACGACGCTGGTTCGCGAGTGGCTCCTGCGCATCCTGGACGATCCAGATTCCCCGCTTCGGGCGTTCGTAAACGTTCCCGCCGTGCGCTCGGTTGCCGAAGCAAGCGCGGCCGGCGGCGGTATTCCCTGGTTCGGCCAGTTGATGACCGGGCCCCAGATGATGGCCTACCTGATCCAGGTCGATACCTGGCTGCGGGAGTACCGCGTGCGCGTCCGTTAACTGCTTTTTGGTCTCGGGCTTACCTGCGGATGGCGCGGGCAAATCCTTTAAAAGAACCCCGGTTCGGCGCCGCACCGGTGCGGTTCCGGGGACAAGACGGTTTGCCTGATTCTATTCGTTCCTTCGGGGACCAAGCCCGCTTCTCCTCCGAAAATAGACGTTTACCTTACTGACAGACCTTTGGGGTCTGTTCAACGTTCAACGTTGATAAAAAGACCGGAGCATAAGCAATTGAACCATTTTCATTCCCGGTGGCGCGACTTTATCGTCGTGAACGACTCCTCCGAAAATGACCAATTATTGCCAACACCGGCGGCTGTCTCGGCCTGTTTCGCTCTCGCTCACACGTTCACCGCGCGGACCAAACTTTACGCTCCTCCTCGCGCTCCGGCGGGCACCGGGCAAACACGGCGTCCGTGCCGTGGTTGCCCTCTGCGGCCGTCCGTGGCCGCAGACCCGCCTCCACTGCTCGTCGTCGCTTAGTTTGGTTGCCGTGCGTCTCAAGTGTTCGCTAAGGAGCTGAAACAGGCGACGCCGCCTCCTTCCCCTACACACATTTTGTTTCCCGGTGGCGCGACTTTATCGTCGTGAACGATTCCCCCCGAGAATTTTCCTTTCCGCAGACTTTTTGCGCCGTACGGGTTATTTTAGCCGCCGCTGCAGGATATTTTAAAAGTGCGCTAAATAAATGAAAAGGTGAGGCTTGCGTTAAGCCCCTGAGATATAGAAGGAGCGGATCATGGGCGAACTCTTTCTCGGTGCCCTAAGCATCGTGCTGGTGGACGTCGTGCTGGCCGGGGATAACGCCTGCGTGATCGCGATGGCGGTGCGCAGGCTGCCCAGGAGGCAGCGGCTGATCGGGATTGTCCTGGGGGCAGGGGCGGCGGTGGTCCTGAGGGTCAGCCTTACGTTTGTAGCGTCACAGATTATCATGCTTCCCTTCCTCAAACTTTTGGGCGGCGTACTGGTTCTCTGGATCGCGGTCAAGCTGCTGCGGGAAAACCCCACCTGCGAGTTGAACGGCAGGGAGGCCAAGAGGCTGCTCGAAGCCATCAAGCTCATCATGGTGGCGGACCTGGTTATGAGTACGGACAACATCCTGGCAATTGCGGCGGTTGCCAACGGGGACGTTTTGCTGCTGATGTTCGGGCTGGGACTCAGCATTCCCCTCGTGGTTTTCGGGTCGAGCTTTCTCTGCATGCTGATGGACCGTTACCCGGCCGCGACTTACCTCGCGGCGGCCGTTTTGGGCAAAGTGGGTGGGGAATTGATTATTACAGACCCGTACATCCGGCAGTTTTACCATGCGCCCCACGCGGTGGAAATCGCCGTTCAGGTGCTGGCCGCCGCCGCCGTAATTTCGGTGGCGCGGTTCCTGATGCGCCGGAGTATCAAACGTGAAGAATGGGGTTCGGCCTGGCGGCGTTCGTAGGACAGCGGCAACGGTGAGACGGGTACTGGACCCGTCTCCGGCGGAGAAAATGGTTTTCCCAGGACCTGCAGGCTGCCAGGCAAATTATGGACCAGATTGATGTTCGGTAGCAGCGCACCGCTTGGCCGACATGACAAAGCACCCCCGGAAGGGTGCCTTTGTCTTTCACGCTTACCTGACGCCTCGGGCCTAAGGCGCCACTTTTTCGGCGCGGAGCAGGTACTGGTGGAAAAAGTATTCGCCCACCATAATGAGGAGCGCAAAGACGACCAGGGCGGCAGCGCCGGTTTGGAAAGCGGGGACCAGCAGATCAATGATGTAGGCTACCAGCGCCCCCAATATTCCGTCACCGACAGAAGCGGCGATGTTCCCGAAGTTGGGAAGAACCCAGAGGTCGCCCACCAGGTAGTTCACCGCGGTCGCCACGAGGCCGGCGAGCAGGATCCAGCCCCAGGCGTTGGCGGTGATCAGGGCGAAGGCCAGCCCGGCGAAGATGAAGGTCATTGCAAACTTGATCAGCAACGCGTACCCCGTTTTGCTCATAATTTTCACCTCCGCCTTTTATGGTTTCACAGCCCCATTTTTTTATCCTTTTCGGGTTCTGCCCCGGTTTTTGCTCCGCTCCTGCAACTGGTAGTGTATGTTCTCAGCAGGTAACCGCCTGCCTTGACGGTTGGCGGGCTCCCGGATTATAATTGTAGTAACGGGGCGTAGCTCAGTTTGGCTAGAGCGCTACCTTGGGGTGGTAGAGGCCGCAGGTTCAAATCCTGTCGCTCCGACCAGCAAATGAACGCGAGACCAGAGTGGTCTCGCGTTTTTTTAAGTTTTTGGTAACTATTCAGCCTGTCACATCACACCACACGCCGGGCTTATCGCTGGCAGAGCGCGGAAGCCACGAGGGACGAACCGGAGCCCGGCACTCAGATTGCTATGAAAGTGTAGTTTCGCGGAGTGGGCAAATATGTGTTTCCTCAAAAGTAGTATCTTATCAAGACGCAACTGAGTGCTGGGTTGAGGATTCGGCCCGGGTGGCTGGTCATGGCGCTATGCGCAGCTTTAGCCGCGCCCCGCGGGGCGCCTGAATAGTGACGGGTTTTTATGAAGTTGGTGCCGGAACACCCTTGCCGCATTTTCGTAGCGTATATTTTCCTGTTGCCTGAGCAAACTTAAACCGCAAAAAGCCTTTGGGAGGGGATTCTGGTGCACGTAGAAGTGGATTACGACCTTTGCATCGGGTGCGGCACCTGTGTGGAGCTTTGCCCTGAGGTCTTCGAGTGGGCGGAGGACGAAGAAAAAGCCAAGGCTGCTATGAAGGACGTTCCGGAGGACCTGGAAGACGTTTGCCAGGAAGCGGTTGAAAGCTGCCCGACGGAGGCCATCAAGGCCGATTGAAGCGTTCCCGGGGAGGTCCTTCCTGCATATAGCGGGGATTTTTTGACGAGGAAATTTCTGCCCGACGGCGAAATAACGGGTGAGACGAGCGGAGGCAGGGAGTTTGAAGCGGTTTACGGTGCTGCACGTAATCCGGCCGGCGGCCGGCGGGATGAGATGCCACCTCCTGAATCTCCTGCGTTACACGGACCGGAACCTTTTTGAGCCGGGCGTTGCGGGACCACCGGGGGAAATGCTTGCGGCGGCGGCGGAAGTGGGAGCGAAGGTCTTTCCCATACCGCTCCAGGGGGAACTCGACCTGCTCCGGGATGCCCGGGCTGTTTTCCAGCTTTCCCGCGTGCTCAGGAGGGAGCGGGTGAACATTTTGCACGCGCACAGCGCCAAGGCGGGCCTGGTGGGGAGGCTGGCGGCACTTTACGCACGCACGCCGGTCGTTTTCTTTACCGTCCACAACTCAATTTTCTACGCGGAATGGCCTGCATACAAGAGGGGGTTCTTTGCCCTTGCCGAAAAAATGCTGGCGCGGCGTACCCACCGCATCATCACGGTTTCCGAGGCCCTGCGGCGGGAACTGATCGCCCGGGAGGGGCTGGAACCCGATCAGGTGGTCACGGTTTACAACGGGGTCAACCCCGGCGAGTTTCAGGTGGCGGAGTCCCGGGAGGCGCTCCGGCGGCGCCTGGGCCTTCCGGCGGAAGGTCCGGTGGTGGGCACGGTCACCCGGCTGGCACCCCAGAAGGGTTTGCGCTATCTGATCGAGGCGGCGGCGCTGTTTCCGCCGGAGGAGCGGCCCGTGTTCGTGGTGGTCGGCGACGGACCCCTCCGGGCGGAACTCCAGGAACTCGCTGAAAAAAGCGGCGTCAGCAGCCGCTTTGTTTTTACCGGCGTGCGGCGCGACGTTCCGCAGGTTCTGGGGGCGCTCGACCTGCTGGTTCTGCCTTCGGTGACCGAAGGTCTTGGGCTCATTCTCCTCGAAGCCATGGCCGCGTCGCTGCCGGTGGTGGCGACGGCGGTGGGCGGTGTACCCGAGGTGGTACTCGACGGCGAGACGGGTGTCCTGGTGCCGCCCAGGGACCCGGCGGCTCTGGCGGGGGCGATAGCCGGCCTCCTGCGGGCGCCGGAACGGGCACGACGGTTGGGGGCCGCCGGAAGGGAGCGGGTCGCCCGGTTGTTCACGGTCGAAAGGATGGTCGGACAGGTTTCCGGCCTTTACCGGGAGGCGCTTGCGGCGCAAGGTTTCTATTCGGGTTAACTCTTGTAATTCCGGTGGCAACAGCTTACAATTAAGTTTATAGTTTCGAGCGACGAAGAGTTTGTAAAAAGAGGGCGGATGATGGTGCACGCAAAGAAACGCCGGCTGAAATTCGTACCTGCTTCCCTTGCCGTCTTTTCCTGCCTTTGCTTTTTTGCGGCGGCCTTTCTGTTTTCTGCTGCTGACCGTCCTGCGTTAGCTGACGAGCGAAAGGGCCGGGTCGTGATGGTGATTATCGACCGGTTGAGCCTGAAGGATTTGAACAACCCGGCGCTTGGCACCCTTTCCCGGCTGGTCCGCAAAGGCGGCGTCAGTCTTTTGAATACGGGGACCGCCGGCATTCGCAATCCCGAAAACACTTACGCCACTATCGGCGCGGGGGCGCACGCCATCGCCACCAAGGCCGGCGCCTTCGCCTACGACTCGGTCGAACAGTTTTCCGTGGACACCAAGGTTTACGAAGAGTTCAAAAGGCGCACCGGGTACACCCCCAAGCCGGGGAACGTGGTCGTTTTGGAGATTGCCCCCCTGAGCAGAAAGAACGCCGGGCTGCTTCACCCCGTGGTGCCTGGGGCTCTGGGTCAGCAACTGCAGGCCGCGGGGGTCAAGGTGGCCTGCCTCGGCAACGCCGACTGGCGCGACCGTCCCGGGCGGCAGGTTGCGACCATCGCCATGAATCGGGCCGGGATCGTGGCGCAGGGTTGCGTCGGGCGGGAGCTTTTACAACGGGACCCCTCGTTTCCCGGGGGGTTCCGCACCAATTACGAGGTGCTCTGGCGGAAGTGGCGGACCTTGAAAGATGCTGATTTTGTGGTCATTGATCTGGGTGATACCTCCCGTCTCGATCAAGCCCGGGAAGAGTTGACGGACGCGGTCTTCCAACGGCGGTGGGAGGAAACACTGGTCCGGGCGGAGCGGTTCTTGGGGGGCTTGGCAGCCGACCTTGACCTTCGGCGCGACTGCCTGCTGATCGTTTCCCCCACGCCATCCAGCGCTGCTCTGGCGGGGGGCGACTGGTTTGCGCCGGTGGTGATGGTGGGAGATGGCATTCTGCCGGGGTCGGTTTTGACTTCCCCTTCGACCCGCCGTCCGGGGATTGTGATGAACACCGACCTCGCCCCAACGGTCTTGCGGTACTTTGGCCTCGAGGTTCCGGGAACCGTGTCGGGGCGGCCGGTGACGAGCGTGCGGGTTCGCGAACCGATGCAGTTTCTGGAGGAGTTGTGGCAGCAGGCGTTTTTCATCCATAATTTCCGGGCACCGATGATCAAAACCTACCTGGTTTATGCCCTAATTCTGCTGGTGGTGGCTGTTCTGTTTATCCTGCTGCGGGAGAAACGGTGGGCGCAAAGGCTGCAGCTTTACCCGCTCCTGTTCAGCCTCATGGCCTTTCCCGTAGCCTGTCTCGTTACACCGCTTTTCGGGACCTATTCCCTTACCCCTTATCTGGGTGGAATCATTGCCGTAACGGCGATCCTTACCCTGATAAGCCTGTATTTTGAACACCGCAAACCGCTGGCGGGTTTTGTCTTTCTTTCTCTGACCACGGTCGGCCTGATCCTGGCCGACGTCTTCACCGGCACTACACTGCTGAGAGAGTCGATTCTGAGCTACGACGCCATGGGTGGCGCCCGCTTTTACGGCATCGGAAATGAATACATGGGGGTACTGATCAGCGCCACCATCTTCGCGAGCGCCTGCGCGCTGACGGTCTGGCCCCGGCGGCTGACGCTGGTTCTGACCGCCCTCCTGGGGCTGCTCGTCACGGTGACGCTCGGGATGCCGGGCCTGGGGGCCAACTTCGGCGGTCTGCTCACGGCGGTGATTGCTTTCCTGGTTACTTTTCTCGCCTTTGCCGGGGTCGGCTTCAACTGGCGGACGGTGGCAATAGGGGGTATGGTCTTTATCCTGTTGCCCGTCCTGTTTGCGGTTTTCGACTTCCTCTGGGGGCGCGGCGGGCAGTCCCACATCGGCCGGAACCTCTTCCTGGTTTTCCAGGAGCCGTCGGTAGCCCTGGACATCATCAAGCGGAAGATGGCGATGAATATGAAGCTCTTTCGCTACACCATCTGGTCCCGGGTGCTGGCGGCGGGTATCGGGGGGCTTTTGCTGCTTTCCATCCGCCCGGTGGGGGTGATGCGGGTTTTCCGTTCCCAGTACCCGTACCTTTTCACCGGTTTCATCGGGGTGGTCGTAACTGCGGTGGCGGCTTTTCTTTTCAACGACTCCGGTACGGTGGCGGCGACGACGGCTACGGTTTTCGGCATCCCGCCGCTCCTGTACCTGCTCTTGAAGGAGATTTGATACCGTGCGGCTCGGCTATTTCAAGGGCCCGGCGGGTATCTTCGCCGGCGTGGCGGAGGGAGAAACGGTCTACCCGTTGCCGGACGGGTTCGGCGGGAAGCCGGCGCGGAAGGGTTACCGCCTGGAAGAATTGAGGGTTATGGCTCCCTGTCGGCCGAGCAAGATCGTCTGCGTCGGGCTCAACTACCGCGACCATGCCCTGGAACTGGGTTACGGCTTTCCGGAGGAACCCGTCTTGTTCCTGAAGCCGCCGACCACGGTCATCGGGCCGGAGGGAAAGATCGTTTACCCGGCGGTGGCGGGCCAGGTTGATTACGAGGCTGAGCTGGCGGTGGTAATCGGCCGCACGGCCCGGCGGGTCAGGCCCGAAAACGCCGGGGATTATATCCTGGGCTATACGTGCGCGAACGACGTCACGGCGCGGGACCTGTAGCGCAAGGACGGCCAGTGGACGCGGGCCAAGTCCTTTGACACCTTTTGTCCGCTGGGCCCGTTCATCATTACCGGAATCGATCCCCGGGACCGGGAGATTTCCCTTTACCTCAACAATAAGCGCAAACAGCATTCGTCAACCGCCGAGCTGATTTTCGACGTTTATTTCCTGGTGAGTTTCGTTTCGCACATCATGACGCTTCATCCGGAAGACGTGCTGCTGACGGGAACTCCGGCCGGCGTAGGGCCGCTTCAACCCGGCGATACCGTGACCGTGGAGGTTGAAGGCGTTGGAAGGCTTAGAAACGATGTCGTACGGGAAGAAATATATATGGAAGAAGTAAAATTTTATTGACAACCGGGGGGGGTATGTTAAAATTGTGGTGATTGGAATTGACCCCGCACTCAGCTTTTATGGGTTATCTCTTTATTTTATAATGCGTTGCAATCTTTGTGGGAGCAGGATATCTCTTAGGGTACGTTGCGAACATGAAAGCTGAGTGCGGGGTGGTTCCATTAATATTTTAAAAAAGGGGGAGATAATGGAAATGAAACCTTTGGGTCGGCATGTTCTGGCCGAAATCTACGACTGCGATTTCGAGATTCTGAACAACATTGATCTGGTGGAAAGAATCATGGTCAATGCCGCACTCGAGGCAGGCGCAGAAGTGCGCGAGTACGTGTTCCACAAATTCAGTCCGCAGGGAATAAGCGGCGTGGTGGTCATCTCCGAATCGCACCTGGCGATTCATACGTGGCCGGAACTCGGCTACGCGGCGGTGGATGTGTTTACGTGTGGTGACAAGGTGGACCCCTGGCAGGCCTGCAACTACCTTACCAAACACTTTAACGCCAAGCGCGTGGTGGCCAAGGAGCAGAAGCGGGGGATCTTTTCGGAAGCGCTTCAGCAGGCGGCCCGGGCGGTTTAAACTCAAGGGGGGGTTTTTATTAGTACGGGTTTAAGAGAGAAAAAGGAGACATAATAGGCCTTGTAAAGCAGGAAGAGCGTTACAAGGCCGATTGTTTTTATGGGGCCGGGGAGGAAAAAGGGACGGGTTGGGCGAATATAAAATCTTTGCGGAGCGTGGGGAGGAAAAGGTTTGAAAGGTCTGGGATTACCGCCGTCGCTCGAGAAGCATCTTGCCGCGGTGCATGCGGCGGCGAATGAAATCGTAAAAAAGGCTCCGGGAAGCCGGAACAGCCAGCTGATCAAGACGAACGCTTTGGAGGCCAACCTGCGCCCGGCGCTGGTTTTCCTGTGCGCCCGTCTCTGCGGTCAGCCTGCCGCGAACGTGCACCCGGTGGCCGCGGCGATCCAGTTTATTTTCCTGGCAGGGCTGATCCACCGCCGGGCGGTCAGGGAGGAAATCGAGGGCAAGGACCTCAAAAGCGCCATCTTGCTCGGTGATTACCTTTACAGCAACTCTTTCCGGGTGCTGGCAGACGCCGGGCTGCAGCGGCTGCTGGTACCACTCTCCAGGGTAGTCTGCGCCGAGAGTGAAGCGGCGGTGGGAGCGGCGGATGAGGCGACGCCGGACCCGGAAACGGTGCGGAAGGAAACGGCGCTCTTGATCGGTGAGTGCTGCCGCCTTCCCGGTGTTTTGGCGGAGGCTGAATTCCTGAGTGAGCTTTATGATTTCGGCGTCAACCTGGGAATGGTACACGGCTGCCGCCAGAGAACGTATAGCTTTCAAGCGGCCGCCTACCTGGAAGCGGCCGAAGAGAGGCTGCTGAAGCTGCCCGCGGTTCCCGCACGCCAGCAGCTCAAGCGGATGCTGAACCTGGTAGCCCGGAACAATTCGTCGGGGAACACCTGTCATCCGGTTGGTATAATTTAAGTCGGAGAGATAAAACGGGGAGTCTCATGACCGTACCGCAGGAATACGAGAAAAAAGAGGCTTACGTACACGCGCTCTTCTCAAAGATTGCCCACCGGTATGACCTCCTGAACACCGTTTTGAGTTTTAACCGGGACAAGTACTGGCGGCGTTTCGCCGTGGCCCAATGCGGCCTGAAACCCGGCGGTTGCGGGGTTGACGTTTGCTGCGGCACCGGGATGTTTGCGCTCGAGCAGGCCAAGGTGGTCGGACCCACCGGGCGGGTGGTGGGCGTAGATTTTTGCGAGGAGATGCTGGTAAAGGGGCGGGAAAACATTGCGCGGACACCATACCGCGACGTGATCGAGTTCGTCTGGGGAAACGCGATGAACCTGCCGTTTCCGGACGATACTTTTGACTGCGCCACGATCGGTTTCGCCCTCCGGAACGTCCCCGACATCACCCAGACGATCCGGGAGATGGCGCGGGTCGTCCGGCCCGGGGGGCGGGTGGTTTCCCTGGAACTGGCCAAGCCGAGCCTCCCGATTTTCAGGCAGATTTACTACTTCTATTTCAACCGGCTGGTGCCGCTCCTGGGGCGTCTCGGCGTAGGCCTGGACGGGCCCTACACCTATCTCCCCAACTCATTGAAGTCTTTTCCCCACCAGGCGGAAATCAAGGAGATTTTCGCCTCCGTCGGACTTCAGGACGCCCATTATTTCGAACTGACCGGCGGGATCGTGGCGGTGCACGTCGGTACGAAGCCTTAAGACACGGGGTGATTATCTTGGGTTACCGCGATCTCCGGGATTTTATGAGGGTTTTGGAGCAGCGGGGTGAACTGAAGCGGATCGCCACCGAGGTGGATGCGGAGCTTGAGATCACGGAGATCGCCGACCGCGTGGTGAAGTCCGGCGGCCCCGCGCTTCTGTTTGAAAACGTCCGGGGATACGACGTCCCTGTTTTGATAAACATTTTCGGCACGCTGGAACGAACGAAGCTGGCCCTGGGTACCCAGGACCTGGATGCGCTGGGGACGAAGCTTTTCCGGCTTTTGCAGCCGGAACTGCCGCAGACCTTTTTCGAGAAGCTGAAGGTGCTGCCGCGGCTGGCGCAGATTTCTTCCTTCATCCCCAAGCTGGTCCGTTCCGGACCCTGTAAAGAGGTGGTGGTGAAGGACCCGGATTTGACCCGGTTTCCGGTCTTGAAGTGCTGGCCGGGCGACGGCGGGCGGTTCATCACCCTGCCCCTGGTTTTCACCGCCGACCCGGAAACCGGGCAGCGGAACGTGGGGATGTACCGGATGCAGGTTTTCGACGGGCAGACCACCGGAATGCACTGGCACGTCCACAAGGACGGTGCGGCCCATTACCGGAAGGCGTGCGCGCGGGGCGAGCGGCTCCCGGTGGCGGTGGCCCTGGGGGCGGACCCGGCGACGATTTACGCGGCCACGGCACCGCTGCCGCCCGGGATGGACGAACTGTTGCTGGCCGGTTTTTTGAGGGAGGAGCCGGTGGAGCTCGTGCGGGGGGAAACGGTGCCGATCGAGGTGCCGGCGCACGCGGAAATCATCCTGGAGGGCTACGTCGAACCGGACGAGCGGAGGCTCGAGGGTCCTTTCGGCGACCATACGGGCTATTACTCGCTGGCTGACTACTATCCGGTTTTCCACGTGACCTGCATCACCCACCGCAGGAACCCGGTTTATCCGGCCACGATCGTCGGGCGCCCCGTGATGGAGGACGCCTTCATCGGCAAGGCCACCGAGCGGCTTTTCCTCCCCTTGATCCGGCTGCAGTTACCCGAAGTGGTGGACATCAACTTCCCGGTCGAGGGCGTGGTGCACAACTGCGTGGTTGTTTCCATTAAGAAGTCTTATCCGGGCCATGCCCGCAAGATCATCCATGCCGTCTGGGGAATGGGGCAGCTTGCCTTCAGCAAGGTTGTGATCGTGGTGGACGAGCACGTGAACGTTCAGGATATGAACGAGGTCTGGTGGCGCGTTTTCAACAACATTGATCCCCGACGGGACGTCGTGCTGTCGGAGGGGCCGCTTGACGTGCTTGACCATTCCTCGCCGCGCTTTGCTTACGGTTCAAAGATGGGGATTGACGCCACCAGGAAGCTGCCGGGCGAAGGGCACGACCGGGAGTGGCCGGAAGAGATCGTGATGAGCCCGGAAGTGAAGGAGTTGGTGGACCGGAAGTGGAAGGAATACGGGATTTAGATTCCCTCGGCCGTGCAGAAGATTGCCTGAGAGATTCGGGGTGAAGGAGGTGCGCCGGCCGGCGTGAAACCTGACCAGGGGTACAGAGGTGTTGGGACGGGGGGCCTGGCCGGGCCGGAGACGGTCCTCCGGCGTTCCTGGAGGAAACTGACCGTCTTTCTGGCGATGATCAGGTTCGAACATACGGTTTTCGCGCTTCCTTTTGCATATATCGGCGCCCTGTTGACGGAACGGCGGCTGCCCGCCGGGCACGACCTGTTCTGGATCACGGTGGCGATGGTGGGGGCGCGGACCGCGGCGATGTCCTTAAACCGGTTGATTGACCAGGAGATTGACGCCAGAAATCCGCGGACCGCCAACCGGGCGCTTCCCCGGGGTCTCATTTCCCGGGCGGAGGTCTGGGTTTACGTCATCCTGTCGTTCACGCTGTTAGGAGTGGCGGCCTGGCAGTTGAGCCCGCTGGCCTTGAAGCTTTTTCTCCCGGCGGTCCTGATCCTCTGGTTTTACTCTTATACCAAGCGTTTCACCTGGGCCTGTCACTTTTATCTGGGGCTCGCCCTGGGGCTGGCGCCGGTAGCAGCCTGGGTGGCCATCACCAACGGGTTCGCGCTGGCGCCGGTGTTGCTGGGCCTGGGGGTGCTCTTCTGGGTGGCCGGGTTCGACATCGTTTACGCCTGTATGGACTACGAGTTCGACCGGCGGGAGGGGATTTTTTCGCTGCCGGCCCGTTTCGGAATCGCCGCCGCGCTCTGGGTGGCGCGGGCGTGCCACCTGACGGCCCCCGTCTTTTTCGTCCTCACCGGGGTGGTCCTGGGTCTGGGGCCGCTTTACTTCGCCGGTGTGGCGTTTGCGGTGGCCGTGTTGCTGTACGAGCACCGGCTGGTGCGCCCCGGCGACCTCTCCCGGATCGGGGTGGCCTTTTTCAATATGAACGGGATTTTGAGCATCGGGATGTTTTGTTTCACGCTCGCGGATATTTTAGTGGGTTAGGGTATGCTTATAAACTGGAGGTACCTGTATTTTGGAAGCACTTTGGGCGTTGGACGGAGAACTCCGGGAAGTGGCCGAGAAGGTGTTGGAGGGCCGGCGGCTCGGGCCGGAAGACGGTGTCACCCTTTACAATTCCCGCGATCTTTTAGGTATCGGCCACCTCGCCGAGCTTGTACGCCGGCGGCGCCACGGCAAGAAGGTCTTTTTTGCCGTTAACCGGCACATCAACCACACCAATGTCTGTATCAACCGCTGCCGTTTTTGCGCCTTCAGCCGTGCCCCCGGCGCCGAGGGGGCCTACACGCTTTCCCCGGCGGAGATCGCAGCGAAGGCGGAAGAGGCGGCAGCCCTGGGGGTGCGCGAGGTTCACCTCGTCGGGGGGTTGAATCCCGAACTCACACTCGACTACTTTTGCGAGGTGCTGCGGCGGGTCCGGGCGATCCTGCCGGGGGCGACGATTAAAGCTTTGACGGCGGTGGAGATCGACTACCTGGCGCAGCAGCACGAACTGCCGGTGGACGCGGTTTTGGGCGCGCTGAAGGAAGCGGGGCTCGACTGCCTTCCCGGCGGCGGCGCCGAGATTTTTGCGCCCCGGGTCCGGGAGCTCACCTGTCCGCGTAAGATCAGCGGGGAGCGCTGGCTGGAGGTCCACGCCGCGGCGCACCGCCTGGGAATTCCCACCAACGCCACGATGCTTTACGGGCACGTGGAAACGGTGGCGGAACGGGTTGAGCACCTCCTCCGGCTGCGGGAACTGCAGGATCAAACAGGGGGCTTTCTGACCTTTATCCCGTTGGCCTTTCACCCGGAAAACACGGCGATGGCGAAATGGGGCTTGCGGGAAACTACGGGATTCGACGACTTGAAAACGCTGGCGATTGCCCGGCTGTTGCTGGATAACTTCGAACATATCAAGGCCTACTGGGTGATGATCGGACCCAGGATGGCGCAAATTTCGCTGAGTTTTGGGGTGGACGATCTCGAAGGCACCGTGATTGAAGAAAAGATCACGCACAGCGCGGGCGCGCGTACGCCCGAGTTAATGGCCCGCCTGGAACTGGTGGAGCTGATCAAGACGTCGGGGTACGTTCCGGTGGAGCGCGACGCGCTGTACAACGTGATCAGGGAGGGTTTTTAAATTGAAGCTTCGTTTGGGGCAGGTGGATTACCTTAACTGCCTGCCCGTTTATCATGCGTTCGAGAAGAAGCTCGTTCGGCTGGGCTTTCCGCTGAAAATCGTGAAGGGCGTACCGACCCAACTCAACCGGCTGTTTTTTGCGGGGAAGCTTGACGTTACACCTCTTTCTTCCATTGAGTACGCCCGGCACCCGGAGGCGGCCTACATCGTCCCCGATATCTCGATCAGTGCCGACGGCGACGTGGGGAGCATCCTGCTTTTCAGCCGCTTGCCGGTGACGGAACTGGAGGGTGCGCAGATCGCGGTGGCGGATTCCTCCGCAACTTCGGTCGCGCTGCTCCACATCCTTCTGGAGCACTATTACCAGGTGCGCACCACCTTTTTGGTCCGGCCGCCCGACCTGACGGCGATGCTGCGCGAGGCGGAGGCGGCGCTCTTGATCGGCGACGACGCCTTGGTCGCGGCCCAGCGGGTGAAGGAGCAGGGCCTGCTGCTGTATGTCGCCGATCTGGGCCGGGTCTGGAAGGAATTCACGGGGGAGAAAATGGTTTTCGCCCTGTGGGCGGTGCGGCGGCAGTTTGCAGACCGCTACCCCGAAGAGACGGGTGCGCTGGCCAGGGCGCTGGCCGTGGCGCAGGAAGAAAGCATGCGGCGGCTGGAGGAGCTTGTAAAGAGCGCACGCCGGCGTACCGGCTTGCCGCGGCCGGTGCTCGAGGAATACTTCCACCTGATCAGGTACGGTTTCGACGCCTCTTACCAGCGGGCGCTGTTGCTCTTTTACGACTACGCTTACAAATCGGGCCTGATTGAGGACCGGGTCCAGACTTTGGCGATCTGGGGGCAGGACGTTGAGTAGCGTGAACAACCTCCTCGCACGTGCGGTTGAGGGTGAACGGCTCTCCGGCGAGGAGGGACTGCGGCTTTATTACGAAGCGGACCTTTTGAGCCTGGGGCGGGCGGCGAACCGGGTCCGCCGGCGGCTGCACCCGGAGGACGTGGTCACGTTCGTGGTGGACCGGAACATTAATTATACGAACGTGTGCCAGTCCGGCTGCCTTTTTTGTGCCTTTTACCGCCGGGAGGAGGATCCGGAGGCCTACTTGCTGACGCACGAGGAGATCCTGGCCAAAATCGAGGAACTGGTGGCCCAGGGCGGCACCCAGGTGCTGATCCAGGGGGGGCTGCACCCGCGCCTCGGCCTCGAATACCTCACCACCCTCTTCCGCAGGATCAAGGCGCGATTCCCTGTGCACATCCACTCCCTATCGCCGCCGGAGATCGTGCACCTGGCGCGCCTCGAAAGGCTGTCGGTAAGGGATGTGTTGCTGGCGCTGAAAGCGTCCGGCCTGGATTCGCTGCCGGGGGGCGGGGCGGAGATCCTGGTCAACCGGGTGCGGCAGGTGGTCAGCCCGCGCAAGATCACCTGGCAGGAATGGGTGGCGGTGATGGTAACCGCCTTTGAACTGGGGCTTTTCGGAACGGCGACGATGATGTTCGGGGCGGTGGAAAGACCCGAGGACCGCGTTCAACACATCCTCCGCATCCGGGAGGTTCAGGATAAAACCGGCGGGTTTACCGCCTTCATTCCCTGGACCTACCAGCCGGGGAACACGGCGCTCGGCGGTAAAGCGGTGCCGGTGGTTGAATACCTCCGAATGCTGGCGCTGTCAAGGCTGCTTCTGGACAACGTCCGCAACCTCCAGGCTTCCTGGGTGACGCAGGGGGCCAAGGTAGGGCAGGTGGCGCTCGCTTTCGGGGCCAACGACTTCGGCGGGACGATGCTGGAGGAAAACGTGGTCCGGGCGGCGGGGGCAAGCCACCGGGTGCCGCCGGACGAGATCCGCCGGGTCATCCGGGACGCCGGTTTCGTGCCGGCGCAGCGGACGACCGACTACCGGATCATTCGGATTTTTTAGAGCGTTCAGCGTTCAAGGCTCGATGTAAAACACCAATAAACGGCGAGGGACTTTTATTCCTCTGACGGTGATACCATCGGCATCTGGCGGTCGCTGCCGGTAAGATAAGGACTTTTGAGGAAGTGAAGAGAATGCCGTCCAAAGACAAAAACACGCTTTTAAGGCAACTCCCGGCGGTGGACGAGGTGCTCCGCCGGCCGGAGGTTGCTGCCCTTTTGGAGGTGCACCCGCGCGGAGCGGTGGTCGAAGCAGTGCGCGGGGTTTTGGGCCGCCTGCGCGAGGCGCTTCTGAGCGACGGGGCCGTGGATGCCAGCCTGGAGGCCATCGTCCACCAGGTGGCCGCAGCGGTGGTTCCTAAGCTGCGGCGGGTAATAAATGCCACCGGTGTGGTGCTGCACACGAATTTGGGGCGGGCTGTGCTCTGCGACCGGGCGCTGCAGGCGGTGGCTCAGGCCGCAGGCGGCTACAGTAACTTGGAGTTCGACCTGGAAACCGGGAAGCGCGGGGAGCGCTATTCCCTGGTGGAAGAGTTGTTGTGCCGCCTCACCAGGGCGGAGGCGGCGCTGGTGGTCAACAACAACGCCGCAGCGGTTCTCCTGGCCCTCAGCACCCTGGCCGCGGGCCGCGAGGTGATCGTTTCCCGGGGACAGTTGGTGGAAATCGGCGGTTCCTTTCGGATTCCCGACGTGATGCGGCAGAGCGGGGCGTTGCTGGTCGAGGTGGGGACGACGAACAAGACGCACCTCCGGGACTACCGCGCCGCGATTAACGAGCGAACGGCCCTTTTGCTCCACGTACACATGTCGAACTACCGGATTGTCGGGTTCACCCACGAGGTCCCGGTGCCGGAACTGGTCGAGCTCGGCCGGACGCACGGCGTGCCGGTGATGTCCGACCTGGGAAGCGGCTCCTTGGTGGATCTGACCCGGTTCGGCCTGCCATACGAACCGACGGTTCAGGAAACGGTGGCCGCCGGTACGGATGTGGTTACCTTCAGCGGGGACAAATTGCTCGGGGGGCCGCAGGCCGGAATCATCGTCGGGCGGAAGGAGCATATTGAGCGGATGAAGCAAAACCCGCTCACGCGGGCCGTGCGCATAGACAAATTGACGCTGGCGGCGCTTGAAGCCACGCTGCGGGAATACTTGGATCCCGAAGCGGCGCTGGAAAGGGTTCCGACCCTGCGGATGCTGGTGCAGCCCCTGGAGGAACTGCGGGCCGGGGCAGAGAGTCTGGCGGCGGAGCTGTCGCAGGCGCTCGGGTCTGCGGTACGGGTTTGGGTGGAGGAGGGGGTTGCCCAGGTGGGCGGCGGCGCGATGCCTACAGCCGCCCCGGCCACGACGCTGGTTTGTGTCGAGATTCCACAGTTGGGCGAAGCGGAGCTTCTCCAGCGGCTGCGGCTGGCCGAACCGCCCGTGATCGCCCGGGCGGAAAAGGGCGTGCTGGTACTCGATCTCCGCACGGTTGACCCGGCGGAGTTTCCGCTGGTCACCGGCGCCTTCCGCACGGCGGTGCGGGGTGGTTGAGCTGAAGTACGTTACCATCGGCACGGCCGGACACGTGGACCACGGAAAAACGCAGTTGATCAAGGCCTTGACGGGGATCGACACCGACCGGCTCAAAGAGGAGAAGGAGCGCGGCATCTCCATCGAACTCGGCTTTGCCTACCTCGACCTTCCGAGCGGCGTGAGGGCCGGGATCGTGGATGTTCCGGGGCACGAGCGCTTCATTAAGAACATGCTGGCCGGCGTCGGGGGGATTGACATCGTGCTCCTGGTTGTTGCCGCCGACGAAGGAGTGATGCCGCAGACCAGGGAACACATGGACATCGTCCAGATCTTAGGGATCGACCGCGGCGTCGTAGCCCTCACCAAGACCGACCTGGTGGACGAGGAATGGCTCGGCCTGGTGCGCGACGAACTCCGCGAGTACCTTTCCCGCACCTCCCTTGCCGGCGCCCCGGTGATTCCGGTTTCCGCGGTTACCGGGGAAGGTTTGCCCGAACTGGTAAACGCGCTGGATCAACTGGTCCAGGTCGTCCAAGAAAAACCGGCCGCGGGTCCGGTGCGGCTGCCGATTGACCGCGTGTTCACCATTGCCGGCTTCGGCACCGTGGTCACGGGGACACTAATTTCCGGGACCATCAAGGAAGGCGACTCCCTGGAGGTGCTCCCGGAGGACGTTACGGTGCGGGTGCGCTCGCTGCAGGTGCACAAGGTGAAGACCGGGGCGGCACGCGCAGGCCAGCGGGTGGCCGTAAACCTGGCCGGACTCGAACGCGAAGCGGTGGGCCGGGGGAGCGTCCTGGCGACGCCCGGGGTCTTCGCCCCTTCGACCCTGATTGATGCCCGGGTCTTCTTGTTGCCGTCGGCGCCGGCCCTGAAAAACCGGGCCCGGGTCCGGTTGCACGTCGGAACCGCGGAGGTCATGGGGCGCGTGGTGCTCCTCGAAAGGGACGAACTGGCGCCCGAAGCTTCCTGCTACGCGCAGCTCATTCTGGAGGAGCCGGTGGTGACCGGCCGGCGCGACCGCTTTGTGCTGCGGTCCGTTTCACCCCTGAGCACCATCGGGGGCGGGGTGGTGCTGGAGCCTGTAGCCCGGCGGCACCGCCGGTTTCGGCCGGAGGTGATCGCCTACCTGCAGACGCTGGAGGCCGGTTCGCCGGCTGAAAAAGTGGCCCAGCACCTGCGCGCCGTTGGGAAACCGGTGGAAGAGGACGCCGTCGCTGCTGCCGTGGGGCTGGAACGGGAGACAGTGGCAGCGGTGGTGGAAGAACTTGCGGGGGCGGGAGAGATCAAAACCATTGCGGCCGAAAACCAGCGCTTCCTTTACGATGCGGTTGCTTACAGAGATTTGCAGGAGAAGGTCCGGAAACTGTTACGGGCCTACCACCGGGACCACCCCTTGCGGGAGGGTTACCCGCGCGAAGAGCTCCGTTCCCGGCTGCTGCCTGATCTCAGCGGCCGGGTCTTCCAGGCGCTCCTGCAGGCGCTGGCCGGTGACGGGATGGTCAGGCTGCAGCCGCAGGTGGTCGCGGCCGCGGATTTTACCGGCGAACCTTCCCCGGCGGCGGCGCGCGTGCTGGAAAGGCTGGCGGAGGTTTACCGGCAGGCGGGGTTTCAGCCGCCCAACTGGGCGGACGCGGCGGCTCAGGCCGGCGTCCCGGAAGGAGCGGCGGAGTACCTTGCCTATCTTTTGCGCGCCGGCACCCTCGTGAAGGTTGGGGAAGACCTCTTCTTCCACCGGGAGGCCTTGCAGGAGATAGAGGAGAAAGTCGTCGCCGCACTGAGGGAACGGGGTGAAATCACCGTGGGCGAGGTGCGCGACCTGCTCAATACCTCCCGTAAGTATGCTTTGCCCCTGCTTGAATATTTTGACGCGAAGCGCGTAACCAGACGGGTGGGAGACAAACGGGTGCTTCTGAAGAAGTAGCACGGGTGCAACCGCAATCCTGTTGGTAATTTTCAACGGAAAGCCTGAATAGTAACGCCGGGAGCGGGTTTGAGAATGCTCAGGAGTTTTGCCGTTAGTGCGGGAGAGGACCGGTATCGCGTTGAGGTGCAGGCCACCCTGACGGCGGACGGTTTGATCATCCAGGTTTTAGGGGGCGAGAAACCGCATATCGGGGCCGTTGTTTTTTCCCTGCCGCGGCCGAGCCGGTCGGAGCCCGGCAAGCTCCGGGCCACCTCGACGGTGGTACCGCGCTACGGCCACCGCGACGACGAGCTTGCGCGCCCGGTGGCGGAGCGGCTGGTCACGGCCTTGGGGCACCCGGTGGTCGTGGTCGCAGGCGTGCATGTCGCTGCGGCCGCTCCCGAAGAGATAAAGCTGCTGGTAGCCAATGCGCACCAGGCGGTCGAGAAACTGGTTGCCGTTATTAACTCCCAAATTTAACCGCCCAGAAGCAGGTGAACTCATTTTTGCGCGGTTAAGTTGTTTTGCAACACTCTCCTACAGTGCTTTCCTTAAATTATAAGAGTAATTATAAATCGCTTTTGGAAAACCTCCCCGACTGCTGAATCCTTGCCTACCTCCTTTTTTCACTTTCAGTCTGTTTTGGCGGTTATGGAAGGAATCCGGGGAAATAATATTACTTGATGTTTATTCCGGTAATAACTTTGCCTGGAGGAGGTAGAAATTATGGTGCAACACACGGAATTTGAAGTTGGCGAACGGCTTCAGGAGGCCCGCCCGGCAACTCTACCGGGCGGCGTCGTGGTGGACCCCGTACCGGTTACCGCCGGCGAGGAAATCACCATTTTCTACAACGGGGTACTGGCCCAGGATGGGGCGGAACAGATTTACCTGCACCTTGGTTACGGTCCGCCCGAGAACTGGCACCGGGTTCAGGATCTGAAGATGTCCCGGACGGGTTGGGGCTGGATCAAGACCGTCGAGGTGCCCTTTGACGAGGAGCGCTTGAACTTCTGTTTCCGGTGCAACCTCGGCAGATGGGATAACAACAACGGTCTTAACTGGAGCTACATCATTCACGCCGGCAGGATCGTCTAAGGAAAACCCTGCTTGAGCTTCCTTCTCCCGGCATCCGGTGCAACAACCGGCGGGCAACGACGGACTTCTGCAAACCGGGTGCCGGGGTTTCTGTTTGTTTCACCCGCTGAACGCCTGCAAAAATGATTCCGTGCCGGCTCAAAACCGGGGAACACGGGGATTGTGCCTTTTGCTCCCGGAGATAATATTTTCAAACGCACCGGGGGTGGGACGATCCGCGCCGGCGATCTGATGAGCACGGAAGTAATTTCGGTTTCTCCGGATGCATATGCTTGTGAGGTGGCGGATATCGTGATGCGCCACCAGATCTACCTTGTCCCGGTAGTCGGCCCGGACAATACCCTGGTGGGTGTGGTCACCGAGCGGGACCTGCTGCGGGCTTTTGTTCCTCCCAGCGTCCGTTTTCTGGATTACATGGTCTACCTGGAACAGCCGCACAGCCTTGAAGTGCTCCGGGAGCGGGCGTGCGGGATCAAGGCCGCAACGATCATGACCACCCCTGTTACGGCGGTGACTGAGGGGACTTCGCTGGGGAAAGTAATCGCCTTGATCCTGGAAAAAAACCTCCACCAGATTCCGGTGGTGCGGGAAGAGGAGGTGGTAGGAATCATCAGCCGTTCGGACATTGTCCGCACCATTTATTCAAAGATCTGTCCGGTGAAAAGAGACGGAGGAGGGGAATGAATGCGGGTGGCAATGCTCTCCTGGGAGTTTCCCCCAAGAATTGTCGGGGGTCTGGCGCAGCATGTTTACGACCTGACCGCTTCCCTGGCACGCCGGGGGGTGGAGGTGCTGGTTTTTACCTGCGGGGCGCCGGGGGTGCCGGAAGCCGAAGAGATCAACGGGGTGCAGGTTTACCGGGTCCATCCTTATACAGCCGGAACGCTGGACTTTGTGACCTGGGTGATGCAGTTTAACGTGGCGCTGTTAGAGCGGGCGTTCCCGGTGCTGGAACGGGTGCGCGACGTAAACGTGGTTCACGCGCACGACTGGCTGGTAGCCTGGGCGGCCAGGGCGTTAAAGCACGGGCTGCGGGTGCCGCTGGTCGCCACCATCCACGCCACCGAATTTGGGCGGAACAACGGCCTGCACAACGAGACCCAGCGGTTTATCAGCGGAATCGAGTGGTGGCTTTGCTACGAGGCCTGGCGGGTGATTGTCTGCAGCCGGTACATGGAAAACGAGTTGACGTACATCTTCCAACTGCCGCGGGATAAACTGGCGGTGGTTCCGAACGGGGTCAACCCCCAGAACTACGCGTATGAAGACGGTCAGGTTAACCGTGACTGGTTCGCCGCCCCCGACGAAAAGATCGTTTTCTACATCGGGCGCCTGGTGCGGGAAAAAGGGGTCCAGGTGCTGCTCGCGGCGGCGCCGACGATCCTGGCCCGGCATTCGAAGACGAAGTTTATTATCGCCGGCAAGGGGCCCTACGAACACGAACTGCGGCGTTACGCCGAGCAGTTGGGGATCGCGCACCGGGTCTATTTTACCGGCCACATAGACAACGTGACGCGGAACGCGCTGTATAACTGGGCGGCGGTGGCGGTCTGCCCGAGCCTGTACGAACCTTTCGGGATTGTCGCCCTCGAGGCGATGGCCGCGAGGACTCCGGTCGTGGTGACCGATGTGGGGGGAATGAGCGAAATCGTCCGGGACGGCTTCGACGGTTTGAAGTGCCCGCCGGACGACCCGGGAGCGCTTGCCGATAAAATCCTGCGGGTCCTGACGGACCCGGGACTGGCGCAGGGATTGCGTGAGCGGGCGTACCGCAAGGTTTTGCAGGAATGCAACTGGGACGATATCGCCCGACAAACGCGGGCGCTTTACGAAGAGGTCTGGCAGCAGCGGCGGCGGGTGCAGTGGCCGGAACCGGCGGAAGCGCGGCCGCGTTTTGCGGGCCGGGTCTACCAGCTTCTGGGACGGTACGCGTAGGAAAGCGGGGCGTTCGAACCTCATGCGGGAGGATGAAAGCAGCCTCTTGCAGAGGCGGCAGCATGAAAAGCGTGGCGGAGGCCCCGAAAAACGCCCCAGCACTCAACTGAAGGAAGTGGCAATGGCTACCAGAAAAGTGGACATTTGGGGGAAAATTTCACCGTAGAGGCCAAGGAGACGTTTCTCTGAGTTGAGTGCCGGGCAGTGGTCTTCGCAAAGGGGGGATAATTTGAAGGCCATCATCATGGCCGGAGGCGAGGGGTCCAGGTTGCGCCCTTTGACCTGTAACCGGCCCAAGCCGATGGTCCCGGTGGTTAACCGGCCGATCATGGCGTACTGTGTGGACCTTTTGAAAAAGTACGGCGTCACGGAAATCGGCGTGACGTTGCGTTACCTGCCCGACGCAATCCAGGAGTACTTCGGGGACGGGAACGACTTCGGCGTCCGGCTGCATTACTTCGTCGAAGAAAGCCCTCTGGGCACCGCCGGTAGCGTAAAGAACGCCGCTTCGTTTCTCGACCGGACCTTTGTGGTGGTCAGCGGCGACGCACTGACCGACGTGGATCTTTCGGAGGCCGTGGCCTTTCACCGCAAACAGGGGGCCCTTGCAACCATCGTCCTAACCAGGGTAAAATGCCCACTGGAATACGGAGTGGTGATTACCGGCGAGTCGGGACGCATCCGCCGTTTTCTTGAAAAGCCGGGCTGGGGCGAGGTTTTCAGCGACACCGTGAACACCGGCATTTACATCCTGGAGCCGGAGGTGCTCGATTATTTCGCGGCCAACCAGGAGTTCGATTTCAGTAAGGACCTCTTCCCCCTTCTGCTGCGGGAAAACAAACCGTTGTACGGCGTGGTCCTTGACGGCTACTGGTGCGACGTCGGGGGGCTGGAGGTCTACCTTCAGGCGCAGCAGGATGTCCTGTCCCAAAAGGTGCGGGTCACCCTGCCGGGAAGGGAGGTTGCGCCGGGCATCTGGGTGGAGGATGGTGCGGCGGTGGACCCCACGGCCCGGCTGGAAGGCCCGCTGGCGGTGGGTGCAGGGGTCCAGGTGGGCCCGGGAGCGAACCTGGGGGCGTTCACGGTGCTTGGCGCGGGGTGCACCGTCCAGTCCGGGGCCAGCATCAAACGGAGCGTCCTCTGGGACCATTGTTTCGTCGGGAGAGGAGCGGCGCTCAGGGGCGC
The DNA here is from genome assembly GCA_040758635.1 of Bacillota bacterium. Lineage (GTDB taxonomy): Bacteria > Bacillota > Desulfotomaculia > Desulfotomaculales > Ammonificaceae > Yes71-27. Next base: position 31,879 of record JBFLVI010000011.1, on the reverse strand, counting down.
CGTTTTGGGAAACAAGGTGCAGGTGCAGGCCAACGCCGGAGTGTACGAGGGGGCGGTGGTCGGCGACCACTCGGTAATCCGGGAGCGCGGCCTTTTGAAACCCTGCGTCAAGCTCTGGCCGTACAAGTTTGTGGACATGGGTGCCACGGTCCACGAGAGCCTGATCTGGGGCAACGGTTTACGGCAGCACCTTTTCGGGAGCGAGGGCGTCAGCGGCCTGGCGAACATAGAGATCACTCCGGAGTTCGCCGCCCGGCTGGGCGGCTGCTTCGGCGCCGTTTTGGGCAAGGGTGCCGCCGTCGGTATTTCCAGTGACGCCTATCCGGCTTCGGCGATGATAAAAACCGCCCTGACGGCGGGTTTACAGTCGGTTGGGGCGGAGGTGAAGGATTTCGGCGCGGGGACGACTCCGATGCACCGCTTCGCGGTGCAGGCGTTCGGCTGCCGGGGTGGGGTGCACATCAAGTTTTCCGCACAGGATCCCGACAAGCTCCGGGTCGTATTCACCGATGCCGAGGGCGGCGACATTTCCAGGGGTGCCGAGCGAAAGGTCGAGCAGGTTTATTACCGGGAGGACTTTCCCAGGGAGACGGCTACGGGCATCCGGCCGCCGGAATACGTCCCCGGCGTTCCCGAAGCTTACCTGAATCACGTTTGTAACCATGCGGCGGAGCGATTCAAAGCGTCCGGTTTGCGCCTGGTTTTGCTCCACGAGGAAGCGAACCTCGGGCGGTTTTTGGCGGCACTGGCGCAGCGGACCGGGATCACATTTCTGAAGCTCGGGACCGAAGAACCCCGAAACCGGCCACGGCGCTGGCAGAACTACCAGGAAATGCTGCCGGCCGTCTGCGAGGCGGTGGTGGAGAGGGGGGCGGACGGCGGCGCTGCGCTGGATGCCAATGCCGATCACCTGGTTTTGATTGACGAGCGGGGCAGGATCATTCAAGACGATTTGTTTACGGCCATTCTGGCGCTGGTAGCCCTCAAGCAGCGGGGCGGCCCCGTGGTGGTACCGGTCACCGCGCCCCGGGCGATTGATGCCCTGGCCGCCCGCTACCGGGCGGAGGTCGTGCGGACGAAGGCTGCGCGCCGGGACCTGTGGAAGCGGGCGCTTGTGGCGGAGGCCTTCGAGATGCTGCTGCACTTCGACGCCCTGGCGGCGCTTGTGCGCATTTTTTCGTTCGTCACGGAACAGGGGATGAGTCTGGGCGACCTGGTGGACGAAGTACCCGCCTTCTTCCTGACCCGCCGGGAGGTGCCGGTTTCCTGGGAAGCCAAAGGCCGGGTGATCCGAGAGTTGATCGAGGAAAAGCCGCAGCAGCAGCTCGAGTTGATTGACGGCGTCAAGGTTTTTCACCCTGACGGCTGGGCGCTCATCCTTCCAGACCCGGAGGAGCCGGTATGCCGGGTTTTCAGCGAAGGGGCCTCGATGGAAATCGCCGAGTCGCTGACCGAGTTTTACACCGAGAAGATTAAAAAGATGCTGGGAGAATAACTTCAGGCGGCCCGGGATAACGGGGCGGGAGGCAAAGCCCGCCCCGCAAGTTATATTCAGGCTTCTCGTCGGGCGCGGCGATAAACGGCGCAATGCTTCGTCATGCTCGCCGTCCGGGTCCTCACGTACTTTTGTGTACGCTCCGGCCCGGCCGGCTACGCCTTCCTCGCACTGCTTGTTTCTCGCCGCGTTCCGTAAGTGGTGGGTGGCAGGCTGAATAGTTACCCCCGCAATTTTTTCCGGGACCGGTCATCTTCGCAAATAACGGATCGCCTTTCACGTTGACGGATAGCACAGGGCGCGGTATTCTGGCATTAACGGGCTCTTTCCGAGTGCGGGGATCGCGCCGGGTGCGGCGTGGGGTGGTTGTGCGCCGGCTTGTCGTTTCCGACATTCACGGTTATGCGCGTTCGCTGGCGAAGCTTCTGGAGCGGGTCGGTTACCGGCCCGGGGCGGACCGGCTTTACCTGCTGGGGGATTTCGTTGACCGGGGCCCGGACGGCCGGGGTGCGGTGGAACTGGTGATGGATCTCGTCCGCGGCGGGGCCGTGGCCCTGCTGGGCAACCACGAAGAACTCCTGCTGAAGGTGATTGCCGGCGACCCGGACCCGGTCGCGGCGGCCGTCGACTGGGTGTTAAACGGCGGGTTGGCGACCCTGGCGAGTTATGGGGTGGCGGTGCCGGACGCGGAGGCGGTGCTGCAGTTCTTTCCGGAACACGTAGCGCGAATGGCGCAGGAAAGCATCCCGCCGGACCACGTGGAGTTTCTCGCCTCGCTTCCGTTGTACCACGAGGAAGACGAGTACCTTTTTGTGCACGCAGGCCTGGAGCCGGGCGTACCACTTGCGGAACAGAGCCGGGACGCGCTGTTGTGGGGCAGGGACCCGGCCTTCTGGGTTCACCCTGCACCATACGGCGACAAAACCGTGGTTTTCGGCCACACACCGACCCCCGTGCTTTTGGGGATGATCGGGGCGGTGCGCGGGCCGGAGGCCGTGGTTGAACCCTGGTTCGGTCCGAAAAAGGTCGCTGTGGACACGGGTGTCTACGCGACGGGCGTCCTTGCCGCAGTGGAATTGCCCGACCGCTTTACGGTCGTTACCTCGTCTGCCCCCGGGTGAGTTTCCTGCGCACCGCCGTAAAGCGGCTGTTGCTTGCCGGGAAGGAAATCCCACCCCCGTGTGGAAACTTTTTAACGAGAAGGCCGGTCGGAAAATCCCGGTGGCCTCCGGCAGAACGCGGGCGGTCACAGGAGTTAAGACCGGGCGCCTTGCCTTGCCCGGTTATTAGAGTAAAGCCAGGCCAGCGGAGGGTTGCTGGTGGTGCTCACGAAGCTGGTCCAAAAAGAACGCAGGACCCAGGTTCTCAAGTCTCCGGCCTTTGGCTGTTTCAAAGGTATCCCGGCGGTCAACGTGACCAGGGGCTGCCCGCACGCTTGTGTTTACTGCTACGCGCGCGGATTTCCGGAAGCGCCCCCCAGAGGGGAAGTGCACCTCTATGCCAACCTCCCGGAGATGCTGGAGCGGGAACTGGCGCGGAAGAGGAAGCTCCCGGCCTGGGTCAGCTTCAGCACGGCGTCGGACCCCTTTCCCCCGGTGGACGAGGTTCTTGCCGTCACCTACCGCGCGATGAAACTCCTGCTGGAGCGCGGGATCGGGATTTCTTTCCTCACCAAGGGCTTTCTGCCCCCTGACTTTGTCGCGCTTTTTCAAAAGCACCGTCACCTGGTCAGGGCGAGGATCGGCCTCGTTTCCCTCTGTCCGGACTACCGGAAAACCTTTGAGCCCGGCGCCGCTTCTCCCTGGAAAAGGCTCCTCAACATCCGCAACCTCGTGGGCGCGGGCGTGACCACCGGCGTACGGATCGACCCGCTGATTCCCGGCTTCGCCGGTTCGGCGGAGGCGCTGGAAAGCCTGTTTAAAAGACTGCGGGCGGCGGGCGCAAAGGAGGTGTCGGTGAGCGCTCTCGTGCTGCGGCCGGCCGTTGCGGAACAGCTTGCCGCGGAGCTGCCCCCTGAACTGGCCGGCACGATCTTCTGCCACTACCGGGGGCAACCGTGGCAAAAGGTCATCACCGCCGCGAAGACGAAACTTTTACCGCGGGCCGTGCGCGAAACCCAGTACCGGTTGTCCAAAGAAGTTGCGCGCCGCTACGGCCTGAACTGTCGGATCTGCGGCTGCAAGAACCCGGACCTTCCCTGGGAGTCCTGCGACCCCGGGGTGGTCCAGGAAAACCGGGCTTCCAAGGTGAGAGCCGAGCAGTGCACCCTGTTCGACGTGCTCGCCGATCCTTCTGCCCGGTAGCCGCAGGGGCTGCAACCGGAATCTGTCCGGCAGAAGCGCTTAAATCTCCGGGGTCCGGACGATGCACAGGGTTATAGGTTCGGGATTCCGGCGGTGACGTGGTGGGGGGTCTTCACGGTATGAAGGAAGCGGGTCCGGTGGTTCTCCTGACCGACTTTGGCTGGGGCGTTTATGCCGGCGTGATGAAGGGGGTCATCCTCTCCATCTGCCCTGGTGTCCAGGTGGTGGACCTGACGCACGACGTGGCGCCCCAGAATGTCCGCGAGGGGGCCTGGCTTCTGCTAACGAACTTCGCCTGGTTCCCGAAAGGGAGCATCTTCGTCGCCGTGGTGGATCCCGGTGTGGGAACGGAGCGCAAGGCCCTGGCCGTGAAGGCGGCGGACTATTACTTCTTGGGTCCCGACAACGGCCTGCTCTACCCGGCGGCCGTCCGCGCGGGGATCGCCGGCGTCATCGAACTTGATCCGCCGGCGGACGCGAGCCGTACTTTTCACGGCCGCGATGTTTTTGCACCCGCCGCCGCGCGGCTGGCAGCCGGGGCGCCTTTTTCAGAGTTAGGAAGACCCGGAGTGATTGCGGTTCGACTGGATTTTCACCTGGCCGACAGGGAGGGCGAGGTGGTGACCATTGACCGGTTCGGCAACGTTGTCACCAACCTGCCCCCGTTGCCTGCGCGCCGGAGCTACACGGTGACCCTTGCCGGCGGGCGCTTCCGGGCGGAAATCCCCTGCTTTGCAACCTACGCCGGGGCTCCCGAAGACACGTTGTTCTTGGTTACCGGTTCCGGCGGCACCCTGGAGCTTTCCGTCAGGAACGGCGCAGCCGCCCCCCGCCTGGGGGTGCAGGTCGGGGACCGGATTACGATTGCGTGACGGAGGACTGCTCGCCGGGAACCGGCTACAAGACGGAGCGGGAGTGGCACTATGCCTGCCTGCAAGAATTGCGGCGCCGAAAAAGCGGCGAAAATCCTGGAGTTTTGCGGAACCTGTCTGAAGCAGATGCCGGAAGCCGCCGCAGCTGTTGCCGCAGCAGCGCACCGGCGCAGCCGCGCTCCCTTTCCCGGCGCGCCGCCGCAGACGCCGGGCGGAGTCACCTGCCGGGCCTGTGCCAACAACTGCCGGCTGGGGCCCGGGGAAAGGGGTTTTTGCGGCCTGCGGCTGAACCGGGACGGCCGCCTCTACCACCTGGCGGGAACCGCCCGCAAGGGGCTGGCCAGCTGGTACCACGACCCCCTGCCCACAAACTGCGTCGCCGACTGGGTCTGCCCGGCGGGAAGCGCCACCGGGTACCCCCGTTATTCTTACCGGCCCGGCATCGAGTACGGCTTCTACAACCTCGCCGTTTTTCTGGGCGGCTGCTCCTTCGACTGCCTCTTCTGCCAGAACCGGCACTACCACCAGATGGCGACCCTGCTGGGACCGCTGGCGACGCCGGAAGAGTTGGCCGCCGCCGTCCACGAGGATACCGCCTGCATCTGTTTCTTCGGCGGGGACCCCTCGCCGCAGATTTCCTTCGCCCTGAAAGCGTCGCGCCTGGCGCAGGAAAAGGCCCGGGGCCGGATCCTGCGGATCTGCTGGGAGACCAACGGGAACATCAACCCCCGCTTCCTGCCGCCGGTGGCAGAACTCGCGCTGGATTCGGGAGGCTGCATCAAGTTCGACCTGAAGGCTTACGACGACGTCCTGCACCGGGCGCTGACCGGGGTCACCAACCGCCAGACCCTGGCCAACTTCGCCGCCCTGGCGCGGTACATCTCCCGGCGGCCGGAGCCGCCCTTCCTGGTGGCCAGCACGCTGCTGATTCCCGGCTACGTAGACGCGGCAGAAGTTGGCGCCATCGCCCGGTTCATTGCCGGGCTCAACCCCGACATCCCTTACTCGCTGCTGGCTTTTCACCCCCAGCACCTGATGGCCGACCTGCCTACCACCGCCCGGGGGGAGGCGGAGGCGTGCCTGGAAGCCGCCCTGGGCGCGGGTCTCACCCGGGTGCGCATCGGCAACGTGCACCTCCTGCGCTGAAGAAAACGCTTTCCTTTCTCCAAGAGCTGCGGTAACTTCCCAGGGCGCCCCGCGGGCGTCCGCGCAAAGCTGAGCCGGTCTTCAGGATCCTGGCAGGAAGAGCGGTCGGCGGCACGAATTAATAAGACAGAATTGTTTGGCACCCGGTTTGGAGGCCGAGAAAAGTTGCAGCAGATTAACCGGGACGGCTGTGTACGGTGCGGCACCTGCTGCCAGAAGGGCGGACCGGCCCTGCACCAGGAGGACAAGCAGATCCTCCGGGAAGGACATGCCGGCTACCAGCACCTGATCACCATCAGGAAGGGCGAACCGGCCTTTGATCCTCGTTCCGGCGCCCTGGAGCCGGTTCCGCAGGAACTGGTCAAGGTACGCGGAAAGGGAAAGGAATGGACCTGCTGCTTTTTGGATGAAGAGAGTTCTTTGTGCACCATCTATGAGCACCGCTTCCTGGAGTGCCGCCTTTTGAAATGCTGGGACCCCTCCGGGCTTGAATCCGTGATCGGTAAGAACACCATCGTGCGCGCCGACATCATCAATCCCGGGGATCCGATTCTGAAGGTGATTGATGTGCAGGAGCGGGAGTGTTCCTACCAGGAGGTAAAAGAGTTGGTCGCCGGCCTGTCCCGGGGACCGGACGAACCGGAAACCCTCGCGAAGCTCACCGACTTGGTGCGCAAGGACCTGGCCATCCGTTTGTATGCCTTGTCCGAGCTGGGTTTGCGGGAAGAGTTCGAACTTTTCATTTTCGGCCGGCCCCTGTTCAAAGTCTTGGGTTCGCACGGGATAACGGCCGAATCGCCTTCCGGCAGCCTGAAGGACCTCCGGCTGAGCCGGAATCCTTCCCAAATAGGCGACTCCGCCTTCCGGCGGTCCAGGACATAATAGAAGAAAACTTTCCCCATCTGTAAACAGGCGCCGGCCACCGGCAGAAATCGAGTACAGGGTGAAAGAACCGGTGAACTCCTGTCTGATCCGGTTTTACGCCGAGCTCAACGACTTTCTCCCGCGCAAAAAGCGGCAGGTTGCCTTCAAACATTTCTTTTTCGGCGAGCCTGCCGTCAAGGACCTCATCGAGTCGCTTGGGGTTCCGCATACCGAAGTGGACCTGGTCCTGATCAACGGGGAATCCGTGGAGTTCTCCCGGAGGGTGCGGGACGGGGACCGCATCAGCGTCTATCCGGTTTTTGAGAGCATCGACATTTCCCCCGTGGCGCGGGTGCGGCCGGAACCCCTGCGGGAGGTGCGGTTCGTCCTCGACACCCACCTGGGGAAGCTGGCAACCTACCTGCGGATGCTCGGTTTCGACGCCCTCTACCGCAACAATTTTTCGGACGAGGCGCTAACTGAGGTTTCCGTGAGGGAGCGCCGGATCCTCCTCACCCGGGACCGGGGCCTCCTGAAGCGGGGCCGGATCACACATGGCTACTTCGTGCGGAGCACCGACCTGCGCGCGCAGCTCACGGAGGTGCTGCACCGCTTCGACCTTTACCGCCTCGTCCGGCCCTTCTGCCGCTGCCTGCGCTGCAACCGGCAACTGGAACCCGTGCCCAAGGAAGAGGTGACAGACCGCTTGCCGCCAAAGGTCCGGGAGTACTTCGACGAGTTTTGCTTCTGCCCGGAATGCGGCCGCATCTACTGGAAGGGTTCCCACTACGAGCACATGGAGCAGTTCATACGGCAGATCCGGGACGAGGATTAGGCAAAAGGCTACGACCTGCGGTTTGCCGCGTGTAGAAGACATCGCAAAGCCGAGGGAAAAAGGGGATAGGTAACTTTTTGGAGCAAAAAATAGCCTGTCCCCTTTCACTTTTTGTCCCCTTTTACTTTTTTCAAATACTTGTTATAGTGGACGTACAGAAAAATGAGGCCAAATGTCAGAAGGATCGTCAGAAGCGTAATGACTGGGAACTGGTGAAAGTAAGCGGCAGCCACTACCCAACTCAAGCATCGCGGTTTTGCCCGGTGCTTATTATTATTGAAAACAGGATTGAAAATTGAAAGGCAGACCGGCGCACACTGGAAGCGGCCCTTACAACGTTACCAATTATTCTTGCTTCAAACGGAAGGTCGAAGGGGAGTATGTATGCGTATAGCTTTGGTAAACACTAACCGGATAAAACCTCCAATAGCCCCCATCGGTCTGGAATATGTGGCCGAGGCGCTGCATGTCGCGGGCCATCAGGTTGAGATCCTCGATCTTTGTTGGGCGGAGGACTGGGAGGCTGCCATAGATCGCTTCTTCGGTGAAAGCAGCTTTGACCTGGTCGGACTCACGCTGAGAAATACGGACGACTGCGCGTTTACGAGCCGCCAGTCGTTCATCGGAGAGTTTGCTGCGATGGTGCACGCCGTTCGCAAGCGCACGGAAGCCTTGATAGTTGTTGGCGGCGTCGGGTTCTCGGTCATGCCGGAGCGCGTATTAGAGGTTTGTGAAGCTGATGTAGGCGTATGGGGGGATGGGGAGTTCGTCCTCGCAGAGCTTGCAAGCAGGATAGAAAGAAAACAGGAATGGCTTGATCTGCCGGGCCTGATCCGGCGGCATGACGGTAGATGGTGCCGCAACCCGGCTTCAACCCCGCCCCTGAATACTCTTCCTCCCATGAGCCGGAACTGGGTCGATAACCGGCGCTATTTCCGTGAGGGAGGGCAAGCCGGCGTTGAAACCAAGCGCGGCTGTCCCTACCATTGCATTTACTGCGCCGATCCCATGGCAAAAGGGCGAACCATACGTCCCCGGCCGCCGAAAGCAGTCGTTGACGAACTGGAGAGACTGCTCGATAAGGGCGTTGACCATATTCACACCTGTGACAGTGAGTTCAATTCTCTTGAGGCCCATGCTTTCGAAGTGTGCCAGGAGATCATCCGGCGCAACCTCGGTGACAGGTTACGCTGGTATGCCTATTGTTCCCCGGTTCCGTTTTCACTGGAACTCGCTGAACTGATGCGCCGTGCAGGATGCGTGGGAATTAACTTCGGGGCGGACCACGGTGATGCGGGGATGTTGAAACGGTTGAAACGCAACTTTACCCCGGACGACATTACAAACGCGACGCAGTCATGTAAAACGGCGGGAATAGCGGTGATGCTCGACCTTTTGCTCGGCGCGCCGGGTGAAACCAGGGAAAGCCTTATTCACACAATTGAGTTCATGAAACGTATTCAACCAGAGCGGGTCGGCGTTGCCGTAGGCGTTCGAGTCTACCCGGGAACAACGCTTGCCGATCAGGTAACACAAGAGGAACTAAGGGAGGGGGTTGTCGGCGGCGGCGACCCGTTAACGCCCGTTTTCTTCATTGAGCCGAATGTCGCGTCCTTCGCTTTTGAACTGCTTGACGAGCTTATCGGCGACGACAGGCGCTTCTTCTTCTTTGACCCGTCGAGACCCGACAGAAACTATAATTATAACGCCAATGAACGGCTTGCGGATGCCATCCGGAAAGGATACCGGGGAGCCTACTGGGACATCCTCCGCAGGTGTGACCTTTAATCACTGTCTTAGTAAGGGTCTTCCGGTGTCTGCGCGGTGGCCACATATAAACGGAATACAACGGGAAGCCTTGCGCGGTTCGGCAAAGCCTGATTACTGATATAAAAATAAATGCCCTGCAAACGGTTGCGACTGGTGAGTTTGCAGGGCAATACCCGAAAAGCCTTATTCAATTCTAAAACCCTTAGGAAAACCTGGTGGACCTGGGGGGATTCGAACCCCCGGCCTCTTGAATGCGAGTCAAGCGCTCTCCCCCTGAGCTACAGGCCCACTGACGAGAATTATTGTAGCACGTCGGGGTTTTAAAAGCAAGGGGAAGGCAGAAGCGAAAAAAGCGGCGCGCGGACCGGGAAAACGGGGGCAGGAGGCAAGAAGGCAGCGGCAAAGAGCGGAACTGCGGCCCGCGTTGCCGGGGGGCAAAAAAGCCCGGCACTCAATCCAGCGGCAAGCTTCTGTTTTGAAGGCGTGCCTTCGCTTCGGGATTGACATTGACCGGGTTTTGAGTGCCGGGGGTTTTCGGGGAAAGGAAAGGCGGATTGCCGTCAGGAGATTTTTTGCACGGCGGTCTCCTGCCGCTGGCGTTTGTTGCAGGCTTCTTCCGCGTAGTCGCTGGCGATGAGGTACAGGTTCACCCAGAGTTCGTGCTCGTTGGCCTTGCCTTCAAGTTCCCTGGTGAGGTCGCGGAATTTCTTGGTCACCCGGTCCTTAAAACAGGAGAATTCGGCCAGCATCTCGGTAACTTCCCGCTGGGTATAGGTGGTTCCCTCGCGGAGTGTCTTGATCACCGCATCACCTCCTTTGTTCCAGATATTAACATATAACACGTCAAATGGAAACGGGTTGATTTTGTCAAAAATCCGGGAAAGGATTCCTAAGGATTTTCCGTAAAGGTTACGCTTTTGCGGAAGAAACTAAAAAGGCCCTTGGAAGGGGCCTTTTGGGGAGAGTTTGTGTGGTAGCCGAATTCCTTTCCGTGCGCGTCTACGTGTTGTCAGGCCACGGCCGGTAGGCGTAAATTCCGCCGTGTGCCGCCCCTGTGGAGACCGCAGGGGTGGCCAGGCTCGCGCTGTAAGCAGGCACGTTGGAAAACGTTTGGGTGCCGGCAAAACCGCTCGCAGGAACGTTGAAGCTCCCGGTCATGCCGGTGTAAGGCGCGGTAAAGGTTCCACTGACCCCGGTGTAGGGTGCGCTGAAGGTTGGCGAAGTGCCGGTATAGGGTGTGCCGAATGCTCCCGTGGGAGCGTAGGCATAAGCCGGTGCGGTTGCCATCTGCTGCGCGATGGCGTTGATTTCGTTCTGGAGGCTTACCGAAATCTGGTAGATGCGCTGAAGCTGCTGGCTGTTCTGGTTTTCCTGCTGGCTCAGCCGCGCCAGTTGCGATTGTGCCTGCTGCTCTGCCTGCTGGAGCTGGACCGCGGTCTGACTGATGTTGCTCAGGTCCTGCCGCACGCGGTTCAGGTGGTTCTGAATGCCCTGGAAGCTATAAGGCATGCTTTTACCCTCCTCGTTTTTTAGTATTATTAGCAGTTAGCGGTAACTTAATTAGTGGAAATTAATGCTGGCGCTGTTTGATTTTAGCCAGGTCATATGTCCCCAGGGGATGCAGGGAGAATCCTTGAAGATCCGCCGTGCAGGCGGCGATGTGGGCGCCGTAGTTAAGGCTTATAAAGGGGAGTTCCCGGGCGACGGTAAGCTGTACCTGGCGGTATAGCTTGGCCCGGGTCGGCGAGTCCGGGATTTGCTGGGCCCGGGACAGCAGCACGTCGAGCAGGGGGTCGCGGTAGAGCGTGGTGTTGAATCCGCGGGCAATCTGGGACCCGGCAAGAAGACAGAAAAGGAAGTTGTCGGGATCGCCGTTGTCGCTTGTCCAGCCGTAAAGGAAGGCGTCACCCTCCTGGCGGGTGATAGCGGCCTTGAGTTCCTCCCAGGGGTAGACGCGGATTTTTACCTTCAACCCGGCGGCTTCGAGCTGGCGCTTCACTTCTTCGGCCAGCGGGATGCCTCCTGCAGGGTTGTAGGGCCGGGTTTCCCTGTATGTAAGGAGCACTAAGGGGCGTTTTCTGAGGCCCGTGCGGTCGGCGAGGTCACGGGCTTCCGCCGGGTCGGGCGCCGGGCCGGCCGCTTCCGGCGTTGCGCCGAAAACCACCGGCGGCAGCGGTCCGTTTGCTTCGGGCAGGAGGCTGCTATACAGAATGCGGCACAACCGCTTCCGGTCGAGTGCCAGGGCTACGGCGCGGCGGGCGGCGGGATTGTCAAAAGGGGGTTTGCTGGTATAAAATCCAAGGTAGCTCAGGCTGGGAGCGGTGGTCCTGGCCACGGTGAACGGGGGCAGGTCGGCGGCGGCGCCGGGAGGAAGGTTTAGAGCGACGATTCCGGTCCTTTCTTTCAGGAGGCGCAGGCGTTCGCTGGCTTTGGGCACGGCCTGAATGCGGACTTTTTTGAACGCCGGTTTTGGGCCCCAGTACTCTTCAAAGGCACGCAGAGTGATGCTGTTCGGCCTCGGCCTTTCGATCCGGTAGGGACCGGTCCCGGCGGGGGGACTGCCGGGAGTGGATATGCACGCCTGCGGCAGGGCAAGATTCCTCAGAAAAGGCGCGTACGGGTATTCGAGCCGGAAGGAAACGTGTTCGGGGTCGGGTGCGGTAACCTCCTCGACCATCCCGAAAAGAAAGCGGAGGTGCGGAAAGCGCGCGGCGGCCCGGAGCTTCCGGTCGAACGCGGCCTTGACGCAACCGGCGTCCAGAATGCTGCCGTCGTGAAGGCGAACGCCGGACCGGATTTTGAACGTCCAGGTACGGCCGTCCGGCGAAAGGTGCCATTCGGTGGCCAGGTGCGGCGCCACGTCGCAGTTCCGGGGTTTGAACCGGACGAGCCCCTCGTAAACGTTCGGCAAGAAGCCCCCGGTTTCCGGATCCCAGACGTACGTCATCTCGCCAATCTTGGGAAGAGCCGGGGCGGCGATGACGAGCGGTTCCGGCGCGGGGCTGCTTTTGAGGGCCGCGGTCAGGACGAAGCCAAGCGCTGCAATTATCAGGAGAAGCCTGGGTTTTTTTCGCATGGGTCTCCCCCAAATTCAATAAAAAAGATATTCTGGTAAAATTTATCTTTTCCTTCCGTTGGCTGGAAAAGGATTTTGTGGAACAGGGCAGCCAATTTTAAAAAAAAGAGTTTATTTACACGGGCATATTCGTTATAATTATCACCGTTGTAAATTTGCAAGGAACGAGAGGGGATAACGTGCTGCCGACGCCGAAAAAGTATTTTGTAACTGCTGCTGCAGCCGAGGGCAAGACAAAGCTCAACGCTTTTGACAACGCGCTACTGGCGGCCCGCATCGGCAACGTAAACATCATCCGGGTTTCGAGCATTCTGCCTCCCGGCACGGAATACGATCCCGAACTGGTTTTCCCGCCCGGTTCCCTCGTACCCACGGCTTACGGTTACATTACCAGCGACGTCCCGGGAGAGTTGATTGCAGCGGCCGTCGGGGTGGGGATCTCTCAGGAGAGTTTCGGGGTGATCATGGAGTTTTCCGGGCGGTGCACGAAGGAAGAGGCCCAGGCGAAGGTGGAGGAGATGATCCACGAGGCTTTTGCCAGCCGGGGCATGGTCGTGCGGGAGATTAAGGCCGCTGCGGTGGAGCACCGCGTCAGGCACGCCGGCTGCGCTCTGGCGGCCGTGCCGCTCTGGTATTAAACTGATGGAGGAGGGACTGCCGTGGAACTTTGGTACACGGAAAACCAGAACGACCACTTGCGGTTGAGCTGCCGGGTGAACGAAACCCTGCACGTGGAGAAGACGCCCTTTCAACACCTTGCCGTGCTGGACACGCCGGGGTTCGGGCGGGTGCTGGTGCTGGACGGGATTGTCCAGACGACCGTGTGGGACGAGTATATCTACCATGAAATGATCGCCCACGTACCGCTGAATACTCACCCGGACCCGCAGCGGGTGCTGATCATCGGCGGCGGCGACGGGGGTACGGCGCGCGAGGTGGTTCGCAACCCCCGGGTGGGCAGCGCAGTAATGGTGGAAATTGACGAACGGGTGGTGGCGGCGGCGCGGAAATACCTTCCGGAGCTAAGCGCGCGCCTTGACGATCCGAAGCTCGACCTGCGTTTTGCCGACGGGATCAAGCACGTTGCGGAGTGTTCCGGCGAGTACGACGTGATCATCATCGATTCCACGGACCCGGTCGGGCCGGCCGTCGGACTCTTCAGCCGCGAGTTTTACGAGATGGTCTTCAAGGCGCTGAAAGCGGACGGGCTTTTCGTCGCCCAGACCGAGTCGCCGCTTTTTAACGCCGACCTGATCGCCAGGATTCACCGGGACGTGGCGGATATTTTCGCGGTGGCCCGGACATACCTGGCCTGCGTCCCTTCTTACCCGGGCGGGATGTGGAGTTTTACCATGGGCTCTAAAAGACATGACCCGCTGGACGTGAAGCCGGAAAATGTTCCTGCGCTCAAGTACAGATACTATAACGCGGAAATGCACCGGGCGGCTTTTGTCCTGCCGGAGTTTTTACGGGAGTTGCTCGAACGGGGTTAGCGATGCTGCCTAAGATCGGCCGGGACGGCTTCTTTTTAGGGGCGGGCGCGGATTATGCCGGGGCGCGGGTGGTTCTGGTGGGCGCCGGGCTGGACGCTACGGTCTGCTTCCGGCCGGGTACGCGGGAAGGACCGCGGGCGGTGCGCCAGTTTTCCCGCTGCTTGGAGGAGTACAGCCTGTACCTTGACCGGGACATCCGGGAGGTGCCTTTTTGCGACCTGGGCGACGTCAACCTGCCCCTGGGCGACGTCGGGGAGGCGTTACGGGAGATAGAGCGGGTGGCAACGGGAATCCTTTCCGACGGAAAGATTCCCGTTCTTGTCGGGGGGGAGCACCTGGTCACCCTTGCGGTGCTCAGGGCCGTTTTCCAGCGGTACCCGGACGTCGTGGTGCTGCACTTCGACGCCCACGCCGACCTCCGGGACGAGTACCTGGGAGTGAAGCTTTCCCACGCCACGGTGATGCGGCGCGTGGTGGAACTGCTCGGGCCGGGGCGGGTCTTTCAGTTCGGGGTCCGTTCGGCGGACCGGGCCGAGATCACGTTTGCCCGGGACCACACCCGTCTTTTCCTTTACGAGGTGCACCGGCCGCTTGCCGCGGTATATCCGGAAATTACCGGGAAAAAAGTTTACATAACGCTGGACGTGGATGTGGTGGAGCCCGCTTATGCCCCGGGGGTTGGAACACCGGAACCGGGCGGGATCGGTCCGGGCGAGCTCCTGAAGGCGGTTTACGCGCTCAGGGGGCTTGATGTGGTGGGATTCGACGTGGTGGAAATCAACCCGTTGTGCGACCCCGGCGGGCTGGCCCCCCTCCTGGCGGCGAAAGTGCTGCGGGAGATGGTGCTTATTCTGGCCGGGGAAGGGTATTGATAAAGGTTTGAGTCCAAAAAGGAGGGAGGTGAAACTTTTTGCGTGAAGGTAAGATCCAGCTCATTCCTCTGGGCGGACTGGGTGAAATCGGGAAAAACTCGCTTGCGGTGCGTTACGGAGACGGAATCGTGGTGATCGACTGCGGGCTGATGTTTCCCGAGGAAGAAATGCTCGGTATAGACGTGGTGATTCCGGACGTCAGTTACCTGGTCGAACACAAGCACCTGATCCGGGCGATCGTTTTGACCCACGGCCATGAGGACCACATCGGCGCTCTCCCTTACGTGCTTCCCTACTTCCAGAGCGTTCCGGTCTACGGGACACGGCTGACCCTCGGCCTGCTGGAAGGGAAACTCACCGAGCACCTGCCCGATCATGACGTTGACCTGCGGGTAGTACGCCCGCGGGACGTGGTCGAAGTAGGCCACTTTAAAATCGAATTCATCCGGGTTTCGCACAGCATCCCGGACGCGGTGGCGGTGGCGCTGCACACCCCGATCGGGGTGGTCTTGCATACGGGGGACTTCAAGGTTGACCACACTCCGGTTGACGGGGAAATGATCGATTTTCACCGTCTGGCGCAATTAGGGGAGGCGGGAGTGCTCGTCCTCCTTTCGGACAGTACGAATGTGGAGCGGCCGGGTTACACAATGTCGGAGCGGGTGGTCGGCGAGGGCTTCGACGAGACTTTCCGGCGTGCGCGCGGCCGGGTCCTGATCGCCACCTTTGCCTCGAACATCCATCGGCTTCAACAGGCGGTGCTGGTGGCCCACCGCTACGGCCGGAAGGTGGCGGTCGCGGGCCGCAGCATGGTGAACGTGGTGGATGTCGCCCACAGGCTGGGGTACCTCCACATCCCCCCTGGCACCCTGGTGGAGCTTGAAGAGGCCAACCAGCTGCCGCGGCACGAGGTGGTCATCCTTACGACGGGGAGCCAGGGTGAGCCGATGTCGGCGCTCACCAGGATGGCGATGGCCGACCACAAGTTAGTGGATATTGTTCCCGGCGACACGATCATCATTTCGGCGGTCCCCATCCCGGGGAACGAGAAGCTGGTGGCGCGGGTGATCGACCAGCTTTTCAAGCGCGGCGCGGAGGTGCTGTACGAAACCGTCGGCGGGCTGCACGTTTCCGGGCACCCGAGCCAGGAGGAACTGAAACTGATGCTCAACCTGACCCGGCCCAAGTTTTTCATCCCGGTTCACGGGGAATACCGGATGTTGATGCGCCACGCGGAACTGGCCCGGGAACTGGGCGTCAATCCCGAAAACATTTTTGTAGCGGAAAACGGGCAGATTGTGGAGTTTACCCGGAAGAGCGGCCGCTTCGCCGGCCGGGTTACCGCCGGCCGGGTGCTGGTGGACGGCCTGGGTGTCGGCGACGTGGGCAACATTGTGCTCCGTGACCGGAAACAGCTTGCCCAGGACGGAATCCTGATTGTAGTGCTGGCGATAAACCAGGAGTCGGGGCAGGTGGTGGCCGGGCCGGACATCGTCTCCCGCGGTTTTGTTTACGTCCGCGGGGCGGAGCAACTGTTCGAAGAAGCCAAAGAAAAAGTGCACAGCGCACTGGAAAAGTGCACCGGGCGGGGAACAACCGAGTGGTCAAGCATCAAGTCGCAGGTGCGGGACGTGCTAGGCCGGTTCCTTTACGACCGGACGCGGCGCCGGCCGATGATCCTGCCGATTATCATGGAGGTGTAGTCTTGAGTCCGGGCGGCAAGAAAACGGTGAAGCCGGAATCCGGGCGGCGCTCAAAACCCGGTCTGAAAACGCGCCTGAAGGTGAAAGGCGGGTTTTTTCTCGCCGCCGCCGTTCTGGGCGCGGTTGATTTCCTGTTCTGGTGGCTGCCCCGGTTGATCCCGTACCGCCGGCGGCGGCGCCCGGCGGGCAGGATGCTGTTTAAGGTGCGGGAGTAGTTTTTGATTTGGGGGGCGCAAAAAAACGAACACCCCGGGGGTTCCGGGGTGTTGCCCTTGTATTCGGTTTTACTCAGGCCTGATTTCGACCTGGTCTTCCCGGGCGCCCTTTGCTTTGGGGACGACTATTTGCAGGACCCCGTCTTTGAACGACGCCTTGGCCTTTTCGCGCTCCACCGGCACCGGCAGCGGGATGGTGCGGGAGAAGCTGCCGTACACCCGCTCGCTCCGGTAGAAGTTCTTCTCTTTCACTTCCTCTTCCCGCCTGGTTTCTCCCTGGATGGTAACCTCCTCGTTGGAAACCAGTATCCGGACGTTTTTCTTGTCTACCCCAGGGAGATCCGCCTTAACGATTACCTCATCGTCCTTTTCGTAGACGTCCACCGCCGGCATCCAAGTCCCGAACTGCTCGCGGTCAAAGAGCTTCGGGAGCTTGCTGAATGCCTTCTCCATCGCGTCGCGCACTTCGCGTAATTCGCGCCACGGGTCCCACGGTAACATGTACGGCATAGTACCACCTCCCTGGATTCAGCAGATCTTTTTCTGCCTATATTATAACTGGTTTCTCAAAAAAAGGCAACAACTCGCAGCCAACGCTAATTTTGGAGGAGGCCGGCCTCCTCAAGTCGTTTTTGAGCAAAAGCCCGTGCCGCTTGTTGTTCCTCTTCGCTCAGCGGCCGGAGCTTCATCAGTTTGGGCCCCAGGCGGGCGAGGAAAATCCCGCTGCCTTTGGCCTCGACGACGAGATAAAGGTGGTTTTCCGGGGCCACCTCGAAGGCGTAGTCGCCCCGCGGCATGCGGTGGACCGGAATGGTTTCGCGGTTGGCGGCGAAGTGGGCGGTGGCTTCCTTTATTGTTACCGCAGCTTTCATGCCGACATAAACCTCCTTTAGACTTGGGTTTAGTGATTCGACCGGATTTAAATCTGAATACCGAACTGAAAGGTTCCCTTTAAATTTTAGCCGGAAGCTTTTTTCCTGTCACGAGGGGAAAAGTCCTGGGCGACGAACAGACGAGTTCAGAGGCCCGGCCGGGCATACCGGAGTGCGGCGAAGGAAGTTGGGGCTAAACCCGGTGTCGCCGGGGGCCGAAAAAAAAGAGTAGAGGGTTTGGGGGGTGAGCCGGTGCGAGTCGGTTGGCAGCCTGAAGCTGGGGGAGCGGGCGCGAAGACGGGGGTGTCGCCGAAAACCGGTGGGTTTGAGGCGGCACTGGCGGCGGCCCGGAAGGGCGGCGCTGCCGCACTGGAACCGGTGTTGAAGGCGGCCGCGGCGCGTTTCGGGCTGCGCCTGGAGCTCCTCCGGGCGGTGGTGCAGGCCGAGTCCGGTTTTAATCCCCGGGCGGTGTCACGGGCGGGCGCCCAGGGAGTGATGCAGTTGATGCCGGCGACGGCGCAGGCGCTGGGCGTACGCGACCCGTTCGACCCGGTCCAGAACATCTTCGGCGGTGCGGCCTACCTGCGCTCCCTGCTGGAACGGTTCGGCGGCAGCGAGGCCCTTGCGCTGGCGGCTTACAACGCCGGTCCGGGAGCGGTGGCGCGGTACGGCGGGATCCCCCCTTACCCCGAAACCCGGGCCTACGTCCGCAAAGTCCTGGACCTAAGCGGGGGCGCGGCTAAAGCGGCGGAACTGCAGCCGGACCCGCCCGGAGTGGAAGGGGTCTCGCCGGGAGGCGAGACCGCCGCGGTACCAACCGCTGCCGGGGAGACCGAGGGTGCGGAAGAAATACTCCGGACGGCGGCGGTTATGTGGCGGTACGCCTTGGCGGAGTATCTCCTCCACGCCGTGAGTGAAGAAGATTCCGGCGCGAAAGACCGTTAACCCCTTATCCAGAGTTTTTCCCTTGAACTTAAAATCAAATTGTGATTTTGGGGCCAGGAGGCAGCAGCCCTCAGAACATCCGGGCGGGCTGCCGGCGTGGCCCGCTGCCGGTTACCTGCGCCGCGCCGGCACGGCGGCGGGGCCTATCCGGAAGCGCCCCTTTATCCGGTTAATCCCTGAAATGGTAATCTAAGGCTATAAGAAAACAGCGCGCCAAACTTTCCGGGCGGCCGGGAGAAGGCCGGGTCAAAACGCACCACGGCGAAAAACGGGCTTAAAGGGCCGATTTGTAAACCAGACTAAATACCGGCGGCATGGTAACATACAACAAACGGTTGTCCAGGCTTCGTGAAGGAAGGGGAGCGGGCGCTTGAAATTTACCGCCGTCAAGCGGGCGCAGGCATTGCTCATTTTCATCCTCGCCGCTGTTTTCTTTTTCTCCGGGCCCGGGCCGGTCCGGGCCGGCACGGTGCCGGCGGAGGAGGTCTCCGAGGAGCCGGTTGCCGCAGGGGTTACCCTGAAAGGGTACCGTCTGGAGACCGCGGACGGGCCGGTGCGGGTCCACGTCCTGGTCGTGAGCCTGCGCCATCCTTACGTACGGCTGGAAACCTTGATCGGTGCAGACAACGAGAGCTTCGGCAGCACCCTCACCGTCCGGGAAATGGCCCAGCGGGCCGGGGCAGTGGCCGCAATCAACGGCGATTTCTTTCACCTGTCGGAAGGGAAGCACCCGCTGGGGATGACCGTCCGGGACCGGGAATTGCTGACGAGCCCGATGTTGCGCGGCGATTATTATTCCTTTGCACTCTTGGGTGATCTCCGGCCTGTAATTGACCTTTTCCGTTTTTCCGGCGAGGTGGTTGCCCCCAACGGCCTGTCCTTTTACCCGCTCGGCGGGGTTAACAAGCCGGCCTACCAGGCGGTGACGGATGGAAAGCCGGTGAATTCGGATGTTGATGCCATCCAGATGTATACGCCGGCCTGGGGGCCAACCAGCCGCGGAGCGGCGCCCGAAGCGCCGAACGTAGTGGAGTTTGTGGTAACGGGGGGGACGGTGCAGGAAATCCGCGTCAACCAGCCCGGGGTTGCCATCCCGCCCGACGGTTGCGTTTTGCGGGCGCAAGGGGTGGCGGCCGCCTTTCTGCTCGACAATTTTCAGGTCGGTGACCCGGTGACGGTGCGCTACCGGATCGAACCCTACGGAGAGGAAGAGATCCAGTCCGCGGTAGGCGGGCAGGCCCTGTTAGTGGCTGAAGGCCGGCGGGTGGAACCCTTCAGCCAGAACATTAAGGGGCGGACCGCCCGTTCGGCCGCAGCCGTTTCGCGTGCGGGGGACACGCTGTACCTGGTCGGTGTTGAACAGAGCGCTGCGAGCCGGGGGATGACCCAGGAAGAGCTGGCCGACTTTTTGGTGCAGCGGCTGGGCGCCTGGCGGGCCCTGAATCTGGACGGCGGCGGTTCCACCAGCCTGGTGGCCCGCCCGCTGGGAGAGTTTCAACCGGTGCTGGTGAACACGCCGGCCAAAGGGGCCGAGCGGCGGGTTCCAAACGCCCTGGGCGTTTTCAGCACTGCTCCGAAGGGGCCGCTGGCGGGCCTGGTGGTGCGGGGGCCGGCGGAGATTCTGGCCGGGCTGCCCTATGCCTACCGGGCGGGTGCTTACGACACGTATTTCAACCCGTACGCGATTGACGCCGGACAGGTGGTCTGGAGCGTGGAGCAGGGTTCCGGTACCTTTGAAGGAAACGTCTTCACCGCCCGCAGCGGCGGCACGATCGTGATTACGGCCAAGACGGGCGGGGTTACCGGGCGGCTCACGCTCCGGGCGCTTGGGGCCGAAGACCTGGCCGCGCTCGAAGTTGCACCTGCACTTATTGCGCTGCCTCCCGGCGGGCAGGTGAAGCTGATCGCCCAGGTGCGCGGGAAAGACGGCCGCACCTGGCCCCTGGCGCCACGTTATGTAAACTGGACGGTCCAGGGGGAGGCCGGTGAGATCCGGGACGGCGTCTTCTACGCCGGGGAAAAAGTCGCGGCGGGGACGGTGGTTGCCCGCTTCGGCGGCCTGGAGGTTTCGGTGCCGGTGGAAGTCGCCCCGCCGGGCCAGAAGTTCCTCTGGGCCGGCCCGGAAGGAACGGAGGGCACAGAGGGAAGGTTTGCGATCCGGGTTTTGCCCGGTACGTTTGCCACGCGTGCTGCGGTCGGCGTGGAAAGCCTTGCGGAACCCGCCGACCTGCCGGTAGGTTACAGATTTCTGGACGGCCTGTCTCTCCGGCCTTATCAAGCGCCGGCGCCCGGGAAGGGCTGTCTTTTGCGCTGGTTGCCGGACGGCCGGGACGCTGGGCGGGTGGTTCTTCTTTGCCGGCGGTCCGACGGTCTGTGGGTGCCGCAGCCGACCACGGGTGAGGGCAGCGGACCGGTGCTCGGCCGGGTGGAGAGGTTCGGCGAGGTCGTCGTGGCGCTGCGTGAGGAGGAGTATATCGAGCCGGTCGACGTGACCGGCCACTGGTCAAGGGAGGCAGTGATCCGGCTGGGCGTCCGCGGAACCGTGCACGGGTTCCCTGACGGCACCTTCAAGCCCGATGCGGCCGTGACGCGGGCGCAATTCGCCGTGATCCTGGCCAACGCCTTCGGCTGGCACGAACCCGGGGATGCCGCGCTGCCCTTCCGCGACGCAATTCCCTCCTGGGCGGCGGGCGGAATCAAGGCGGCGGTAGCACGGGGAATTATAACGGGTTACCCCGGCGGGTGGTTCCGGCCGGATAAACCGATCACCAGGGCGGAGATGGCCGTGCTGATTGACCGGGCGCTCGGGCTTGAAGAAGGCCAAAGCCCGGAGTTTGAGGACGAGCACAGGATTCCGGGCTGGGCTTTGCCTGCGGTGCGACGGGCGGCCCGTGCCGGGCTGGTACAGGGTGCCGGCGGGTGTTTCCGCCCCCTGTCAACGGCTACACGGGGCGAAATGGCTGCGTTGATCGCCAAAGCACTGGCGTATCATACCCGGTGGTAAAATAGAACGCCCGGGAGCAGTAGCCCTGCGGGGCGGCCCCTGCGTCCGGGAAAATAAAAAAGCGGGATTGATCGGTTTTGATCTTCCCGCTTTTCCGGTTTCGAACGGTTACCAGCGCGATTTAGCGGGCTGGTAGCAATCCTTGCAATAAACCGGCCTGCTGCTTACCGGGCGAAACGGGATTTCTGCCGGTTTGCCGCACCTGGCACAGGTGACGGTATGCATTTCCCGCGGTTGGCGCCCGTAGCTGTTTCGCTGCGCTTTGCGGGCGGCACGGCAGTCGGGGCAACGCAAGGGTTCGTTTTCAAAGCCCTTGGAAGCGTAGAATTCTTGCTCGCTGGCCGTAAACGAAAATTCGCTCCCGCATTCGCGACAGGTCAAGGTCTTATCCTGGTACATCGCTAAAACCTCCTTTTTCTTTTGAT
This sequence comes from Bacillota bacterium, assembly GCA_040758635.1. Classification (GTDB taxonomy): domain Bacteria; phylum Bacillota; class Desulfotomaculia; order Desulfotomaculales; family Ammonificaceae; genus Yes71-27. Next base: position 9,989 of record JBFLVI010000011.1, on the reverse strand, counting down.
TCTTTCCTACTCGGGGCGGCTTAAGAGCGGAGGTTTCAGCGTGGACCTGAAAATTTCCCGTGGTCTCAAGCCAGCGTCGGCGTAGGCACAAAGCTACTTTATCATATTTGGTGAAAGTATTCAAGCGGTTTGCGAAAATTATATGGAAAAAAGCTGTCAATCGAAAGCACCGCGGCCGACAATGATTTATATACAGGCGGGAGGATTTCGGTCGGCAACCGCGAAAATAGTTACACGTTATGTCAAAGGAGAAGACACCGCTCCCTCAGGATACCGACCGTTACATCCGCGGCCTGATCGAGAAAGATTTTTTCCCGAAGGCCCTCGGTATCCGTTTCGGGCGCGTGGCGCCCGGCTACGCGGAGGCTACCCTGACCGTCCAGGAAAACATGCTGAACTTCGCCGGTGTCACCCACGGCGGGGTCGTGTTCACCCTGGCGGACACGGTTTTTGGCGCCGCAAGCAACGCTTACGGCGAAACCGCCCTGGCCATCCACGCCAATATCAGCTACGTCCGGGCCACGGGCACCGGATCGGTGTTGACCGCACGGGCGGTGGAAGAGTCGCGTAGCGGCCGGTTGACCCACTTCCGGGTCACCGTGGAGGACGGCGAGGGCCAGTTGATCGCCTTGTTTCACGGGGTGGCCTACATTAAGAGAAACTCAACTTCCCGCGGTTAGGGGACGCGAAAGAAAATCGCTTTCGAATGCGGCGGAGAGAGTTGCGCGTGATTCAGAAGATTGCGGACGGTACTGCGACCACATCGGCGGCAACCGGTTCATCCAGGAACTTTCCGGTTGCGAGATCGGGATGCACCCCATTGACCGGTATTTCATCGAGATGCGAAACGACTGGTACACCTGGTGGCGCTACTACGATCAGGAAGCGGATTTTTAATCGCGGCGGTGGCGGAGGTCAAGACTGGTGCGGCCGGAGTAGTCGTTAACGTGTGGCATTTCGGGACCCCCCTCCTTATTTTTTATGGTAATATATGTTATCACCCAAAGAGATTTGTGCCTTGTATTGTCCGGAAATCCTTTTCTCACACTTTCTGGCTTTACAGAATATATTTGGTAAATAAAAGTACCGGAACCGGAAAGGGAGGGATAAAGCATGCCGCATTACGACGGAACTACATCCATCTGGCTTATCTTGCTGCTAATTCTCCTTGCGTTCGTGGTTTTCTTGCCGGGCTTCAGGTTTTAGGAGAGTGTTGCAAAACTCTCTTGAAAGCAGGCCCTATCTACTCACAGATGGCAAACTTTGGCAGAAAGCCTGGAGGCCGCGAAAAACGAGCATGGCGAAAACAGATGTCGGATGCAGGATGTCAGAGGTCGGAATCTTCGCAGAAATTCGCTATGCAAATTTCCCTTGAATTTCCTGACTTCCGACTTCTGGCTTCTGACTTCTGAAATAGCCAGGCGAAGTTTTGCAGCGGTCTCCTTAGGAAACCTTGCCGGCCAGCCGCCGGCTGCGGTGAAAAACCGCACCCAGAGCGCCAACCCTGCTTCTCCTGGAGCAGGGTTGTTTTTTTCGGTAATTCCGGCACACTGTCCGCCGAACCCCGTCTTTCCACGACCGCTTGCGGTTATTTGCCTGTGGCAGATGAATTTTCGCCGGGAGGCCGGGGAAAACTTCCAATGGTTGCCGCAAAACAAGTTCCTGGCGCGATAGGCGCATGCTCGAGCACCGTTGGGAGAGGGACCGGCTTTGTCGGACAACAGGCTGCTGCCTGAAGACTTGACGGAAATCCCCCGGTTGGGCCCCCTGGAGGTCTACGACTTCCTGGGAACATCCTCCCGGGGCCTGGAGGAGGCCGCAGTCGCGGACCGGCGGGCGAGATACGGCTGGAACCGGGTGCACCGGGCGCGGCGGCGTTCGCTCTTGGCGCGCTTCCTCCTCCAGTTCATCGACCTTTTCGCCGTTCTGCTCCTGGTGGCTTCGGGGATCACCTTTACCGTCTACCTGCTCGGAGGGAATCCCGGGGACCGGAACCTTTCGCTGGCCATCCTGGGCGTGGTGATTCTTAACGCCCTGGTGGGTTTCGTGCAGGAATTCCGGGCCGAACGGGCGACCGAGGTTTTGAACAAGCTGGTTCCGGTAAAGGCGAAGGTGTACCGGGGCGGCCGGGAGGTGGAGCTCGACGTGGCGGAGCTGGTTCCGGGCGACGTTCTCGTGCTCGAGGAGGGCGACAACATTCCGGCGGACGCCCGCCTGGTGCAGGCCTTTGAGCTTTCCACGAACAACACCAACCTGACGGGGGAGGCGGACCCGCAGCCGAAAACAGCGGCGGCGGTTTTCGAAGAGGGGCTGAGCTGGATCGAGTATCCCAACCTAATTTTCATGGGGACGTCCGTCGCTGCCGGCTCCGGAATCGCCGTCGTGTTCGCGACGGGGGAGCGGACCCAGTTCGGCAAAATTTTTCAGTTGACGGCCGGGGTGCCCGACGTACCGAGCCCGCTGCAGAAACAGGTCCGCAACATGGCGCGGCTGGTAGCCCGGGCGGCGCTCGTGATCGGGGTCACCTTTTTCGGCCTGGGAAAGCTGTTGGGCTTGGGCTGGATCGAGGGGTTCCTTTTTGCCCTGGGAGTGATGGTTGCCATGGTTCCCGAGGGTCTGCCGGCGACACTTTCGGTGTCGCTGGCGGTAGGCGTTCAGCGCATGGCCAGGCGCAACGCGCTTATCAAGAGGCTTTCCGCGGTGGAAGCCCTGGGCTCGGCGAACGTCATCTGCACCGACAAGACGGGAACGCTCACCAAAGGGGAAATGACCGTCAGGGAGGTCTGGCGGCCCGGTGAACGGGTTCTCGTCTCCGGGGCCGGTTACGAGCCGGCGGGGGAACTGCGCGCAGCTCGTGATGGGGCTGCCGGGGGAGAAGGAGCGCCCTTGGGGCCGGCGGAGAAGCGACAGTGGGATTTTTTCCTGCGGGCGGCGGCTTTTTGCAACACCGCGCGCCTCCTGCCGCCGGGGGAAGAAAACCCGGTCTGGAGCGTCCTGGGGGACCCGACCGAAGGGGCGCTGCTGGTTCTGGCCAGGAAGGCCGGTTTCGCGTGGGAGGAGAAGCTGCGCAAAGAGCCCCGCGTTTATCTGTTGCCTTTTGACTCGCGCCGGAAGCGGATGAGCTCGCTACACCGCCGGAACGGCCGGGTGGCGGCTTACGTGAAGGGCGCTCCCCGGGAGGTCGTCGCCCTTTGCACGGGTGTGCTCAGGGACGGCGCCGTTTACCCGCTGGGCGAAGAGGAGAGAAGCGAAGTCTTGCACCAGAACGACCGGATGTCGCGGGAGGGGTTGCGGGTGCTGGCCTTCGCCTACCGGGAGTTGCCGCCGGAGCCCGGCGGCTACCGGGCGGAAGAGGTGGAAAGGGAGCTGGTTTTCCTGGGCCTTGCCGGGATGCAGGACCCGCCCCGGCCCGAGGTGGCGGCGGCGGTGCGGAGCGCCAAGGGCGCCGGGATCCGGTTGATCATGATCACCGGGGACTACGGTTTGACCGCCGAGGCGATTGCGTCCAGAATCTCGATCACGGGCGGCGCCCGGGCGCGCATCTTGACGGGAGCGGAACTCGCCGGCATGGACGCGGACGAGCTGCGTGGGCTGCTGGCGCGGGAGGAGCCGCTCGTTTTCGCCCGCGTGACGCCCGAGTACAAGATGCGGGTCGTCGCGGCCCTGCAGGAGCTGGGCCGGATTGTGGCCGTAACCGGGGACGGCGTCAACGACGGACCGGCCCTGAAGCGCGCCGACATCGGCATTGCCATGGGCCGGACCGGTACCGACGTCGCTCGCGAGGCGGCCGTGATGATCCTGTTGGACGACAGCTTTGCCTCCATCGTGCAGGCGATCGAACAGGGGCGGGCCGTTTACGCCAACATCAGGAAGTTCATCCTCTACCTCTTTTCCCACAACATGGGCGAGTTGCTGCCGTTCCTCTTCGCCACCGTTGCCGGCGTCCACCTGATTCCGCTCACCGCCCTGCAGATCCTGGCCATTGACCTGGGATCCGACGTCCTGCCCGCCCTGGCCCTCGGGATTGAAAGACCGGAACCCGGCCTGATGCAGCAGCCGCCCCGGTCCCGTGAAAGCCGCCTTTTTGACCGGGCGCTGGTAAAGCGCATCCTCTTTCTCGGAGGGATTCAGGGGGCCTGGGTGACGGCGGGCTTCCTCTTCGTCTTGCTCGACGGGGGCTGGCGCTGGGGAACGCCGCTGCCGGCGGGCGATCCGCTCTACCGGCAGGCGATCACCATGAGCCAGGCGGCGGTGGTCGTTTCCCAGGTCTTCAATGCCTTTGCGGTCCGCACCGAAAACAGTTCGGTTTTCCGGGTCGGCATTTTTTCCAACCGCTTTCTGATCGTGGGCGAGGCGGTTGGGCTGGCTATCATGGCCGCGATCAGCTACGTCCCGTTTTTCCAGCGGTTGTTTAACACGGCGCCCCTGCGGCTCGTGGATTGGGCCTTGCTCTTCGTTTTCGGGGCCACGATCCTGGCGGCGGAGGAACTGCGGAAGTTCGCGGTCCGCCGGAGGAAGGAGCAAAGGGCGGACGGCGGCTGCGGTTCTTGAGCGCCCTGGCGGTTTGTCAGGAGCCGGTGTGCAGCCGGCGCGAAGGCGCGGTTTTGTGGGAAGGAGGTTTGCCTGTGCACGTCATCATCGTCGGTTGTGGAACCCTGGGGGCCCAGCTCGCCGGGACGCTGGCGCGCGAGCGGATTTCCGTGGCGGTGATCGACCCGGACCCGCTGGCCTTCCGCCGGCTCCGCCCGCGTTTTCCGGGGAAGAAGGTCGAGGGTTTGGGGTTTGACCGGGCAGCGCTCCTGGAGGCGGGGGTGACGCGGGCCGACGGCCTGGCCGCGGTGACCAACGACGATAACACCAACTTTGTGGTGGCGTCGCTGGCCCGGGAGGAGTTTTTCGTCGCCAAGGTTGTGGCGCGGATCATCGACCCCGTACGGGCCGAAATATACCGGCACCTGGGCGTTCCCGTGATCGCCCCCACGACCTGGGGCGCCTACCGGGTTCACGAACTCCTGGCACACGAGCGGCTGACCACCCTCTTCACCTCGGGAAACGGCGAGGTGAAGGTGATCGAGTTCGAGGTGCCGCCCCGCCTGGTGGGGCGGATGGTCCGGGATCTGGCCGTGCCCGGGGAGATCAGTGTGGTTTCCCTGGTCCGCAACGGGAAGGCTTCCATCCCGTTGATGGGAACGGCCTTTGCGGAACACGATCTGGTTCAGGTGGCGGTCGCGGAATTTGCCGCGCCCAAATTCGAAAGTCTGCTCGATTAGGGGGGAAGCCGGTGTACGTGCTGATTGTCGGCGGCGGCAAGGTGGGGTTCAACCTCGCTTATGCCCTGGTTAACGACGCGGAGGAGGTGGTGGTCATTGACCGGGATGCCGGTGCTTTGGAAAAATTTAAGGAGTTGCCTGCGGTGAAAACGGTTTACGGCGACGGCACCGACCCCCGCGTGCTGAAAGACGCCGGTGTTACCCGCGCCCAGGTGGTGGTGGCTGCCACGGGGAGCGACGTGGACAACCTGAGTGTCGCCCTGCTGGCGCGGCGTCAGTTCGGCGTGGGGCGGGTGATCGCTACCGTGAACAACCTGAAGAACGAGTGGCTTTTCACGCGGGCGCGCGGCGTGGATTTCGCGGTGACGGGGGCGCGGATCATCGCGCAGATGCTGCAGGAGGAGCTCAGCCTCGGGGAACTCGTCACCCTGCTGAAGCTGGAAGGCGGCCAGGTTTCCCTGGTGGAGGAAGAGCTTTCCGCCGCCTCCGGCGCCGTCGGGAAGCGCCTGGCAGAACTGAACATCCCCAGAGGGGTTTTGATTGTCGCGGTGCTCCGGGAGGGCCGGGTTATGATTCCGTCGGGCGAGACGGTACTCGCTGCCGGGGACAAGATTCTGGCTCTGGCCGGGACGGAGCGGGCGCACGAATTCGAAAAGGTTTTGGCATGAACCCGGCTCTGTCTGGAAGCACACTTTTTGCCTCCTGGGAGTAAAATGTACTGTTACCATAATAAGGTAACTCTCCCCGATCGGGGCGCTACGCCCCCCGGCGATCGTTCGAACGGGCGCCCTGATCGCGGGAGAAAAAAACTTTACAACCGTATACCTGATCCCAGCTCCCCCCACTGCCTTCTTGACCTCCTCTACCGGTGGGAGAGGACCGCCCGGTACCTTCTCCCACCAAGTTTTTCTACGGCGTGGTTTCGCTGCTGCACCATCCGGAGGACGGTTCGAAGACCATCCTGGAGTACATCGTGAGCTTCCGGCCGGATAACGCGGGTTGAACCACCCGGTTTTCCGGGAGAAGTTGCAGGGGTTCCCTCCGGCCGGCCGGACGCAGAAGCCGAAAAGGGTTCTGTACCGCTCCTCCGCCAGGGACCTCGCTGCAGTTCCGGGAAGACCTTCAGCGCCTCCGCGATTCAGTCTGCCGCGGAGCGCGTTGCTTGAAACCGCCGTGACTCAGTAAACCTCGACGCAGCGGCCCGGCGGCGCCGCCAGCCTGCCGGCAACCAGCCGGCCCACCACCCGCGCCACCTCCTCCGGTTTGGCCGCCGGTTCCCTTTCCGGGTAGAGGGAGCGGTACATCCTGGTATCGGTACTCCCGGGGCAGACGGCGTAGACCTTGACGCCGGAGCCGCCCACTTCTCTGGCGAGGGACTCGGTAAAGCCCACCACCCCGAACTTGGAGGCGCAGTAAACGGAAAGCTCCGGGAAGCCCACCTTTCCGGCGCCGGAAGCGATGTTAACAATGACGCCCTTTCCGTTTGCGACCATATGGGGCAGGACCGCGGCGGTGCAGACAAGAACGCCCTTCAGGTTGACGTCAATAATCTCTTCCCATTCCGCGGGGCTCGTCTCGAGGAACAGCTTCCGCCGGGCCACCCCGGCGTTGTTGACCCAGGCATCAATCCGGCCGAAGGCGTTTATGGTTTGCCCGACCACGGCCGCCATCGTTTCACGGTCCCGCACGTCCGCCTGGAAAGCCAGCACCTCGGCCCCGGCCGCCGCCAGGGCTTCCTTCGCCTCGGACAGCTTTTCTGCCGTCCTGGCGGTGATGGCCAGGCGGGTGATCCCCCGGTGCAGCAGCTCAAAGGCGATGGCCCGGCCGATGCCCCTCGACCCTCCGGTGATGACCGCCGTTTTCACGCGGTTTCAGCCTCCCCTGCCAGTTTCTTTGATCTGGAAGAGTTACAAACAGACATACCCTAAAGCGGGCGGTTCAAACTTAGTATACCGCTTCGGGAGGCGCGGGGTCACCGTCTTCAACAACGACTCGCGCGGCCAGGCGGTACAGAACGCGCGGTTGTTCCGGGAAATGCCGGCGCGCCGCCCGTAGCGCGTCTGTTTGGACCCTGTTCGTTTGACTTTAAGGAGGAAATCGCTTCCTTCCGGAGAATTATTTTGGGGCCGTGCGGTTAGAATTCGGGGAGGAAAGTCCAGGCGCTCGGCATCCGAGAATCTTTCCGGGGGTGGTGGTTCCGGTGGAAAGGGGCGGGCTCCTGGCGGTCTGTTTTGATTTCAGCGGTGTGATCGTGGACCACCGGGACAAGAGGCCCATACCGGGCATCGGGGAACTTATCAGGGAATTGCACGCCCGCGGGCGGCTGCTTGCCGTAGTGAGCAGGTACGGGGAGGAAACCGTGGCGGAGCACCTGGGCGAGGAGCTGCGCCGCTGCTTCAGGAAGATTTATTCCGCCCGGGACAGAAGCAAGTTAGAGTGCGTAACGGAGTTCGCCGGGGAGTGCGGGATCGGCGACCTTTCCGCCGTGGCGTTCGTGGACGACAAGCCGCAAAACCTGCAAGCCGTGGCGGGCTCTCCTGTGCGCGTGATCGGCTTTCGCGGCAGCGGCAAATACGACACCGCCGGGGCGTGCCGGGAAATCGGCGTGCCGTTCGCGGGAACGGTTTCGGAGTTGCGGGGTTTGCTGGGACTGTAGCCGCCGGCCGGAAGTTGGCGGGACTGTGAACCGGTAGGGCGCCGGCGGTTTTGCCCGGCCGGGAAGCAGGGCATCTTGGTTTAAGAGTAGCCTATGCCACCTGCGGCAACCCCGGCGGAAAGAATACTTATTTTTCGGGAGGGTATGGGGTGGCGATACTCATCGGTACAGTTTCGGCCGAAGATTTAAACGGGGCGTATGCAACTGCCCGGACCCACGGGCTGGCGGTCTTCGGGGTGCGCGACCTGGAGGCGCTCGAACGTGTTTACTTTCACCGGGCGCACACCGGGGAGGCCTTTTTCTTTTATTTCTGTACACCTGCGGTGGCTGCGCCCGGAGTAGTGGTAGCGGCGGGGAGAGTTGCGGGCGTCTGGAAAGACGTTCCGGAAACGAAAGACCTTGCAGGGGTGAGCGCTGAGTTTGAAGCGGTTTTCGGGCGCCGCTGGGAGGATGTAGTGGTCGGCGCCGAGCGCGAGAAGCTCTTTGGCCTGTGGAGGGGCTACATCGGCGTCACCGGCCTGCAACCCTACCCGGAGACTACGGTCAACTCGATCAAGGAGAGCGCCGGGCGGGCCCGCATCTACGAACTGCTCCTGGGCTGAGGGAAGGTAGATAGAGCGGAACCAGCGGAGAGCATTGAATTGCCTCCCCGTCAAGCCGGTGGAGGAAGCGGGCATTCACTATGTCACAAGGGAAACCGGGAATTGTATAGACTCTGAAAGGCTGGGGAAAAGCCGGGCGGTGGGACCCTGCCCGGCCCCGGCGGTAAGATAACAAGCAGTAGAGTTTAATACCGGTTGAGGTGGGTTATGCGCCCCGTTGACTTCCACGTGCATTTTTTCCCGGAAACTATTGCCCTCAAGGTTATTGAGCACTTGACCGTGCACTACGGCATTCCGGTAAACTACCGGGGCCTTAAAGAGGAGTACCTGGAATTAGCCCGGATGGCGGACGTACAGGCCGCGGTCTTCAGTACCGCCGCCACCAGACCCGATCAGGTAGCCGCAGCCAACGACTGGGCGCTGGCGAACCGGGGAGACGGGCTGGTCCCTTTTGGGACGCTTCATCCGTACGGAGAGGACCGGGACCTTGATGCCGAGCTGGCCCGGTTAAAAGCGGCCGGTATCAAGGGGATCAAGCTTCACCCTGATTTCCAGTGTTTCAACCTTGACGAGGAGTGCGCCCTGGCCCTCTATGAGCGCCTGATTCCCGGCTTCGTGCTCCTGGTTCACGTGGGTGACGACGATGCTCCGGGGAAAACCCATTACGCCACTCCGGAACAGCTCTCCCGGGTACTGGACCTGCTTCCCGGGTTGACCGTCATCGCCGCGCACATGGGAGGGTACCAGATGCGGGACCGAGCGATGGAGACGCTAGCCGGCAAGGACGTGTTTTTCGACACTTCCAGCACCCTGGACTTCTTGCCGGATGACAAGTTCGTGCGGATGGTCAGGGAGCACGGAAGCGACAGGATCTTGATGGGCAGCGACTACCCGTTTCGCGATCCGGGGTGGGAGGTCGCCCGCTTGAATAAAGTGGGCCTCAGCACGGACGAACTGGAGGCTGTCGTCTTCCGTAACGGTCGGCGCCTCCTGGCCAAAATGGGACTATAAAGAGATCAAAAGACGCCCCCGGTCGTTAAGAAAACAGGGTATATCCAGCAGCCCCACCGGCCCCGGCGTGGGGATAACCGATCCTGAACGCGAGTAAGCGGAGTTACCTGGATTGAGAATTAAAAGACGAGCGCTATCAGATTTTGATTCTGGAGGTTATACCTTGGACGCGATTCAAATCAAAACGATGTACCTCGAATTTATGGCAAAGCGCGGCTGGCCTACCCGTAAGTCCGGGAAGCTGGTGGACGCGACCTTCCCCCACTGTTTCACTATCAGCGGCGCTGTTGACTGGTTTAATACTAAGCTTAGAACCGACCCTTTTGAGGATGTCCCGAATTTCGTAGAAATTGAGGTGGCGGTCCCTGAACCCCATCTGGTATAAATGGGGTTAAGGAGAAAAACCAATTAAAGGAGGGACCGCCAATGTCAGCATACCACAAAAACGAC
>JBFLVI010000010.1:0-63760 GCA_040758635.1 Bacillota bacterium | reverse complement strand
CAAACACAAGTAATATATTGGAAGACGTGGCACCGCGATTTTGAAATTTTAGTGCAAGACCTCGGTTGTATCAAGCCCTCCAAGAACTCGTGGCACTAAATTTCGCCCAGAAGTGTCAAACCCGAGTGTGATTATTTTTTTATATATCCGCCCCCCGCAGTGAGGCCGTCTGCTCGCCGGATCAGGCAACTTATATCTACTGCAGGATTTGAAACGCTACGGCAGGGCTACCTGATTTTCTTACCAGGTGTCGCCTCCAGAGGTAGCAGTCGCGTCTCCACTATTCACGCCGCATTTCCCTGTCGTGGGCGAAAGCTTATCTGTGGCGTAGATGTCGTCATTTTCGTCGTCATTTGCCGCACCACGTTTGCCCTTAGAGGCTATCGTGTAACTATCATCATCCTTCTTCTTATACCCGTACCCGTTATCCCACGGATCTTTAACGTTATCCCAATCTACTCCGTTTTCCTTCATCACGTCATCAATATTGCCGCTATCCGGCAGCTCACCATGCTCCGAATAGTAGATCTCGATCACGCTCTTCATCGCCCGGATATCCGACAGTGCCGCGTTCTCTTTCGCCGTATCCGCCCGGCCGAGAACCCGCGGAATCAACAGCACCGCTACGACACCGAGGATAACCACAACCGCTACCAGCTCAATCAGCGTTAAACCGCGCTCGTCTTTTACTCTGCGGCCCAGCCGCCTCACCAACCCTAAAAACACGCTTAACATCCTCCCTGAAAAATTTTCAAGTACTCCTAACACACCTTAAACAACCCCGTGTGAGGTACCACCCCCCCGGCAACCGCAAACTCAGAACCCCCAACCTTGAACTTTGAACTTTGAACTTCGAACTGACCGCGGAGGCCCATCACCTTAAGCCCAACTTCGAACCTCGAACGGACCTTTAAGCCTATCCGTCTAAGCTTTAACGCAGAACGCAGCCTTAAGCTTATCCGTCTGCGCCTTAACGTCGAATGTCGAACGGACCCCAAATACCATCCCCACAGCCCCAACCTTGAACGTTGAACGTTGAACGGACCCCAGAGGTCCATCCCCTTTAGCCTAACTTCGAACCGTTTTCCTACATCCGACCGTAGATCGAAAAAAGCGGTAGAAGGATTGAGAGGATAATCGAGCCGACAACAAAAGCGAGCCCCAATATCAAAACCGGCTCGATTGTGGGAACAAGCCTTTCTATCGCCGCCGACACGTCCTGGTCGTAAAAGGCGGCCACTTTTTCGAGGAGCTCCTCCAGGGTGCCGGTCTCCTCCCCGACGGCGATCATCCGGGTCACCATCAGCGGGAAAACGCCGCTTTTTTCGAGGAGCCCCGCTATCGCCCCCCCTTCGCTCACATTTTCCCTCGTTTCTCTAATCGCCCGGGCGATGACCGTGTTGCCGGTGGCCCTCTCGACCACCTCCAGCGCGGTCAGGATCGGGACGCCGCTTTTGACCATCGCGGCGAGCGTCCGGGCAAACCGGGCGATGATCACCTTGCGTACCAGCATCCCGATAACGGGAAGCCGCAAAACAAAACGGTCCCAGATCTCTTTCCCTTGAACCGTGCCGCCGAAGAAATACCTGAGCCCCGTGATGCCGAACACCAGCGCCGCAAGCACTAAATACCAGAACTGCTTCACGAATCCGCTCGTTGCCAAGAGCACCCGCGTGGGTAAAGGCAAAGGTACATTCAAATCGCTGAGGATGCGTGCAAAGGTGGGAACGACAAAGGTCACTAAGACAGCCACCGCTATAATCGCAACCATCAAGATTATCGCGGGATATGCAAGCGCCGAGCGGACCTTTTCCCTGATCTCGTGTTCCTTCTCGAAGTGCAGCGCCAGGCGCCCGAGCACCTCCTCCAAGGTGCCGCTCACCTCGCCGGCCTCGATCATATTGGTAAAAACAGGCGGGAATACTTGCGGAAAAAGGCTGAAAGCCTCGGCCAGGCTCATCCCTCCTTCGACGTGTTCAACAACCTTCCCGAGGATTTGTCCGAAGTAAGGGTTCTCCGCCTGAAGCGCCAGGATGTTCAGCGCCTGGAAGACCGGCAGTCCTGCCGCAATCATCGCTGCAAACTGCCGGCAGAAAAGCGCTAAGCTTCGCTGCGACACCCTTTTCCGGAAGATGTCTCCCAGGGAGATTTCGCGGTCTACACCGGCGGTGGGGCGCACATCAACAACAAAAAGGTTTTTTTCCCTCAGCACGGCAGCAACCGCCGCTTCGCTCTCGGCTTCCAGGAAGCCGCTGACGCGCTCACCTTTAAAGCTCCGTGCTTTATATGCGAACAACCGGGCCACCCGTTATCTTCCTCCGCAAAATAGTTCGAAGTTCAATAGTTCGGACCTTTGTGTCCTTTGCGTCTTGGCGGTTCATCGGTTCATCCCTCATCCCTTAGAAAGCGTTTCCGCGTCGCCGGTGCGGGAAAACATCTCCTCGCGGGTGATAAGACCCCGGGCATGCAACGTTCTCAGGCTCTGGTCGAAGGATTGCATCCCGTAGCGGGTACCTGTTTGGATCACCCCCGGAATCTGATGCGTCTTCCCTTCACGAATCAGGTTCCGTACGGCCGGTGTAGCGATAAGGACCTCCACCGCCGCCACCCGCCCCTTTCCATCGGCCCGCGGCAGAAGCTGCTGGGCAATGATCCCCTGGAGCACCCCGGCAAGCTGGATCCTGACCTGCCCCTGCTGGTGCGCCGGGAAAACGTCCACAATCCGGTCAATGGTCAAGGCCGCGTTTGGGGTGTGCATCGTTGCTAAGACCAAGTGGCCGGTTTCGGCAGCGGTGAGCGTGATGGCTGTGGTCTCCAAGTCCCGCATCTCCCCGACAAGAATAACATCTGGGTCCTCGCGCAAAGCCGCCCGCAGGGCACCGGCAAAACTTTTTGAATCGTCACCGATCTCCCGCTGGTTGACAATGGAACGATTGTGCCGGTGCAGGTACTCAATCGGGTCCTCAAGAGTGACAATGTGGCAGCGGCGCTCCCGGTTGATTAGATCAATCATCGCTGCCAGCGTAGTGGATTTACCGCTGCCGGTGGGGCCGGTAACCAGCACCAGGCCATTGGGCCGCCGCGCTAGGCTCGCCACCACCTCGGGTAAGCCAAGCTCTTTAAGAGAGGGAATCGCGGCATTCAGTACCCGGATGGCCACAGCCGGGCTGCCGCGCTGCCGGAAGCAGTTGATCCGGAACCGTCCCAGACCCGGTACTCCGTAAGCAAAATCGCACTCTCCGGCTTCTTGAAAGAGGCGTAGCCGCTCCTCACTCATCAACTGCCGCAGGAGGTGCGCAATATCCTCCGGGGAGAGCGGCTCGCTGCCTTCACCCTCTTTAATTTCGGTACCGGGAAGACAGACCCCCAGGGTCCCTTCCCCTGTGCAGCAAAGAGGTACAAGCTCACCGTTGACCCGGAAAACCGGGGGGATGTTTACCGTAAGGTGGATATCAGATGCCTTTTGTTCCACCGCTAAGGTCAAAAGTTCCTGAATGTTTGGCGCAGCCACTCTCTCCCCCCTTTGCACAACAATTATGAATACTTACCGCAAAAGCTCCGTGTCGTGAACATGCAGAACCAGCTCTTCGTGGGTTATCAAACCTGCTGAGTGAAGCTTTTTCAAGCTCTGAGCAAAGGACTGCATCCCGTGACGGGTGCCGGTCTGGATGAGCGAAGGTATCTGGTAGGTTTTTCCTTCCCGGATCAAGTTTTGTACCGCCGGTGTAGATACAAGAACCTCAACCGCCGCCACCCGCCCTTTCTTGTCCGTTCGGGGGAACAGTTGCTGGGATATAATCCCTTGAAGCACCCTGGAAAGCTGCATTCTTACCCGGCCCTCATGGTGCGGCGGGAAAAGATCCACCAGGCGTTCGATCGTCAACGCCGCATTCGGAGTGTGCATCGCAGCCAGCACCAGGTGACCCGTTTCCGCAGCGGTAAGGGTGATGGCGGCGGTTTCCACATCCGGCATCTCACCGACCAGGATGACGTCCGGATCTTCCCGGAGCGCCGCCCGCAGGGCGCCGGCGAAATTGCCGGAGTCGTCGCCGATTTCACGCTGGTTGACGATGGAACAGTGGTGAGAGTGCAGGTATTCAATCGGGTTCTCCAGGGTGATCACGTGACAGCACCGCTCACGGTTGATCAAGTCAACCATCGCTGCCAGAGTGGTGGATTTGCCGCTTCCCGCCGGACCCGTCACTATCACCAAGCCGCTTGGACGCCGGGCAAGACCGGCGACTGCGTCGGGGAGGCCGAGTTCCTCTATCGAAAGAATTTTCGCGCTCAGCACACGGATGGCCAACGCTGGGCTGCCGCGCTGCCGGAAGCAGTTCACCCGAAACCGGCCCAGGCCGGGTACGCCGTACGCGAAATCACACTCCCCGGTCCTCCGGAACTGCTCCATCCGCTCTTCGCCCGTCAACTCCTCAACGAGCAACTCAACCTCTTCTATCGAAAGGGCCTTCACTTCTTCATCCGCGCTAGAATCTATCGGAAGGCAGGGTGCCAAACCGCCTTCATCCACGTTGCGCAGCGGAACCAGTCCGCCGTTGACCCGAAAAAACGGCGGCGCACCAACAGTAATATGAACGTCGGAAGCCCCTTCTCTGACTGCCAGGCCCAAAAGCTGCCGGATATCCAGTGCCGCCACTTTTTACTCCCTCCAATCTGTCCTTTCTCTCCTTTCTCTCCTTGGGGCAGGTGTGCCTGCCCCCTCTCCTTGTCTTGCTCCAATACAAATGTCAACTACCGCGAAACCGAAAGCGCAGGCATGCTAACTTTCCTCGACATACGCCACCCGCATAACTTCTTCGATCGTGGTAACCCCCTTCAGCGCCTTTTGAACCCCGTCTTCCCGCAGCGTCACCATGCCTTCCGCTACCGCTTGCTTCCTGATCGCCGAAGCCGGCGCCTTCTGGACGATCATCTCCCGGATTGCCGGACTGATCGGCAAGACCTCGCAGATGCTCGTCCGTCCCTGATAGCCCACGCTGGCGCAGTACCGGCAACCCCGGACCCGGTAGAGCGTTACGGGTTCGGTGGGGGTCACATCGAGAAACAGGCGGGTAAGCGAGCCGGGCTCCAGTTCGTACGGTTCCCGGCAGCGGGGGCACGCCAGGCGCACCAGCCGCTGTGCCGTCACGCCCAGAACGGTTGAAGCCACAAGAAACGGCTCCACTCCCATATCAACCAGCCGCGTCAGCGCACCGGCAGCGTCGTTCGTATGCAGCGTGGACAGCACCAGGTGTCCGGTCATCGCTGCCCGCACCGCGATTTCCGCCGTCTCGCTGTCCCGGATTTCCCCCACCATCACGATATCGGGATCCTGGCGCAGGATCGCCCTCAGACCGCGGGCAAAGGTAAGCCCCGCCTTGGGGTTCACCTGCACCTGGTTCATGCCCGGGAGAAGGTACTCCACCGGGTCCTCAACCGTGATGATGTTTAGTTCAGGAGAACTGATTTCCGACAGGATCGCGTAGAGGGTCGTGGTTTTGCCGCTTCCGGTGGGCCCGGTGATGAGGATCATTCCGTAAGGGTAACTGATGACTTTTTTAAACCGCTCAAGATTCCTTTCCTGAAAGCCCAACTGGTCTACCCGGAGAAGCATTTTCCCTTTATCGAGGACCCTGATTACGGCCTTTTCCCCGAAAACCGTGGGGATCGTGGAAACACGGAGGTCCACCTCCCGTTCCCGGTAGCGGATCATGATCCGCCCGTCCTGCGGCACCCGCCTTTCCGCAATATCCATGTCCGCCATAATCTTGATCCGCGATATCAGGGGAAACCTGAACTTCCGCGGCAGCGTCATCACGTCTCGCAGCATTCCGTCCACCCGGTACCTTACCCGCACGTTTTCCTGCTGCGGTTCAATATGAATGTCGCTTGCCTGTTCGTTAACCGCCTGAATAATGACCGAATTGGCAAGGCGCACGATGGGTGCCTCATCCACCACCGCTTCTTCAGGCTGATCCAGGTTGACAGCCTCGGCCCGGACTATCTCCGGCGCCTCCAGTTCCTCCATCACCTTGTCCAGTCCCGGCATCCCGAAGTAACGCTGGATGGACGCATTGATCTCCCTCTCTGTGGCGAGCACTGGCTCGATCTCCAGCCCCGTAGCCAGGCGCAGGTCGTCGAGCGCCACCACGTTCAGCGGGTCAGCCATCGCCACGGTCAGCCTGCCCCCTTCTTTCTTTACGGGGACAACCTTGTGACGCCGGATCAAGTTCTCCGGAATGCTTTCGAGCAGAAGCGGGTTCAGGGTCACCGCGCTCAGGTCAACCTGTGGGATCCCGAGCTGAAATTCCAGGATGTCCAGGATATCCTGCTCAGACACGTATCCCAGGTTGACCAGAACCCGGCCCAGCCGCTCGCCGGTCCGCTCCTGGATCTTGAGCGCCTCCTGCAGTTGGTCCGGCGTGATCAGCCGGTTTTCCAAGAGAAAGTCTCCGAGAAGCCGCCGGTAACCTTCCTTGGCCACGCCCATTCTCATCCCTCTAACATTAAACACCTTTATCTCCGCCAAAAAAACTTCGAGACTCGCAGGGTCAATGTTTTAACACGGCAAGCACATCTTCCGCCGCCACCCCCCGCACGATCCGGACCCGCCCGACGGCCTCCGGGAGCACGAAGGTTAACCGGTTGGCCACCACCTTTTTGTCGCGCTCCATTACCTCCAAAAGGGCCTCCGGTGCTATGTCGGATGGAACTTCCGCCGGCAAACCCGCCCGCGAGACAAGCCCGGCGATCCGATCCGCCCCTGGCGGTTCAAAGCACCCTAAACGAACCGCCAGCCGGGCAGCCGCAACCATCCCGATCGCCACTGCTTCCCCGTGCACAAAGCGCTGGTAGCCGGTGACGGCCTCCAGGGCATGTCCTACCGTGTGCCCGAAATTGAGAATGGCCCGGAGCCCCGCTTCCGTTTCGTCGGCGGAGACCACCGCCGCCTTGATCCGGCACGAAGCGGCAATGGCATGTTCCAGTGCTGCCGGCTCTATGTTCAGCAGGCGGTCAATATTCGCCTCCAGCCAGGAAAAGAAACCGGCGTCGCTGATCACCCCGTACTTTATCACTTCCGCCATCCCGGCCCGCACCTCCCGGGGGGGAAGTGTGGCCAGCGTATCCGGGTCAATCAGGACGAACCGCGGCTGGTAAAACGCCCCGATCAGGTTTTTCCCGCGGGGGTGGTTCACCCCGACCTTGCCGCCGACGCTGGAGTCAACCTGCGCCAGCAAGGTGGTAGGCACTTGGACGAAGGGGACGCCCCGCATGTAGGTAGCCGCCAGAAACCCGGCCACGTCTCCAACAACACCGCCGCCCAGCGCCAACACCGCGTCTCCCCGCTCCAGTCCGCCGGTGAAAGCGGCATCGTAGAGCCCGGCAACCGTCGCCAGGGTCTTGTACTCCTCGCCGTCCGGAATCTGCGCCTCACCAACCTGAAAACCTGCCTCCGCCAGACTTTGTTTCACTGCTTTTCCGTAAAGGCCCGCCACCACGGGGTTGGTTACCACCAGTATCCGCCTGCCCGTCAGGTGCTCCTGCGCAATCCTGCCTAATTTTCCGAGGCACCCGGAGGCAACGTAAATCGGGTAGCTGCGCGGCCCCAGCTCAACCCTTACTTCCGTCACCAATGTATTTCCTTTCTTTGAGATAGTTGTAAATTATCCGTGCGGACGTTTCGGGATCCTGCTTTCCGGTATCCACCGCGAACTCGGCAATGTCGTACGCCCCGGCCCGCGCAGCGAGGAGTTCCCGCACCCGTTCCTCAACCTTTCCGGTGAGCAGCGGCCGCCGCTTCCTCTTTGATTTCACCCGTTCGATGATGACCCCCGGATCGGCGTAAAGCTTGATCAGGACCCCGTTTTGTTTAAGGAGCCCCACGTTTTCCGGGTTCAACACCATGCCGCCGCCGGTTGCAATCACCAGGCCTGAACGGCCGGCCAGCCGCCTGCAGATCAGGTTTTCCTCCGAGCGGAAACGCACTTCCCCGTCCTCGGCAAACAGCCGGGGAATGCTCTTTCCGGTCAACCGCTCGATTTCCGCGTCGGTATCGATAAATTCCCAGCCCAGCAGGCGGGCCAGCCGCTTTCCCACCGCCGTCTTGCCGGTCCCCATAAAACCGATCAGGGCTACGTTTTTCATGGGTCACCCCTTTACTCGCTCGCGATAGATCCGCACGTTCGCCTTTATTTCTTCTAAGATGTCGCCGCCGAACTTTTCTATGCACGCCCGTGCCATTTCCCACGCCACCACCGCCTCGGCGATCACACACGCCGCCGGCACGGCGCAGATGTCCGAACGCTCGTAAGCCGCCTGCACCGGTTCCTTCGTGAGCATCTCCACGCTCCGGAGGGGCCTGCGCAGCGTAGGAATCGGCTTCATCGCAGCCCGGACCACGACCGGCTCCCCGTTGGTCATCCCGCCTTCGATGCCGCCAGCCCGGTTTGTCTCCCGGTAGAAACCCCGGTCCGGCCGGTAGAAAATCTCGTCCTGGACCTCCGAACCGGGTTGACCGGCCGCCGCGAAGCCCAGGCCCACCTCCACGCCCTTGATCGCCTGAATGCTCATCAACGCTCCGGCCAGCCGTCCGTCGAGCCTCCGGTCCCAGTGCATGCAACTCCCCAACCCCGGAGGCACGCCGCCAACCCGGACTTCGAACACGCCGCCGAGCGAGTCGCCCGCCTCCCGCGCCGCGTCAATCGCCGCCATCATGGCCTTGCTTGCCTCGGGGTCGGGGCACAGGACCGGCGAGGCCTCGGCTTTCACACGAATTTCTTCGACGGAAGCATCAAGGGGCGTCGCCCGCACCGTTCCGATCTGGATCACCTGGCCGGCGATGCTGATCCCCAGTTCCTCCAAAAAACGCCGGGCGACGCTTCCCGCCGCCACCCGCGCCGCCGTCTCCCGGGCGCTGGAGCGTTCCAGGACGTTGCGGACGTCCCGGTGGCCGTACTTCAGGACCCCGGCGAGGTCCGCATGTCCGGGGCGCGGCCGGGTAACCACCCGCTCGTCCAGCCGGGCCGTAGGATCCGGCGCCATTACCTCCCGCCAGTTCGCCCAGTCCCGGTTGTTGATCTTTAACGCTACCGGCGAGCCCAGGGTGTAGCCCCCGCGCACCCCGCCGAGAATCTCCACCCGGTCCTGCTCAATCTGCTGGCGGCCGCCACGGCCGTACCCTCCCTGGCGCCGCGCCAACTGCCGGTTGATGTAATCCGCCGTCAGGTACAGGCCGGACGGCATCCCTTCGATTATCGTGAGAAGGGCCGGACCGTGTGATTCCCCGGCCGTAAGGTAGCGAAGCGTCATTCGCCCACCCTTTCCAAAACCCCAAAGGTTCACCAGCCTAAGTCCTAACACCGAACGTCGAACAAACCCTAAAACCCATCCCCATTCTCACAACGCAGAACGCAGAACGCCGAACGGACCCTAAAGGTCCATCCCCTTAAGCCCTAACGTTGCCCCAAAACCCTTTCCAGTGCCTCGCGCATCACCCCAACCGGCGCCTGCCGTCCCGTCCAGAGCTCCAGCGCCGCCGCACCCTGGTAAAGCAACATGCCGACGCCGTTTTCCGTCCGGGCCCCGCATTCCTCTGCCAGCCGCAGAAACTCCGTCCGGGGAGGATTATAAACCAGGTCCACCACCAACTGCTCTTTGCGGAACGCATTCGCCGGGACCGGCGGAGCTGCCGCTTCCTGTGGATGCATTCCCAGGCTGGTGGTCTGGACCACGATATTCGCCGTACCCATAACCTCGACGCCGCACTTGGCCAGTTCGTCCCACGGAAGCGCAGCCGCCCATACGCCCGTCGCCCCGGATACCTCCTCCGCAAGCGCTTCCGCCCGGGCATAGGTCCGGTTAAAGATGGCAATCCGCCGGGCTCCCGCCAGGGCAAGCGCGAAGCTTACCGCCCTGGCCGCGCCGCCTGCACCAAGTATCACCGCCGCTGCGCCCCTGGGCTCAAACCCTGCCTCCACCACCGCCTTCAGAAAGCCGGTGGCATCCGTATTGTGTCCCTTCAACCGCCCGCCGCGGTTCACGATGGTGTTGACGGCACCGATCAGGCGCGCCTCTTCTGCAACCTCGTCCAGGTACGGCAGCACCGCCTCCTTGTGCGGCACGGTAACGTTCACCCCTGCCAGGCCCAGGGCCCGCAACCCGGCTACCGCCGCCGCCAGGTCCGTTTTCGACACCTGGAAGGGCAAGTAAACGAAGTTCAGATCCAGGGCCGCAAAAGCCGCGTTCTGCATGGCGGGAGAGAGCGTGTGGGCCACCGGGTCCCCAAGAATTCCTACAACCCGTGTTTCACCGTTTATCTCGAACAATAATTACCCTCCCCTCCGGAGGCAACCCGCCTTTTCGCCTTGATTCGCGGAAGCAAAAGCCTTTCAATCCGCCGGATGATTAAACGGGTGAGAATAAAATCGGGTCCGCCCAGCGACGGAACCATAATCGTGTAAAGCCCCAGCCGGTTGCCGCCCAGCACATCTGTGAACAACTGGTCGCCCACCACCGCCGTTTCTTGGGGCCTGGTGCCCATAATTGACAGCGCCTTGCAGAAGGGTTGCCGCCGCGGCTTCACCGCGCGGAAGACGCTCGGGAGCCCGAGCATCCTGGCAATCCGCCCGCTTCTGCCCCAGGTGCTGTTTGAAACGATGCAGAGCTTAAACCCACGCTGCCGGAAATCTTTCAGCCATTTAATCACCTCGGGTTCGGCCTTCTCTCTCCCGCGGGCGACCAGGGTGTTGTCAAGGTCTAAAATCAAGGCTTTGATTCCTTTTTCCACCAGCATTTCCGGCTTGATTTCCAGGAGTGAATCCACATAAAGATCGGGATACAGCCACTTCAATACCCCTTGTCCTCCCGTTTCAAGAAGCGGTCTACAATCAAAGCAGCCACCGCCGGCGCGGCGCTGAAAGAGAAAACCGGCATCCCGCGGTGCTTTCCGGGATCATCCGTCACCAGCGCCACCGTGCGTTCGTCCAACACCGGTTCTTCCCCGTTTCCCAAAACCCTGATCTGGGGCAGGGGTGCCTCCTTGTAGCCCTCGACCAGAATCAGGTCCACGGCGTCTTCCAGAAATTCCAGCACCGGCCCCAGCCCCGGTTCTCCCGCGGCCTGAAAATAGAAAAGCCCGCCGGGTCCGGCCAGCGCCGTTTTTACCGCCCCGGCCCGCGCGAAACGCTCGGTGTCTTTTCCGGGTGTATCCGCAAGCTCGTGCACGGTGTGCTTCAACACCGCCACCCGGTACCCCGCCGCCGCAAGCTCCGCTACGATCCCTTCGATAAGCCTGGTTTTCCCGGTTTTTGACGGGCCCACCACACCCACCACCGGCACGCCGGCCGCTATCCTGTGCTGCAGCCGCCTGATATCGGCAGGAGTGTTCACGTTGAAAAAAACCCGGCGGAAGTGGGGCCAGCCCTCAAAATCCGCCTCGGTCAAGTAACACACCCGCACCTCGCCGAGAAATCCGACCACCCGGCGCCGCCCCGCTTCCAGAGACCGGGTGACCGGGCCCAGGCAGGTTTTCCGGTAAGCCGCAAACAGAGGCTGAAGCCTCCCACCGACACACGGAACCGCGGCGTCAAACCCTTCCAACCGTTCTACAATCAGGGAAGCCAGGCTTCCCTCAATAAAAGGAAGGTCGCAGGCCGCCACGAAGACCGGGTCGTAACTTGCAAAGGTAAGTCCGGCGTGGATGCCGCCCAAAGGGCCGGCCTCCGGGAAAATGTCCGCCACTACCCGGTCGCCAAGGCCCCGGTAAGTTTCCGGGTCCCCGACGACAAGCACTTCCGGGAAAGCCTTCCGGAGCTCCGCCACCACGCGCTCGATGAGGCTGCGTCCTTCAACCGACAAAAACGCCTTGTTTGCTCCCATCCGGGTGCTTTTGCCGCCCGCCAGTACTACTCCGGTCGTGTCCCGCATAAACTTTCCCACCTATTTAGCTTAACCCAAATTCCCCTTCCCTGCCAGAGGTAACGATAAAAAATTACGTGGACAGGCACGATTTTCCCCGAAATGACGTAACATAGTTTTGCACCCGTTCCGGGGCCGGACCCGCATCGCCCGTTTCTGTAAGAAGGACCAACTTTCAACCGCCAGGGATCAGAAGGGGGTCGAACACTGGTTACTGCTCGCTGCGCTTATTTATTTTTATGAGCAACTTGGCTTCCGGTAATTCCTGCGGTTTAGGAATCCGGCAGCCGACGACCGGTACAGGAGGGATTAAATGCTTGCCACGCTTGCGGCAACACTTTCTCTGGCCAACAACTTTGTTCTGCTCCTGGGCTACGTCACCAACAACTCTTTCCCGCACCCGCTCTCCGAACAGGAAGAAAACAAATACATCCGCCTGATGCTCCGCGGGGATGAAGCCGCCCGCAACATCTTAATCGAACACAACCTGCGCCTTGTCGCCCACATCGTCAAAAAGTACGAACCCACCGGATACGACACGGAAGACCTGATTTCCATAGGGACTGTGGGCCTGGTTAAGGCCATCAAAACCTACAACCCGAAAAAAGGCACGCGTTTGGCCACCTATGCTGCTCGTTGCATCGAAAATGAAATCTTGATGTTCTTTCGGTCCTCTAAAAAGACGCGCACCGAGATCTCGCTGCACGAACCGCTCGGCGTGGACAAAGAGGGAAACGAGGTCACGTTGATCGACATCCTCGGAACGGGGCCGGACGTGGTTTACGAGGAGGTCTCCCGCGGAATCGAAAGGAACGTCCTCCGGAAAAAACTCCGGTCTCTGACGCGCCGCGAGCGGAAAATCATCGCCGCCCGTTACGGTCTGATCGACGGCCAGCGGCAGACCCAGCACGAAATCGCCGCGGCTTTGGGCATCTCCCGGAGCTACGTCTCCCGGATCGAAAAGCGCGCGCTGGAAAAGTTGGAGGCCAGTTGCGAAAACAGCCGGCCTTCGCCACCGGCCGAGTCCTTAACCAGGTAAACGAGGCGCGGGCTTTCCCGCGCCTCCAAACTTTTTCAGGTTTTCCGCCGGCGCTTCCGCAGCATCTTTCACCGGAACAACTTCAACCGCGAAAAAAACTTTCCCGGACGAAAGCCCGGGTCGGGCTACCCGCGCCAGCCCGGGGTTAAAAAATTGTGGGCGGAACGTACCGGTGCCCCCCTTCTACAACCTCGACCCCCGCTTTTTCCTTCAGCGCCTTCAGGATATCGTCCTTTCTGGGGCAAAAGCCCATCACGCACGTCCCTACGTGGACGGCGTCTACACTCTCGTTTAAGGGCATAAGCGCCCCTTTAAGCAAGCCCAGACTGAGCACCGCCCGGTTTCTGTTTCCCTCGCACTCACCGCAGTCCACAATCCCGACTATGGCTGCTTCCTCGCCCTTGTACCGCTCGAACTCTCCTTCCCGCCGGTTGAAAGCCACCAGACATCTCGCGTCGCCGGGACAAAGATTCCGCTTCCTGATCAGATAACAGGCCAGAAGAACAATTTTCTTCATTTCCTCTATCCCTCCCCCTATTTTTTGTAAATTCTAACCTGTTAGACCATCTAATGTCAAGGGGGTCTGGCAACGCTCGCGGACGCCCGGAGTACGCCTATAAAGGAAATTTTACACCGGGGAATATTGGTGCTAAGCTAAAGTAAAAGGAATTTCTGGAAAGGAGTGGCCGCCGTGGCAAACAGAACCCCCGAAATACCAGAGATTCCCCCGGAGTTCGCCCACGACCTCCACAACCTGGAATACCTGGAAACCGCCGACATCGTCCTTTTCATGGCCGGCAACCAGTTCATGGTGATGGACGAGCTTCTTGCGGCGTTCCGGCAGGCGTACCCCGAAGTCAGCCGCATCTTCTACGAAACCCTGCCTCCCGGCCTGGAGCTGAAGCAGATCCTTGCCGGCGGCGCCAGACTCGGGAACCGGGAAATCAGGGGGACTCCCGACGTTTACACGGCCGTTTCTGAAGCGGCGATGGAGGAACTGCGCCGCCGCGGATATATTGAGGACTATTTCGTTTACCTCCACAACCGGCTGGTATTGATGGTTCCCGAAGGGAACCCCGCAGGAATCCGAGCGGTCGAAGACCTCGGTCGGGAGGAGGTCAGGATCTCCCAGCCCGGCCCCCTTGAAGACATCACCCGCTACATCGTGGCGATGTACCGGGAAGCCGGCGGTGAGGTCCTGGTGAAAAAGATTATGGAGGAAAAGAAGGCCGCCGGGACGACGCTGCCGACCGTGGTTCACCACCGGGAGACGCCCCGGCGGATCAAGGAGGGCACCGCCGACGTCGGCCCGGTGTGGGCGACCGAGGTAGAAAACGCCCGCAGGGAAGGGCTCAAGGTAGAAGCGGTCGAACCGGGGAAAAAACTCGACCAGCGGGAGAAGGTGAACTACTTTATCGCCGCGCTCAAAAACGCCCCGCACCCGGAAAACGCCGCCCGGTTCCTGGAGTTCATCCGGTCGCGGCAGGCGCAGGAAATATACGCCGGATACGGCTTCGTCCCGCACTTTTACTGAAACAGCTTATGACTGCTTAGGAACATACACCCGCTTTTCGTCCAGGATGTGTCTTGCCTCCCACCCGGCGGCGGCGAGGTGCTGGGCGATGAAACGCCGGTGGCACTTCCAGGGAAAGCGCTCGCTGCAAAGGACGGCGGTTGGCTCTTTGAGGGCCAGCGCCGCAAGCTCGCTTATGCCTTCCTGGAAGGTCTTTGTCCGGGTAAAACTCTCGTACCCGCCCGGCCGGTAGCCGCCCAGTTCATCGCCCAGGTAGTGGTATGCCACCCCGGCCTCGCCGAGCCAGGCGGCCAGCGCATACCGGTTGAAGTGGGGGTAGCGCCGGCTGGACGGAAACCGCCGCACGTCCACCACCGCCCGGATCCCGTGCTGCCGCAGCAGCGCCAGGAACTCCTCCGGGCTCCGCGTGCTGGTGCCGACCGTATAAACAACCGGCCGCCCCACTTCTTTCTCCTTCATCCTTCATCCTTCATCCTTCATCCTTCATCCTTAAGTACCGCCCCCATTCCCAGTCCCGCATCACCAGCGGGTCGGCCCCGGGCTTCACCACTCCGCCACCGATTACCTCGCCGATGAAAAGGGTGTGGTCGCCCGCCGGGTGGGTGTCCACCACCCGGCACTCGATGTTGGCCAGGCAGTCCAGAAGCACCGGCACCTTGACGGTCCTCCCCGGAGCGGTCTGGAGCCCCAGAGCCTGCACCTTGTCCACCGACCGCCCCGACTGCGTGCCGCAGAACTGAGCGACGCCCACCTGCTCCGCGGTGAGGATGCTCACCACAAACTCCCGCGATGCGGTGATAAGCTCGTGGGTGTAGCGTTCCGGTGCAACAGAAACCATCACCAAGGCAGGGCGGAAAGAAACCTGGCTCACCCAGGAAGCGGTCATCAGGTTGTGGCGGCCGTCGTGGAAACTGCCGATTAGGGTTACCGGCCAGGGAAGCTCTTTTAAGGCGTCTTTCACCGTTATCTCCTCCCTTTTCCAAAAATTTAAGCCCGACCTTAAGGTATGATTTACCGCTGACGGGCAAAATCCTGTCTGCCCCGACGGCCATTTTTTCTGTACCGCCCTTTCAAAAACAAAACTCCGGCACCGCCGGGCACCGGAGCCCGAACGCGATCCCGCCCCCAATACGGGACAGTCTGCAGCCGGCTACCTCCTGCCCTGCGGCCGCAGTTTCCGCACCGGCGGCGGTAACGGGCCGAGCTGCCTCCCGGCCGGCGCCAGGGCGCTTTTGCGGTAACCGTAAAGTAAGTAGACTGCGATTCCGAAGCCCATCCACACCACGAAGCGGAGCCAGGTGAGCGGGGGCAGGCTCAGGATGAGGTAGAAGGAGAACGCCAGCGACAGAAGCGGCAAATAGGGTGAAAACGGCACCCTGAAGGGCCGCGGCGCATCCGGGTTTATTTTCCGGAGCACCAGCACCCCCACGGCCACCACGCTGAAGGCGGTCAGCGTCCCGATGTTGGCAAGCTGGGCGATGATGTCAATCGGAAGAAAGCCGGCGAGTAAAGCCACTCCCGTCCCGACCAGCAGGGTGTTCACGTACGGCGTCCGGAATCTGGGATGAACCCGGCTTAGCATGCCCGGCAACAGGCCGTCCCGGGACATCGCGAAGAAGATCCTGCTCTGGGCGTAAATCACCACCAGGAGCACGGAGGTGATCCCTGCGAGGGCGCCAAGGGCCACCACTCCGCCCGCCCACGTGATCCCCGCCCTGACAAGCGCCGTGGCCACCGGCGAAGCCACGTTCAGTTCCGTATAAGGCACCAGGCCGGTGAGCACCAGTGTCACCAGGATGTAGAGCACCGTGCACACGGCAAGCGAACCGATGATGCCGATCGGCAGGTTCCGCTGGGGCGACCTGGTCTCCTCGGCAGCCGTGGCCACGGCGTCAAAACCGATGTAGGCGAAGAAAATAATGGCGGCGCCGTGCATTATACCCGCCTGCCCGTACGGGAAGAACGGCCGCCAGTTCGCCGGGTCCACGTGCCGGGCGCCGGCGAAGATGAAAAGCAGTACCACACCGATCTTGACGGCCACCACGATCTTGTTCACCGTGGAGCTTTCCCGGGTGCCGGCGGTGACCAGGGCGGTCACCAGAAGCGCGATCAGCACCGCCGGGAGGTTCACCAACCCCCCGCCCGCAGGCGAATGGGTAAGGGCGGCCGGAAGCACCACACCCAGCGAATGCAGGAATTCGCCGAAGTAGGCGCTCCAGCCGACGGCCACCGCGCCGGCGGCTACCAGGTATTCGAGGATGATGTTCCAGCCGACGATCCAGGCGATGAATTCCCCCAGCGAGGCGTACGCGTAGGTGTAGGCACTGCCGGCCATGGGGATCATCGCCGCTAATTCCGCGTAGGTGAGCGCCGCCAGGCCCGCGGCGATCCCTGAAACCACGAAGGAAAGAACAAGGGCCGGCCCGGCGTACTGCGCCGCGGCCACCCCGGTGAGGACGAAAATCCCGGTGCCGATGATCGCACCGATGCCGAGCGCCACCAGGTCGAACGGACCAAGCGCCCGGGCCAACGGGCCTCTCTGCCGCTCAACCCCGAATTCCCGGAGGCTTTTCCTGCGCCAGAAACTATGGGTAATGCCTTCCACCCCTCCTTCTCCGAAAAACAATGCTTCTTTCGCTGGGCGCGGCGATGAGCTTCGCCCTGCTGCGTCAGGCTCGCCGGCCAGGTCCTCACGTACGCCCGAGTACGCTCCGGCCTGTCCGGCTTCGCCTTCCTTGTATTGCTCGCTCCTCCCCGCGCTTCGTAGATGTTGCTCTTCTGCATCTGAGCAATCAGCTTACAGGTCTGTTTTGCCGCATTTTCATCCTCTATGATGCCGCTATCTTAACGGTATGAAGGGCTTCTTATAGTATGAGCCGGGCGCAGGTGCAATATATCCCGGGAAGCCACGGCGGGTTTCGAGGAAGATTTTGTGTGGCGGGTGGAATTTATTATAATTAATAATAATGAAAGGGCGCGTCGCAGTATGCGGGCTCTTTTGAAGCACGGACTTACAAAATCTAAACTGAACCGGAAAAAGGAGGCGGAAAATATGCAAATCAAATGGTTGGGGCACGCCTGTTTCCTGCTCACAACCACGGAGGGAGCGAAGATCCTAACCGACCCCTTCGACGAAACCGTGGGCTACCCTCTGCCTGCGGAAGCTCCGGACGTGGTCACGGTGAGCCACCAGCATTTCGACCACAACGCCGTCGGCCTGGTAAAGGGAAAACCGGAAGTGGTTGAAGGCACAGGCGCACGCCAGGTCAAGGGGATAGCCTTTCGGGGTGTAGCCACCTTCCACGACAAGGAGAAGGGAGCAAAACGCGGCCCGAACACCGTCTTCGTCATCGAGGCCGACGGGGTGAGGGTCTGTCACCTGGGAGACCTGGGCCACCCGCTGGATGCAGCCAAGCGCCGGGAAATCGGTCCCGTGGACGTGCTGCTCATCCCCGTAGGCGGGACTTTTACCATTGACGCAGATGAGGCGGCCGCTCTGGTAAAGGAGCTACAGCCGCGGATCGCCGTGCCGATGCACTACAAAACACAGTACCTGAACTTCCCGATTACCCCGGTGGACGATTTCCTGAAGCACTTCAGCGGCGTGCGGCGCGAAAGCGTGCTGGAGGTGACCCCGGAAAACCTGCCCCCCGCGACCAGCGTGGTGGTATTAGAACTCAGCCGTTAAAAGCGTAAGGCCCGGTGTTCCCGGGCCTTCGTGCGCCTCCAGGCTGTACCCCCGGACGGTCGCATCCGGACTCGCTGTTCAGTTCCTTCTATAAAAAATATACACCGGCCAACATGTTTTTGTGAGCGTTTTTCCAACTCCCAGCAGATCCTTTATCACCGTAAGAAACAAAACACGGTTACCCTGCGGAAACGCCTGCAACCGGTCCTTCCATCCTGGTGCCGAAGGTGGGAGTCGAACCCACACGGGCGGTGCCCACACGATTTTGAGTCGTGCGCGTCTGCCAGTTCCGCCACTTCGGCATATTCTATTTTCAATTCTACCACAGGCAGCCGGCGCAGGCAACCTGCGTGCTCATCCTTTTATGAACCCTGTTTTCTCTTCCGGGCACCTTCTAAGGAGAAGGTACTGCCTCCGGGGGCGGTTCCTCAGGCAGGGGATTTACCGGCGCCTGCTGGTCAGGAGGAGCCTCCGGAGGCGGCTCCCCGGGCGAAGGCTGGTCCGCCGGCGGCTGTTGCTCCGGAAGCAGTTGTTCATCAAACCCGGGCGTTTCTCCCGGAACCAGTATTTCTTCCTCGTTTTCCGGAGCCGCTTCTTCCCCGTAGGTACTCCCGTAAACCGACGGGACACTTTCCTCCCCGTAAGTTTCGGAAACCGTCGACTCCGGGACCGGTGGTGCCGGTGTTTCTTTGATGCCCAGCGCCTGCCGCACTATTCTCCGCCATAGCTGCGCGCAGTATTTACCGCCGTAAGCCCGCGGCATGGGCCGGGGCTGATCCCAGCCCATCCACACCACCCCCACCAGCCTCGGCACCCAGCCGCAGAACCAGAGGTCCTTGCCCTCATCGGTAGTGCCGGTTTTTCCGGCCACCAGCGTCCCGATGCGCGCCCCCGTTCCCGTCCCGTACTGTACAGCCGCCCGGAGCATGGCGGTAACGGCCTCCGCGGTTTGCCGCCGCATCGCCCGGTAGCGGACGGGCGCTGCTTCCTCGATCACGGTGCCATCAGGTTGAACAATGCAGTCAATCACCGTCGGCTCGATATACTCGCCGCCGTTGGCAAAAGCGGCGTATGCTGCTGCCATCTCCAGCGGCGTCACCCCTTTGTGCAAACCGCCGAGTGCCGCACTTAAGCCGTCTTGGGCCGGGTTGATTTCGATCCCGAGCTTGCGGGTAAAAGCGGCCGCCCGCTTCAAGCCCACCTCGTTCAAGAGTTTGACCGCCACCACGTTAACCGAGTAAGCCAGGGCATCCTGCAGGGTAATCGTGCCGCGGTACCGCCCATCATAGTTCCGGGGCACAAAAGACCCGAAGCGCACCGGTTCGTCACGCACGGCCGTCTGCGGGGTCATCCCCAGAAATTCCACCGCCGGTCCGTAAGCAACGATCGGTTTAAAGGCAGAACCCGGCTGGCGCCGCGCCTGCACCGCCCGGTTAAACTGGCGCCTCACAAGGTGTTCGCGGCCGCCCACGAGAGCGCGGACGGCTCCGGAAAAAGGATCCAAAAAAACAACCGCCGCCTGCGGCTGCAAAAGACCGTTCGCGTCACGGACGGAAGCGGGGAAATTCTCCCTTTTCCGCACCTCTTCTTCAGCAATCTGCTGGAGACGGGTATCCAGGGTGGTATATATCTTCAGGCCGCCGAGAAGATAGGACTGGCCGTACTTACTTTCCAGGGTGGTGATTACGTAGTCCGTGAAATCGGGATACGGATACTCTTTCTGCGGAGTGGCGCCCCGGTGAAGAAAGAGCGGCTCTTCCCCGGCCCGCCGGTACTCTTCCGGGGTGATAAACTTGCAGGCCAGCATTTGTCTTAATATGGTGTTACGCCTGGCAATCGCCGCGTTCGGGTTCCGGAAAGGATCGTAATAGCTCGGCACCTGAACCAGACCGGCAAGGAGCGCCGCCTCGCCCAGCGTAAGGTCGGAGACCTCCTTGTTAAAGTAAGTCCGGGCCGCCGCTCCTATTCCCCAGGCCCCTTCCCCGAAATAGACCCGGTTCAGGTAGAAAGTGAGGATCTCGTCCTTCGTATAATGCCGCTCGAGCTGGACGGCCAGGAAGACTTCCTGAACCTTCCGCTTCAGCGTCCGCGAAGGGCCTAAAAAGGCGTTTTTTGCAAGCTGCTGTGTGATGGTGCTGCCGCCCTGCACGATCCCCCCGTGCAGAAGATTGTTCCACGCAGCCCGCAGAATCCCAATGAGATCAATGCCCCAGTGCCTGTAAAAGCGCTTGTCCTCTGCAGCGACGAAAGCCTGCTTCACGGTACTTGTGAGTTCCTCCCGGGCGACCGGGAGGTAATTCCTTGTCCCCAACGTAGCAAAGGGCACCCCGTCGGCCGCGCAGAGGGTACTGGGAGCATCAAGTTGGAGGTTCCCCGGCTGCCAGGGCGGCAGATCCCGCAGCGCCGTGTAAGTCAACCAACCTGTTGCCGCCGCAAGAAAAAGAAACAGCCCGCCCCCTGCCAGGAGTGCCGCCAGGCGGAGGTTGAGTGTCTTCTGGCCCCGGTTTATCTTTCTACCGGTACTGCGCATAACAGGTCGTATGCCGATCCTTTAAACGCAAACCGTACCGCCGGACCCCAAGCCCAGATTTGCCGCAACGGCTGCCAACAGTCATCACTTACTTTCAGGAGTAACTACCTGAAAGCCGAGGTGCACCGGCTCCTTCTTCAGCAGGTGGTACTGCACCTCTTTAATTAAGGCGTGGCAGACCTCTTCCCTACCTTCATCCACAATCTTAAGCGCCACATAAGGATTTCGGCCGGCATTTGTGAGAATCCCCTGCACGGCCTGGGTACTTACCGCAACCGGAAGGCTTCCGATATTCTTCCCGTAAACCACCGCCGGCAAAAGGCCCTGCGCCTGTAAGCGGTTGCGGCACCCCCTGCCTCTGCAAGAGCGGACGTACGCTTCCAGATTTGCCGCAGTCATCACAACCACCCCTGCGTTCCGAAAGCCTTATCCTGAAAAGAAATTATACCCCCGTCCCTCCAAAAATCAACCGGCCGGCGGTTACCGTGCTCTTCCTGAAGGTTTTTTCTTTCGGCGGTAGAACAATCTTAAAGACAAGCACCGAAAAACAGGTGGAAAGCGTTTGAAACAAGGTCTCATCTGTTACCTCGCCCTCGGCGAGACCGAGGAGGAAATTGCATACGACCTGGCGGAGCTTCGCGAACTCCTGAAAAACATTGAAATTGAAGCCGCCGGGGTGGTGATTCAGCACCGCCAGCCCGACCTGAACTACCTGTTTGGCGAAGGGAAAATCCGCACCGTCAAGGAACAGGTGGAACGGGAAGGCTTTGCCGCCGTCGTCTTCAACCGCGAGCTTTCGCCCCGCCAGGTGAAGGCGCTGGAGGACCTCTTCGGCGACGTGGAGGTCTGGGACCGCACCCAGGTAATCCTGGAAATCTTCCGCCGCCGCGCCCACTCCCGCGAAGGAAAAATCCAGGTGGAACTGGCGCGGCTCACCTACCTGTATCCCCGGCTCTACGGTTTGGGCGGGGCACTGTCCCGCCTGGGCGGCGGCATCGGCACCCGCGGTCCGGGCGAAACGAAACTCGAAATCCTCCGCCGCGTCGTCCGGGAACAGATCCACGACCTGCGCCGGGAACTGGCGGCGGTGCGGGAAAACCGCGCCCTGCTACGCAGGCAGCGGGTGGACCAGGGCATTCCCGCCGCGTCGCTGGTGGGCTATACCAACGCCGGGAAGTCTACCCTTCTGAACGCCCTTTGCACGAGCGACCAAAAGGTGGTGACTGCGGACCGGCTTTTCGCCACACTCGACCCGGTGAGCCGCCGCGTCCGCCTTCCGTCGGGCCGCTTTTTCCTCCTCACCGACACGGTCGGGTTCATCAAGGAACTGCCGCCCAAGCTCAAAGAAGCCTTCAAGGCCACCCTCGAGGAATTAGACGCGGCCGACCTGCTCCTGCACGTAATTGACCTCACCAGCCCCTACCTCGACGAGCAGGCGGCAGCCGTGGAGAAGCTGCTAAGCGAGCTCGGCCTCGGGGAAAAGCCGGTGCTGAAGGTCTACAACAAGGTGGACCGCTTTGCCGGAGTTCTTCCCGACGACGGAGTGCCGGTTTCGGCCCTCGACGGCACCAACCTGGACCGCCTGTTGGCCCGGATCGAAGAAATCCTCTTCCCGGAGGCGGAACTCGTCCTCCTGGTTCCTTTTCCGGAACTGGGAACGGTGAACCGCTTCCGGAAGCGCCTGCGCATCCTCAAGGAGGAGTACGTGCCGCAGGGCGCGCGGCTGACCGTGCGCGGGCGTCCGGCGGACCTGGGCCGACTCCAGGCCTACCTGCAGCCGCGCGGTAATGGGTAATTTTCCCCCGCGGGGAAAGGCGGAAGACCGTTCCCCTGCTGGGGCGGCGGGCGAGAACTCAGGGACGGCTGCGGATCGGTTGCAGCCCGGAGCTGCACACCCGGATCACCCTTTCCGCTTCTTCAACAGAAGCCTCCACTCCCAGTAACTGCGCCGCCACTTGCAGGTTGGTGGCCACGTGCTCCGTCACGGCGGGAACGCGGTAACGCGTTTCCCCGGCGGCCAGGGCGGCGTAAACCGCTAACTGGTCGGCCGTAAAGCGGTCCACCGTTGCACCGGTAGACAGGTCTTCTCGAAGGCATCTGGCAACATAGCGGCCGATGGCTTCGGAGCGCCGCCCCGGCGCCCCGGCCCGGTCCGCGCCCAGGACAGCTCCCGTATCAGTCACCGCCCAGACGCAGAGCGCCGCTCCCGCCTGCTTGGCCGTCGTGTCTTCGCGCACTTCTACTTCCACCGGCACACCGAACGGCCGCAGGCTGTTCCGGAAGCTTTCCGCCATCCGCTCCGCTACGTGCCGTTCCGCCAGGTGGGAAGCCAGCGCCACCCCGCCAAAGCGCACAACTCGCCCCGGCGACGTAAGCACCAAGGGCCGCAGGCTTTTCACCGGACGCACCTTCAGTTCCACCACCCCCTCCCCCGCCGGCACGTAACCGGGACGGACCACGGCAAGGTTCGCCTCCGCCCCCATCCGCCGGAGCAGGGGCAAAAGGACGTTTTGCGTATGGAAGGGGGAGGGTGCAAAGTCCTGAAAAAGCCCGCCCGTTACCCGGAGCGTCACAGGTGCGTCAGCGAACAGGGCGAGGGGCAGAACCGTGTGTAAGAGCAGCACCGCCGAGCCTGCACTCCCCACGTCCCACGCGTAAAAGCCGCCCCGGGGTGCATGTACCGGCCGGAAAAAGATTTCCCGTGCCCCCACCGCTGCCCCTTCGACAACACCGCCGCACATATCCCGGCAGGCCGCAACCGCCGCTAAATGCTGGCGCCTCAGCCCCGGTTTTTCTCTTTTTACTCTGATGTTGAAAAGGTGCAGGCTTTCGCCGGTGAGCGCAGCCAAGCAGACCGCAAGCCGCACGATGGTCCCGCTGCCCGACCCGGTAGCCCCGTCAAAGATAATCACCGGCACCACCCCTGTTACCATCATAACCAATTATTCATCGGTGCACCATAAAGCAAGCGCCGGGACTGTGATAAATAAAAAATAAAGCCTCGTCACCGGGTCTAAAACGCCGAGTGCCCGGCGCCTTTTTCCAGGCTTTCCGGGCACTCCGCCGGGGCCGATCCGTGGGCCTATTTCCCGGCCAGAACCTCAAGGAGAAACGCCTTCTCTTTTTCTCCCGGCGGCGCGATGCCGCAGAGGTAGGGGATGTGCCGCGCCTTTTCGCTGCCGAAGATCCAGCGGAAGTCCTCCGCAAAGATCTCCTCGGGGTGGCAGGTCCACCTGCTTCCGCCCGCTTCGGCGGTGCCGCGCAGCTTCAGGTATTCTTGCAGCGTCCGGTCGTTAACCAACTGGTAACGGACCACGTGCCCAAACTCGTGGGCAACCGCGTAAGCCGCCAGGTACGGGGCGAACCGCTCGACATTCGCCTCACCCTTCCGGACTCCCACCGTGTAGGACGCGTACCGCGGCGAGGCGAAGAGGTACACCTTGTTCTGGCCGGGCAGGGTGCAGCCGGCCAGCATCCCCAGGCCGGGAAGGCTGCAGCGCTGGCGCACCGTATATACCGGGATGTCAAGCGCGGCCACCGCCGGCAGGACCGTTTCCAGGTGCCGTACCTCCGCCGCCACCGCCCCCGCCGGCGGCAGTTCCGCCTGCCCGTAAGCACAGTCCTCCGTTTGGACGCCGGTGATCCAGGCGGGTACCGTACTCAACTCGCCGAAGCTCACCTGCGCACCCGCGCCGCCGGTCCCAAATACGCCGGCCAGCATCAGGGCGAGCACCACTCCCCAGGCAACTTTCCTACTCCTCTTCCTTAACGCAGCCATCCCCTCGCCCCCTAAATCCGACACAAAATGCTATTATTCGACATAATTATTAATGAGAACGGGGCGGAGCCGCATGAAGCAAAAGTCACCTTTTAAAAAGGTTTCGAGGAGGATTTTTCCCCTGGGCCGGACGGCCCAACGATTAGGACTCCAGACCTACCGCAAAACCGGGCCATGGGCGGACCGGTTGCAATTCTTTTCCTTAATTCAACAGGAGATTCGGGGAGAGCTGTTGTATTAGTACCTGTAAAAGAATGGCGGAGGAACAACCGTGATTGACATCCACGCGCACATCTTGCCGGGGCTTGACGACGGTCCGGAGACGCCTGAAGACAGCCTGGAGATGGCGCGGGCTTTTGTGAAGGCGGGGTACACCACCGTCGTGGCCACCCCCCACGTCATATCGGGGGTTTACGACCATACCCGCGCGGCGATCCTGCGTAGCGTTCGCCGGTTCCAGGAGCAGCTCCAGGCGGCCGGGATTCCCCTCACCGTGCTCCCGGGTGCCGAGTACCACGTCAGCGACCGGCTGCTCCCGTTGCTCCGGGCGGGTGAACTGCTCACCCTGAACGACACCGGCAAGTACCTGCTGGTCGAACTCCCTTTTTACCAAATGCCCGAATACGTTTCCCAGGTCCTCTTCGAACTGCTGCTGGCCGGCGTGACCCCCATCATTGCCCACCCGGAGCGCAACGACTTCATCGCCCGCCGCCCCGGGGTGCTGGCAGAGATTTGCCGTAAGGGCGTCCTGGCCCAGGTCACCGCGGGCGCGCTCACCGGGCTTTTCGGCTCCCAGGCAAAACGAGCCGCAGCCTATTTTATTAAGGAAGAAACCGCGCAATTCGTCGCTACCGACGCCCACGGCCCCGACGCGCGGCTCGAAGCGCGGAGGCCGCCGCCTTCTTAGGTGCAGGCGTACAGGCCTTCTTTCACACCAACCCGGCGGCGGTAGTGGAAGGTGTAGCCTTAAATCCCACAAAGGGAGGCTAAGTTCAAGAATGCCGGTACGGGCAAATGTCCAAA
The DNA here is from genome assembly GCA_040758635.1 of Bacillota bacterium. Taxonomy (GTDB): domain Bacteria; phylum Bacillota; class Desulfotomaculia; order Desulfotomaculales; family Ammonificaceae; genus Yes71-27. The sequence continues at coordinate 38,255 of JBFLVI010000010.1, read as the reverse complement.
GCAAAAAGCAGTTTTTCCAAGCTGCTGGCCCAAGTTATGGAAGGCGAACAAGTTAGCACCGCCAGGGCCGGCACACCCATTGCCCGCCTGGTTCCAGGTTGGGGTCATCTGGTGAACTGAACCTGCGGGCAGGCAGCGTTGTTCAGCTTTGAATTCCTTGACATTTAGCCGGCAGGCCAATATGCTTTCCTTAAAGCAACGAGCATTCTTACGCAGGAGCGTTCAAATGATAAAGCCGCGCCACCAGGAATGAAAAGGGTTCAATTGCTTATGCTTCAGCCTTCGTAAACGTCGAACGTTGAACGTCGAACGGACCCCAAACGTCTATCAATACAGGGTCAAAAGTTGAAAGGAGAACGAAACGGTGCAAACAGTGCGGATTATGCCCTGCCTTGACGTGAAGGACGGGCGCGTGGTGAAGGGCGTTCACTTCGTCAATCTCCGGGACGCCGGTGACCCGGTGGCCTGCGCCGAAGCCTACTGTGCCGCGGGCGCGGACGAACTGGCGTTTCTCGACATCACGGCGACGCTGGAAAACCGCAAGACGATGCTCGACGTCGCCCGCCGGGTGGCGGCGGTAACCACGGTGCCCTTCACCGTGGGCGGCGGCATCGCAAGCGTGGCCGATGCCGAGGCGGTGCTCGCCGCCGGGGCAAACCGGGTTTCCGTCGGCACCGCCGGCTTCCTGAATCCGGAGTTGCTGACCGAACTGGCGAACAGGTTCGGCTCCGAGCGGGTGGTGGTGGCGATTGACGTGGACCACAACCCGGCGCTTCCTTCCGGGTACGAGGTCTATGTTGCCGGGGGCACGAAACCCACGAGCAAAGACGCCGTCGCCTGGGCCTGCGAGGCGGAGGCCCGGGGCGCGGGGATCATCCTCCCCACCAGCAAGGCCTGCGACGGCGCCAAAACCGGATACGACATCCCCCTGCTGAAAGCCCTCAAGGCCGCCGTGACGGTCCCGATTGTCGCTTCGGGCGGCGCCGGCAAACCCGAGCACTTCCTGCAGGCCGCCCGGGACGGCGGCGCGGATATCCTGCTTGCGGCCTCAGTGTTTCACTTCGGCGAGATTAAAATCCCGGAGCTTAAAGCTTACCTCGCCGCCCACGGCGTACCCGTGGCGCAGTAGCACGGAGCAGGAGTAACCGGATGAGCACCGGTAAAATCGTCGCCCGGGCCACGGTTTTGATCCTAGCGCTCTCGCTGCTGTCCCGCCTTTTGGGCCTGGGCCGGGAAATGGCGATCGCCTACGGCTTCGGCACCACCGGGACGGCCGACGCCTTTTTTGTAGCCTATATCATACCTTATACCTTTTACGGCGTGGTGGGCGTGGCGCTGACGACGGTGATCGTGCCCGTCTTCGCGGAGTACGCCGCCGCGGGCCGCCGCGCGGAAGCCTGGCGGGTGCTGAGCCTGGTGATCAACGTCTCTTTCGGGGTGATGGCGGTCCTGGCCCTGTTAGGGGCGGCGGGATCATCCTTCATCGCGCGAACGCTGGGTGCGGGCTTCCCGCCGGAGACCATGGAACTGGCGGCCCGGCTGACGGCGGTGATGATGCCCGCCATCGTGTTTATGACCCTGGCCGGGATCTTCGCCGGCATCCTCAACGCCAACCAGGTCTTCGGGCCGCCGGCGCTCGGGCCGGCGATGATGAACGTGATGATCATCACCGGGGCCCTGGCCGGGGCCAGATGGTGGGGGGTTTACGGTCTGGCCGCCGGCGCCGTTGTCGGAGCGGCCGCCTTCGCCCTGGTGCAGCTCCCGGCGCTGCGGCATGTCGGCTTCCGGTACAGTCTCTCCTTCGACCTCCGCCACCCCGAGGTGCGCCGGGTGGTCGCCCTGATGCTCCCGGTGATCCTGGCTTCCGGGATCATGCAGTTGTATACGCTGATTGATTGGCGGCTGGCGTCGGGCTTGGCCGAAGGCAGCATCGCGGCGCTGAACTACGCCAACAAGCTGATGAACCTGCCCCAGGGACTCTTCGTCACGGCCGTGACTACAGCCATCTTCCCCACCCTCAGCCGCCTGATCGCCGAGGAGCGCCGGGCGGACATGGCCGCGGCCCTGCAGCGGGCGGTCAAGGTGGTTCTGCTGCTCGGGATCCCGGGCGCCGTGGGGCTGATCCTGCTCCGCGAGCCCATCGTGACGCTGCTCTTCGAGCGCGGCGCCTTTGACGCCCGGGCCACGGGAATGACCGCGAGCGCGCTTTTATTCTACGCCGTCGGCCTGGCGGGGCTATGCCTCAACCTGCCCCTGACGCGGGGGTTTTTCGCGATGAAGGATACCCGGACCCCGCTGCTCGTCGCCGGGTTCACGGTGGTGGTAAAGCTCACCCTCAGCCTGATGCTGGTGCGCGTCCTCCAGCACGCCGGCCTGGCGCTGGCAACCTCGCTCACCGTACTTTCGAACATGTTCATTCTTTCCCTGCTGCTCCGGCGGCGGCTGCCGGAGCTCTTCGACCGGGCCTTCTTCCGCTTCGTCGCTGGGACCGCTGCGGCGGCAGCGGTAATGGGGGTTGGCGTCTTTATGCTGGACGCGTTCCTGGCCGCCCACCTGGCCGCCGGGAGCCTGGCGCTGATGGTCCGGGTCGGGCTGGATATCGCCGCCGGGGCGCTCCTCTTCGGCGCCGCCGGCCTGGTGCTACACCTGGACGAACTGGGGTACATCCTGCGCACCGTCCTGGGGTTTTTCCAGCGCCGCGCGGGCACGGTTCTGAAATAGGGCCGGGCTTTTCACGAAGCCTAGCGGAGCGGTGCGGCCGGAGAAATGCGCACCCTTGCCGGAAAAAGGATTCTCCCTGTAGATCAACACCGCGCGCAAACCGCCGGTTTAAAGCGTCAGCTGAGCGTGGGCCGCAGGAGCCGAGTGAGTTCCGCCGGATCGTGGGCCGGGGGAAACGCGGTCGCCCCCCGTGAGACCACGGCGTACGGCTCCTTGCGGGGCTCCAACCCGGCGGCCATAAGCACCGCGGTGTCTTTGACCGCGACCAGGCGCACGGTCTTGGCGGGAACGTACGTGGCCAGCGCGCGGCGGTGCAGGGCCCCGGTACGCTTGTCCTCCCGCTTTCCCACCACGGTCACGCAGGTCCACGGCTCAAGCGCCTCCCAGACCGCCAGGGCAAAGCTTGCCCCGGCCAAGCCCTCCCGCTCGAAGACCGGTGCCAGCGCCTTCAGCGCCCCACAGGCCGCCTCGCGGTAGCGGTCTTCCCCGGAAAGCGCAGCCAGCTCCAGCAGCCAGCGCGCCGCCGCGCCGTTGTCGCCCACCTGCTTGAGCGGCACCGCCAGCTCGCCGACCGCGCCCGGATCGGGTTTCCCGTCGTAAAAGGCGCCGTCCGGAGCCGCCAGTTCCGCCAGACAGAACTCGGCCAGTTTCGCGGACCGCTCCAGCCAGGCTCGGTCGCCGGTCCCGCTGTAGAGGGCGAGGCAGGCGTGCCCGAAGGCGGTCTGGTCGGCCAGGCGCCCGAAGAGCGCCGGCCCTCCGGCGTCAAAATAGTGGGCCATCCCCCTTTCCTCCCGGTACGCTTTCTCCCACAGCACCCCGGCCGTTTTCACCGCCTGCCGCTGCCACTGGTCCTCGTCCAGCGCCCAGGTGGCAAGTGCAAGCGCCCGCACGAGCGCCGCGTTCTGGTCGGTGAAAACGGTGCGGTCTACGTAGGGAGGTTTCCGGCGGCGCCGCTCGGCGTACGAAAGCTTGTAGTACTCTTCATCGGCGTCCTGGCTCCCGGCCCAGGTGCCGTCGGGGTTGAGCAGGTGCCGCTCCAGGTAGGAGAGAACGTCGTGCACCACGTCGGCAAAGCGCAGCTCGCCTGTGATCTGGAAGGCCCGGAGGTAGACGAAAAGCAGCGCGGCGTTGTCGCCCAGGATCTTCTCGTACTGGGGCACCGTCCAGTCGCGGGTCGTGCAGTACCGGAAAAAGCCGCCCTCCTCGGCGTCGTACATCCCGGCCCCGGCCATCGTCATCAGGGTCTTGGTCGCGATCTCAAGGCACTCCGCATCACCGCCGGCATGGGCGGTGTGCAGCGCGAGCTCCAGGAGCTGGGGGAACGGAAACTTCGCCTCCCGGCCGAAACCGGCGTAAATCTGGTCGTAGGCCCGCTTCAACGCGGCGACGGTCCGCGTGTAAGGGGTGAGATCCAGCGTTTCCGCCGGCGGCGGCTCGGGTGCTTTCTCCCGGACCTTGGCCTCCGCCCGGCGGAACTCCTCCCGCTTTTCGCGCCAGACCCTGGCCACTTCCGCCAGAGCCTGCTTCAACTGCTCCGGCGGAACGTAGGTGCCACCGGTGATCACCCGCCCGGAAGGCGTCAGGATGGCCGTCGTAGGGTAGCCGCCCCGGTGGTAGCGCTCACTCACGTCGGGACGGCGGTCGGGGTCCACCCGCACCGGGACAAACTTTTCGTTCAAGAGCGCAATCACCTCGGGGTCCGAATAGCTGGTCTCGTCCATTAGCTGGCACTGGCGGCACCAGCCTCCGGTGATCGCCAGAAAAACCGGCTTGTCCTCCACCAGCGCCCCGGTGAAGGCCTCGTCCCCCCAGGGGCGCCAGTTTACTTCCCCTGCCCGGTTCGGCCGGGGCGAAAAACGGAACTCCTCCTTCTGCATCGGTATCTCCCCCTCAGTTCGCTCTTTCCGAATAAAAAAGAGACAGGCTACTTTTCACCCAAAAGCTGCTCTCCGGAACCGGCCGCACCCCTGAATACTTCCCCAATAAGTAGCCTGTCCCTTTTTACCGCGGTTCTTATTACCAGTCGGCCGTCAAAAAGGGGTTCTGCTCGCGCTCCTCCCCGATGGTGGTCGCCGGGCCGTGACCCGGGTAGACCGCCGTCTCGTCCGGCAGGGACAGCAGGCGCTCCTTGATGGACCGGAGCAACTGCTGGAGGCTTCCGCCCGGGAAATCCGTCCGCCCCACCGAACCCGCGAAAAGCGTATCCCCGCTGAAAACCGCCCCGGCGCCGGTAAAGGAAACGCTGCCGGGCGTGTGTCCAGGCGTGTGGCGCACCTCAAGGGCGAGCTTCCCGATTTCGATCACGTCCCCGTCCTTCAGTTCCCCGTCGGGAGGGCCCGCCGTGTACCCGGCGCCGAAATACAGCGAGAGGTTCAATGCCGCGTCTGTCAGCATGAGCGCGTCGGCGCGGTGCACCAGCACCTTCGCGGCGGTCGCCCGCCGCAGCGCCGCCACGGCCCCCGTGTGGTCGGCGTGGCCGTGGGTGAGCAGGATGAAGCGGAGTGTAAAACCTTCGGCGGCGGCCGCCTTCAGGATCCGCTCCCCTTCCGCTCCGGGATCCACCACCGCTGCCGCCTTCGTCTCCGGACAACCGACGATGTACGCGTTAGTCTGCAACTCTCCTACCACAAGGGTTTTAATGAACAAGGCGCTCCTCCTTTAAAGCTCAGAATGACGGACCTTTGAGGTCGGTTCACGGTTCAGCTTAGGTTGATGGACCTTTGGGGTCCGTTCAGCGTTCTACGTGCAAGCTCAAACGGACGGACCTTTAAGGTCTGTTCAAAGTTTAATTCTACCTCTTCCTTCTGGCTTCTGGCTTCTGGCTTCTGGCTTCTGACTTCTGACCCCCAAATCATCCAGCCCCTAAGTCCTCGCCTGCGATTCCAGCAGGATCGTCACCGGCCCGTCGTTGGCGATTTCCACCAGCATCCGCGCCTGGAAGCGCCCCTCCGCGGTCACCGCGCCCCGGGCGTTCAGCTCCGCGATGAAACGCCGGTAAAGCGGTTCGGCCTCGTCCGGCGGCGCGGCTTCGGTAAAGCTGGGGCGGCGCCCGCGGCGGCAGTCTCCGTAAAGCGTGAACTGGGAAACCACCAGTACCGCGCCCCCCACGTCGAGCACCGAGCGGTTGAGCTTCCCTTCCCGGTCCTCGAAAATCCGCAGGTGGGCGACTTTCTCAGCCAGGTACTGCGCGTCGGCCGGGGTGTCGCCCTTCTTCACCCCTAACAGCACCACCAGGCCCGGCCCGATACTGGAAAACGTCTGCCCGTCAATGTAAACCGCGCCGTGCGCCACGCGCTGCACTACCGCTTTCATCCTTCATCCTTCATCCTTCATCCTTTATCTTAGACCACCCGCCGCACTTCGAAAACGTCTTTCACCCGGTGGATCTTCCTGATCAGGTACTCCAACTGGTCCTTATCCCGCACCTGAGCACTGAACTCAATCGTCGCCGTCCGGTCCTTCTTGCCCCGCGCCGTTACCCAGGAGGCGCTGATTTTCATCTCCGCCAGCACGCTCATTACGTCGCTCAACAGCCCGGCGCGGTCAATCGCGGAGACTTCCATCCGGACGTAGAAGGGCGCGCCGAAACCGGTCTCCCAGGAGACCTCGACCAGTCGCTCCTTCTCCTTCTCGCGCCACAACTGGACATTGCGGCAGTCCGCCCGGTGGACGGATACTCCCCGCCCCCGCGTGACGTAACCGACGATCGGATCGTCCGGCACCGGGTTGCAGCAGTGCGCCAGCCGCACTAACAGGTTCCCGACGCCCCGCACCCGCACCCCCTGCGCCCCGCCCGGAGGCTGGGGCCTGACCGCCGGGACCAGCACTTCCGGCGGCTGCTCCTCCTCCCGCAGCCGCGTCAGCAGCGTCTGCGGCGCCACGACCCCCTGGGCCACCGCGGCGTAAACGTCTTCCAGGGTATACAGGTTGAAGCGGCGGCCCTGCTCGAGCAGCTTCTCGCTCTTCAGCACCTCGAGCTCCAGGCCCTGCTTGCGCGCCTCTTTCTCCAGGGCCTCGCGCCCGCGCTGGACGGTCTCCTCGCGCCACTCGCGCTTGAACCACTGGCGGAGCTTGTTCCGGGCCTGCGCCGTGCGGACCACTGCCAGCCAGTCACGGCTCGGGTTGGGCTGTTTACCCGTGATTATCTCCACGATGTCGCCAGTTTTCAAGGTGTAGTCGAGCGGCACGAGCCGCCCGTTGACCTTGGCCCCCTTGAACCGGTGGCCGACGTCGGTGTGAATCCGGTAGGCGAAGTCGAGCGGCACCGCCCCCGCGGTCAACTCCACCACATCGCCCTTCGGGGTAAAGACGAAAACCACATCGGAGAAAACGTCTATCTTGAGCCGGGCCATGAACTCCCTGGCGTCCCGCATCTCGTGCACCCACTCCAGGAGCTCGCGGAGCCAGGCGAACTTCGCCTCCACTTCCCTGTCGTGCGGCTTCCCCTCCTTGTACCGCCAGTGCGCGGCGATGCCGTATTCCGCCGTCCGGTGCATCTCCCACGTCCGGATCTGCACCTCGAGCGGCTCGCCCTGGGGCCCCACCACCGTGGTGTGGAGGGACTGGTACATGTTCTCCTTGGGAACCGCAATGAAGTCCTTGAACCGCCCCGGGACCGGTTTCCAAATGGTGTGCACCACACCCAGCACGGCATAGCAATCCCGCACCGAGTCCACCAGGGCCCGGATGCCGGTGGTATCAAAGATCTCGCTGTACTCCTTGCCCTGGTTGCTCATCTTCTGGTAGATGCTGTAAAGGTTTTTCGGCCGGCCCTGGAGGTCGGCCTTGATCCCCGCTTCCGCCAAACGCTCTTTTAAAAGCTCGATTACCTGCATGATATACTCTTCCCGCATTGCCCGGCTCTTGGCCACTTTTTCCGCGAGGTCCCGGTATTTCTCGGGCTCCAGGTACCGGAAGGCCAGGTCCTCTAACTCCCACTTCAAGCGGTAAATCCCCAGCCGGTGCGCCAGCGGGGCGAAAATCTCGAGCGTTTCCGCGGCAATGACGCGCTGTTTTTCCACAGTGTGGTACCCGAGCGTCCGCATGTTGTGGAGGCGGTCGGCCAGCTTGATGATGATCACCCGGATGTCCTTGGCCATCGCCAGGAACATCTTCCGGAGGTTCTCCGCCTGCTGTTCCTCCTTGGAGCGGAACTCCAGGCGGGAGAGTTTGGTCACGCCGTCAACCAGCGCGGCGATTTCGGAACCGAAATGTTCCTCGATCACGGCGAGCGGGATGCCGGTATCCTCCACCACGTCGTGCAAAAGCCCGGCCACGACCGTTTCCGGGTCCAGCTCGAGCTCCGCCAGGATCTCCGCCACCGCTGCCGGGTGCACGATGTACGGCTCGCCGGAGCGCCTCCTTTGATCCGCGTGCAGGGAAACCGCAAAACGGTAAGCATCCCGCAGCAGTTCCGCGTTGAACCCCGGGCTGTATGATTTTATCCGGCTGATGATTTGTTCACAGGCTTCCATCGGCCCCACCAGGGGTAATTATACCACACCGGAAATAATCTTTGAGCACCTCGGCCGGGGTGACAAGAAAATGGCGCTGGCAGGAAAGAACCTCGCGCTTGTAGGAGTGGTGTTCCTTGAAGGTCGGTGCGGCGGGAAGAAAACGCTTTTCCGCCACCGGCTGCACCTGGATGCGGTATCCGCTGGCCAAGGGGCTGAAACTGATCAGGCCGAGCTCGGACAGCACCTGGAACGCGGTTTCCACCGCCCGCCGCCCGGCGCCCGGGACGCCCGCCTGCCGGAGGACCCCCGCTGCCTCTGCAAGCCCGAGCCGCAGCACCCCTCTGGCGGCACGCTGGCGCAGGCAGTGGTAAAACCAGAGCAAAACCCGGCGCGGCGGCGCAATCCCCGCGAGGCGCCGGCGGGTCGCCTCCCTTTCCCGGCGCCCGAAAAGCAGGATCAGGTCCCGCCCCCCGCAACCGCGCAGCCACTCCCATTGCGCCCAGGTACACAGGGGCTCGAAGACCACCACGTCCCGTTCTGCGGCAAACCGGCCGCCCAGAGCCGGCGTAGTCACCAGCACGTCAATTTCCCCTGCGGCCGCTAATTCCACCAGGGCGCGCCGTTGCTCCGCCAGACCCCCGTGGTAAAAGACTATTCCGGGAGCCTTCTCCGGAAGGGCCAGGCGCAGCCGCGCCGCCACCTCGCACGCCGCCGCCGGAACCGGTACCACCACGGCCGCCTTCCGTTCCGCGAGCAGCCGCCCGAGCGCCCGCCACCGGTCGGGATGCTCCCGCAGGTCCACCAGCCTCTCCCGCGCCGTCGGTGCAAGCGCTTTTTCCCGGTGAACTTCTTCCGGCAGGTAAAAGTCCGTCAACTGATTGATATGCTTTATTGCCTTTTCAAACAGGCCCTCCTCCGCAACCCTCCTCCGCTTCCCCTCTTCATCCTTCACCCTTCCGCCTTCATCCTTCTCTTTTGCCCTTCCGCCTTCATCCTTCATCCTTTCTTTCCCCGCCGCCTCCCGGAACGCCTCCATCTTCAGCTCCAGACGTCCGGTCACCTCGCTCACCACCGGGCGAAAAATTACGTCCAGCCTCGGCGGCGGCGCTGCGTCTCCCGCCAGGCCAAAGCCGATGGCGTCGAGGGAAAAACCGCCCTGGCGCAACCGGAGCTTCAGGTGGTTGCCGTTCGCCCCCACCGGGCGCGCGTCTTCCACCTCGACCCCGTACGCGACGAGCCGCACCGGCGGGTTGCCGCATCCCTGCGGCTCCAAGAGCTCAAGTTCCGCTGCCAGCTCCGGTGTGAGGTCCGTCAGCTTCACCGCCGCGTCCAGTTCAAGCGTCTGCAGCAGGGGCTGCCTTTCCCGGCCGGCGTACTCCAAGAGCGCCTCCCTGAAGGCCTCAACCGCGTCCGCCCTGATGCTGAAACCGCCCGCGCCCGTGTGGCCGCCGAACTCTATGAGGTGCGCCGCCGCGTGCTCCAGTGCCCGGAACACGTCGAAGCCGGGCGTTCCCCGGCCCGAGCCCCGTCCCTCCGAACCGTTCAAGGCGATCAAAAAGGCCGGGCGGTTGTAGCGGTCAACCAGCCGGTTCGCCGCCAGGCCGGTGAGGCCCGGCAGCCACCCTTCCCTCGCCACCACCAGCACCGGTTGCTCCGATTCGCCGGGCCGGCCGTCCACCAGGGCCTGCGCTTCCGCCACCATCAGCGCCTCGATCCGCTGCCGCTCCTGGTTGAGCCGGTCGAGCAGCGCCGCCTTCTCCGCCGCCGCTTCCTCCCCGCTCAGCAGCAGTTCGAGCGCCGCGTGCGGGTCTCCCACCCTGCCCGCCGCGTTGATCCGCGGCCCCAGAACCAGCGCGATCGTCCGCGCGGTTACCGCCCCGGCGCCCGGTGAAGTCGGGTACTGGGCCGCCCGCAGGAGAGCCTGCACCCCCGGCCGGGGGCTTTCGTTCAGCCGCTTCAACCCGGCCCGGACCAGCACCCGGTTTTCTCCGGCGAGCGGCACCACGTCGGCGACGGTACCGATGGCCACCAGGTCGAGGAGGTCCTCCGCCCGGTCCCTGCCTTCCCCAAGAGCCTCGAAAAGGGCTTCGGCCAGCTTAAAGGCCACGCCCACCCCGGCCAGGTCCTTGTATGGGTAGGAGCAGCCCTCCTGCTTCGGGTTCACGACCGCCACCGCCTCCGGCAGCACGCCGCCGGGCTGGTGGTGGTCGGTGACCACCAGGTCCATCCCGAGTTCACGGCAGGCCGCGGCCTCCCGGCACGCGCTGATCCCGCAGTCCACGGTCACGACCAGGGTGACGCCCGCTTCCCGGAACCCCCGCAGCACCGGTTCCTTTAAACCGTATCCTTCCTCCCGGCTGGGCAGGTGGCATACGGCTTCCAGGCCCGCCTCCTTCAGGGCCAAAAACAAAAGCGCGGCGGCTGTGACTCCGTCGGCGTCGTAATCCCCGTAAATGAGGACGCGCTCCTTCTTTTCGACCGCCGCCCTGAGCCGCGCCACCGCGTCGCGCATTCCTTTTAAGGACCAGGGTGATTCGAGTGCCGCCACCTCTCCCGCCAGGAATTCCGCCGCCTCGCGCAGCGACCAGACCCCCCGGTTGATGAGACACTGCGCCGTTACGGGATGGATCCCCAACTCCCGGACGAAAAGCGCCCGCAAAAGCGGTTCTTCAGGCGCCACACGCCACCTCTCTCCGGCCACTCTACTCCTCCCCGGCCCGGCACCGAAATCAACACCCAAGCAGCGGCAGGTTTATGGAGAGCCTGCCACCTATTGCCAGCGTCCTTTTTCTGGTTCTTATGATAACACACCCCGCCGCGCGGAACAATCTTCGCCAGGAACCGCCCGCCCCGGCCCCCGGTCTGATTAGGCTTGCTTCCCGGCAAAAGCAGCATCAAAAAGTAAAAAGGCCGCGCTTCGCGGCCCCTATCGTTGGGAGCGTTTATTCAGCCCCGTTTTCTTTGCGCAGGCAGCAGAACTCTTCGCCCAGCTTAGTAAGGCTGCAGATCTTGCTTTTCCCTTCGGCGGTGACGTCTACCAGCCCCAGGGCGTAGAGCTGCATCACCACGTGGTCCAGGACCGCCCGCTTGACCCGCGCCATGAGCGAAAGCTCCTCCTTGTTCATCCGCCCTCCGTCTCCGAGCGCCCGGAGGACCCGCCAGGCTTCTTCAGGAAGCCGGTTGTCCACATGCAGGAAGTACTCGGAAAGCGGTGCCGCTAAGGTAAGCATTCAGTTCAACCTCCTTCTTGCTTCTTTTTACAAGCAACCGTTTGTACCAGTAATTTTGACAATATTATGCGCGTTTTTGCCTTCGTTAATAACTTAGGCAACGAACTTTTGCGCAAAAAACGCAAAATTTTTAAATATTGAAGTGGAATGAGCCCTTGGAGCGTTATTTCCCGTCGGAGTTCTCCGTCCCGGGCAGCCTGCAGTACTGCTCGCAGCGTTCGCATTCCGCCCGGCACGGGTCGGTGGAAATCAGGACGAAGGTGCGGGGAAGGCGCGCCTGGATCGCCTTTTTAATCCGCTGGACCAGGGCGTTTCCTTCGGCCACCGTGGTGTCGTAAGGCAGCACCAGGTGCAGGTCCACGTGGCGCTCCGCACCGGCGCGGCGCGTTCGCAGGCCGTGATACTCCACGTACTCGCCCTTAAACCGGTCGAGCACCTCCCTGATTACGGTCTCCTCTTCCTCCGGCAGCTTCACGTCGAGAAAGGAGTGCAGCGAGTCCCGCAGTAGGAAGAAGGCGGTGCGGAAAATCAGCAGGGTCACCGCAATGCCGGCAAGCGGGTCGAAAACGACAAGGCCGGTGGCACGGATCAGGATGAGACCGGCAAAGACGCCGGCGGAAGAGTAAACGTCGGTCAACAGATGCAGGCCGTCCGCCAGCAGCGCCGCCGAACCGGTGCTCTTGCTCAAACGGATCAGGTAGCGCGAAACGAAGAAATTGACCAGCGCGGAAATCCCCATCACCGCGATTCCGGCATCCACGTACGCGATGCCTTGCGGTGTGAGAAGCCGCCGGATGCTTTCCGCGAGGATGAGGCACCCTACCAGGAGGATGAAGCCGCTTTCGATCACCGCCGCCAGGTTTTCGAATTTTCCGTGGCCGAAGTGGTGGCGCTCGTCGGGCGGCGCCTGGGCGGCCTTGATCGAAAAATAGGTGACCAGCGCGGCCAGGAGATCCATCCCGGAGTGCGCCGCCTCGGAAAGAACGCTGACCGCACCCATTGCCAGGCCGGTGGCCAGTTTAAAACAAAAAAGCGTGGTGCTGCTGGCGACCGAAAACCGCGCCGCCCTCAGTTCTTTGCTCACATAACCTGCCGCCTTTGCGTGGCCTCTCTGTAACTATTCAGCCTGTCACACCACGCTTACGGAACGCCAGGCTAAAGCAAGCAGAGCGCGGAAGCCACGAGGGACGAACCGGAGCGTACTTTGAGGTACGTGAGGATTCGGCCCGAGTGGCTGGTCATGGCGCTATGCGCATGCTTTAGCCGCGCCCCGCGGGGCGCCTGAATAGTTACGCTTCTCTTAAAATTATAATATTACGGCCTAGTGCACGCTGCAAAATTTTCCCCTGGATACGGGCCGTATTCCCGGGTATATTTTCGGCAGATCCGCCCACAATATTAGCAGGGTCCGTAATGGCCGAGTGAAGATTGCTACCGTGTCATATTGTATGGCGCGGTAGCAGTCGGCCAAAGGTTGATGCCGGGTCGCATGGCGGCTCGGTATCAGCCGGAGGGCAGATCGGTAAGCTTTCTATAGTGCCTGGAAGCATTCCGAAGGAGTGCTTCCGGGCCAAAAGGGAGGCTTACCGGTCGAACCAGGACTGGTGCACGTGCCGGCTGAAGAGCTGAGGCTCTCTTAAGGGTTGCCGGCAGCCGAGAGGTTGTCGGTAGCCCGATAGGTACCTGTACCAGTCGGGCAAAGGTTATTCTGGGTTCTGTAAGGGTTCCGGGTAGCCGAAAGGTTGGCTGGAACTCCGGAGGGATGCAGAATAGCCGGAGCGCAGGTCATTACGGGCTCTAAAAAAATAAGAAGAAGTCCTTCTTGGCGAAGGGCTTCTTAATTTTTAAGAATCCAGAAGTCAGAAGTCAGAATCCAAAAGGAAAGAGGTTGAACTTGGTGGGCACAGCCCACTTCACCTTTTCACTACTGTAAACTGTGAACTGTGAACCCTGAGCTGTGCGCCGTGAACGGACTCCAAAGCTCATCCGTCTAAGCTTAACGTTAGATAATGATGCAGATCAATCCGCCGGAACCGTCGTTCACAATCCGCTGCAGCGTCTCCTGAAGTTTTGCCTGGGCGTTTTCCGGCATCCGGTAAAGCTTGTTCTGGATTCCCTCCCGAACCAGGTCGTGCAGCGACTTGCCGAAAATCTCCGAATCCCAGATCTTTTTCGGGTTCTCCTCGAACTCCGTCAGAATGTACCGCACCAGTTCTTCGCACTGCTTCTCCGTCCCGATGATCGGGGTGATCTCCGTGGTGATGTCGGCCCGAATCATATGCACGGACGGAGCACTCGCCCTGAGCCGGACGCCGAAACGGCTTCCCTGGCGGATGAGCTCCGGCTCCTCCAGGTTCATCTCTTCAAGGCGCGGCGTCACGACCCCGTAGCCAGTCTTTCTGACTTCCTGAATCGCGGCCGCCACCTTGTCATACTCCCGCTTGGCGTTGCTCAGCTCCCTCATCAGCCGGAGGACGTCCTGGTCGCTTTCCACGCCGAACCCGCTGACTTCGGAAAGCACCCGGTGGAAGAGTCCATCCTCCGCGGTGACCTTGATGGCCGCGGTTCCGGAACCCAGGTTCGTCTCCTGGATGTGCACCTCTTTGACGTGTTCCTGCTCCCGGAGGGCCGTCACGACACCCTGGATGTCGCGCACGCGGTGAACCTGTTTGATCGCCTCCCGTACCGCGGTTTCAAAGTGCTGGCGCAGCCAGTGGTCGGCGCCCAGTTCATTCACCCAGAGCGGCAGGCTGATGTTGACCTCGCTGACCGGGAACTCGTAGAGCACCTCCTCCAGAATCGTCTTGATGTCGCTCTCCTTCATCTGCTCCACGTCCATCGGCAGCACCGGCACGTTGTACTTCTTGGTCAGTTCCGCCGCCAGTTGCACCGCGTCCAGCGAGTGCGGCCGGGTGCTGTTCAGAATAACGATGAACGGTTTATTCAGGTCCTTGAGTTCCTGGATCACCCGCTCCTCGGCCTCGACGTAGTTCTCCCGGGGAAGGTCGGTGATCGTTCCGTCGGTGGTCATGACGATCCCGATGGTGGAATGGTCCTGGATCACCTTCCGCGTTCCGACCTCCGCCGCCTCGTCGAAGGGGATCGGCTCCTCAAACCAGGGCGTCGTCACCAGGCGCGGCAGGTCCTCCTCCTCGTACCCGAGCGCGCCTGGCACCCGGTAGCCCACGCAATCCACCAGGCGCACGCGGAACTTGATCCCCGAGTCCAGGACCACCTCCACCGCTTCGTTCGGCACGAACTTCGGCTCGGTCGTCGTCACCGTTTTGCCGGCCCCGGCCTGCGGCAGTTCGTCCCGCGCGCGCTCCCGGTCGTAAACGTTCTGGATGTTCGGTATCACCATCAGTTCCATAAAGCGCCTGATAAAAGTGGACTTGCCCGTGCGCACCCCCCCGACGACCCCGATATAGACGTCTCCCCCGGTGCGCTCGCTGATATCCCGAAAGAGCTCCTCCATCAAACTCCCTCCCTTAAGTTGTTGTCGGTAATTGGTTGGTAGCCGGTCAGACCAGACTATCATTTTTTTCCAGTAATGTTATGACCATTTATATTCCCGATGCCGGTTTTTATTCCAACTCTCCTAAAAATTTTCACAAACCAGTACCGACAGGTACCGGAGGAGACGGACCTGCCAACCTTATTACACTTTCACGACCCGGCTCAATAAAACTTATGCCGGAAGACGAAATATGATGCCGGAGAGGGAAAATGTACGGGGGACAAACGGGAGTGACAATTGAAAGGGTGCCGGTTAGCCGCCGGGTCAGCGTTCCTCCCAGGAGACTTTGATGCGGCAGACCTCCTCGATTTCGTGGGTACGGGCGCGCCCGAGGAGGTTTTTTGCGGCCTCAACCGGGGAAAGGCCTTCGAAAAGTACGCGGTAGGTTTCAACCGCAATCGGCATCCGAACGCCGAGCGTCTGCGCCAGGGTGTAGGCCGCCCGGGTGGTCTTCACGCCTTCAACCACCATCCCCACGGCCTCCAGCGCCTCTTCCAGGCTTTTCCCCCGCCCGATCTCAATGCCCGCCCGCCGGTTGCGGCTGTGCATGCTGGTGCAGGTAACGATCAGGTCGCCCAAGCCCGTGAGCCCGGCGAAGGTAAGCGGGTCGGCCCCCAGGCGCACCCCCAGGCGGGTGATTTCCGCTAGCCCCCGGGTCATCAGGGCCGCCTTGGTGTTGTCCCCGAAGCCGATTCCTTCGCAGATGCCGGTGCCGAGGGCGATGATGTTCTTGAGCGCTCCGCCCAGTTCCACCCCGACCACGTCGCGGTTGGTGTAAACCCGGAAGAAGGAAGTCATAAAGAGGTCCTGCACGAACTCGGCCGTCTCTGCGCTGTGGGAAGCGGAAACGATGGCCGTCGGCTGGCCCCGCCCCACCTCTTCGGCGTGGCTCGGTCCGGAAAGGACGGCGTACCGGGTGAGCGCCTCCCGGCCCGCTTCGGCCGCGAAGACCTCCGAAAGGCGCAGGAGCGCCGCCTCTTCGAGCCCCTTGGCTACGTTCACAACACGGGCGCCGGGAGAAATCAGCGGCAGCGCCGCCCGCAGCACCTCCCGGAAGGCGTGCGACGGCACGGCGAAGACCACGGCCCCGGCTCCTTCCAGCGCCTCGGAAAGGGAAGGCGTGGCCGTGACCTCTTCGGGGATGCGAACCCCCGGCAGATAGCGCACGTTTTCCCGCGCGGCGTTCAGGGCCGCCGCGTGTTCCGGCCGCCGCACCCACAGGCGCACCGAACAACCCTTGCCGGCCAGGAGGCACCCCAGTGCCGTCCCCCAGCCGCCGCCTCCCAAAACCGCCACCCGCACAAGGCTCACTCCTTCGGGTTCAAGGTTCGATAGTTTTAGTTGGGTTTTTGGTGCGCATCTTTCGGATGCGCAGACAACCAGGAGTGATAACCGCGAAAGAACCTTGGATCTCCGACTGGTGCTCCTGGACAGCCCTGACGACTAACAGTGCCTTCTTTTCTTGAGATAAGCCTGCCAGCCGAAGTAAAAGCACACCTTTACCCACCCGGCGCTGGCGGAACACAATCTCGCCAAAGTCTTTGTCGGCCGTAATCAGTATGGCATTAGAAATGTTCGCCAGTTCGAATACCGCCCCGTCGGTAATGCCCGGTTCCATCTCTACCACCGATATAACCGTATAGCCATGGTCTCTCAGGCGGTCAATGATCTGCTGGTCAACGCTTTCGTCCGCCAGAAGGATCATTTTGTTTCTTCCCGTATAACATATGCTATATCGGCTTTAACGGCTTCTGCTGCAAAAACCAGGGCGGCCCGGATTGCTTCTTCTGTCAGGCGCGGATGGGCCTGAAGGATCTGCTCGATAGTTTCCCCGGCAGCAAGCTTTTCGAGAATCAATGACACAGGAATCCGCGTCCCAGCTATCACCGGTTTGCCCATCATAACATCGGGGTCCGATTGGATTAACTCCTTTTTCACTTTAAACCACTCCTTTCGGCGTTCGACGTTCGACGTTAAAGCTGAAATGATGATGGACCTTTGGGGTCCGTTCTGCGTTCAAGTTAAATAGTTCGAAGTTCGAAGTTTAACAGTTGAAAGTTTACGGTTCTAAGTTCAACCTCTTTCCTTCTGGCTTCTGGCTTCTGACTCCTCACTTCACGTTTCATCCTTCATCCCTCATCCTTCGCGTCGTGCCGTCGCCACAGCGTTTTCAAAGATGAAGCGCCCTGCCGGTACGTAATCCTTCAGCCGCCGCCAGTTCGGGTGGTGGTGCCGGAGAATGTTCCGCTCGGGGTGCGGCATCAGTCCCATGATCCGCCCGCTCGGGTCGGTGATGCCGGCGATGGCGTTGAGCGAACCGTTGGGGTTGTCCGGGTAGTCCTGCGTGGGCCTGCCCCCGGCGTCCACATACCGGAAGGTCACCAGGCCCCGTTTCTCGATCTCGTTCAGCGTCGCCGTGTCTGTGAAAAACCGCCCTTCGCCGTGCGCCACCTGGAACTCGACCACCCGGCCGGCAGCGCCGCGCGTGAAAACGCACGGGCTCTCCTCCACCCGTAGCCGCACCCACCGGCATTCGAACCGTGCGCTGTCGTTCACCATCAACGTGGTTCGGACCGGCCCGATCCCGCCCAGCGGCAGGAGTCCGGTGCGCACCAGCACCTGAAAGCCGTTGCAAATGCCCAATATCAGGCCGCCCGCCGCTACGAAGCGTCTGATCTCCTCCCGTAAAAAGGAGGTCAGCTCCACCGCCAGGATTTTGCCGGAGAGGACGTCGTCGCCGTAGGAAAACCCCCCTGGAATCGCGAGGATCCGGTAGGCGCTCAGCCGCTCCTTCCCTGCACGGAGCTGGTTGACGTGGACCAGGCGCGGCGATCCGCCGGCCTGCTCGAAAGCGTAGGCCGTCTCCACATCGCAGTTGGTGCCGTCGGTCCGGAGAACCATCACCGGGGGCCTCACGCGCCGAACACCTCTTTCATGGGCCGCCGGTACGCAGACTGGAGCCGTTCCAGTGACACCGTGAAAAGCGGCCGCCCGCCGTGGCTGAACCGCAGTTCCGGCCCGGGTACCGTTCTCCCCAGCACCTGGTAAGGAACCCCTGCAAACAGTTCGGCGGGAGCGGTGCCGGAAGCGAGTTCCAGTACAAAGCAACCCGCCGTTTCGTTAAAAAGGTAAAAATCCGGCCGCGTCTTTTCAGGAAGGTTGATCTCCGCCCCGCAGCCGCCGCCGAAGGCCATCTCTGCCACCGCCGTCAGCAGCCCGCCCTCGCTCACGTCGTGGGCAGCCAGTACCGCTCCGGACGCGATCGCTCCGTGGACCGCCCGGAAGACCGCAGGCAGCCTGCCCAGGTCAACCCTGGGAACACTCCTCCCCAACTCCCCGTGCAGGTCGTAATAAACCGAGCCGCCCAGCTCTTCCTCCCGCCGGTCACCCACCAGGACGAGCAGGTTTCCCGCGCTTTTGAAATCGGCGGAAACGGTTTTCCCTGCGTCCGGCAGCCGGCCGAAAACGGATATGCACAGGACCGGCGGAATGTGGATCACGGCATCCCGCCCCCGGTAGGTGCTGGAAAGGCTGTCTTTGCCGGAAATAAAGGGAAGCTTCAGGGCCAGCGAAAAGTCCACGCACGCGTCCACCGCCCGGTCGAGCTGCGCTAAGTATTCCCCCTCGGGCACCGGCCAAATAAAGTTATCAATCAAAACCAGCTC
The DNA here is from genome assembly GCA_040758635.1 of Bacillota bacterium. Classification (GTDB taxonomy): domain Bacteria; phylum Bacillota; class Desulfotomaculia; order Desulfotomaculales; family Ammonificaceae; genus Yes71-27. The sequence goes on along the minus strand of JBFLVI010000010.1, from coordinate 19,666 downwards.
TTCCGGGTCGGCCCCCACGGCAACGGCGTTGGAAACCGCCTCGGCGGCCGCCCAGATGCCGCCCCAGTAAGCGTCGATCCGGTTCAAAACGGGGTTCAGGCCGTGCGCGATCACCGCCGCGTAGGACCGGTCCAAAAGCGGCGTCAGGACCACGGCGTCATTGGGGCCCACGCCGCCCACCCCGCCGTAAGGCGGCAGGGCGTTCGTCCCCTGCACCCCGTGGTCGTACACCCGTACGATCGGCTCCTTGGAGCAGACGTTCAGGTGGGAAAGGACCCGGCAGCATACGCCCTCCCAATCCCCGGGCACCGGGATTTCCGGCTCCTCCGGCTCCCCCGGGGTATGGCTGCAGGAGAGCACCCGCTGGGGCAGCCCGTGGTGTAGGAACCCCATTTCGAGGTCGAGCACCTTCTCCTCGCCGTAATAGGCCTCGAACCGCCCGGTGTCCGTAAATTCACCGAGCACTGTGGCTTCTACGTTGTGCTCCCGGCAGATTTCCATAAACCGCGCGACGTCCTCCGGCGCCACCGCCGCCACCATCCGCTCCTGGCTCTCGGAGAGGAGGATTTCCCAGGGAGCGAGGCCGCTATACTTCAGGGGCGCGCGGTCGAGGTAAATCAGCGCCCCCGTCTCGGCCCCCATCTCTCCTACGGCGGAGGCGAAGCCCCCGGCGCCGCAGTCGGTGATCGCGCGGATCAGGTCCTCGTCCCGGGCCGCCAGCAGGGCGTCGGCCATCCGTTTCTCCTCGATCGCGTGCCCGATCTGCACCGCCTGGGCGTTCACCGTCATCGTCCGGTCGGTCATCGCCGCGCTGGAGAAGGTGGCGCCGTGGATGCCGTCGCGCCCCGTGCGGCCTCCGACTGCCACGACGGCGTCGCCGGGCCGGGGCCGCCCCTTCTGCGCCCGCGTCGCGGGAATCAGGCCGTAGGCCCCGACGATCACCGTCGGCTTGGCCCGGAAATCGGGATGAAAGTGCACCGAGCCGTTGTTGGTGGGTATCCCCATCCGGTTGCCGTAGTCCCGCACCCCGGCCACCACCCGCCGGAGCAGGTAGTGCGGGTGCAGGCAGCCCGCCGGAACCTCTTCGGGCGGGGTGTCCGGCGGCGCGAAGCAGAAGATGTCCGTGGAGGCGATCACCTTGGCCCCCTGGCCGGTGCCCATCACGTCCCGGAAAACACCTCCGGAACCGGTAGCCGCACCGCCGTACGGCTCAATGGCCGAGGGGGCGTTGTGGGTCTCCACCTTGCCGCAGAGCGCCCAGCCGTCATAAAAAGCCATCACACCCGAGTTGTCCACGAAGGCCGAAAGCACCTGTCCGGGCCGCGCCACCCGGGCCGTGGCCTCCCTGAGCCGCGTCAGGAAGGGCTTCTTCTCCCTCCCGTCCACGATGATCCGGGCTTTGAAGGTTTTGTGCACGCAGTGTTCCGACCAGGTCTGCGCCAGGATTTCCACCTCGGCGTCGGTGGGGTCCCGGCCGAGCTTCCGGAAGTATTCTTGGATGAGGCGCATCTCTTCCAGGTTCAGAAAAAGCCGGTCCTGGGAAAGCGCCATCAGTTCCGCATCGCTCATCGTTCTGACCGGGATGGTTTCGGTGCGTCCCCGTTCGCCACCCAGGAGAAGGGTTCGTGGCTTCTCCCGTACCACCTGCTGTATTGTCTCGTTGACCAGCAAGCGCCGGGTGATCGTCGCCAGCTCTTCGTCGGTAAAACGCCCGTAAAAGGCGTACTCCACGCTCGAGTCTGCAGCCAGCAGCCCCTCCACGCCCAGGTCGCCGGCCGCCTTCAAGAGCGAACCGGCCTCGGGATTCATCACCCCCGGCCGGTAGGCCACCTCTAACAGCCGGTCGGCATCCGTGATCAGCGGCTCGTTCACCCGGTACTCCTGGAAAACCACCTCACAGAGCAGCCGCTCCGCCAGAAAACGGGCCGCCTCCGCGTCAATCCCTTCGAAGCGGTAGACCTTTACCGTGCGTACCGCCTCGACGGTTTCGATCCTCAGGGCCGTATGGATCTCGTAAAGCACCTCTTCCCCGCGCGCGTCCCGCAACGCCGGCAAAAGGCCCACGCGCACCTCCTGGAGCATCCGTCCGCCTCCCATATCGCTCGTGAGTCATCAGACGTTGGCGTCGGCCACTGTAGGAAATCGCCAAGGGGCGATTTCCTTTTTCTTGTCGGTCGTCAGTAGCCGGTTGTCAGTCTCAAGCTGTAAAAACTATATCATATTGATACTGGGCAAACCAAGCGCCGGTCAAACGTCAGCCGCCAAACGTCTACTTTTACATTTAGAAAACTATCTTTGAAATTTCCTTCTTCTCGCGCCTTCCGTTCCCTGTTTTCCATCTTTTGTATCTATTTTTTCCGCCCCTTCTGACTTCTGGATTCTGATATTCTTTACTCCAAAATCGTCCCCCCGCCCACCACCAGCTCCTCCTGGTAAAAGACCGCCGCCTGCCCGGGCGTGACCGCCCGCTCGGGGGCGGCAAAACGCACCGCCACCCGGCCCTCCCGCGCCGGACTGATCACCGCCGGTTTGTCCGGAGTGGTGTAGCGGATCTTCACGGTCACCGCCAGCGATTTTTCCAAGCGGTCGAAAGGGATGAAGCTGGTCTCGCCGACGACACATTGATCACGGTAAAGCAGATCTTCCGGCCCGACGACCACCGCGTTGCGGGCAGGATCGAGCGCCAGCACGTAAAGCGGCCGTCCCGCCGCCACCCCCAGACCCCGCCGCTGCCCAACGGTGTAATAGGCCAGGCCCCGGTGCCGCCCGATGACCCTTCCTTCTACGTCCACCAATGGCCCGGGCTGGGCCTCCCCCGCCGCCTGCCGGAGAAACTCCCGGTAATCCCCCTCCGGAATGAAGCAGATCTCCTGGCTCTCCCGCTCCGTGACCCTCAAGCCGCGCCGGCGGACGATCTCCCGCGCCTCCGCTTTGGTTTTCGTTCCCAGGGGGAACAAGAGGTGCCGCAGTTGCTCCTGCGCGAGGTGGTACAGGACGTAGCTCTGGTCCTTTTTGCGGTCGCACCCCCGGGCCAGAAGGTAGCGGCCGGTGACGGCATCCCGCCAGACCCGGGCGTAATGGCCCGTGGCAAACCACCGGGCGCCCAACTCGCGCGCCCGGCGCATCAGGACGCCGAACTTGATCCGCGGGTTGCAAACGACGCACGGGTTGGGCGTCCGGCCTGCGCAGTAAGCCGCGATGAAAGGCTCGACCACCGCCGCCCGAAACTCCTCCCGCAGGTCGAAGACGTGGTGCTCGATGCCCAGGGCCCCGGCGACCTCCGCCGCGGACGCCACCGGGTCGTCCGTAAGCCGCATCGTAACCGCGAAAACCCGGTAACCTTCCTCCTGAAGAATAACGGCGGCGGCAGTGCTGTCCACGCCGCCGCTCAGGGCTACGGCCACGCGTTCCAGAGCGTCTTCGCCCCCTTCGCGGGAATAGGATCAGCGGCGCGGGCAAGCCGCACACACAAATCAGGGGCACACAGCCCCTTATGTCTCGTTCCGGAAATCCGGTGCCGGCCGGCGGCTGCCCTTGTCGCCAGTTCTGCAACGGAGGAATGGCTACACTGAAAGAGCGTGCTCTCGCAGGCAGGGAGATACCGCTTCCGGGATTCTTGAAGCGGGAGGGTCGTGCCGGCGCAGTCGAAAAACGTGATTCGCGGCATCTCGAGCACTCCTCCGCAAAGAAGAAACCCCGCAGGTGCCGTGAACTCCCAAAGTTTCCTGAACCCGTCCCCGACAGGTGGGTGCCCTCCTGGCTGCTTTTTGCGTCCTTTGCTGTCAAGGCATGCAAGCCACAGCCAGAGCCCGGGCTCCCTTTGTGTAAGTGTTGGCTCAAAACTTCAAGAGGGTCACGGTCACCGCAGGGCAACCTCTCCTCACCAGTATGGTATCATAACCGCCGGAATTCTGCAAGAGATCAAACCCGTCCAAACCGCTATTTTCAAAAGCTTCGGGGGAAAGGTACAGCCGCCAACGGGACTTGCTCACCGGGAGTTTCAGGAAGCTCCGGCAATAAAAAAAGCCGGTTTCGGTTTTTTAGGTGATAACACGAATGAAGATTGGTTGAAATCATTTCAAGCAGCGATTTGAACCCGACGCGATGCCTCATGGGCGGCAGTCCTTGCAGCAGCAGGTCAGCAGCCGCCCCCCGGTATACGCCTGAAGAACGCGCTACTCCTCGTCGTCCTCCCCTCCGCCGGTCAGCGTTGTGTTTCGCATCCGGTAAACCTGCCCTTTGCAGTCCGTCAGCGTCCAGGTGATACTGTATTTCTCTAACTTGGGGACCAGGCGGGCGGGAATGGGGGCAAGCTGGTACTGCACCTGCGTCACGATCGCCTGCTTCGGACAGAAGATCGTGCAGGTCATGCAGTCCCAGCACTCGCCGGGTTCCCGGCAGACGGCCTTCCCCGTCTTCTCGTCGATGACGAAAAGATTGCCGGGACAGACGGAAATGCACAACGGGTCCTGCTCGTCTTTACAACCATCGCACTTATCAGGCAATACGTAGGGTGGCATCTTCTCTCCCTCCACGCGGAACCGCTCTCGCCATCTGCTGGGGTCGCCGCCCCGTTTCCATCACGGACCGCCCGGCAAAACACCTTCCCCGCCGGCCGGTTCGGAGCGGCCTCCCCGCTGTTTTCCTTTTGGCCGGTCGTTACTATCAAATGGTTTCCTTCGCCCGGTCACCCGGAACAAGCTGCTCGTAAGGATACTTCTTGAAGGTCAACTCGTCCGTATCCGGGTTCCATACCGAGCAGATGAAGCAGTCGTACTCGGCGTCGTTCCTCTCCGGGTAGTCCGTCCGGTTCACGTAACCGAGAAACCGGGTCTCCTTGCGGTAACTTATATGCTCGATGGCCAACTGGCAGCAATCCAGCCGGTTGATCACGTCCCAGGCCTGCTGCAGTTCGTAAAGGTCCGACGCCACCAGATACTGGAGTTGGTCGCGCCGGAGCCGGTTGATCCGCTTCCGGGCTATGCCGAGGTAGGGATCACTCACCGAAAAGTGCCGCACCCGGCCGCCGCAGTAATCTTCCATCACGTTCTGCATGTGCTCCTCCATCTCCTTCGGGAGGATCCCCATGACCGGCTTTCCGTTGGTGTAAAACTCCTGCCTGCTCCAGCGTTCGAGCGGCGCGAAGGCCTCGTTTTCCAGGCGTGCGATTTCGGCCGGATCGAGCTCCGCCAGCTCAACGCCGCTCTCCCGGATCCACTGGACCATGTTCCGGCCGGCAATCCGGCCGCAGGTCCAGGAGCCGGAAATGAAACGTGAGGGCGCCTGCCCGAGGGCCTCACCGCTCGCAAAAAGGCCGTCAACCGTCGTCATCCTGGTGGTGCCGATGGTCCAGGCCCCGCAGCATGCGGCGTGGGCCCCGACCAGGAAGGGTGAGTCGCCTTCGATCTCGATCGGCTCCCGTGCCGGATCGATGTCGTGCGCCGCCCAGTAAAGTACCGTACTCGGCGACATGTCCAGGTACTGTTCCCGCAAACCGGCCACCTTTTCCGGGTCGCCTTTCGTCGTGTCCATGAAAATCGGTCCCCGGCCGGCGGCGATTTCCCGGTAGCACGCCCAGACCCGGACCGGCGTCGGCGCCGTATGCCCGCCCATCCGCACGTACTCTTCCTTCTCCAGCATGAACACCTCGCCCAGGGCGTTAACCATGGGCGCGTTGGCACCGATGGCCAGTGTTCCGGCAGGAGCGTAAGTATCCTTGATCCGCACCGGTATCATCCTTGTATCGAAACCGGTCATTTCGGCACCGATCCGCTTCATCATCGCGTAACTGGCGCCGGTGTTGAACGGGACGGACCAGATGCGGTGGTGGGCGTCGCCGCCGCAGCGGGGACGCCAGATGCCCGCCGCCCCGCCGGTGGACACCAGCACCGCCTTGGCCCGGACGACGTAAAACTTGCCGTCCCGTACCCCGAAACCCACTGCACCAACGCAGCGGTTATCCTTTTTTAACAACTCGGTGACGTAGACCCAGTTTAGAATCTGCGCGTCCGCCTTTTCGGCCATTTTGGCAGTAATGGGCTTCAAAAACCGGCCGTTGACCTCGATGTTCCACTTACCGCGCGCCAGGTAGCGGCCGTCCACGTCCTTTTTGATCGGGAGGCCCTCTTTCTCCATCATTGCTACGGTCTGGTTCAGTTCGCGCCCCACGCTCAAAAGGATGTCCTCCCGTACCGGCGCGCCGCAAAGGTCGTAACGGACATAGGCCACCCAGTCCTCCGGCGTGCCCTGGTTGATGTAAGCGTTCAGCGCGTTCTGCCCCGCCGCCAGGGAACCGCTGTGCCGGATGTTGGCCCTTTCCAGAATCGTAATCTTCAGGTCCGGCCCGCCCGCCTGCCGCGCCTCCCAAGCCGCCAGGCAGCCAGCGGTTCCGCCGCCGATGATCAAAATATCGGTGTCGATGTTAACCCGCTCCCGCATCCTCCGGGCACCCCCGTTTTTATTGCTGATTTAAGAAATAACCTAAAAAGAAACCGATGACAATAAAAGCCACCCCAAGAGGCAAAATTCTTCTCCCAACGGTCGTTTCACCGGGGAAAAGTTTTTGTTCGCGCGACCTTGCAGAGGGTTTAAGGGTATTGTTTCGCTTTCGGAAGCCCTTTTCCTTCTGACTTTTCCTTCTCAAAATAATAAACCTGAAATAATAAACGAAGGGACTTTGCCGTTCGTTCAGGCTTGCTCCCTGAATTGCCGGGCAAAAACGCGCGCCGGATGCTCGAGCGGCCGAGCCCCCCGGTCCATCACCGGCAAAAGGCAAAACCCGCAGCTTCACCGGAAGAAAAATAGACAAAAAAGCACCACAAAAGGATTTTTGCCTTCAGGCAATACCCACCTTCATGGTGCTGGAATTCAAAAGTTGAATTGATTTTAGCAACAGCGGCTACTTGCCGCTTTATTGAAACTAAATTAACATATTCAAGCCGGTAACGTCAATCAAAATTTGCTTTCTACGCAAACTCCCCGACCTAATGCTATATCAGACCTAGCGCATTCTTTCTCTCCGCGCAAGCCTTCTGCCAGTTGCACCCCGCGCAAAAAGCCTCGAGCCACTCCCTCGGGGTTGCGCTGACTTTGGCGCTCACGTCTTTCCAGAACACCCTGTCTCCCGTGTTCATCCCAAGATGATCTGCTACCTTTTTGTCCAGCGGCCTGATGTTCGTCTCCCCGCCCGCCGGCTTGCTGGCACACTGCCCGTCCTCGAGCGAAGGACACGCGCGGCAAACGTCATCGGCCCCTTCGACCACCTCGATCTCTTCGCCCTTTTCTGCCCTGCCGATAACGTTTTCAAGATTCTCGATAAACTCCCGGTTGTACCCCTCGCCCCGGAAGAATTGCAGACAGACCAGGTGGTGCCCCCGTAATCTAATCATTACGTCACTCCTTCAAACTTGCATTCCAAACTTAATTCTTCGCCTGTTTCTCTTGCTCACACCGCTTCGATTCCCCTCATTTTCTACCCGCTCTGGTCTTTACCAAGGCATGCCAGTTCTTTCTCGTCTATCTGAAGCTCCTTGCCAAGTAATTTTGGTGTTACACCGGTTTGCTTGATTATCTCTTTAAGATACTCCTCGTAAGTCACTCCTTCCTCCCAGCACCTGCAAAAATGATCCTTAAGAATTCCGGCGAGACTTTCAGAAGGAATCCTGTAACCTTTCCTTGTGGCTTCTGTTTCACCAGTGCTTTCGGGAATACCAACCACAACCAGCTTATCATCCGTAACCATATAACGAACGTCATTGGCAATGGCACAGTTACTGTACCGAACCTCAGCACCGGCCTTCGTGTACAGGTAGCCTATATGCAGCCTATCGTGCAGTTTTGGTACAAGGTATTTTACTTTTACGCCACGCTTGGCCAACCTTTCGACATTATCCATAATACTCCGGACCCTTTTTCTGTCGTCTCCTACCGGAGGTCTACCCGTGATAAATCCAACAACCTCAACTTCTGCCTCCATCATGGAATCAGTAACCGTAAGAAAATACTCCTGCCGGGTAAGGATCTTTGTTGCTTTTCCGACTTCTAACAAGAGTTTTTTTCTACCCCTTCCCTCCTTGAGACTGTAGAGAAGAAGCACAATAGTGGCTACAAGCAAGACCGACTCAAGGATAAGAAGGACAGTTTCAATACCATGCATATTTTAATCTCCCGTTCAATCCCAATCCTTCGGCTTTTTCATTTACATTCGATAACCCCGTCCGGATTGCCTCTGCCATATCAAGCCGGGTAACGATAGCCGCGAAGATTTTGTCAGGCATGGGTAAACCTCGCGTTCCCCTTCTACCCAGACATCCTTAATTTATATAATTCCGGCCGCGACTGCTATGGCAGTAAGCCTTTCCAGATCTTGCTTTAATAAGTTTGCAATAAGTTTGCGATCCACAGGTGGGCGGTTGCTAAAGTCACCCGGCCCACCGGGTCGGGGTCGGCGGCGATCTTGCAGAGCGCGCTGGCAGGCCCCTGTGGATTGCGGGGCAGGCACGCCGCTTCAGCGTCCGCCAGGTACTCCCGCTGCCGCGACACGGCCAGCGTCAGCAGCCGGGCAGCCAGCAGAAGCCAGCATAAAGGATTCTCGATTCCCGGCCGTCCGTCACAATTTCTTCAAGCCGCGAAGCCTGACCAGCAGGAGCACCAGGGCAACCCCTACTACGGCAAGGCTGAAAGCCTGACCCAGGGTCAGGTAAACGCCCGCGGGAGGCGAGACCCGGAAAAAGTCAATTGCAAACCGGTAGAGGCCGTAAAAGATCACGTAGAAAAAGGCCAACTGTCCGGGAAAGCGCCGGTAACGCCTCAGGTACAGGAGGGCGAAAAAGATGAGCGCCCCGATGAGCACCGAGTAAAGCTGCGTCGGATGCCGGGGCACGCCGTCAAAGGGAAACGCCACCGCCCAGGGCAGGTCGGTGGGTTTTCCGTAGCAGCAGCCGTGCAGGAAACAGCCGATGCGGGCCAAGGGATAAGCCGCCGGCACCCCTATGGCGGTCACGTCCGCAACTTCGCCGAAACGATAACCCCGGCTGCGGCTATAAAAATAGACGACCGGGACCCCGATCAGCAGCGCGCCGTAAAAAGAAAGACCTCCGTCCCAGACCCGCACGATCGCCCACGGCTCGGCTGCAAAGCGGGGCCACTCGACCAGAACATAGACCAGACGGCTCGCAATCACGCCGGCCACCACCAGAATGAGGGTGAGGTTCAGAATGAAATCCGGGTCTATGCCCCGGCGTTTGGCCTCCCATTCGCCCACCAGCAGGCCTACCAGGACCGCCACCGCCAGCATCAGACCGTAGCTGTGCACCGGATAGTTACCGATATAAAACAATACAGGCCACATCGTTACTCGCCTTCCGCCTTCCCGCACTCCCGCTCCCGCCCGGTCAGAACCGCCAGCCCGTGCGATAGAACCGGCAGGATGACCCCCAGACACTCCCGGACCGCCTTCGGGCTGCCGGGCAGGTTGACGATTAGCGTTTTCCCCCTGATGCCGGCAACGCCTCGGCTCAAAACGGCCCGGGGGGAAATCTTGAAGGTTTCCAGCCGCATCACCTCCGCCAGCCCGGGCACCTCGCGCTCGATAAGGGATAGGGTAGCTTCCGGGGTGTTGTCCCGGGGGCCCAGCCCCGTCCCGCCGGTGGTCAGAATCAAATCCATTCCTGCTTGCACAAGCCCAAGCAGGGCCCCGGTGATCGCCTTTAGGTCATCGCTGACAATCCGGGTTTCTTCCACCCGCCACCCCTGGGCTTCCACCATTTCCTTCACCGTCTGCCCGCTCGTGTCGTCCCGCTCGCCGCGGGCACCTTTGTCACTCAGGGTCACTACCGCCACCCGGTACAAACCTCATCCCCCCAAAAGGCCGCCTTCCAGACTACCTCCTGCCCCGCGCCGTAACCCTACGGATATTACCGACAAGCTTCAGTTCGTCCTTTACCCCGCGGGTAATGAGGAAGCGCTCCCGAACGGCTTCCTTACCCCTCCGCCCCATCTCGGCGGCAAAATACGGGTTGAGCAGCAGGTACTTTATCCGCTGCGCCATTTCCTCAATCCCCTTTTCGCTCGGAGATACCAGGAACCCGTTGTAACCATCCGTAATCTGGCCGGGAATGCCGCCAACGTCACCTCCGATGACCGGCTTTTCCTTCCACATTCCCTCGCTGACCGTCAGGCCGAACCCTTCCTTGATGGACGGCTGGAGGATGATACTTGCCGCCCGCTGGAAGGCGTTGATCTCGATATAGCTGTCCGGAGGCAGGTTGAGCAGGTGTACGTCAGGGATCCCGCGGACCTTCTCCTGCAACTGCGCAAAGATGGCTTCGTTCTCGGGGTCGTCGCTGGCCGTGCCGCCGACCAGCAGAAGCTGGCATGGTACCTCCTTAGAGACCAGCTTAAAAGCCTCAATCGCGTACTCCTGGCCCTTAAAGGGATCGAACCGCGAAACCAGAACGAGAAGCGGCTTCTTGTCCAGGTCTTCCAGACCGTGCTCCCAGCAGATCTCGCGCACCTGTTCGGGAGGCAGGTCCCTGTTTTTTTCCGACAGCGGGTCGATATAGGGAAGAATCACGGTGCTGACGACCCTCCAGGGCGGCAGGAACTTTCCGGTGGAAAAAATGGCGAGGTCGTACTCCTCGATAAGGGTGCGCATGAAATCGAGCACGAAATGGTACTCGCGGGAAAGGTGGATGTGGCAGCGCCAGATCCACTTCTGCCGCTCCCGCATCTCCGGAGAAGCAAACTTGATCAATCCCGCAGGCTGCGGGTCGTGGATCAAAATCGCGTCCGCGTCCTCCTTTACCAGGCTGTAGTTGATCCGGTTCGTATCCCAGTAAACTTTGGTGCCGACCAGGTCCGGCACTTTGGGCTTGCCTTGGAGGAAGTTGTGCAAGGTTTTCGTATAAATAAAGAACCCGGGCTCGGCCGTTATCACGTCCCAGCTTACGTTCAGCCCCAGCCCGCGCTCGAATGGCACCAGGGACCGTAACATTTCGGCGACGCCGCCGCCGCAGCGTGCGGAGTTGATCTGCTGCACCTTTACCCCGTGCAGGGAGTCGCCCAGCCGGTACAATTCTTCTAGTTCTCTCTCCCCGATAATGGCAGCATAAGCGTCAAGGCGTTCCCGGGAAAAAGTCGCCGTCGGGTCTACTCTCGGACACACGTATGCCATACCTCACCCTCCCCGAAACTGGTATCTTCACCCGACAGCCGTTTTCCGGCCCGCTGCAGAGAGACTTTCTCCGTCAGGCAGCGGAAGACGGCTCGATCTACCTGCCTTGCGCTGCCAGGTCGCTATCCCCCGCTCCGGCGGAAGATACCACTCTTCCCGCCGCTCTTATATACGAGATAAATCTCTTCGACTGCCGCTTCCCGGTCCACCGCTTTAACCATATCGTAGAGGGCGAGGGCCGCTCCCGCCACTCCCGCCATTGCTTCCATCTCCACGCCCGTCCGGTCCACCGCCTTCACCCGCACCGCTATCTCCACCCGCGCTTTCTCCTTATTCAACTGAAAATCAACTTCAACCCCGGCAATCCGGACCGGGTGGCAGAGCGGCACCAGCCGCGGCGTTTCCTTTGCCGCCATTATCCCCGCTACCCGCGCTACGGCCAGCACGTCCCCTTTGGGAAGCTGTCCCGCCGCAATCAGTTCCAGCGTTTCCGGCCGCACCCGCAACGCCCCGCGGGCAACCGCCTCCCGGAAACTTTCCGGTTTCTCTGCCACCTCCACCATCCGTGCCCTACCTTCGGGATCAAGGTGTGTGAGTTCCATCCTGCAACCCCCGGCGTACAAAATTGCCCACAGTCGTAACAACCTCCAGAAACGTACGTATGGGAAAATCGTAACATAAAACCGGGCCTCCGGTCAATGAACCGCGCCCCGCCGCTTCTAAGAGGCGCAGGCTGCCCCCAGTGAATCTTCAGGGTAGAAAAAACAAAAGACCGCGCACCTGCGGTTTCCCGACCTTATTCTTTCATCCTTCATCCTTTATCCTTCATCCTTGTTCATACACCACCCGCCCGCAATCCCGGAGGTCGTAGCCGCCGCGTGCAAGCACAGCCGCCTGAAACTCAGGGTCTGCCAGCACCGCCCGGAGCCGTTCCCCCACTTTGCCTTCCCAGTACTCTTTCAGGACGCAGAGGTCGTACCGCTCCTCCGCCACCGGCACGAAATCCAGCCCGAGCGCCGCCGCCGCCGCCCTGATCCCGAGGCCCACGTCCGCCGTGCCGCCGGCCACCGCCGCCGCCACCGCCAGGTGGGTGTACTCCTCCCGCTGATACCCAGCAACTTGCTCGTGCGCAAGCCCCAGCCGCCGGAGGTGAAAATCCAGGAGCACCCGCGTCCCGGCACCCCGCTGCCGGTTCACGAAGCGAACGTCGTCCCGGACCAGGTCGTTAAACGTGTTAATCCGCTTAGGATTTCCGGGCGCCACGATGAAGCCCTGTTCCCGGTACGAAAGGTTAACCAGCACCGCCGGCACACCCGTAAGATGCTGGCGGACGTAGCTAACGTTGTACTCCCCCGTCGCCTCATCCAAAAGGTGCGTCCCGGCCAGGTGCGCTTCGCCCCGCTTCAGGGCCAAAAGTCCCCCGAGGCTGCCCACGTGCGCCGAAGAGAGCGTTGCTTCCGGGAATTTCAGCCGCAGGAAGTTGGCGATAATGTCCAGCGCCAGGTCGTGGCTGCCGATAACAACGATGGTCTCTTCGATTTCCGGCCGGCTGCGCAGGATTTCCACCGGCACTACGCTCCCGGCCTCGAAGCCCTCCGAGAACCGCGGCACTCGCAGGATGCCGTCCGCCCGCACCAGGGTAAGCAGCCGGCCCGCCCCCCGCCCGAGCGGCGTGGCCACAATCTTTTCGCCGATCCGCCCCAATTTCACCCGCACGAACTCTTCCACCCCGGCAGGCGAAACAATTCGCCGGGATAGGAAGGCGTTTACCTTCTCCCGCTCCGGGGCGGTGCGTCCCTGTTTCGCCAGGATCACCGGCCGCGCAAAGAGTTCCGCGTTCAGGACGGCGGAAACAGGATACCCCGGAATGCCTAAAAACGGTTTCCCGCCTACTTCCCCGAGCACCACCGGCTTGCCCGGCTTGATTGCCACGCCGTGGGCGAAAAGCTTTCCACATTCCCGCACCACTGCCGCTGTGAAGTCCTCCCGTCCCGCCGACGCGCCGGCATTGAGCAACACCACGTCGCACTCCGCCGCCGCCCGCAAGGCCGCCTCCTTTAAAGCCGAAAAGTCGTCCGGAACGATCCCGTAGCGCACCGGGATCCCGCCCCACTCCCGTACCATTTCCCCCAAGACCGGCGTGTTGAACTCGATAATGTCACCGGGCTTGAGGGGCGTTCCCGGCTCCACCACCTCCGTCCCCGTGGGAATCACCGCCACCCGGGGTCGCGGGTGCACCGGCACTGTACCCACCCCGCCCGCCAGCATCGCCCCTACGTCCACCGGGCGGATGAGGTGATTCGCCGGCAGCAGCATCTCCGTCGCCACCACGTCTTCCCCCATTACCCGGACGTTCTGGTAGGGAAAAACCGCCGCGGTGATTTCGACAACCCCGGGCTCCGCCTCGTGCGTGTCCTCAACCATAATCACGGCGTCGCAGCCTTCCGGCAGCACGTCGCCCGTATCTACCGGAAACGCCTCTTCTCCCACCCGCAGGCGGAGGGGGTTCTGCTCGGTTGCGCCGAAGGTCCGCCGGGCTCGCACCGCGAACCCGTCCATCGCCGCCGCGTGAAAATGCGGGTGCGACACCACCGCAAAGACCGGCGCCGCCGTAACCCGGCCGCAGGACTCTTTTACCGGAACAGTCTCCACCGGACCAGGTGCGAGTATCCCCAAATCCCGTAAAAAACGAAGATACCCTGTCTGTGCTTCTTCCAGCGGCTTTTCTTCGAGAAAAACCTCCCGCCTCACCTTCGCCCTCCTATGTCATCCTAAGAAAAATGTTGCCAAAACCTCAACATCCATCCAGGCTTGAACCCAAGCGACACTTGTAGAGCAGCCTCTACAGCGGGAAAAAGTCAACCATTTCGCCGGCCGCCGCCCCCTCGGCGTCGAGCCGCAGGCGTACCAGCCCGTCCGCCCGGGCCATCGTCGCAATCAGCCCCGATTTCCCAAGGATGGGTTCCGCCACCAGTTCCCCGTTTTCAACCGCCAGCCGGACCCGGACGTAATCCTCCCGGCCCGGAGCCGAGCGAAGCGTTCGGCTAAGGCGGACCCGCAAAGGCAGCCGCCCTAACCTCTCTGGTTCCAGCAGCGGCCGTACCAGAAACTCAAAGACCACCAGCGCCGAGACCGGGTGGCCGGGGAGCCCGAAAACCGCCTTGCCGTCAACCACAGCGCCGACGGTCGGCTTGCCGGGCTTTACCGCCAGCCCGTGGAACAGAACCAGCGCCCCGGGAAGAGACAAAACCGCCTCCAGGGTCAGGTCCCGCGCGCCCACCGAACTCCCGCCGGAAAGCAGCACCAGTTCGGATTCCGCCGCCGCTTGCGCCAGCACTTCTTGCAGCGCCGGAAGCTCGTCCGGCACCACACCGAAAACTCGCGGATCCCCGCCCGCCGCCTTCACGGCAGCCGCCAGCGCCGGCGTATTCACGTCCCGGACCTGTCCGGGACCCGGGGCGGCTTCGGCAGCCACCACCTCATCGCCCGTCCCGATGATGCCCACCACGGGGCGGTGCCGCACCGGGACGCGCGTCACGCCGGAGGCGGCTAAGAGACCGATATCGTGGGGACGCAGCCGCTTCCCTGCCGGCAAAACCACCTGGCCGGCCCGGACGTCGTCCCCGCGCCGGACCACATTTTCCTCCGGCGCCACCGGCCGCAACACCGCCACCGCATCCCCGGCCTCCTCGGTGTGTTCTACCATCACCACCGCGTCCGCCCCTTCCGGCAGCATGCCGCCCGTTGGGATGCGCCACGCCTCGCCCGGCAGCAGCGGCCCGTCCGGCGCCCGCCCCATCAAAACCTCCCCCGCTACCCGGAGGTAGGCGGGGAGCCCTTCGGACGCACCGAACGTGTCTGCCGCCCGCACCGCGAAGCCGTCCATTGTCGCCCGGTCAAACCCCGGCACATCTTCGGCAGCGCGCACCTCCGCCGCCAGTACGCGCCCCAGCGCTTCCGGCAGTGCCGCTTCCTCCACCGGGAACGGCTTCAAAACCTCCCGCAACCTCTGCTGTGCCTCCGCCACGGTCAGGGTAACAAAAAGCAAAATCCATTCCCCCGTGCAAAATCTGGCATAATCGTAGCACAAAAACCACCCGGCGGTCAATGAAGCCCGCCGGCCGGAGCGATTCCGCGCGAAAAAGACAATAACGCCGGGCCCCAAAAAAGAGGCCCGGCGCCCGCGACGGAGGGCTCAAAGGCGCCGGCCGCGCAGCAGGGCCTCTTCGGCGTGTCGGATCATCACGCGCACCATGCTGCCGCCGATCTTTCCGCCCACGCGGCCGCAATCCCTGGAGGCAAGGTTCCCCCAGTAACCGTTTACAATCCCCGGTGTGAGGCCGAGATCGGCCGCCACCTCGTATTTGAAACGGTCGAGGACCGCGTCGGGCAAAAGCTTTTCCTGCGGGAAAAACTGCGCCATTTTCTCACCCCTTTTTTATTCTCAGCCGGCGGCTACCTTTTAATAGCGCTCAAAATTTTACAAAATATATCCGACAGCCTCTCCCGGTCTTGCCGGTCAAACGCGCCGGTTAAAAAAAGGACCGCCGCATATGCGGCACCGCCCAGCACCAGGGTCGCACAGAGGTTCGGCACCGCGCCGACGCCGCAGGCGGCCAGGTAATTGTTCGTCGTGAAAATAAGCGCCCCGGCAACGGCGGACGCAACCAGCGGTTTCAAAAAGATGCCGGCAAACCGGATGCTGCACCCGGTCAACTGCCGGAGGTCGAGCAGGTTGAGCACACCCATCATGACGAAGCTGCAGACCAGCGCGGCGGCGGCACCGCAGATGCCGTAGCCGGGAACGCCGGTGAGGAAGTATATCCCGGCCACCTTGAAAACCGAGGCCACCACCAAGTTGCGGAAGGGAACGAAAGGCCGGCCGAGCCCCTGCAGAACGCCGGTCGTCGTCTGCTGAAGGTAGAGGAAAAGGGCGCCGAGGGCAAGCACCTGAAGCGCTCCGCCGGCCTCGGGGTAACCGAAGATCACCTGACAGATTTCCTTCGGCAGCAGAAAAAAGACCGCCGCGCTCGGGAACCCGGTGAAGGTCGTGAGACGCAGGGCATTGTTGATCCGGGAGTTGAGCAGTCTGGCATCCCGGGCGGTAAGCGCCTCAGAGACGGCCGGTACCAGGGCCGTAGAAAGGGCGACCGTAACCATGCCCGGGGTATGGAGCAGCGTCTCGGCAATACCGGCAAACTGGCCGTAGATCCCGGTCGCTTCCCGGGGGGTGAAACCGGTCGCCACCAGCCGGTGGGGGATGAGCACCGCGTCCAGGGAGAGAAAGGCGGTCGAAACCAGGCGCATCAAGGTAACCGGCAGGGCAAAACGGAAGATTTCCCAGGTCAGCAGGCCGGCACCGCCGCTCAGGGCCCTTTGGGGCAGCGGCCTCAAAGCCCGGCGGTGGAAGAAGAAGCCCAGCATCAGGAGGAAACCGGCGGCCTCGCCGCAGACCACGCCCAGGGAGGCGCCGCAGGCGGCCGCTACCACGCCGTGGCGGACAAAGAGCCCGGCCAGCAGCAGGCCGGCCGCTACCCGGACCGCCTGCTCTAACGTCTGGCTGGCTGCGGTCGGCGTCATGTCCTGGAGCCCCTGAAAAAACCCCCGGAAGACGGAGCATACCGAAACGATGAACACCCCCGGCAAAAGACAAACGAAAGGCAGGTACGTCGCCGAATCGGAGAAGATCTTGCCGGTCAGGAACCGGGCACTGAGCAGCGCCACGACGGCCACAATAAGACTGAAACCTACCGTGTACGCCAGCGAAAGGTACAGCAGGCAGTAGACCCGGCCGAAGTCCCGCCGGGCCACCGCCGCGGATACCAGGTGGGCGACGGCTACGGGGATGCCCAGGGAGGCCAGGACGAGCGCCAGGATGTAGACCGGAAAAACCATCGTAAACAGACCGATTCCGTCTGCACCGATCAGCCGGATCAGGAAGACCTGGTAAACAAATCCCAGCAGCCGGTTGGCCATACTGGCGGCCGAGAGCACCAAGGTCCCGGTGAGCAACGACTGGCGGTGGCCCATTTTCTCCTCCGAAAAAAGTTCGCAGTTCGAAGCTAAGGTTCTACCTCTTCCCCTTCTGGCTTCCGACTTCTGGCTTCCGACTTCTGGATAAAATATATGGCCTGTCCCGGAAATAAAGACAAAAACAGGGATAAGAAAAACTTTTGTGAAGAAAATGTTAGGGGGAAACAGGATTTCTTACCCCCCTGTAGAAGTAACCTAAGTTAAGCCCGAAGGGCTTGTGGGAAAAAGCACAAGGCTGTTGTCATAGGAGGGACAGAGGTTTGAAGGGTTACGCAGCAGAAAAAATCAGGAACGTCGCTGTGGTCGGCCACGGTGGCACAGGCAAGACCTCGCTGGTAGAAGCACTGCTTTTCAATACCGGTGCCATCAACCGCCTCGGCCGGGTGGAAGACGGTACGACTACCGCCGACTACCATCCCGAAGAAGCCAAGCGGGGAATCACCATTCACACGAGCATCGTGCCCTGCGAGTACGAGAGTGTTAAACTGAATTTCTTGGATACTCCCGGGTATTCCGATTTCATCGGGGAAGTAAAAGCCGCCCTGCGGGTAGTGGAAGGCGCACTTTTTACGGTCTGCGGTGCCGCCGGCGTCGAAGTCCAAACGGAAATAATCTGGGACTACACCGAAGGAATGCCCCGGGTGGTCTTTGTCAATAAACTTGACCGGGAAAACGCCAACTTCGAGCAGGTCTTGCAGTCGCTCGCCGAAAAGTTCGGGGCCAATTTTGTACCCTTCACGATTCCGGTCGGGGCGGCCGAGAACTTCCGCGGCGTAGTGGACGTGCTAAACGGGAAGGCCTACCTGCTGGGAGAAAAAGGAGAAACGGAAGGCCCGGTTCCGGACGACCTATCCGGCGCGGTGGAGAAATACCGGGAAAGGATTATCGAAGCGGCCGCCGAGGCGGAAGACGAGTACGTTATGAAGTACCTGGAAGGCCAGGAACTGACACCCGAAGAGATTCAGGCCGGCCTGCTGAAAGGATTGAAGGAGGCCAAGTTCGCGCCCGTGCTGTGCGGATCGGCCACAAAGAACTCCGGGGTCAGGCTCCTTTTGGACTTTTTCACGCGCTTTTTCCCGGCGCCGGAAGCCAAGGAAGGGCCGCTGGCGGCGCTGGTCTTCAAGACACTGGCCGACCCGTACGTGGGACGGATGAACTTCCTGCGCGTCTTCAGCGGCGTTCTGCGGAGCGACTCGGTGGTCCTCAACAGCACGAAGCAGAAAACCGAGAAGATCGGGCAGGTCTTTTTCCTCCGCGGCAAGAACCAGCAGCCTGCCGAAAGCATCCCGGCCGGAG
This sequence comes from Bacillota bacterium, assembly GCA_040758635.1. Lineage (GTDB taxonomy): Bacteria > Bacillota > Desulfotomaculia > Desulfotomaculales > Ammonificaceae > Yes71-27. Next base: position 1,164 of record JBFLVI010000010.1, on the reverse strand, counting down.
ACATCGGCGTGCTCGTGAAACTCACGGAAACTACGACCGGGGACACCCTTTGTGAGAAGGATAACCCGGTTGTCCTCGAGGGAATCGCTTTCCCGGAGCCCACCCTGAGCATCGCGGTAGAGGCGAAATCCCAGGGCGAAGAGGATAAACTGGCCACCGCCCTTGCCCGGCTGGTGGAGGAGGAGCCCACGGTTAGAGTTGCCAAGAACACGGAGACTAGGCAGACCATCATTACCGGCATGGGTGAAACGCAACTCGACATGATTTTAGAGCGGTTCAAGCGCAAGTTCGGGGTGGAGGTCGAGCAGAAGCCGCTGAAGATCCCGTACCGGGAAACCATCAGGGCCGAAGCCAAGGTCGAAGGCAAATACAAGAAGCAGACCGGCGGGCGCGGGCAGTACGGCCACGTGTGGCTGAAGGTGGAACCCCTGCCCGACGAGGAATTCCGTTTCCAGGAAGACATCTTCGGCGGCGCGGTGCCGAACCAGTACTTCCCGGCGGTGGAAAAGGGCGTCCGGGAAGCAATGAGTGAAGGCGTTTTGGCGGGTTACCCGGTCACCAACGTTTCGGTAACCCTCTACGACGGTTCCTTCCACCCGGTGGACTCCTCGGAACTCGCGTTCAAAATCGCGGCCTCGATGGCCTTTAAGAAAGGCCTGCAACAAGCCAAACCGGTGCTGCTGGAGCCGGTAATGGAAGTGGAGGTGCTGGTGCCGGAGACCTTCGTGGGGGACGTTATCAGCGACCTGAACACTAAGCGGGGACGGATCCTCGGGATGGAACCGGCCGGCAAAGTGACCCGCATCCGGGCGATGGCCCCGCTGGCGGAGATGGCCCGCTACGCCATTGACCTGAAATCCATGACCCAGGGGCGGGGCTCGTTCCAGATGCACTTCAGTTCTTATGAGGAAGTCCCGGGCCAAATTGCAGATAAAATCATCAAGAAGGCACAGGAAGAAAAAGCAGCGGCAGGCGAAAAGTAAAAAAAAAGGTGGCACCCTGACAAGTGCCACCTTAAATTTACATAATTTACCGGTTCTCTTCCCGGGGCATTCTCTCTTCGGCGTAGCGAATCATCCGCCGCACCATATTGCCGCCGACCAAACCGCATTCCCGGCTGGTCATGTCGCCCCAGCCGACGCGGCCGATTTTGCCGGCGAGCCC
>JBFLVI010000009.1:0-65394 GCA_040758635.1 Bacillota bacterium | reverse complement strand
ATGTGCAAGTATAAATTTTATCCACATGGCACAACACTTTTTGTTTTCCGATAGAAGATATGCCCATTTTTCAAAGCTTCCCGGTCCCGTGGCAGCCCAAAATGCGGGTTAGCTGTCAAACTTGAGTCTAAACAAGTCTTTTGCCGTATAGCCGCGCGAGAAAAAATTCGGGGGATCTGCCCGCTGCAGATCCCCCGGTTCATTTAACGGGTCAATTAGAACAAATCCATTTGGGGAAGCTTGGCCGCGGTTTCTTTTACCTTCAGGAAGTACAGGGCAAGCGGCCGGTAAATCGCGTGGGTCCATTTTGTAAAGAGCGCCCCGACGACGAACATCGGAACGATGAAGGAAAGGTGCAAAGCAAAAGTGTAGTAGGTCGCCAGCGGGAGATCGAGGTTTCTGAAAATGTGCGTGAGGAGCCCGGTAACGATAGTTCCGCCGACCAGAAGCAAGAACGTCCAGTCTGTCGGGTGGGAATTCTGGTGGAGCGGCTCCTTCTTCGCCGCTCTGCCGGCCAAAGAGTCAATGACCACGTAGAGGATGGCGATTGTTGCCGCATATTCGAGAAGCCTTATCGGGTGCAGGGCGGGAAACAGCAAGTGCGGCGACCCTGTCACGAAAGCAACTTTAAGCCCGGTGACGATTCCGGCATGAAGCGATTCCTTGATTATTTCGATCAACAAGAAAAACCCTGCGTAACCGAACAGCACGATAAAACCCAAGAAGAGCAGCCAGTGTTTGATGTACCTGGTTCGGCTTGTCGGGCACTGGCTAAATCTGTTTTGGGTAAGGAAGTGGTAGAGAAAAGTACCCAGTTCCTTGATGTAAACCGATGCGGGAATCTTGACGTAGCCGCTGTGCCGGCCGCCGTTCATGATAAATCCGTGCATCCGCCGGATGTTTACCGCCAGCATCCCGGCGAGGCCGAGACCAAAAAGGATTCCCCCGATCTGCAGCAGGTACCGGGGCACGAACCTGTGGAGTTCTGTATGCTCGGTAGAAGCTCCACCCTGGACAAGGAAAACCAGGATTAGTGTAGCTAAGAATAGTCCGGCAACGGCCAGCCACTCGGAGGTCTTGGAAGTGTAAAGTTTTAGCGATAGACCGGTCCAGTCATATAACGAGGTAAGGTACCGCCGCATTGTCATCATCACTTCGCCGGGGTTTGCCTGCCGCGGGCAGAGACGCTGGCAATCGCCGCAGAAGTAGCAGAGCCAGGGTTCCGTGGCGTTCTTGATCTTGTCTTCCATCCCCAGTTGGGCGTACCGCATGAAGCGCCGCGGAAACTGGTTCTCGTCCGTGGAAAGGGGGCAAACGACCGTGCAGTTCCCGCAGTGGAAACAGTAGGAAGCGGTGTTGGCACCAAACTTTTGCAAGGTTCTTGCAAAGTCAGGATTTACTCTTGTTGCCACTCGGTTTTCCCTCCCGAAATATCAGTTTTAGTTGAATCCTTGCGTTGGGTAGGGGCTAAGAGCAGAGCCTGCGCGTTGCCGTCACAGGTCTCCGCTCTTTAAGCAGCCTTGCTCCCCTTAAAACCCTTTGTAGGGGTTCGGACCAACCTCTTCTATTCTCTCGGCGAATTCTTTAATGATGTCCGGCACGAGGTTGTAATCCGAGATCTGCACCTGTTCGATCCGTACCCGGTCAGACTCGAGAGCTAACCGGTCCAGGGTTTCCTTGATCTTGGACAGGCGGTAGGTGCACAACTCGCTGCCCTTGACGAAGTGGCACTGGTAGTCGTCGCCGTGCCTACAACCCAGGAGCAGCACTCCGTCAATCCCTTTCGCGAGTGCGTCCGCAATCCAGATGAGGTTCATGGAACCCAGACACCGCAGTGGAATCACCCGGATCCAGGGACTGAGATTGCCCCGGTTAACACCGATCGTATCCAGTGCAGGATAGGCGTCGTTTTCGCAAACGATAACCACGATCCGCGGTTTTTCCTCGTCTTCTTCAGGCACTTCGATGGCCTTAATCATGTTACCGATCATGTTGACGTTGTAGTTCGAGAAAGAGATGATCCGCTGCGGGCAGGCACCCATACAGGTCGCGCAACGCCGGCACCGCGTCGGGTTGTAAAGCGGATTCGCCTTTTCGTCTTCGTTGATCGCACCGAACGGGCACTCCACCGTACAGCGTTTGCACTGGGTGCACTGATCCATGCGGAAGTGGGCGACCGATGAATCCCAGACCCGCGGGTGTACCGCCATCCCCTTCGCGGTCATTTCAATACACTGAATGGCCTTCAGGGCCGCACCGGTGGCATCCCTGATGGTGGTGGGGATGTCCATCGGCGCCCGGACCGTACCGGCGGCGTAAATCCCGGTCCGCCGTGTTTCGTACGGGAAGCAGATGAAGTGGGAGTCCGGGAACCCGTATTTCAGTGAAGGCAGCTCCTTGCCCTGGCGGTATTCGAGGTTGAGGATGTTCGACTCGAAGTAAATGTCCGGTTTGACCTCGAAAACCTCACCGGCGGGTTTTTTGTCTTCCTCTTCCTCGGCTGCACCCGTCACCAGCATTTCGCCCAGGGCGGTGGTGGGCACCATTCCGGTGGCCAGTACCACCAGGTCCAGACCTTCGGCAACGATGTTATCGTTGACCAGGACGTCTTTGGCATGGATAACCAGACCTTTGCCGTTTTCTTCGATCCGCGTATTGTCACTCCGGAAGAAGATAACCCCTTCCTTCTGGGCCTGCTGGTAAAGGTACTCGTGGAATCCGGGAGCGCGCAGGTCCTTGAAGAAGACGTAAACCGCAGCGTTGGGGTTCTGCCGTTTGATGTAAAGGGCCTGCTTCAGCGAGTCAATGCAGCAGGTCGCCGAACAGTAAGGAAGGTGTTCCGGATCCCGGGAGCCTGCGCAAAGGACAAACGCCGCGCTCTGGACCTCTTTCCCGTCTGAAGGCCGGACGATCTTGCCGCGTGCTGCCAATTCCTCTATCGTGTCAGTGGTGACCACGTTGGCAGACCGGCCGAAGCCCAGGTCTTCCAGCTTGCTGGCGTCATAAGGTATCGCGCCCGTGGCGAGCACGATGGCGCCGACACGTTCGTTAACTGTATCGCCGCTCTTCAGTTTAATAACGGCGTCGAAAATGCCCGGGCCGCCGCTGATGCGGTCGATCTGGGCGCCCGTGTAAACCTTAATGTTCGGGTTGCTCTGGACCTCATTGATCCGGTCCTTGATGTCCGGATCCTCCAGTTCGGTATACGGCGGGCGGGAAGAAACCTGTTTGTGCAGGCGTGCCACCCAGCCGCCTAGAGCATCGGTTTTTTCAACGATAATCGCTTTAGTTCCGGTCTTGGCGGTTTCGAGGGCTGCCGTGATGCCGGCCAGGCCGCCGCCGATAACCAGGACCGTCTTCGCAACTCCTTCTTCGGGGATGTAGGGCGTGGGAATTTCAGTTTCCTTTGCTTTCACGATGCCCATCCGCAACTGGTCTTCCGCCAGCATCTGCGTGTCTTCGTCATTCGGCGGGTGACACCAGATGCCCTGTTCCCGCAAGTTTACTCTTTCCACGGATACTTCCGGACCGAAATTGAAAACGTCCGTATTCACGCGCGGCGAACAGGCGGCGATAACTACGCTGTCCACCCCTTCTTTTTCGATGTCTTCCTTAATCAGTGCAATACCCTCGGAACCGCACAGAAAGGGGTGGTCTTTGCAGATCTGCAGTTTGTATTCCTTGGTGGCCACGTTGGCCAGGGCTTCTGCGTTCAAAGCCTCGCCGATTCCGCAGCCGGTACAGATGTATGTCCCTACCTTTTTCGCCACGGTATTACCTCCCCACTACAGATTGAATAGCTTTCATTGCCGCCGCCGTCGCATCCTGGGCGCACGCAGCCACTTCCATGGGCTTGTTCACGCACCCGGCGCCGTAAACTCCCGGTACCGCGTCAACGATAAACCCTTCCTTGTTAAAGGTGGCTTCCACCGGGGGCGGTGTGCTGCTGGTGGTCGGGACCATACCGGTGGCCAGAACCGCCAGCTCAAACTTTTCTTTTAGCAACCTGCCGGCTTCCTGGTCCTCTACTTCGAGAATGACGTCCTTCGACGACGGATCCTCGGTGATGGTACCGACCTTGCCTTTTACCAGGTTGATCCCCATTTCCTTGACCCGGGTGAAGAAGTCCTCATACCGGCCGAGGGCGCGGATATCAATGTAGAACATGTAGACTTCAGCGTCCGGGTGCTTTTCGCGGACGTAGGTAGCCTGTTTCAGGGAAGCCAGACAGCAGACGCCGGAGCAGTAAGAAAGGTGGTTTTCGTCGCGCGAGCCGGCGCACTGGACGAAGGCGATCCTTTTAACGGCCTTGCCGTCGGAAGGCCGCAGGATCTGCCCGCCGGTGGGGCCGTTCTCGGCCGCCAGCCGCTCCATCATCATGTTTGTGATTACGTTCGGGTATTGCCCGGAGCCGTACTGGGTGAGTTTGGTAAGGTCGTAGGGATCCCAACCCGTGGCCCAGATAATGGAGCCCACCTCGAGGGTGACGGTTTCGGGTTGCATGTTGAGGTCGATAGCCCCGACCGGACAAACGGCCACGCACTTGCCGCAGGCGGTACCCTGACAGGCCTGGGAATCAATCGCGTACCTTGCCGGGAAGGCAAACAAGTGGGGGAAGTAAATGGCCTTGGTTTTGTCGAGCCCGAAGTTAAAATCATTGGGCCGTTCTGCCGGACAGACCTCGACGCACTTGTTGCACGCGGTGCAGTTGTTGTTCACGTAGCGAGGCGCGAGCCGGACCTGGACCGTGAAGTTTCCTTCCTGGCCCCTGATTGATTCTATTTCAGCCTGAGTGAAGTACTTAATGTAAGGACTATTCTTGATGCGCCTGAGGTTGATTTCCAAACCGCAGTTGGGTGGGCAGAGCTTGGGGAAGTACTGGTTGAGCTGTGCCACCCTGCCGCCAAGGTACGGCCGTTTTTCGACCAAAAAGACTTCGTTGCCCACCTCCGAAGCCTCGAGGGCCGCCGTAATACCGCTGATGCCGCCGCCAACCACCAAAATGGCCTTACCCATCCTGTACCACCATCCTTTTGTTATCTCGCACCAACACGGGCGAATCCTCCTTTTTTCACGGGCTTTTTGTAAGGGGCTGTCCGGCATTAAATTCTATTTCTTCGACGCCAAAAAAGAACTTCCTGCTTCGTATTGGCGAAAAATTGTGATAATGACTGAACGGCCCGTTCCGGATTGCACTTTATAAAGAGAAAATGGCGGGCGAAGCCGCCATTTGACTCCACCCGCCACCCAATGGTATTAGTCAACGATGTTGATGACCGGCTTCTTGAATACCTGCCAGCCGTTGTCCTTATCCCACTTCAGGTTGACGAAGCACTTCCAGTTGGCGTCGTCCATCTTCGGGGTGTCGTTCCGGAAGTAGTAGCCGGGCCACCGCGTCTCCTCACGGAAGAGGATCGCCCGGACGTGCGCCTCGGCCTGCCAGGTCCGCTGCTGGTTCTCGAAGACCCGCATCAGCTCGTGGAGGTTCCGGGCAATCATCTTTTCGCCGTCCTCCTTGAGCCACTCGAGAAGCTTCAGCGCAATCTCGAGCTTGGTCTTGTTGGTGGAGTAATAGCTGCTCCAGCCGCCGGCGTACTCGTCCATGATCTTCTGCAGCCGGAAGAGGTACTGCCGCGGAACGATGTAGTGCGGGTTAACCTCGTCGGTGGTGCCGTAGTCCTTGTACTGCTCGTAGAGCTCAAACGGTTTCTTGATCCGGGCCTTGAACTCTTCGACCTGCGCCGGGTCAACGTTCGGCTGGGTGTTGTTCTCCAGGACGAATTTAACCATGGACTTGCCGGCGATCCGGCCTTCAGTGAAGGAACCGGAGGAGAACTTGTGCGGGGAGGCACCGCAGGCGTCGCCCGCAACGAAGAGACCCTTCACCGTGGTCATCCGGTTGTAGCCCCACTGGTACTCAGCAGGCGCGATGTCCGCAGGGCCGCTGGCCCAGCATCCGGAGCTACCGGAGTGGGAACCGATGAAGTACGGCTCGGCGCCGGTGATCTCGGAGGGCTCCTTCTCCGGACGGACGTTCATCGCTGCCCACAGGTTGGCCTGGCCGATCGTCATGTCGAGGAAGTCTTCCCAGGCTTCGCTCTCGAGTTCCTTCATTTTCTTCTTGTAGGCTTTTTCATCACCCGCGTATGCCTCAGCCAATTTGGCGATTGCCCGCTCCGTTCTCATGAGCAGCGGGCCCTTACCTTCCGCTTCGTCGAGGATACCCTGGTAGTTCCGGAGGTTGGCCGGGAGCGGTTTAACGCTGTCATAAGGCGCCCAAGGCGCGAGCTCCGCCTTCCGGGTCTCGGTGTAAATTTCGTCGATAGCGTTAGTCGCAGTGGACTTGAAGAGGAGGAACCAGGCGCCGACCGGACCGTACGCGTCCTTGAACCGGACGGGAACGAACCGGACCTCCTGGCAGGTCTGCTCCGCGCCGGCCCTCAGGGTGAAGTAGGTGCTGGAGCCGGTCTGGAAGGGCGGGTACCAGGTGCGGCCTAAGCCCTCACCGGTGGAACGCGGCCGGAAGACGTGCACGGCACCGCCCATGTTGGCGAGTACCGCTTTCGCCTTAAAGACGTAGATCTTTTCCTCGCGGGTGCTGAAACCGATCGCGCCGGCGATCCGGTCGCCGTCCATGAGCGGCTCGATGATGAAGACGCGCTCGTAAAGCTCGCCGCCCGCGTCGGCCAGCGCCTTCTTCGCGGCTTCGGCAACGATGATCTTGTAAGACTCGCCGCTGATCATCACCTGCCAGGCGCCGGAGCGGATCGGCTTGCCCTCTGCGTCACGCCAGATCGGGAGGCCCCATTTCTCGAAGAGGTGGACGCTCGAGTCCACGTGGCGGGCGATGTCGTAGGCCAGGTCTTCCCGGGCCACGCCCATCATGTCGTTGCGGACCATCCGGGCGAAATCCGCCGGGTGACGCTCGCCGCCCGCATAATTCATGTACATGTTGATGGCCGAAAGCCCCTGCGCCACCGCGCCGCTCCGGTCTGTGGCGGCCTTGTCCGCGACTACTACCTTCAGGCCGTTTTTCTTGGCCCAGTATGAGGCTTCGAACATTGCGCCGCAGCCCGCCATGCCGCCGCCGCAAATCAAGATATCAGTTGTGATTTCAACGGTTTCGAAGTTCGGGACTGGCATTCTTTTAACCTCCTCCGTCAACTATTTTAAGGAAAGGGTAGCGAGATCAAACCCGGCAGATTCGGGTTCGGTGAACAGGTACTGGTCGTTGATGTCATTGGCTTTGGAGCCGGGGCCGTAGCCGCCGTCGGGAACTGCGCCGCCTTCTGGTGTGGTGCGGATGGGGAACTTGAAGCGCTTTACTTCGCCGTCACGGAACTTGATGGTCCACATAATGTCCTGGGAGCCCCGGAGCGGGACGCAGGCCGAACCCATCGGCACGAAGTCGGCGTACCCTCTCACGTCAATGGCCTGCTGGGGGCAGATCTTGGCACAGCAAAGGCACTCCCAGCACAACTGCGGGTCGCGCTGGTAGGATTTCATGCGCTCTTTATCGAGGACCATCAGGTCGTTGGGGCAGATGTACATGCACGCGGTCTTATCCTGGCCCTTGCAACCGTCGCACTTTTCGGCGATTACGAATGCAGGCATAACTCAACCTCCTCAAATATTTTTGGTTCTGTTTGAGCCTTGTTATCTTGGGGGTACTTGAGAGGTAGAACAGCGCTAATCTTCTGCTTTGACCACCTCCTTCAAAAACATAAGAATACATGCAAGGTAGCTTGTGGTGAGTATCAAAACAAAGGTACTCGCTTGGCAGACTTTGTGATATTCCGTACAAATACCACCAGATAGCCCGGCTTCGACACGAGAAAAGATCCACCTTTTGGCCAGAACCTCTAATCTGTTTCAGACAGCCCTCTATAAGAAGGTTTCTCGGGGCCAGCGGGTGTTTGTGTCCATTTTAACAATGTCGTTCTGGCTTGTCAAGCAGTTGGTTAATTTTTTGTACTCAATTTCTAACCGCATCTTGCCACGCGTTTTTTATTTGATATAAAGTAAAAACCAAGATTTTGTATTGAATTTTTGTGAAAACTTGCAGGAAAATTTTGTGTTCTACCGAAAAGCATTAATAATACCGCGGGCGAGGGGTGAATCCGTGGGGGTCGGTTTTGGACTCCGTCAAGTGACCATCCTGGTGTTTTTTTGGGTGCTTCCGGTTTTGCTGCGCCTGTTGGCCGACGTACCCATAGGTAGAGAAGCCTGGGCCCTTTACGTGATCCCGGCGGCGTTGCTTGGGTTCATCTGGGGACTGAGGGGGACTGTGGCCGCAACAATCGTAAGCAGTGTCCTCATAAGTATCGTTGCGCTCTGGACAAGAGCAAGCAGCGAGCTGTGGGCGGCGGTGGTGCTGGGAGGCGTCTCGCTATTCATCGGCTTGCTGTTCGAGTACGGGCGGAACAAAGAAGCGGAGCTTCGCGACCTGATCGACAACCTGCAGCAGCTTGTGGTAACCGATTCCCTGACCGGCGTTTTCAACCGCCGTTATTTATTTGACCGGTTAAACGCGGAAGTTGCGCGGGCAAGAAGGTATAATTTGCCGGTTTCGGTAATCATGCTTGATATAGATGACTTCAAAACCTATAACGACAAGCACGGCCACATTGCCGGCGACGTTCTCATACAGACCGTTGCCAAGACGATTCGGGGAGCGCTCCGGCAGGAGGACGTGGTGGTGCGTTACGGCGGCGACGAATTTGCAATCATCCTGACCAGTGCCGATGCCCGTTCGGCGTGGGCCACCGCCGAAAGGTTGCGCAACGCCGTGAAAAGCGTCGGAATGAGCATCAGCCTGGGCGTGGTCACCTACCCGCAGGACGCCACGACCGCCGAAGACCTGCTGCGCAGGGCTGATTACTACCTGTTGGCCGCGAAAGCTGCCGGAAAGGACCAGGCCTACGCGCTTCAGGTTTAGCAGCAGACAAAACCGGTCCGAATTGAACGGTGTCTTGTTTAACCCTATAATAGAGTATAGGGTTTTTGTTTGATTCCATTTCCGGGAGGGATGTCTTTGAACAGAATGCGGGTATGGCTGTTGATGGCGGTTCTTTCAGTAATTCTGGTGTTGATCGGCCGGTCTTTTCTCGGACCTCAGGGAGCGGTCATTTTCTTCCTGATCGCCCTCGGAATGAATTTCTTTACCTATTATTACAGCGATAAGATTGCGATAAAAATGACCCGGTCCCGGCCGCTGAGCCGGAGCGAGGCGCCCGAGATTTACGCTATGATTGAACGCCTGAGCCAGCGGGCCGGGCTGCCGATGCCTAAGGTTTTTCTCACCCCTTCATCCCAGCCGAACGCTTTCGCCACCGGGCGGAACCCGCAAAACGCGGCGGTGGCGGTAACCGAAGGGCTGCTCCACCTTTTGGATAAGACGGAGGTTGAGGGGGTGCTGGCCCACGAACTGGCCCACATCAAGAACCGCGACACCCTGACGGGGGCCATTGCCGCAACCCTGGCGGGAGCCATCACCATGGTCGCGGACATGATCCGCTGGGGAATGATTTTTGGGTTTGGCCGGGACGACGAGGAAGGAGGCAATCCTCTGGGAGCCCTGGTTTTGGCGATTGTGGCTCCACTGGCCGCGCTGCTCATTCAGATGGCGATTTCCCGTGCCGGGGAGTTCAACGCGGACGCGACCGGCGCCCGCATCGCGGGGCGGGCAGATGGTCTGGCTCGGGCATTGGTAAAGCTGGAGCAAGCGGCGCGGCGGGTTCCGATGCAGGTGAACCCGGCAGCGTCACATCTTTTCATCGTAAACCCGCTTTCCGGCGAGAGTTTTGCCCGGTTGTTCAGCACCCATCCGCCCATCGCCGAGCGCGTGAAGCGCCTCCGGGCGATGTCCCTGTAACGCGCATAATTCTCCTGACGACTGAATAGAATCCCTTGAGAAGCGGAAATGGTTCGGGATCCGGGGCTTGTCTGAACACAAAAGGGATCTGCGCCGCGAGCGGCAGCCGGTCCCTTTTTTACTTCCGGGAGGGGATGTCCGGTCGGAAGTCAGAAATCAGAAGTTCAGAAGGAGATGGACTGTCAAGAATTTTGGGGGCAGTTGTCGAGCGGTGTGTTGTTTGTGGTGCTGCTGACGCAGGGAACAAGAGTTATGTGAGGCTGAGAAAAACCACCCCGACAAAACGTACCGGACTTGATCCTGGTGATTTAAGTTTTAGCCCCGGTGTAAGCGAGGGAAAAGGGTGACCGATTTCCGGGTGGAGAAGGACGCTCTGGGTGAGCGGCAGGTGCTCGTGTGTTAGCACACCGGCTTGCCGGGGGCACAAGAGGAGCCGCCGCGGCGCAGGAACCCAGTAACCATCCGCGGAGGGTTTCCCGGAAACGGCGGCGGTGTTACAATGAAGAGGGGTGGCTTCCAGGTGGCACTTGTGGTTTGGATCTTCGGCGACATTCCGGCGCGCGGCGACCGCCCCGGCTGACCGCCTCGCGGGTGCTCGGCCGTGCTCCCGCTGAGTTACTACTTTTACCGAAAAGCACTGGCAAAGAGCTTCGGCGATGGTGTCCGCCTGGTCTACCAGGATTTCAGCGCCCCGGAGCACCCGGCTGCGGCGGCGCTGGCCGCGCGCGTCCGTACCGCCGGGCTTGCTCTACCGGTGGTGGCGGTAGGGGAAGAGGTCGTTGCCGCCGGAAGGCTGCCGGTGGTGGACGAACTCCTGCAGCAGGTCAGGGCCAGGCGGGGAACGGGACCATAGCCGCACCGGCCTCTTTCGGGACGGGGAAAGGAACACATGACGGGGCGATACCGCTGCCCCGTCTGACGTTAGTCGAAAAAGCTACCTTGATGCAGAGGTTCGGCAGGTATCAGTGGATCGGTACCCGAACTGATCGGCGTCTGCCGGCTTCGGTTTTCGGCATCCGGATTTCCAGGACGCCGTTTCTGTAACTGGCCGACGCTTCCTCAGGTTTCACTTCGACCGGGAGCGTCAGAGTCCTGCTGAAAGCCCCGTAATAGCGTTCCGTGTGGAAGAGGTTCTCTTCCCGTTCTTCATAGCCGCGCTTCAATTCGCCCCGCAGGGTCAGCGTGTCTTCGGTGACGGTCACCTCGATGTCGTCTTTGGATTCGAGGCCCGGGATTTCGGCCACCGCCACCATCTCGTTTTCCGTCTGGTAGATATCCATCCGTGGGGCGGCCATTTCCCCGGGGGCTCCCCAGCGAAAACCCAGGCCGGGACGTAAAACGTCCCACAGGCGGTTCATCTGCTCCCGCAGGTTGGAAATCTCGCCGAAAGGATCGCGCCGCCTCAACGCCATGGCCATTCCTCCTTGTGTTTTTTCTTCTTTAGCTATACCCAAAGAAAAGGGTGGTGTATGCAGGACCAGGCGTCTTTGACCGCGAAGATGAAGTTTGTCGCGGATTGTGAGAAGGGATGGGAAATGATTAACGTAAAAACGGCGCTTGCAATGGCGCGGGAAGACTTCGCCCAGGGCCTTCCGTCGGTCATGGCGCTCAAGGCGGGAGTGCTCATGAACAACGCGGGGAGGCTGGTCGTCCCCTTTTTCGGCCGGGAATATGTCCTGCCGGTGCAGGAAGGCGAAGAAATCCCCGCCGTGACCGAAATTCTCCTGTTGCATTACCTGACGCGGGCTTCCGGCGAGTTGCCCGGAGGGGAAAAGATCTCCTTCAAGGAACTGCCGGACGGCTTTATCTATAACACTCCCTTTTCGCATCGCGTGATCCGGCCGCTGGTGGCGGCTTTCGGGTCGGAACCGCACCTGCTTCTGCGGGCGGGAGTGCGGCTGGGCGGGACGGCCGTGCCCTTCGGGGACGCGGCGGTAGAAGTGCCGGCCCTGCCGCGGGTGCCGCTGACCTTCATCATCTGGGGTGGTGACGAGGAGTTCCCGGCGAACGGCGGGGTGCTTTTTGACGCCACGGTATCCGGCTACCTGAGTACCGAAGACTGCGTGGTGCTTGCCCAGGCAGGGGTAAGCGCATTGCGTGCCGCTTTAAAAGCTGCCGAATAAAGGGGGACGGGCCTTAATGGAGGAGAAGACTTTGCGGTCGGAGTACGTTTTCCGGGGTAGGATCCTGAACGTTCGGGTGGATACGGTGCTCCTGCCCGACGGGCGCAGCACCACCCGGGAAGTAGTAGAGTATTCGGGCGCTGTGGCCGTCGTAGCCATCACCAGCGCAAAGGAGGTTGTCATGGTGCGCCAGTACCGGCATCCCGCCGGGCGGGAACTAGTAGAGATACCAGCCGGGAAAATCGAGGCGGGAGAAAATCCCGAGGCCTGCGCCCGCCGGGAACTGGTAGAAGAAACCGGTTATACGGCGGATTCCTGGCGCTGCCTGGGGCGGTTTTACTCCACCCCCGGTTTTTCGAGTGAATTGACCCACCTTTACCTGGCCAGCGGCCTCACACCGTGCGCGGCTTCGCCGGACGACGGCGAGTTTGTCGAAGTCGTCCGGATTCCGCTGGAGCAGGCGGTAGAGATGGCTTTCCGGGGCGAAATCTGTGACGCCAAGTCGATCTGCGGGCTGCTGCTGGCCAGCAAGGTCCTTGAAGAAAACAGGAGGTAAAGCCGCCTGCGGAACGGAGCTGTTTGCCGGCCCCGTTTATATCGTAAGGTAGACAATCTCGCCGGCCCGGAGGATTGCCTTCCCGTTGACCAGCGGTTCGGCGGGCAGGGTGCCGGCGATGCCGGCGATGGAAATCGCTGCCGGTGCGAGTTTCTGGGCGACGACCACCGACGATTTGTTGCCGCCGATCCCGGCAGCGGCTGTCCCCAGGAGACTGCCGAGGACGATGATGCTTCCGATGGCGGTAACGGATGCACCTGGATGCACGTCGCCGGTGACGATGACGTGTTTTGTCGCTGTAACGGATTGGCCTGAGCGGAGGCTGTTCCGGATTAAGACGGCGTCTTCGGCACCGGCCGGGAGAACCCCCGTCGCCGGTTCCCCGGCCCGAGGTGCGTCAGTTTCGGGGGCCAAGCCGACCGTTGTCTTTTCCCGGGCGAGCGGTTTACTGCGGGCTGCTGCGGGAACGGTCGGGAAAGCAATGTCTTCGGTGTAAACCAGGCCGTACTGGGCGACGAGGCGCAGCAGTTCCTCGGCCTTTTCTGCGGGCAGCTTCTTCTTTCCGTGGTAGAAGGTAAAGCGCGCACCGGCAAAGAAATCGCGGGCACGTTCCAGTTGCTGGGCAAGGCTGTGCTTCAGCCTCTCGAAATCCGCAGCAGGGTTGAGGCAAATCACCAGCCCCTCAGGTGTACCTTTGATCTGAACCTCCTGGCTTTTCGCCATCATTTCCCTCCTTTCTTGTCGCGTATTTCTTATTTCGGGAAAAGTTGATTTTTTCCTCCCTTTATCCAGGTCGGGATAATTGTTAAAATAGTTTTTAGTTTTATTTTGTACGCGTAAATCGAAAGGACAGAGTATATTAGGTATATTAAAAATAAAAGACTATAAAAGTCCAGGCTTAGGGAATTGCCCCGCCTCTTGCGGGGGGTTCCAGACCGGGTGGCTCCCGGAACCAGTGGAGCTACGACTGAGAATCGGGCTCAAGGAGGTAATTGTTTTGCCGGAGTGGCGTAAGGACCCGGTGGTGGACCGGTGGGTGGCGGTGAGTACGGAGCGGGCGAAGCGCCCGACCGACTACCGGCCGCCGCTCGAACAGAAAAAGCAGGAGCGCTGCCCGCTGTGTGAAGGGCACGAAGGGGATACACCGCCGGAAGTTTTAGCCTTTCGAAGACTGGGTACCGGACCCGACGAACCAGGCTGGTGGGTAAGAGCGGTACCCAACAAGTTCCCGGCTTGCCGCGTTGAGGAAGACGACCGGGTTGAGGAGGAAGGGATTTACCTTAAACGATTCGGTGTGGGGGCGCACGAGGTAATTGTCGAAACGACTGACCACGAGCCCAACCTGGTGAACCAGACGGAGTGGCAGATCTCGGAGGTGATCTGGGCCTGGCGGGCGCGATCCCTGGACCTGCGCCGGGATAAGCGTTTGAAATACATTTCCATTTTCAAGAACAAGGGTTCGGTTGCCGGCGCTTCCCTGGAACACGCGCACTCACAGCTGATTGCCCTGCCGATGGTGCCGGCGGAGATTACCACGGAACTTACCGGGGTACGGGCATACCGGGAGGAGAAAGGAAGCTGCGTTTTCTGTGACGTCTGGCGGTTCGAGGCTGAGACCGGGAAGC
Organism: Bacillota bacterium; assembly: GCA_040758635.1. Classification (GTDB taxonomy): domain Bacteria; phylum Bacillota; class Desulfotomaculia; order Desulfotomaculales; family Ammonificaceae; genus Yes71-27. Next base: position 51,216 of record JBFLVI010000009.1, on the reverse strand, counting down.
GGGTGGTGGTGGAAGGGCACCACTTCCTGTCTTTTGTGCCCTATGCGGCGCGGTTTCCTTTTGAGATGTGGATCGTACCCAAGGCTCACCGGCACGACTTTGCCGACATCAGCGAAGCGGAAGTGCACGACCTGGCCCGGATCATGAGGGAAAGCTTGCGCCGCCTGGCCTGGACGGTTTACGACCCGCCGTACAACCTGGTTCTGCACACCGCTCCGGTGAACGACTCCCCCACCGAAGAATACCACTGGCACATCGAGATTCTGCCCCGCCTGACGATTATCGCCGGGTTTGAGCTCGGCACCGGTTATTACATCAATCCGACGCCGCCGGAGATGGCTGCGTCGGCCCTGCGGGAAGCGGCCAAAAGGTGTCCGGAGGTTATCAGCGTCGTCCAGGAGGTGAGGGCCGGTGTTTGACCGCCCGTTGAAGGTTCTGTTCGTTTCGTCAGAGGTGGTTCCTTTCGCAAAAGTGGGGGGGCTGGCGGACGTGGCCGGTTCGCTGCCTAAGGCCCTGGCTGTGGGGGCCGATGAGCAGGGGAATGACATCAGGGTGGTGATGCCCCACTACAAAGAAATTGAGGGGCCGCAGTACCTGCTCGATTTTCCGGTGCCGTTGGCGGGTCAACTCCGGACGTGCATCCTGCGGGAAAGCAAGATTGACGCCCAGTACAAGGGTGAATCCAAGGCGGTCCCGGTATACTTTGCGGCCAACTACCACTTCTTTTACCGGGACGGTATTTATGCCTTTCATGACGACGACCAGCGGTTTGCGTTCTTCTGTTACGCCGTGCTGGAGATGCTACCGCGCCTGGGGTGGCAGCCCGACGTGATCCACTGCAACGACTGGCAGACGGCTCCGATACCGTTGCTCCTGAAGACGCAGTACGCCGCGAACCCCTTTTACCAGAAGACGGCCACAGTCTTCACCATCCACAACCTCCAGTACCAGGGACACTTCCCGCGGGAAACCCTGAAGCTTTTCGGTCTGGGTGATGAGTATTTCCACCCGGACCGATTGGAGTTTTACGGAAAAGTCAACTTTATGAAGGCAGGGCTTCTGTACGCCGACGTGATCAACACCGTCAGCAGGACGTATGCCCAGGAGATCCAGACGCCTGCGCTGGGTGAGCGCCTGGACGGGGTACTGCGAATACGGTCGCGCGACCTTTACGGGATCCTGAACGGAATCAACTACCACGAGTTTAACCCGGCGGCCGACCCGCGTATCCACCGTAATTACAGCGTGGACGATTTGGAAGGGAAGAAGGACAACAAGTTTGCGCTGCAAAAGGAGATGGGGCTGCCGTTCAAAGACGTCCCGGTCCTGGGTATCATTTCCAGACTGGTAACGCAGAAAGGGCTCGACCTGATTGCGGAGATCGCGGATGAGCTCATGCACCTGGACATCCAACTGGTGGTGCTGGGAACGGGCGACCCTTACTACCATAAAGTCTTCGAAAGTCTCAAAAACCGTTATCCCCGGAAAATAGGGGTTTATCTGGGCTTTAATCCTGTTCTGGCGCAGCGTATTTATGCCGGCGCCGACATTTTCCTGATGCCGTCGCGGTTCGAGCCGTGCGGTTTAGGGCAGTTGATTGCAATGCGCTACGGGACGATCCCCGTGGTCCGGGCCACCGGCGGTTTGGCCGATACAGTGACCGAGTTCAACCCCGCAACCCTTTCCGGCAACGGTTTTGTCTTTACGGAGTACAGCGGGCGGGAACTGTACGCCGCCATTGCCCGGGCGCTAAAACTTTATCGGAACAACCCGGAGGTGTGGCAGCGCCTGGTCAAAAACGCGATGTCCCTCGATTTCTCGTGGGCCCGGTCGGCGGTCGAATACCTGCAGCTTTACCGGGAGGCCATTTCGCGGAACGCGTTTGCCCTGCGGACTGCTTGAGAGAGGTCTTTAACTCCACCGGTGGGGGAGGGTGGCGGCAGCATAACCCCTTGACGTTTATTTTTCTTCCTGGCCCGGGTCCCATGAAATGGCGTTCAGTTCGATCCGGCCGTCACTGTCAATACTGGTATTAACCTCGCGTTGGGGTTTAGTAACTTCGGCAATCTGTTTGCCCACCTGGAGGACCACGCCGGGATAGGCCTTTTTAATTGTGATTTTTTTGCCCGAAGGTACTTTGACGACCGTTTTAACCGCAATATCCGAGCCTGCCTTGCCGATGAATACGTTGTCTTGAGCCTCGAGTTCGCCGCCCCGGAAGATTCCTTCGATTCTGACGCTTCCGCCGGACCGGATGGTAGAGTTGTAAGCGCCCTGGCCGGCAATGATGACGTCCCCGGTGGCTTCGATGTGACTGTTGAGGACGTACTGTGCCGTAACGCGGGCGCGCGCGCCGGAAATGAGCGCTGTCAACTCGGCTTGGATGGTCGAAAGGTCTTTAATGGCCCGACCGACCGGTTCGAGGTCCGGGTACGTAGCGAGGTTGATCCCGAGAAAAAGGTCTTTCAGACCGGAAATTTTGTCCCGGAAGGCCGGTTCCAGTTTGACTTTAAACTGCGGCGCCTGTTCGACCAGTTTCAACAGCTCCTTGACCAGCTTGGGAATCTGCTGGTATTTCTGGTCAATCAAGAGCAGCAGCGCGGCACCGGCGGTAAGCCTTTGTTTTTGGGCGGCCGCGTGTTCGAGCAAAGGCCCCACGCCTTTGATCGCTTGAATCAAAGCATGCAGCAATTCCGTCGTCGGTCCCTTGAACTTCTCGTAGTAGACCATCTGTCCCCCCGCGTGAACCGTGCTGCTGATGATGCTCCGGGCGGAGACGTTTCCCTGGGCCTCGATGACTGCCTCGGCCACCTCGCCGCCGACGGTAACATTGCCGGCGGCTTTCACCTTCATTGCCTCGATGACGTTGCCGGTGATCTGGACGCTGCCGCGGAAGTCAACGTTGCCGGTTTCCAGATTCACGTCGCCCTTGATAACCAACTGCGGGTCCACGGAAACAATGTAGCGGTTTCCCGTTTGACGAAATACCGGGCGCCCGCTGACGGTTGCGGTGACGGACATCCCGTCCGGCGAGACGGCGGCACCGTGCCCGGCTTCAAGTTCAACAACCTTGGGGGGTGAAGGCTCGACCTGCTCGCCGTTAACCCGAAAGCCCGGTTTACCGGGAATCCCCGGGTGTTTAACAGCGAGGACGGTTCCCGGCTCCACCGATTGGAAGCGTCCGAGGTCCCGGTAGTCAACGGTTCCGTTTTCGTGAACCAGCGGTTTCGCTTCCTCCGTCGTGTCGCAAACGACCTCAACCCTTTCATCGGTTGCCGGTTCCGGGCTCTGCCCTTCGGCAACCAGGTGACGCCCGTTGCTCGGGTTCTGGTAAATGGCGGCCAAGGCGTCCTCTTTAATGCCGTAAGTTACGCCGTTTTCCGCAAGCAGGCGCCGGACGGCCTCGGTATCCAAAGGCATGACTTGTTCCGTTTTTGGGACGGCGTCGAGGGTAAGGGTTTCCTGGGGTTCGCTGTCCAGCAGCCGGTAGGAGGTGCGCGCGGTCAGACGGACGTCAAGATAAGCCTTGAATTTATTTGGAGCGACCAGGACCGTAATCCGTCCCGGTTCTTCCCGGACTTCAGGTTCTATTCTGATTTCGTCCTCTTCCCGGACGGGTGTCGGCTCGTGTTTTTCCACGCCGTTGACGTACAACCGTACGCCTTCGGTGGGAATAAGCGTGGCCGGAGGAGCGTCATTCTGTGGGTTGCGGACGTAAATTTTTCCGTCTTTGACCCAGGCAGCGCCGGGTTCTTTCACCCCGCTGATTTCCACACTCATCCCTCCCGAATAAAATACCCTCTAATTATCTATTCGGCTAAAAACTTCGGTAAAATAGGGTATTTTCCCTCCTTTTGGGTCTCCCAGGTTTACTTCCAGGACACATTTTCTTATACTTGTACTTACTGGTATTAAATTTCGGGTGGGAAGGTCATGCTTGAGACGCGGTTGAGTGAGGAAGTTGCCGGGCGGATCGAAGTCTTTCAGGCAAAGCTGAGGGAGAACGGAATTGCGGCGGCGCTTCTGGTGCAGAGTGCGGACCTGGTCTATTACACCGGTACGTACCAGAGCGGCCATCTTTACCTCCCGGCAGAGGGAAAACCAGTTTTTATGGTCCGCCGGGATTTCAACCGGGCACGCGAAACTGCTTGTGTCGAGGATGTGGTTCCGCTCCGGAGCTACAAAGACATCCCCGCGCTCATCGCCGAATTCGGTTTGCCGGTCCCGGAGGTGCTGGGACTCGAATTCGATGTTCTACCGGTCAGCTTCTACCTGCACTACCAGAAGATTTTCCCCCGGGTGCGTTTTGTTGACGTCTCTTACCTCATCCGGTTGCAGCGGGCGGTCAAATCGCTGTACGAGGTCGAAGTGTTGACCGCCAGCGGAAAGCTTCTGGACGCGATGCTGGCGGCGGTGCCCCGGGTGGTAGGGGTTGGAAAGCCGGAGGTCGAAATGGCGGGCCTGCTGGAAGGGGAAGCGCGGTCCCTGGGACACCAGGGATTTATCCGCTTCCGCGGTTTGAATCCCGATTTCTTTATGGGCCACCTTCTCACGGGGCCGAGCGGGGCGGTTCCCTCCTATTTCGACGGGCCGGTTGCCGGCCCGGGCCTGGACCCCACCTTTGCCTTCGGTGCCGGCTGGCGCAGGCTCAAACCGAACGAGCCCGTCTATGTTGATTACGGGGCGGCTTACCGTGGGTACATCACTGATGCCACCCGGGTTTTTGTTGTCGGGCAGCTCAGCCCGTGGCTTGCGCGGGCGCACAACGTGGCCCTGGAGATTCAGGCGGCGCTGTTTGAAGCGGTAAAACCCGGAGTTTCTCCGGCGTTTCTTTACCACCTGGCGGTCCGGATGGCGCGGGAGGCCGGCCTGGAGGAATACTTTCAAGGTTGGCGGCAACCGGTGCGGTTCGTCGGTCACGGCGTCGGCCTGGAGCTCAACGAATTGCCGGTCATTGCGGCAGGGGTGGAGGAACCGCTTGCTCCCGGAATGGTTTTCGCCCTTGAACCCAAGTTCGTTTTTCCGGGGGAGGGCGCGGTGGGCATCGAGAATACGGTCGTGGTCACTGAAAAGGGTGTAAAACGGCTTACGAATTTCCCGGACGAGGTCGGCCAGATTCCCTGCGAGCGGTAAAACCCTGAGCCTTCAGCTCCAATGCCGGTTCCCGGGTGCAGGGCGACGGCTTCAGGGAACCAACGCGATCCCGATAAAGCCGCCGGTAGCGCCTCCGGCCACCAGGAGGAAGAGCTTTTTCAAGAGCATGGTCGTGGTTACCGGGCCCGGCAGGGCCGTAACGGCGGCAAGCCACAGCAGCAGGAAAAGGGCCATGCCGACGGCGGCACCATGAAGGAGTCCTTTGTTTCCTGCCGCTCGGGAGGCCAGGGCACCACCGAGCACCCCGCTCAGGAACAGGATGAAGGAAACAAAGTAAGGGAAAAGGGTTTCCGAGATATTCGTGAAAAAGAAAAGGCAGGCGGCCAGGAGGGTAGCGCCCAGGGAGGCCACAGCGCCGGTCAGCGTGCCCCGGCCGATGGCTGGCAGGTTGATGCCGGTTATTTCTCTTTTGGAGGTCATTTTCCCACCTCTTGCTTTTAGAAAACTTGTTTTTTAAATGTTTATGTCGGTCGAGAGGGAGAAAGAACTTCTCCGGCCGCGAAAGTGGCCGGCTCAACGGGAGCTTTATTGCAAGCATTCTGCTGCCTGTGGTAAAATAACGCTGTTAAAAAACGGGCGCAAAAACCGGCGAAAGTCTGGCCCGTGCTTCAACGGTACGGGTTTATTGGTTTTAGCCTGAGTTATCTTCGGCACTTTCAGAAAGGGTTAGAAACTGATGGTAAGAAAACCGCGGGGCGTGGCCGATATTCTACCGGGCGAAGTCGAACGGTGGCAGCGTCTCGAGGAGATCATCCGGGAACTCACCCGCGTTTACGGCTACCAGGAGATAAGGACCCCGGTCTTCGAGTTTACCGAGCTTTTTCAGCGTGGGGTGGGCGAAGAGACCGACATCGTGGCCAAGGAGATGTACACTTTCCTCGACCGGCGCGGGCGAAGCCTTTCCCTGCGGCCGGAAGGAACGGCGCCGGTGGTACGCGCCTTCATCGAGAACCAAATGCACACCTGGCCCCAGCCGGTGAAACTCTACTACGTCGGACCCATGTTTCGCTACGATCGGCCCCAGGCCGGGCGCTGGCGGCAGTTCCACCAGTTCGGGGCGGAGGTGTTCGGCTCTGCGGACCCGGCGCTGGATGTTGAGGTGATTGCGCTCCTGATGGATTTTTATGCCCGGGCGGGACTTCAGGAGCTGATTTTAGAGCTGAACAGTGTAGGTTGCCCGGACTGCCGCGGCGGACTTGTTGCCGCCCTGCGGACCCACTTTGCTTCCCGCCGGAAGGACCTCTGCCGGAACTGCCGGGAGCGGTTCGAGCGCAACCCCCTGCGCCTGCTTGACTGCAAGGAAGAAAACTGCCGCTCCCTGGTTGCAGAGGCACCCATCCCGCTTGATTTCCTTTGTGCGACCTGTGCAGCCCGTTTTGCAGCCGTTCAGGGCGGCCTTGCGGCGCAAGGTATCCGCTACGTGGTGAACCCCCGCCTGGTACGGGGGCTGGATTACTATACCGGTACTGCCTTTGAGGTGCTGGTTCCGGGAATCGGCGCCCAGAGCGCCATCGGTGGTGGAGGCCGCTACGACAACCTGGTGGAGACCTGCGGCGGGCCGTCGGTTCCGGGGGTGGGGTTTGCGGTAGGAATGGAACGGACCCTGCTCGCCCTGGAACTGAAAGGGGTGTCGCTGTCACAGGTGCCGCAACTGGAGGTTTTCGTAGCGGCTGCCGGCGAAGGAGCGGAGGAGAAGATCCCTGTGGTCTTGCGGCGTCTCCGCGAAGCCGGGATCGCGGCCGACCGGGATTACTCCGGCCGGGGTCTGAAGGGGCAGTTGAAGCAGGCGCACCGGCGCGGCGCGAAGCAGGTGGTGATTCTGGGCGAGGAGGAGCTGGAGCGGGGCAACGTCGCCGTGCGCATGATGGATACCGGTATGCAGGTAGAGGTGCCCGAAGCCGAGCTGGTGTCCTGGCTTAAGGCGCAGAAGGCGTAGTGAACAAGTGTGAACCAACTATTGGCGGAATGAGACGATTGTATTTTGTTTCTGGGGTTACCGGATCATTTCTCGGAGGAGTCGTTCACGACGATTAATCGTCGCCACCGGGAAGTGAAAATATGGAGCCGTAAGCTTGTTACTTAGATGTGGTAGTATAACATAAACGAAACGCGGTGAGAAGCGAGCAGAGCGCGGAAGGCGCAGCCGGACGAATGAGAAGTGAGAAGTGAGAAGTGAGAGGTGTGGAATGTGACTTTTATGAAGAAATTCGCACAGCGAATTTCTCCCTTAGAAATCTCACCTCTAACCTCCCACATCCCACCTCTCAAAGGCCGGCAAGCCTGACGAGGCTATGCGAAGCTTATCGCCGCGCCCAGCGAGAGAACGCCTATTTTCGGAGGAGGCCTTTGTTTATGGGGGGGGAGCCGTACCGCACCATTTTTTGCGGTGAGGTCGGGAAAAAAGACGTGGGGCGGAAGGTGGCCCTGGCCGGCTGGGTGCAGAGCAGGCGGGATCACGGAGGCCTGATCTTTATTGACCTGCGGGACCGCGCGGGGGTTGTCCAGGTGGTTTTCAGCCCGGAAGTAGGCCTGGAGGCCTTCAAGGTTGCGGAAACGGTTCGCGGGGAGTATGTCTTGCGGGTGGAAGGGGAGGTCAGACGGCGCCCCCCGGGGACGGAGAACCCGAAACTCGCTACGGGCGAAATCGAGGTTTACGCCACTTCCTGTACGGTGCTCAACCGGGCCAAAACCCCGCCCTTTTACATCGAGGATGACCTTAACGTCGAGGAGGACCTGCGCCTGAGATACCGTTACCTCGACCTCCGGCGCCCGGAGATGCAGCAGGCGCTGAAAATGCGGCACCGGGCGGCGAAGGCGGTACGGGACTTTCTCGATGCCCGGGGCTTCTGGGAAATCGAAACCCCCATGCTAACCAGGAGCACGCCGGAGGGGGCGCGGGATTACCTGGTTCCCAGCCGGGTAAACCCCGGACGTTTTTACGCCCTGCCGCAGTCACCGCAGCTTTTCAAGCAGATCCTCATGGTGGCGGGGGCGGAGCGGTACTTTCAGATCGTGCGCTGCTTCCGGGACGAAGACCTCCGGGCCGACCGCCAGCCCGAGTTCACCCAGATCGACCTCGAGATGTCTTTTGTGGGTATTGACGACGTTCTTGAATTGAGCGAGGCCCTCCTCGCCGCCGTTTGCAAGGAAGCGGCCGGTGTTGAGGTGCCCGTGCCCTTCCCCCGCCTGTCTTACCGGGAGGCGATGGCGGCTTACGGCACGGACAAACCCGACCTGCGGTACGGCATGAAGCTTACCGAAGTCTCCGACCTGGTCGCCGGAACGGAGTTCAAGGTGTTCGCCCAGGCGGTAGGTGACGGCGGGTGTGTGAGGGGAATCACCGTTCCCGGGGCGGCGGGCTTCACCCGCCGGGAGATAGACGAACTCACCCGGCACGCGGCGGTTTTCGGAGCGAAAGGATTGGCCTACATTCAGGTTACGCCGGAGGGACCGAAAGCGCCGATCTTGAAGTTTTTCAAGCCCGGAGAAATCGAGGCGCTCCTAACGCGTCTTGAAGCCGGCGCCGGCGACCTTTTGCTCTTTGTGGCGGACCGGCCGGCGGTGGTGGAACGAAGCCTGGGTGCCCTGCGAACGCTGTTAGCCGGACGGCTGGGGTTGGTCGCCCCCGGGTTTCACTTTGTCTGGGTGGTCGACTTTCCGCTGTTGGAATACGACGATACGGAGAAGCGGTACGTGGCGGTGCACCATCCGTTCACCGCCCCGCACGAGGAAGACCTGGCTCTTCTCGAAAGCGATCCGGGACGGGTGCGGGCGCAGGCGTATGACCTGGTTTTAAACGGTGTGGAGCTCGGCGGGGGCAGCATCCGCATCCACCGGCGCGACGTCCAGGAGCGAGTTTTTCGGGCGATCGGGATTACACCCGCGGAGGCAAGGGAAAAGTTCGGCTTCCTGCTCGATGCTTTTGAGTACGGGGCGCCGCCCCACGGAGGGATTGCCTTCGGTTTCGACCGCCTGTTAATGCTGCTTTTAGGGCGGAACACCATCCGGGACGTCATTCCCTTTCCGAAGACCCAGAGTGCCCAGGACCTGATGACCCAGGCGCCGGCGCCGGTAACGGCACGTCAGTTGGCAGAGTTGAACATCCGGCTCGACGTCAAAGACTAATCAAAAAGAATACTCTGACAGACTTTTTGTTAAATTTTTGTTAAGCTGCTGAGAAGCCATTTTGTTGCTTTGTGTCGGACCGCGTAATAAGATATAGTCAGGACCTGAAAGTGTAGGGGTGCACGTGTTGCAGCAGAGTCCGTCGCCGACAATGATGGTCCTGATGCTGGTAGGCGGCATGGGGCTCCTTTTGTACGGCATCCACGTGATGAGCGAGGGGCTCCAGAAAATCACCGGGCCGAGATTGCGCCAGGTCCTGGGAATCGTAGCGGACAGGCCGTTCTTAGGACTACTTGCTGGAGCGCTGTTTACGGTTCTTTTCCAAAGCAGCACTGCCACCACCGTCATCCTGGTGGGCCTCGCCGGTGCCGCGGTGGTTACCCTCCGCCAGTGCCTGCCGGTCATCCTGGGCGCGGATATCGGCACCACGGTTACCGCACAGTTGATCGCCCTTAAAGTAACGGAAATATCCCTGCCGATTGTGGCCCTGGGGGCCAGTATTGTTTTTTTCGCCAAAAGAGACCGTTACCGGCGGATCGGCCAGGCGATCATCGGGTTCGGGTTGCTGTTCCTGGGGCTGAAGATCATGGCCGACGCCATGGTGCCGCTGCGTGATTCCCTTGTCTTCAGAGAGATGCTCCTGCAGGTGGGCAACCAGCCGCTGCTGGCGATTGCGGTGGCCGCTCTCTTTACCTTTTTGATCCACAGTAGCGCGGCGGCGATCGGCGTGATCGTGGTGCTTGCCACCCAGGGGCTGGTTGACGCTCTGTCCGCCTTTTATTTTATTCTCGGCGCCAACGTCGGCACCTCGTTTACCGCCCTGCTTTCCAGCCTCGGTTCCCGCCGTGAGGCCCAGCGGGTTGCGGCGGCGCATTTTTTCGCCAAATTGGGAGGGACCTTTCTGGTTTATCCGTTTGCGGTCCCCTTCGTCAACTGGTTGAGCAGCGTTACGACTTCACCCAGTTTTCAGGTCGCCAACGCCCACACCCTGTTTAACGTCGCGATCGCCCTCACCTTCTTCCCCTTGCGGAACCTGGGGGTGAAGGTTTTGGAGCGGCTCCTTCCGGAGAAGGGGATCCCGGAGTTCGAGCCCAGGTACCTGAACGAAACCCTGCTCGGAACCCCTTCGATCGCCCTCGGCCTTGCCTACCGGGAGGTCGTGCGGCTGTCCGCGGAAATCCTGCGGATGTTTCGCGACGTGGACCGCGTCCTGCGCTTTAACAATGCCGCGTTGATTGACCGGATCATCCACAAGGAAAACGTGATCAACGTTCTTTTTTCCAAGGCCACCCAGTATGTGACCATGATCCTGCGCCAGCCTTTGCACCGGAACGAGTTCGCGAAAGGGATGGGCTTGATCAAGGTTTTGAACGACCTGGAGTTGATCAGCGACATCCTGAGCAAGAACGTAGCGCCTCTTTTGCAGAACAAGATTCGCGAACGCATTTACTTTTCGCCGACCGGCTGGGAGGAACTGGACATGATGTACCAGGAGGTTTGCCTCATGATGCGCCTGACGCACAAAGCCCTGGTAAAGGCGGATTTCTGCCTTGCCGAGCAGGCGATCAAGCTGCATCCGAAAATCCTCCGGCTGGAGCACGGCCTTAAGACGACGCACATCCACCGGTTGCGGGAGGGGATAAAGGAGTCGGAGCTTTCCTCGCGGGTCCACCTCGAATTGCTAAACGCCTACCTCCGGATTGCCGAGCACCTGCGCAGCATTGCTTTGACCATTGCCGCGGACCTGACCGAGATCCGTGTCTGCCCGGCGGAGGTCCCCGAAAGCCTGGTCGGGACCGGTGAAGAACCGGAAGAGGAAGGTGCTCCCGCCCGGGTGGCCTTTTAGATTGCTTTGCAGGAGTTTAACCCTGCCGGGTAAGCTTGATCGCTGCGCCGGCGGGAACCCGTTTCAGAACCCGGGCGTCGCCCTGGACCTGGCCCCAGACGTTTACCGCGCTTGCCGGACGGATCTCGTCGCCCCTGCTTGCCGGTGTGGGGCCGAAGAAGAGGCACAGTGCCGGCCCGTCCGGCCAGTAGGCTGCGGCACCCATTTCCACCAGTTCCTGCGGGTTCTCCGGCGGGAGGGTGAGCGGGACGTAAAAGTAGATTTCGTCGCCCCAGGTGTTAACCGCCCCTGTGATCGGAAGCGCTTCCCAGATCGCCCGGGCCGTGGCCGAATCATTGAGCACCGCTTCCACCGCGACCTCGCCGGCGGTGATTAAAACCCGCCGTTTTTGGTTTTGCTCCATAAGGTATCATCCTCCTCGAAATATTCTTTGCTGCTTTCAGTCCCGGGATAAAAACTTACGGCAGATCATCTCCGGCAGCTCTTCCCGGTTGGCGGCCGTGACCTTGATCAGGGTCACGTCCGGGCGTTTCTTCAGGTCGTCCACAAACGGCACCGGTTTCAGCGGCACGGTGGCCACCGTGGGGAAGGGACTTTCAAAAACGCGCAGCACCAGTTCCCGAAAACCGGGTGCCAGCAGTTCCATCTTCCCGATTTCGTCAATCAGAAAACAGCGGGGCTTCTTCCCGGTCAGGGCGGCGGCTACTTCGTCCATGGCCGGGCCGAGGCCGGCCGGGTTTACCCCGTATTTACCCACGCGGTGGAGAGAGGCAAGGTCAACATGGGCCAGAATCGCTTCCTTGCCGCCGAGGGTAACGAGCTTGAAACCGACCCGCCGGCTGTTCTCCCGCAGTTCCACGGTGTAGAATCCCGCTGCTTTTTCACCCAACAGGGCGGCCAAACGGATAACGACGGTGGTCTTGCCCGTCCCGGGCAGGCCGGTGAGAAGGATTTTGGGTCCGCGGGTTTGTAACATCTCTTTAACCTGACTTGGATCAAGTTTTTGTATATTTCTTCGCGGTCAGGTTCCTTATTCCTTGTAAATATTGCCCGGAAGGAGAAGTTTGTCGCGGAGCGAAATTTTAAAGGGGAGGGGTTTGATGCGGCGGCGCAGTGCACAGCTCTTGTTGCTGCTTTTCGGGCTGGCCTTCGTCTGGGTTTTTGCCGGGTTGGCTGCCGGCGTTTTTACTGCCGGCGATGCTGGCGGAACGGCTTTTGCGGCGGCGGAGGCCGCCGGCCGCGGTGACCGACGGGTGGTGGTGCTGGAGGTTGACGGGCCGATCGTACCGGTGGTGGCCCACTACCTGTCGCGCGGGATAGAACGGGCCGAAACAGAGGGCGCGGTCTGCCTGATCAGGCTGAACACCCCGGGAGGGCTTTACAACGTAACGCAGGAAATCGTCACCCGGATCGTCAACGCCAGGACTGTGGTGATCGTCTACGTGACCCCGCCGGGCGGTTGGGCGGCCTCGGCGGGCGCTTTCATTACGATGGGCGCCCACGTGGCGGTGATGGCGCCCGGGACGCGAATCGGCGCGGCCCATCCGGTGGCGGTCGGGCAGGAGCAGGAGGGGGTGCCGACGGAGAAAATCGCGGCGGACGCGGCGGCCTGGATGCGTTCCCTGGCCGAGCTCCGCGGCCGGAACGTGAAGGTGGCTGAGGAGATGGTGACGAAAAGCCGTTCTTTTTCCGCTCCCGAGGCGGTGAAGTTGAAACTGGTGGACCTGGTCGCGGCCAGCGAGGCCGAACTCTGCCGGGAACTTTCCGGGAAGAAGGTGGTCCTCGCCGCCGGCCGCACGGTGACCCTGACGCTGGAGAACGCGGTTCTTGAAGAACTCCGGCCCAACGGGGTTGAGCGCTTTCTGGCCGCCCTTTTGAACCCGGACATTGCTTACCTGCTCCTGACCGTCGGGATGGCGGGGTTGATGGTGGAAATTTACCATCCGGGACTCATTTTCCCCGGTGTTTTTGGGGGTATTGCGCTGCTTCTCGGGCTTTACAGCCTGGGCACCCTCGACGCATACTGGGGTGGGTTGCTTTTGATTCTCCTGGCCTTCGGGCTCTTCATCGCGGAAGCCTTCCTCCCGACGCACGGAATTTTGGGGGTAGGCGGAATTGTCGCCTTCGTGTTCGGTTCCCTCCTGCTTTTCAGTACGAGTCCGGGGGGGATGCGGGTGAGCATCGGCCTGGTGGCGGCCATGAGCGTGACGCTGTCCGGATTGTTGGCCTTAATGGTGACTGCCGTGGTCCGCGGCCAGCGCCGGCGGGTACAGACCGGTCTGGAAGAACTCCTCGGCCGGGAAGCCGTGGCGCGGACGGAATTGAGACCCCAGGGGACCGTTTTCGTGGCGGGCGAATACTGGCAGGCGGTCCTGGAGGAGGGAGAGGCCGCCGCCGGAGAAACGGTGGAAGTAACCGGGATTGACGGTTTGCGGCTGAGGGTCCGGCGGAAGAGATGATTTTGATCGAATTTTGGGAGAAAGGGTGAAATGTCGTGTTCAGTTTTTCGGTAACGCTCATTATTCTGGCGGCGTTTCTCCTGGCGGCTTCGGTGCGGATCGTCCAGGAGTACGAGCGGGGGGTAATCTTCCGTCTGGGCCGGTGCGTTGGAGCGCGCGGCCCCGGCCTTTTTCTGCTGATTCCCCTGATCGAGCGCATGCGGAAGGTGGACCTGCGGGTGGTGACGATGGAGGTCCCGGCGCAGGAAGTGATCACCCGGGACAACGTGACGGTGAAGGTAAACGCGGTGGTCTACTTCCGGATTATCAATCCGGTGGACGCGGTGATCAAGGTGATAGACCCGGTGCACGCCACCTCCCAGTTGGCCCAGACGACCCTGCGGAGCGTCCTGGGGCAGTCGGAACTGGACGAGCTTCTGGCCCACCGGGAAGCCATCAACCAGCGCTTGCAGCAGATTATTGACGAAGGAACCGGGCCGTGGGGCGTGAAGGTGAGCCTGGTGGAGGTGCGGGACGTGGAACTGCCGGCCTCAATGCAGCGGGCGATGGCGGCCCAGGCCGAGGCGGAGCGGGAGCGGCGGGCAAAGATCATTCACGCCGAGGGCGAACTCCAGGCGGCCGAGAAGCTGTCTGAGGCGGCCCGGATCATCGCCCGGGAGCCGGTCACGGTCCAGTTGCGGTATTTACAAACCCTTCAGGAAATCGCGGTGGACAACTCCAGCACCATCGTCTTTCCCGTGCCGCTCGACCTGGTCCGGCCGCTGGTTGATCTCCTCGGCCCGCTCGCCAGGGGAGGAAAACCGGAAGGGACAGCGGCAGAAGGCTAAAGGGATCCCGGAGCACGGAAACGGTGGCCGGTGGTTTTTAGACGGGCCGGGGGGTCCCGTCCGGTCCTAATGGGGAGGTATGTATGCGGCTCAAGCCGATCGGGGTGATTCGCTCCCCTTACAAGACTCCGGAAGAGGCGCCGCGCCAGGGCTGTCTGGCCGGGAAAGAGGCCGTCATCGAGCTTTTCCCTGAGTTCGTCCCCGGGCTCAAGGATGTGGAAAAGGCGACTCATCTGATCGTCCTTTACTGGTGTCACCTGGCGCGGCGGGACGTATTGCAGACCACGACGCCGCACGGGCCGGAGCTGCGCGGTGTTTTCGCCTGCCGTTCGCCTGTTCGCCCGAACCCGATCGCTTTCACGGTGGTGAAACTGCTGGGGGTGGAGGGCAACCGCCTGCGGGTCCAGGGGCTGGACGCGGTGGACGGGAGCCCCCTTCTGGACCTGAAGCCCTATTCCCCCGGGATAGACAGCGTTTCCGACGCAAGGACGGGATGGAGACCGGGTCAGAAAACCTGAGCGCCGGAGGGAGATTAGGACGAGGATACTTTTCAAAGGCGGGATTTTGGTGTTAGTCTGTTGACCTGTCCGACCGGTTGCATCCGGTGGGTGGAAGCTTAACAACTGCTGCAAGAGCCGCCGTTACTATTCAGGCTTCCTGTCGGACGCGGCGATAAACGGTGCATTGCTTCGTCATGCTCGCCGTCCCGCCCGGCACCAACTCAGAGAGTAATTCCTTTCGCCTTCAGCGTGGAATTGTCCGAATAAACTTTCACTTCGTTGGCGACTCCCACCGTTTTACTTGGTTGCATGCCGGTTCGCTTCCCGCGGTCTGCCGGCTTTTTCCAAAGATTACCGATTAACTGTCTACAGGCTTGCTTCTTGTTGAATTTGGGTTTTGCAACTACTCACCCCGGAGCACTCCAGGACGACTGAAAACATCCTTCCCGGAGTTATTCCGCTCAAAGACGACATATCGCACCGGGATGCGTCATATGCTCTATTAGCTTTGGGGGGGTGTTCATGCGCCGGCCATTTGTCTCCCGTCGCTGGGTGTATCTGTTTGTCGTGGCAATTTTGCTGGCAGCAGGGATTTATACCACTTTGGCGAACCGGCCCTTGAAAGCGGTTGAGCCGCAGGAGCTTCTTCAGAAGGCGTTAGCCCGGACAAAGGCGGCAAAGTCTTACTCCTACCGTTTGCAGTGCCGGTTGGTTACTGCGCAGGGGACCCGTTGTCTCAGCAACTTGAGCGGAAGGCGTATCCTGCCCGACCGGGTGCACGTGAAGGGGAAAATCTTTAACAGCGCGGTCGAAATAATCCAGGTTGACGGTATAACCTACGTCAAGGACGTTTTTTCCCCAAAGTGGTTGGCTTTTGAGGGTGACCGGCTCGGGGAAACGGGTGTGTTTGTGGCGGAGCTTGACCCCCTGGTGCTGTTGGATTTCGCGGAGGTACCGACAGTTACCCCGGCCCGGCAGGGGAGGGAACGGGGCAAGAAACGCCTTTACCTGCTTGAATGTAAGCCGAGGGTGAAAAACCGTTTCCTGGCGTCCCAGTTCACCGATTTCGCCTACCGTCTTTCCGTGGAACCGGAGGATTACCATATCGTACAGGTGGAGGTTCAGGCCCGGGGCAGAAACGCCCCTACCAGGCTGATGCTGGACCTGGAACTGGCGGACTTTGACCGGGTGCAAAAGATCGCGGCTCCGACAAATGTGGTAAACCGGTGACTCCGGTTTGCCTCCGGCCTGGCGGGGACGGTCGGGACCGGATTATTTCAGAACTCTTGGGCTTTGAGCCGGGTTATCACGGTCTTCCCGCGAGCCTGTTCAACTCGCCAGGGGTACATGGCGGGAAGTTGGCGGTTGCCAGATGCCTGCCTTTTCTTCCAGTATTGGGGAATCTGTTTTGAAATTACCGTTCTGTGTCAAGGGAGTGCTCTTGTGACCGGGTTGTGGCCAAGCCACGGCTCTCCGGCCTCTTTCACGCGTAAAATTGCCCTGGATTTGTGGTTTACGGGCGCGGTGCTTGTATGATAACATTTTAACTGGCCGGACGGTGTGGAGGGGGTTGCGTTGAAGGTACCGGAGTTGGTTTCGGCGCTCGTCAACTGGCTGAAGCGGCAGTTGCAAGAGTCAGGGCTTAAGGGTTACGTAGTGGGCCTGAGCGGTGGCATTGATTCAGCGGTTGTGGCCGTACTCTGCAAGAAAGCCTGTCCCGAAAACACCCTAGGCGTGATCATGCCCTGCTATAACAACAGCAGGGATGCTCGAGACGCCGAGTCGATCGCCCACCTTTTCGATATTCCGTTCGTTACCGTAGTCCTCGACGACATTTACCGGTTGCTTGCCGAGACGCTCACCGGGAAGAGTTTTACGGAACTGGACCATACGGACATCATGCTGGCAAACCTGAAGCCGCGGCTGCGCATGACCACCCTGTACTTCTTTGCCAACCAGCGGCAGGCTCTTGTGGCAGGAACCAGCAACCGGAGTGAGTTGACAATCGGTTATTTCACCAAGTATGGTGACGGTGGAGCGGACGTGCTGCCGATAGGGTGCCTTTTGAAGTTTCAGGTCCGCGAGGTGGCGACCTACCTCGGCATCCCGGAAACCATCATCAACCGGCAGCCTTCGGCGAGTCTGTGGGAGGGACAGGAAGACGCACACGAACTCGGTTTCACTTACGACGAGCTGGACCGTTACATCCTGGGCGGGGAAGTTTCCCCCGGCGTCCGGGAGCGAATAACCTCACTGTGCGCGCGGAACCGGCATAAACTGAAAATGCCGCCAATACCGGAGTTGATTGAATTCTGAGGAAATTGGCGGTTGGTTTTGGCCAGAATATAAGGCAGGTCCACGCCTTTCGGTGGAAGAGGCTCTTTACCGGGAAGGTGAGGAAATGGCCGGACATTCCAAATGGGCGCAGATCAAAAGAAAGAAGGCGAAGGTTGACGCTCAGCGGGGTAAGATTTTCACCCGGTTGTCGCGCGAAATAATGGTGGCCGCGCGTCAGGGCGGCGGTGATCCGGAAGCAAACCCGCGGCTCAAGACGGCCATTCAGCGGGCCCGAGAAGCCAACATCCCTTTTGAGAACATTCAAAGGGCGATCCAGAAGGCAACGGGTGAAATCGGCGGCGGAGGTTACGAGGAGGTCACCTACGAGGGATACGGACCGGGGGGGGTGGCGCTGCTCATCAAGGTGACCACGGACAACCGGAACCGGACGGCGGCCGAGGTGCGTCACATTCTCAACAAGTACGGCGGCAGCTTGGGCGAAGCCGGCTGCGTTGCCTGGCTTTTTCAGCCCAAAGGGCTGATTCTGGTGGAAAAAGACGGCTTGACCGAAGAGGAACTGCTCCTTTCGGCGTTGGAAAGCGGCGCGGAGGACCTCCGGGAGGTGGACGATGGTTTCGAAATCACCACTGCACCGGAGGAGCTGGCGCGGGTCAAAGCCGGCCTCGAGGTTCAAGGCCTGCGGGTGGCGGAGGCAGAACTCACCTTTGTTCCGCAAACTTCGGTAACGGTTACCGGGGAAGAGGGCCTGCGGGTGTTGCGTCTGGTCCAGCACCTGGAGGAACTGGACGATGTGGAGACGGTCTATGCAAATTTCGACATTCCCACGGAAATCATGGAGCAAGTCACTCGGGAATAGCTTCTCCTTCCGTGTTGCATAAAGATAATCCCACCGTTGCATAATATTCCCTAAGATAGATTCTGTCATAGGAGTTAAAGAAAAAATGCTTTCAAAATTGCGGTGGGGCTTTTTGTTTTTTCCTCTCATTATGGGAGCGATCGTTTTGGCAATACTCGTGACCAGGGACGGGTGGGTTTCCGCCTCCAGGGAGGACCTTGTAAGGCTGGAGACGGTGGTGATCGTGGAACGACAGTATCTCTGCGGGGAGCAGGACCTGGTCTCGGAAGGACCGGCACCACGGGTGTTTATCGGGCTGGACGCAGAGGAGTTGAGGGAACGTTTTCTCGTAAACTCCGGGTGCGAGGTGGAATCGCGTTTGCCGGCCGCAATCCGACTTACGTACAGGGTTCAGGATTTCTGTCCGCATCACCGGTCGTTCCGCCACCTCGGCCTGAAGGACGGTTTTGTGGCGGTATTTCAGGGGCCGCTGGGCTTTAACCACCGGGTTTTGCGCTACGAGCGTTTGCTGAGGGAAGAATCGCTTACGCCGGGGCTGCGGCAAAAACTCACCCAGGGAATGGATTTTGCGGCGCAGTCGCAAACGGTCCGGGCCCAGTTGCGGCGGGAACTGGAGTTTTCCAGCGAAACCGGGTTGAACGCTGCGCTGGAGAACCTGGATGAGTTGCAGGAATAGCGGGCCGAGTGTCGAATAAGCGGAGTAACGGCACCCTGGGGATTTTTGGCGGCCGGCGGGGCGGTTTGAGTTGCGCCTTGATCTGGCTTTGCCGGCTGCCGGCGGCGGCACCCGAATGCCGAAAGGGGGGCGGGTATGCTGGTACTGGGAATTGACCCCGGGACGGCGGTTACCGGGTACGGGCTGGTCCGGGGAGGCAAGGGCGCAAGGCTCGTTCCAGTGGATTTTGGTTGTATCCGGACGGAAGCTAACTGGCCATTGACCCGCAGGCTGCAGGCGATTTACCGCGGGATCCTGCAGGTGATCCAGCAGTTTAAACCCGATGCGGTGGCGGTGGAAGAGCTTTTTTTCAGCAAGAACGTCCAGACCACGACGGCGGTCGGTTACAGCCGGGGTATAGCCCTCCTGGCCGCGACGGAGGCAGGCTGCCCGGTTTTCGAATACCCGCCGGCGGTGGTGAAACGGGCGGTGACCGGGCAGGGACGCGCGGCTAAGGAACAGGTGCAGTACATGGTCCAGCAGTTGCTCAGGTTGAAAGCGCCTCCCGTGCCGGATGATGTGGCGGATGCGCTGGCGGTGGCCATTTGCCACCTGCACACCGCGTTGACCGCGCAGGCGCTGACATCCAAGGATTAGTTCCGGCGGGAGGCAAAATGATCGCCTATTTGCGTGGGAAATTGGTCCGGGTGGCGGCGGGGTTTGCGGTAATCGAGGTCGGCGGTGTGGGCTACCATGTACACATACCCCTTTCCCTGGGCGCCCGCCTTCCCCGGCCGGGGGCGGAATGCCGGTTGTACACCCACTTCCTCCTGCGGGAGGAGCAGGTAGCGCTATACGGTTTCGGGACCGAAGAGGAACGCGATCTTTTCGTCCTGTTGCTTAGTGTGAGCGGTGTGGGGCCGAAGGCGGCCCTGGCGATCCTTTCCTGTTTGTCGGTGCAGGAGATCGAACGGGCGCTGCTGGAGGAAGAGGCCTCCGTTCTGCGGATGGTACCCGGAATTGGGGGGAAGACCGCCCAGCGGATACTGCTGGAGTTAAAGGACAAGTTCGCTAAGCGGGAAGAAAGCGTGCCGGAAGAAGCCATGGACGCCGTTGAGGCGCTGGTAAGCCTGGGCTACCGGCGCGGCGAGGCCCGGGAAGCGGTACGACACGCGGCAAAAGGCGGTGCTGGTGATCTGGAAACCATCTTGCGGTCGGCCCTCGGTTTGCTCTTGAAGCAGAAGGGCGGGAGTGCCTGATGAGCGAAATGCGGGTAATTTCTCTTGAGGTCCAGCCGGAGGAGGCGGTGGTCGAGGCAACGCTCCGGCCGAGGACCCTGAAGGAGTTTATCGGGCAGGCGAAGGTTAAAGAAACCCTGCGGGTCACCATCGAGGCGGCCAGAAACCGGGGAGAACCGGTGGACCACATTCTGCTCTTCGGCCCGCCCGGCCTGGGTAAAACGACCCTGGCGCGGATTATTGCCACCGAGATGGAGGTCGGCATCAGGATTACCTCCGGTCCAGCCGTCGAGCGGCCCGGTGACCTGGCGGCGATTTTGACCAACCTGGCGGCCGGGGACGTCCTTTTTATTGACGAGGTACACCGTCTCAGCCGGGTAGTGGAAGAGATCCTTTACCCGGCGATGGAGGACCGGGCGCTGGATATCATTATCGGCAAAGGACCTGCCGCCCGCTCGGTGCGGCTGAACCTCCCCCCTTTCACACTGGTCGGGGCGACCACCAGGGCCGGGCTCCTTTCCTCACCGCTGCGGGACCGTTTCGGTCTGATCGCCCGCCTGGACTACTACGAAGCGGAAGAGCTGGTGGTTGTGGTTACCCGTGCGGCGAAGCTCCTGGGGATTACCGTCACCCCCACAGGAGCCCAGGAAATCGCAAAGCGTTCCCGGGGGACGCCGCGGGTTGCGAACCGGTTGTTGCGCCGGGTCAGAGACTACGTGGAAGTCCGGGAGGAAGGCGTCATTACGGAGGAAGCGGCCCGGGCGGCCCTGGACTTTTTAGGAGTTGACGAACTGGGACTTGACGCCACCGACCGGAAGCTTTTGACCACGCTGATCGAGCGGTTCGGCGGGGGGCCGGTCGGTATCGAAACCCTGGCTGCGGCTACCAGCGAAGAAGTGGTGACGCTGGAGGACGTGGTCGAACCTTACTTGATGCAGCAAGGGCTGCTTGCGCGTACGCCGCGCGGCAGGGTGGCTACGGCGCTGGCTTACCGGCATTTCGGGTTGACGCCACCGGCCGGGGAAAGCGTCCAGGAGACGCTGTGGTAGAAAACAGCAGTCGGAAGTTAGCGGTCGGAGGTCAGAAGCAGCGGTGGGTCAGGGGCCGGGAGGCGGGGTCAGGAGGCAGGAAGCGAGGGGCAGAGGTGAAGCGGAGGCAGTTGGAGTTTTGTGGTTCCCCGGAGTAGGACGCCAGAAGCACGAAAGCCAGCGGAGAGCAGAGTAGTTCATGCGGGCCTGCGGCCCCGCACCACGGAAGCATGAAAATAAGTTGCGGCTTAAGGAGGCGGCGTTGCCTGTTTCAGCTCCAAGCGAACGTGTGAGCGGGAGCGAAACAGGCCCAGACAGCCGGTGTTAGCAAAATGTATGTAAGACCTGCGGCAAGACCGGAGCAATCAGAGGTTGGAAGTTAGAGGTTAGAGGTGGGATTTTTGAAGAAATCAGCGATGCTGATTTCCCACAAAGTTTCTAACCTCCAACCTCCGGCCTCTCACTTCTAAAATTAAGGGAGCCTGGCTGTTTGAGGTGAAAAGAGATTTGCGGGTACTCCTGCACGTTTGCTGCGGCCCCTGCGCGATCTACCCTTTAAAAGAATTACGCGGCGAGGGGCACGCGGTGCACGGCTTTTTCTTCAACCCGAATATTCACCCCTATACGGAATACCGGCGCCGGCGGGAAACGCTTGCGGCGTATGCAGAAAGCGAAAACTGGCCCCTCATCCTGCCGCGGGAATACCCGGTGGAGGAATACTTTCGCCTGGTGGCCTTCAGGGAGTCGGAACGGTGCCGGTTCTGCTACTACCTGCGTTTGCGCCAAACGGCGGGAGCGGCAAAGCGCGGGGGTTTTGACGCCTTTACCACCACACTATTGGTGAGCCCGTTTCAAAAGCACGATTTGCTGCGCGAGGTCGGTGAGGCGGTGGCGGCGGAGTACGGCGTGCCGTTCTTTTACCGCGATTTTCGGGCCGGTTTCAGGGAAGGCGTGGCCCGTTCAAAGGAACTGGGGATGTACCGCCAGCAGTACTGCGGCTGCGTCTTCAGCGAAAAGGAAAGGTTTTTCCGGGAGGAGTCGTAATGGAGCTCTGGCAGAGTTTCGGGAAGGTGCTGGTAATAACGGGGATTCTTTTGCTGGTACTCGGCGGACTGATGCTTCTGGCTGGTAAAATCCCGGGCGTCGGCCGGCTGCCGGGCGACATCTATTACCAGCGCGGCAATTTTACCTTCTATTTTCCGCTTGCAACCTGCATCCTTTTGAGCATCATCCTGTCAATCATTTTAAGCCTCTTTTTCCGCCGCTGACGAACGGTTCAAATCTTCTCCGGGTTTGCACAAATAAGGAAAATCGCCTGACAGGCGGTTGCGGCACTTTTGCCGTGCTCTGTCTGTTGCCCCGGTTCGCCGGATTTTTTTTCATTGTTTGCCCCGTCATTTTTTTCGCTGGCACGGGGTTTTTAATCGTGGGCGACATGCTGACGGATTTTAGGTCCTGGAGCCTGGTAAATCTCGAAAGATTTATTATAAAAATGGCAGGAATTTTGGTTCAATTGTCGAATTTTAGTTTGAAAAGTTCCCCGGAGGGTTTTAATGCTGCGAATGAAGGTGATTCTCAAACGGCTCATTGTGCTTTGCCTCCTGGTAGGCATCGCTGTGGCACTGGTGTTTTTGCTGCCGAAAGCAGCCGGGGCGGAAGAGGTCGTGGTCACGGGAGACGTGGTCAACCTGCGGGGCGGTCCGGGGACGGGTTACGCCGTGGTGGGCCGGGTGACAAAGGGGCAGCAACTGGCCGTCCTGGAGCGGCGCGGGGACTGGTGCCAGGTGCGGCTCTCCTCGGGGCAGGCGGCCTGGATCGCCGGCTGGCTGGTGAAAGCGCCTGCCGGTTCACCCACGCTGGAGGCAAGCGGCAGCGGGACCCTTCCGACGGCGGTGGAGGTGACGGGAAGTTACGTGAACCTACGCAGCGGTCCCGGGACCGGCTACGCGCGGGTCGGCGGGGCGTCCCGGGGTACGCGATTGGCGGTGGACGGGAAGTCCGGCGAATGGTACCGGGTACGGCTGCAGAGCGGTTCGCTGGCATGGATCGCCGGGTGGCTGGTAAAGCCGGTGGCGGAGCAGCAGCCGCCCCAGAGGGGCGCCGACGGGGATGAAGAGGTCGTGGTTACGGGAGACGTGGTCAACCTGCGGGGCGGTCCGGGGACGGGTTACGCCGTGGTGGGCCGGGTGACAAAGGGACAGCGTCTGGCCGTCCTGGAGCGGCGCGGGGACTGGTGCCGGGTGCGGCTCTCCTCGGGGCAGGCGGCCTGGATCGCCGGCTGGCTGGTGAAAAAGGCGGAGCCGGTTTCCCGGGGCGACGGTGAAACCGGGGGAACACCCCAGCCCGCCGGTTTTCTGCCGCGGGTTTTTGCGCTCCCGGTGCGGGCGGCGCTCAGTACCGATGCGCCGGCGGCGGCCTGGAGCGTAAACGGCAATTACGCGCTCGTTAACGGGACAACGGGTGAGGTTCTTTTTCAGTTACAAAAGGGAGACGTCTTCACTGTTACCGTGGCCAGGGCGCCGGGGAGTTCGGTAGTTGAGGCCGTTTACACGATGCAGGTCGAGCGCAACCGCCTTCCTTTCGGTGTTTTTACGGGGCCCTTGGTTCTGGCCGAGGGGCAGGACGGGAAAGACAACTGGTTCAACCTGAACGCTGACGGCTCTTTCCGGCGCTACCGGGGGAACCTCACCTTGCGGCTCCATGAGGGGAGACTCTTGCTGGTCAACGAGTTGCCTTTGGAAGAGTATCTTTACGGGGTAGTGCCCCGAGAGATGCCTGCGCACTGGCCCATGGAGGCGCTGAAAGCACAGGCGGTGGCGGCACGCTCTTACGCCTACTACATGCTGAAATACGGAAGCAACCAGTTTTACGACGTTCTCTCCACTCAGGCGAGCCAGGTATACGGAGGACTCGATGCGGAGTCCCCGCGCACGACGGCGGCGGTGGACGGGACGCGGGGGCTGGTTTTGATGGAAGGCGGCCGCGTGGTTCCGGCTTACTTCCACAGTTCTAATGGGGGCTGGGTTGAGAACAGCGAGGACGTGTGGCGGGAGTACGTTGGTGTGAGCCGGGGAAAGCCGGACCCTTACGACCGCCATCCGGAAAACCAGCATTACGGGTGGAGTGTGCGGTACTCGGTGTACGAGTTGGCCGACTGCCTGGCGGCGGCCGAGTATGGTTTTTCGGTGGTAACAGAGGTCTACGTGGTCGAACGCACGGCTTCGGGTTCGTCGCGGATCAAGCGGGTTGAGGTGGTCGGGTTTGACCGGAACGGCCAGCCGCAGCGCCAGCTTTTGGGCAACGCCGATAAGGTGCGGAAGGTTTTCAGCCTGAAGTCGCCACCTTCGGTGCTCAGCAAGGAGTATGACCCGGTAAGCGGCCAGTTGACTGCGGTCACCTTTACCGGAAACGGTTGGGGACACTGCCTTGGCATGTCCCAGTGGGGCGCGCGGGCGATGGCGGAACAGGGAATGGGATTCTCCGCCATCCTCAGCTTTTACTACGGCGGGGCGACCGTCGGGCAGGTAGGAGAGTGTTCAAAACTCTAATTTCTCGAAAGCAGGATTTATCTATTCATAAATGGTAAACTATGGTAAGGAGCCTAGAGACCGCGAAAAACAAGCATGGATTTTGGAAGTTGGAGACCGGAGGTTGGATGTTGGAGTTATTGTAGGAATTCGCTTTGCGAATTCCTACAAAAGATCTGACCTCTAACTTCTGGCCTCTAACCTCTAAAATGGTACGTGAGCACCCGGACCCGACCGGCTAACAAAACCAGGCGAAGTTTGTAAAGCGGTCTCCTATCCGGTTCTTAGCACGCAGGCAAAATCTAACGGGGGCTTTTGGCCCCCGTTCCGGTTTTAATGCGCCTTGGTTTCTCCTTCGGTTGTCCCATCCTCCGTCTTCAGGTACCCTTCGGCCAGCTGTTCGTTGACGTGAAGAACGCCCTGGTTAAGGTTCTTCAACGGATAGTCGTCGGTGATTTTCGGCAGGTTATCCGCCTGCTCCTGGGTTGTCACCACGGCGCCCGCGGGAACGTAGCGGCCGTCAGGCACCTTTACCCCGTTGAGTAGCTTGGCGCCAGGCTCAACAACGCAATTCTTCCCCACCTGGGCTTTAAACACCAGAGCCTGCATACCGATAAAGGTGCTGTCGTCTACCAGTGCCGGTCCGTGCACCTGGGCCTGGTGGGCCAGCGAGACGTGTTTGCCGACGTAGACGGCGTATTTTTTGCCGCCGTATTCCACCAGGTTCTTTTCGACCACTTCTCCGTTCTCTTCTGTCTCAAGGGCGTGCAGTACTACGCCGTCCTGGATGTTCGACCCCTCGCCCACGTAAATCGGCTGGCCTTCATCCCCGCGGACCGAAGCAAAGGGTGCGACATAGACCTTCGGGCCGATCTCCACGTTCCCGATCACGGAGGCCATCGGGTCAACGTAGGCGTCCTGGGCGATTACCGGGGTTTCGGTGGTCGGATTGAAGCTCGTTACCACGTTCGGCCGGATATTGGCGGGTTTCGCCGGTTCAGTCGTCGCTCCCGGCTGGGTGGAAGTGCAACCCGCACAGAAACAAAAAGCGACACCGATTGCAATAACGGCAAGGGATTTTACAAAGCGCATTTTTTGTTACCTCCTACCCTGTTTAATGGAAATACTCACCGCTGGTGTCCGGAAACCTTTATAGAAGTCCCACCCCCTTCCGGCTTTAGAAAAGGCTTATTCACCCGCCAGCGAGGAAAATCCTGCTTGAATTTTGTGAAAATTTGTTTGTCTAAATCCGAATTCAGGAGCAGGAGAACCAACCTTTTTTCCGAAAGGTTAATCCGGAGGGTTTTACGTGGGGGAAGAAGAGCGTTACTCCTGCCTGGGGTGGCAGCTTCTCCTGCCGGGTCAAGCGCGTCGGCTCCAGGATCTTTTTGCCGCTTTCGGATCCGCCAGGGCGGCCTTCACCGCTTCCGTGGCGGACCTCGCGCCGGTCTTGGGAAGGAGGCAGGCCGAGGAGCTGGTCAAACGCCGGGAAATGCTTGACGTTGAAGGGGAAATCAAGAAGCTGAAACAGGCCGGCGCGCGCTTTGTGACCCTGGCGGATGACGGTTATCCGGCACTGCTGCGGAAGACGTTTGACCCGCCGGCCGCGCTTTTCTACCACGGTGAACTTCCCGCCGAGGAGCCGGCCGTGGCGGTGGTCGGGACCCGGCGCTGCTCCAGCTACGGACAACTGGTGGCCGAGCGTCTCGGCAGGGAACTGGCCGAAGCAGGGGTAACCGTGGTAAGCGGGCTTGCCCGCGGGATCGACACCGCTGCCCACCGCGGCGCTCTGGCGGGTGGCGGCCGGACGGTTGCGGTTTTGGGAACCGGGCTCGACATCTGCTATCCCGCTGTGAACCGGCGGTTGATGAAGGAGATTGCGGCAAAAGGGGCGGTGGTCAGTGAATTTCCGCTGGGGATGTTTGCCGAACCCTGGCACTTTCCCGTGCGCAACCGGATTATCGCCGGGCTTTCGCGGGCGGTGGTCGTGGTTGAGGCTAAAGAACGCAGCGGCGCGCTGATCACGGCCGACCTGGCGCTGGAACAGGGCCGGGAGGTGATGGCGGTACCGGGCAATATCACCAGCCCCTTCAGCCGGGGGCCGAATTCCCTCTTGAAGCAAGGCGCCCATCCGGTGACGGATGCGGTTGATGTACTGGAGGCAATCGGCCTGAAAGGCCTTTTTTCTAAAGAAACGCAGGGAAAGCCGGTGCTCGACCAGCTGGAAGCTTCACTTCTTTCGCTGTTGAGCGGCGAGCCGCTCTCCCAGGAAGCCCTGATCCAGCGCGCGGGAGCACCGGCTTCCAAAGTCCTGTCCGGTCTCGTCTTTTTAGAATTGAAAGGTCTTGTCCGTTCGCTTCCCGGGGGACTTTACACGGTCGGCAAACCGGTTTCCGGGGGCTGAAACAATTTCCGGGATCCGGGATATAATGAGGTCGGTCCCGGTAACGAATCCGGGCTGATCAGTGCAGTCTCATAGAAGGACCGTTTTACGGTAAGATTTATTAAAAAGATTTTCAGTGACGGGGTGACACGGATCAGAATGAAAACGCTTGTGGTCGTCGAGTCTCCGGCAAAAGCCAGGACGCTGTCGAAGTTCTTGGGGAAGCGTTACGTGGTCAAGGCTTCAATGGGGCACGTCCGCGACCTGCCCAAGAGCGAACTCGGGGTGGATGTAACCGCCGGTTTTGCACCCAAGTATATTACCATCCGGGGGAAAGGCGAAGCAATCCGGGACCTGAAGACGGCGCTCGCCAAAAGCGACGCCGTCCTGCTGGCGTCCGACCCGGACCGGGAGGGTGAGGCCATCGCCTGGCACATCTGCCAGCTCTTGAAGATTCCGGCCGCTGCGCCCTGCCGGGTTGAATTCAACGAAATCACCAAGGCGGCGGTTACCGAGGCCCTGCGGAACCCCCGCCCGATCGACCTCAACCGGGTGAATGCCCAGCAGGCCCGGCGGGTGCTTGACAGACTGGTTGGTTACAACCTGAGCCCTCTGCTGTGGCGGAAGATTAGGCGCGGACTCTCCGCAGGCAGGGTTCAGTCGGTTGCCGTCCGGCTGATCGTTGACCGCGAGCGGGAGATAGAGGCCTTTGTGCCGGAAGAGTACTGGACGCTCACCGCGCACCTGAGCAAGCCGGACGCAGCCGTTTTTGAAGCCCGTCTCCTGAAGCAGGGGAACGAAAAGATCAACCTCCGGTCGGAGGAGGACGTTAAAAGGGTTGTGCAGGCGCTGCAGGGCAGGCCTTTTGTTGTTTCTGAAATCACCCGGCAGGAAAAGCTGCGGAAACCGGCGCCGCCTTTCACCACCAGCACCCTGCAGCAGGAGGCGCACCGGCGCCTGGGTTTCAGCACCCAGCGGACCATGCGCGTTGCCCAGCAGCTTTACGAGGGGATTGACCTGGGGAAGGAAGGCCCGGTGGGTCTGGTCACCTACATCCGGACGGACTCGGTGCGCGTGGCGGAACCGGCGTCGAGGGAGGCGGCCGAATACATAGCGGCGGCGTTCGGCCGCGAGTATGTCGGCGGCAACAGGATCGCCGCTCAGAAAAACAACCGCGTCCAGGACGCGCACGAAGCGATACGGCCCACCTCCGTTTCGCGGACGCCGGAGGCGGTTAAAAAATACCTGACGGAGGAGCAGTTCAAGCTGTACAACCTGATCTGGCAACGCTATCTGGCGAGTCAGATGGCGCCGGCGGTGCTGGACGTGACCCGCGTGGATATAACCGCCGCGGATTACCTTTTCCGGGCTACCGGGGTGGTGCTCAAATTTGCCGGCTTTTTGCGGCTCACCGGGGAAAAGGTGGAAGAGGAAGACGCCACCGGTGAACTCCTGCCCGACCTCGCGGAGGGAGAGGAGCTTTCGCTGTTAGAGTTGGTCCCGAAGCAGCACTGGACCGAGCCCCCGCCGCGGTACACGGAGGCCACGCTGGTCCGGGCGTTGGAAGAGAATGGTATCGGAAGGCCGAGCACCTACGCGCCGACGATCGAAACGATCCTGAAGCGGGGCTACGTCACCCGCAAGAACAAGCAGCTTTGCCCCACCGAACTGGGAAAAACGGTGGTCGAGCTGCTGAAAGCGTACTTTCCGGGTATAATTGACATCGAATTCACCGCGGCCATGGAAGACAAGCTGGACGCGGTGGAAGAAGGAAAAGGCGACTGGGTCAAGGTGCTTCGGGACTTTTACCTGCCGTTCAAGGAGGAGCTTTCCAGGGCGGACCTGGAGCTCAGGCGGATCAAAGTCGTGGAGGACGTTTCGGATGAAACGTGCGACAAATGCGGGCGGCAGATGGTGGTCAAGACCGGGCGTTTTGGCAAATTCCTGGCCTGTCCGGGTTTTCCCGAGTGCCGCAACACGCGGCCCCTGAACGTCGGAACCGGGGTTTCCTGCCCGCGGTGCGGGGCGGAACTGGTATTGCGGCGCAGCAAGAAAGGGCGTTCCTTTTACGGCTGCAGCCGGTATCCGGAATGTGATTTCACGACCTGGGATAAACCGGTGAAGGAGAAATGTCCGGCGTGCGGCGAGATGATGGTGCAGCGGAATTCGTACCGGCGGAACTTCTTGGTCTGTACGAGCAAGGAGTGCAACCACCGGGAACCGGCCCAGGGTGAAAAGAGCGAATAGGCGCAGATACGGATTCAGCAATCGCGATGTTAGAATCAGCCTAAAGATTTGCGGGCGGGTTCCCGCTTAAAGAATTTTGCCTGCTGAGTTCTCAATTCTAACCGTTAAAGGTGGCCGTATGTATACCTATCTGGACCGGTTCGTGGTTTTTCTCCAGACGGAGAAGAGGGCCTCACCCCGGACCGTGGAGGAATACCAGAAGGATATCTTCCACGGGATCGAGTTCCTGTCCCACCTTCTGGGTGTTTCCGACGAGGCGCTGCAACCCGGGCAAATCACCCCGGCGGTGATGCGGCGGTACCTTTCCTACCTGGCCGAGGAAGGGCTTTCACGAAACTCGCTGCTCAGAAGGCTTGCGGCCTGGAGGAGCTTCTTCAGGTTTCTGTGCCGTGAGGGCGTGCTCAAGAGCAATCCGCTGCGGTACGTCTCTTCGCCCAGGCGGGAAAAACGGCTCCCCCGGGTGCTGTACCCGGCAGAGGCCAAGCGCCTGGTGGAAACGGTCGCGGTTACCGATCCTTTGCGGCTGCGGGACAGGGCGATCCTGGAGGTGCTCTACGCGGCCGGAATCAGGATTTCCGAGTTGGTGCAACTGGACGTCGGGGACGTGGATCTTGGCGGTGGGTACCTGCGGGTTCTGGGCAAGGGGAGAAAGGAGCGGGTGGTTCCCGCCGGCGCATATGCGGTGGAGGCCCTGAAAGCGTACCTGCGGCACGGGCGGCCGCAGTTGCTCAAAAAACACCACGGGCGGTTCGAGGAGGCCCTTTTTTTAAACAAGGCGGGGCGGCGGCTCTCGCCGCGGGCGGTGCGGGACATCGTTAAGGCTTGCGCGCTCAAAGCCGGTATTTCGGGCCGGGTAACCCCCCATACTTTACGTCATTCCTTTGCCACCCACCTGCTGGACGGCGGTGCCGATCTGCGGGTGGTGCAAGACCTGCTGGGACACGCCCGGCTTTCCACCACCCAGATCTATACCCGCCTGAGCGTGGAAAAGCTGAGGCGGGTTTACAATAAGACCCACCCACGGGCTTAGGAGAGTGTTGCGAAACTCTAATTCTCGAAAGCAGGCTCTATCTATATCATACAGATGGCAAGCTTTGGCCCAGCACTCAACTCAACGTGAAAAAATACGAGATACCCTAACGCCTATTTACTTGGGCGCAGGTTGTACCATGGAGTTGAGTGCTGGGGAGACTGTTTTAGAAGTGAGTCGTGAGAAGTTGGAAGTGGGAGTCATGATGGAATTTGCCATCAAAAATCTCACCTCTAACCTCTCGCCTCACACCTCTCATTTGCCAGGCGAAGTTTGTAAAGCGGTCTCTTAGAGCCCTGCGTGGTCCTGTCAGGAAGAGCAGAATCCGTTTTTGTTCCCGGAAAGGAGGGGTTCAAAAGGTGCACGGCACGACGGTTATCGCCGTTCGCCGGAACGGGCGGGTTGCGCTGGCGAGTGACGGCCAGATCACCTTTGCCCAGAATACCGTGATCAAGCACGGGGCGAAGAAAATCCGGCGGCTTTACCAGGACCGCATTTTGGCCGGGTTTGCCGGCGGCGTCGCCGACGCCCTTGCCCTCTTCGAGCGCTTCGAGGGGAAGCTTGAAGAAGCGCAGGGAAATCTCCTCCGGGCGGCGGTTAATCTCGCCAAGGACTGGCGTACCGACAGACACCTCCGGCGGCTGGAGGCGGTTCTGGTGGTGGCTGACGCCGCGCACCTCTTGTTGATCGCCGGCAGCGGGGAGGTTATCGAGCCTGACGACGGGGTGGTGGCGGTCGGATCGGGCGGGCCGTACGCGCTGGCGGCCGCGCGGGCGCTCCTGAAGCACACAGATCATGAGGCGGCCGCCATTGCCGAGGAGGCGTTGCGGATCGCGGCCTCCATCTGCGTCTATACCAATGAGAGGATCACCGTTGAAGAGTTGTAACGGCTGTGTTATCTTGATAAAGCCGGCAATCCTGTTACCACTCTGGACGGCCGCAATGTCCGGCGTTGGTAATCGCTGTAATCGCGCGCGATTTTTGCGCTAAAGACCGATAACTGACGACCGATTCGAGGAGGGCTGAAAGTGGAGCATCTTACACCGCGCCAGGTCGTGGCTGAACTCGACAAGTATATTGTAGGGCAGGAAGAGGCGAAGAAGGCGGTGGCGGTCGCCCTGCGCAACCGCTACCGGCGGAGCAAGCTGCCGCCCGAACTCCGGGACGAGGTGATGCCCAAAAACATTCTGATGATCGGCCCTACCGGCGTTGGAAAAACGGAGATTGCGCGGCGGTTGGCCCGGCTGGTCAATGCGCCGTTCATCAAGGTGGAGGCCACCAAATTTACGGAGATCGGTTACGTGGGACGCGATGTGGAAGGAATGATCCGGGACCTGGTCGAAACCGCGGTCCGGATGGTGCGGCAGGAAAAGTATCTTGCCGTTGAAGAAAGGGCTCAGGAGCTTGCCCTCGACCGGGTGGTCGAGCTCCTGGCGCCTTATCCGGAAAAAACTGCGCGCAACCCGCTCGAAGCGATTTTCGGTTCCATTCGGGCCGGTGAAGATGACTTCCAAACCCAGGAGAGGATTCGGCAGGTTGACTACCAGCGCCGGGTGCTCCGGGAAAGGCTTGTCCGGGGTGAACTCGAAGACGAGCACGTCGAGATCGAGGTGGAAGACAAGACGATGCCTTTCTTGGAGATTTTCTCCGGTGCCGGCGTGGAAGAAATGGGGATCAACTTCCAGGACCTCATCGGTAACGTGTTCCCGACCCGAAAGAAAAAACGGCGCGTTACCGTCCGGGAGGCGCGACGCATTCTGGCGCAACAGGAGGCGTCCAAGCTGATTGACATGGAGGAGGTAGCCGCCGAGGCCATCCGGCGGGCAGAAGAGCACGGGATCATTTTCATCGACGAAATCGACAAGATCGCAGGGCGCGAGGGGGGGACCGGTCCCGACGTCTCCAGGGGCGGTGTGCAGCGGGATATCCTGCCGATTGTCGAGGGCTCGACCGTTACGACAAAGTACGGTCCCGTGAAGACCGACCACATTCTCTTTATCGCCGCGGGGGCGTTTCATACCGCCAAGCCTGCGGACCTGATTCCGGAACTGCAGGGGCGTTTCCCGATCCGGGTCTGGCTGAAGGCTTTGACCCGTGACGATTTCCTGCAAATCCTGACGGAGCCGGCCAACGCGCTCATCAAGCAATATGTCGCACTCTTGGAGACGGAAGGGATAAAGCTCGAATTTTCAAAAAATTCCCTTGTCGAGATTGCAACCATCGCTTATACTATTAATGAACAAACCGAAAATATTGGGGCACGGCGTTTGCACACCGTACTGGAAAGGTTGCTGGAGGACATTTCCTTTGAAGCCCCGGAACTCGCAGAAAAAACGGTGAAGATTGACGAGGCCTTTGTGGCGGCCAAGTTGGGCCCGATTGTTAAACGGGAGGATCTCAGCCGCTACATCTTGTAGAAGAGTACACCGAATTCTGATTCCACGCTCTTTAGCAGATTTGGTGGCACGCCATTACGGCAAGTCTGAAGATAAACCCGGGACTGTGTTTCCAAGGTTGAAAGTCGGGAACTGGTAGGCGATTCTTGAGGGAATTCGCGCCGTGAGTTCCATTTAAATTCCTGACCCCAGCCTCGGACTGCTGCCTTTTGCGATCAGGCAGCGGAGTTTTGCGGCGGGTTTAACAGGGGGAAAAGGGTTTGGAACGTCGTCTTTTAAAGAAGGCCCGCGTTCTGAACGGCATTTTGCAGAACACCTCGGGGCAGAAGGTGGACTTTGCCGCGGTGGCGGCCGTCCTGAGTGAACTGGTCCGGGCGAACGTCTATCTGGTAGACGATGAGGGAAGGCTTTTAGGGTACTCTTTCCTCCCTGGTTTTTCCTGTGCGGCAATCTTCCGCATTGTGGAAGAGAACGTGTTACCCGCCAACTACAACGAAGTCTTGCTGGAAATCAAGGAAACAAGGGCGAATTTCCACCAGCAGCCGAACACCTGTATCTTTGATCCGGGTCTGGCGTGCCATTTTGACAACCTGATCATCACCTTTGTGCCAGTCGTTGGCGCAGGCGCGCGGCTGGGCACGTTAATCCTCGCGAAATTCAACCACCACTTTGCCACCAGCGACTTGATCCTGGCAGAGCACGGCGCAACGGTGGTGGGAATGGAGATTTTCCGTTCGCGGATGGAAAAATTAGCGGAGGAGACGCGGAAGAAGACGGCCGTGCAGGTTGCTCTCGGGACGCTCTCGTATTCGGAACTCGACGCCGTCCGGCACATTTTTGCCGAACTGGGCGGGGAGGAAGGCTTGCTGGTGGCCAGCAAGGTGGCCGACCGGGCCGGGATAACGCGTTCGGTGATCGTCAATGCCCTCCGGAAGTTCGAAAGCGCCGGCGTAATCGAGGCGCACTCCCTGGGAATGAAAGGCACTTACATCCGGATTCTCAACGACCAGCTTTTGGGCGAGTTGAGCCACTACAAACAGGGATAAAGATTGAGAGGCCTATTGCGCGTCCCGCCAAGGCGTGGTAAAATATGCGTTGGCGTGTTGCAAAATCCTCACGCTGCCGGACTTGCGGAGGGGGTGCCTGCGGGTTCTCCGGAAGGATGACGGCAGCGGCGGCAAAACCCCGGCGGAAGGAGGTGAAGGAGTGGCGGTTATTTCAATGAAACAGCTGCTTGAAGCCGGGGTGCATTTCGGGCACCAGACGCGGCGCTGGAACCCGAAAATGGCACCTTATATTTTTACGGACCGCAACGGCATCTACATTATCGACCTGCAGAAAACCGTTCGGAAGATCGAGGAGGCTTACAACTTTGTAAAGCAGCTGTCGGCCGAGGGAAAAACCATTCTTTTTGTCGGAACCAAGAAACAGGCGCAGCAATCGATTCAGGAAGAGGCCGAACGGTGCGGCATGTATTACGTCAACCAGCGCTGGCTCGGTGGAATCCTGACGAACTTCAAGACGATCAGGAACCGGATCGAGCGGCTCCACGAGCTTGAGCGGCTGGAGGAGAGCGGGCAGCTCGAACTGCGCCCGAAGAAAGAGGTCGCCCGGCTGCTGCGGGAAAAGGGAAAACTTCAGAAATACCTGGGCGGTATTAAGAACATGCGCCAGTTACCGGCAGCCCTTTTCGTGGTGGATCCGCGCAAGGAGCGGATCGCCGTTGCCGAAGCCCGGAAGATGAAAATCCCAGTGGTGGCAATCGTTGATACGAACTGCGACCCGGATGAGGTGGATTTCGTGATTCCGGGAAACGACGACGCGATCAGGGCCGTGAGGCTCATAACCAGTAAAATGGCCGATGCAGTAATTGAAGGTCGCGAAGGGAATGCTGCCTCCGGGGAGGAGGCGGTTTAGGGGAAGGGGGTAAATCACCCCCTTTTCTTATGAACCGCGTGGTCAAGACTGCACCCCGAGAATCTTTTAAGGCGGCTTGTTTTTGGTTATAATTGCCTTGTGAAATAGTTTGGGCACTGAAGGAGGAGTAAAGGGTTGGTGGAGATTTCGGCGAAGTTGGTGAAAGAGCTGCGGGAACGGACCGGTGCAGGGATGATGGATTGCAAGAAGGCGCTGACCGAGACAGGCGGCGATATGGAGAAAGCGATCCTTTACTTGCGGGAAAAAGGGCTGGCTGCGGCGGCAAAACGCGCCGGAAGGGTTGCCAAGGAGGGGCTGGTTTCCGCGTACGTTCACCCCGGCAACCGCGTTGGCGTGCTGGTCGAGGTGAACTGCGAGACGGACTTTGTGGCGAAGACGGAGGATTTTAAGAGTTTCGTCCACGACATCGCGTTGCAGATTGCGGCGTCCCGTCCGGAATACATTTCCCGGGACGACCTCCCCGCGGAAGTGGTCGCCCGGGAAAAGGAGATCCTCCGGGCTCAGGCGCTCAACGAGGGCAAACCGGAGAGAGTGATTGAGAAGATGGTGGAGGGACGCATCGAAAAGTTCTTCAAGGAAACCTGCCTGTTAGAACAGCCGTTCATCAAAAACCCGGACGTGACGGTGAAAGACCTGTTGCACGAAATAATCGGGCGCATCGGCGAAAACATCATCATCAGGCGGTTCGTCCGGTACGAGCTGGGTGAAGGTGTGGATTAGAAGAGAGGTTAGAGGTTGGAGGTCCCTGCAGGATTTGCGGCGCGAGTTCCTGCTTTGCGAATTCTGGACTTCTTCTGGCTCCTGAATTCTATTCGGATAAGGTGATGCTGAATGCTTACCCCGAAGTACCGCCGGGTGGTGGTGAAGATCAGCGGCGAAGCCCTGGCCGGGGAACAGGGCTACGGAATTGACCCGGAAATGGCGACCTTCGTGGCCCAGGAGATCCGGGAAGTTTTGCTGCAGTTCCGGGTGCAGATGGCCATAGTGGTTGGGGGCGGCAATATCTGGCGCGGCATTGCCGGGAGCACCAAGGGCATGGACCGGGCAACCGCCGACTACATGGGGATGCTGGCTACCACGATCAACGCCCTGGCCCTGCAGGACGCCCTGGAGAAGGCGGGGGTGGATACCCGGGTCCAGACGGCGATTGAGATGCGGGCGATTGCCGAGCCGTACATCAGGCGCCGGGCGATCCGGCACCTCGAAAAGGGCCGGGTGGTTATTTTTGCCGCCGGCACCGGCAGCCCTTACTTCTCCACGGATACTACGGCGGCTTTGCGTGCGGCGGAGATTGAGGCCGGCGCCATCCTGATGGCTAAACGGGGAGTTGACGGCGTTTACGATGACGATCCCCGGAAAAACCCGGCCGCCCGGAAGTTTCAGTCCCTGACCTACATTGAGATGCTCAACCGGGGTTTGGGCGTGATGGATGCGACCGCGGCCTCGCTGTGCATGGATAACGGGATCCCGGTTATCGTGTTCAACGTGGGGGAGCGGGGCAACATCCGCCGGGCGATCCTGGGCGAAAGAATAGGAACTTTTATCGGGGGTGATGCAGCGTGCGCGAGCTTGTTGCCGACGCGGAAGAGTCAATGAAGAAAGCGGTCGAACACCTCAAAAGAGAACTGACCACCATTCGCACGGGCCGGGCGACCCCAGCACTCTTGGATAAAATAATGGTGAACTACTACGGAAGCCCGACTCCCGTCAACCAGCTTGCCACCATCAACGTGCCGGAGCCCAGGCTGCTGGTGATTCAGCCCTGGGATAAGAACGTGCTTTCGGAGATTGAACGGGCGATCATGAAGTCGGACCTGGGGATAAACCCGGTAAACGACGGGGCGGTGATTCGCCTGGTGTTGCCCCAGCTCACCCAGGAGCGGCGCCAGGAACTGGTAAAACTGGTGCGTAAGAAAGCGGAGGAGGAACGGGTGGCGGTTCGGAATATCCGCCGTGACACGAACGACGAGTTGAAAAAGCTGCAAAAAGAGGGTGGGTTTTCCGAGGATGAATTGAAGCGTTTCCAGGGAGAAGTCCAGAAGTTGACGGATAAATATATTAAAGAGATCGATAACGTTTTGGCGGCCAAGGAAAAAGAGATTATGGAAGTGTAGCGGTGTTTGACGAAGTACTGGGATGGAAATTCGAGAGAGCTGCTGCCACGATTAAAAAAGCCGGCTTCGACCTGCGGGTCGTACCGACGCTGGCACCAAAAGCAGAGCCGGTTGGAAAACCGCGGGTGGTCCGTGTGCGTAAGGCAGCCGCGGGAGAGGTGGAGCTGGTGGTGGTTTACTACCGGGAACCGCCTTTGACGCCGGAAGGCCCTTGAAGACTTCTGCTCGAATTTACCACCGCCTCTACGGTCCGGAAAACTCGGGGGAAGGTTCGGATTATTTTGTTAGTGAACAAAAGAAGTGCGGGCCGAAGTTGACAATTTTTTGTGGGGAGAACTTGCCGGTAAATTCTGGCAGCGAGGACTGCCCTATGAGAGTGTTGCAAAGAAATTAACCGCCCCAAAATGAGTTCACCTGCTTTTTGGGGTGGTTAAATCTGGGAATGGCCTGGAGGCCGCGAAAAACGACCCAGCATTTTGGAGGTTAGAGGTGGGAGGTTGGAAGTGAGAATTCTTGAGGGAATCGCCTATAGCGAATTCCTACCATAATTCTAATCTCTAACTTCTTACCTCTCACTTCCATTTTGGCAGTTTGTAAAGCGGTCTCCTATAGAGGCATGTTCTTCGGGGTATCAGGAGGCTGAAGCTGGCAGTGCTGAAGGGTGTCGTCAACCGGCGCAGAACAACCGAGAAGAACTTGCCGCGGGATGAAAGAACGCTGCGGTCTCTGCTTGACCCTTCCCGTTTGCCCCGGCACGTAGCCGTGATCATGGACGGGAACGGGCGTTGGGCGGTGAAACGGGGCTTGCC
This sequence comes from Bacillota bacterium, assembly GCA_040758635.1. Taxonomy (GTDB): domain Bacteria; phylum Bacillota; class Desulfotomaculia; order Desulfotomaculales; family Ammonificaceae; genus Yes71-27. The sequence goes on along the minus strand of JBFLVI010000009.1, from coordinate 13,786 downwards.
GCGGAGCGTCGGCCACCGGGCCGGTGCCGACTCTTTGCGGGAAATAGTACACCTCTGTGCGGAATTGGGCATCGGGGTGTTGTCGGCCTATGCCTTTTCCACCGAGAACTGGCGGCGCCCGTCCGAAGAGGTAAACTTCCTGATGAACCTTTTTGTCGAATACGCCGGGCGCGAAGTCGGGGAGTTAAAGCGCAACGGGATCCGAACCCGCGTTATCGGCCGGGTTGACGGGTTGCCGGCGGAAGTGCTGGATGCCGTGCGGATGCTGGAGAAAGAAACCAGGGAAGGGACGCGGCTGGTTTTGAATTTGGCCGTAAACTACGGGGCGCGCTGGGAGATTGTTGATGCCGTCCGGTCGATTGCGGAGAAGGTGCAGACGGGCAAACTGAAACCGGAGGAGATAGACGAAGCCGTGATCGGGGCCCACCTTTACACCGCGGGCCTTCCCGACCCTGACCTGCTTATCCGCCCGGCCGGGGAATTCCGGGTGAGCAACTTCCTGCTGTGGCAGCTTGCCTACACGGAGTTTTACATCACGCCGGTCCTGTGGCCCGACTTCGGCCGGGTGGATTTCCTGCAGGCACTGGTAAGCTACCAGCGGCGCGAGCGCCGTTTCGGGGGGGTTAACCGTTAGCTTGGAGCGGGTGCGTTTTTTAAGCCGCGGGACCGGCACCGGAGACGGTGATAGATTGCTGTTGCGGGTAGTGAGTGCCGCCGTTGGCATCCCGGTGATTATTCTGGCGGCCTGGTGGGGAAAGTGGCCGCTTCTTTTATTAGTAAGTGCTCTTTACTTCGCCGGTTTGCGGGAAATGCTGCGGCTGCTGAGCGGCGTAGGGCTAAAGCCCTCTCCGCTCCTGGCCTATCTGGGTGGACTGATTCTGATTGTTGCCGCGTATATAGAAAAGGAGCAGTATACGGGGGCGCTGGTCTACACCCTGTTGCTTTGTGTTCTGCCGCTGGTTTTTCTGTTTCCCCGCTACACACCTCCGGAAGCGGGGGTTACCTTTGTCAGCGTCGCCTACCTGTCGCTCTTTATTTACCTCTACCTGTTGCGGCTCCTGCCGGACGGATGGTACTGGTTGCTGCTGGCTCTTTTTTCCACCTGGGCCTTCGACACCGTGGCGTATCTCGCCGGGTGTTACTGTGGTACCCGGCGCCTGACGCCCCATTTAAGCCCTGGAAAAACGCTCGAGGGATTTGCGGCCGGCCTGGCCGCAGGTGCGGCAACGTCGGCGCTCTTTGCGTTTTGGCTGCCGGTGGGTCCGCTCGGCCTGTTCTTGCTCGGCCTGGCCGTAGGAGCCGTGGGGCAGGTTGGTGACCTGGTGATTTCGGCGGTCAAACGGGCTACAGGGTACAAGGATACCGGTTCTTTGATTCCCGGTCACGGGGGCGTGCTGGACCGGTTTGACAGTCTGCTGCTCACTGCGCCTCTGGTTTACACAGCGGCGCGGTGGCTGGCAGGTTAGGGGGTAAAGTATGCCCGAGTGGCTCCGGCGTTTACTATATTTGACGGCGGGAATCGTGGCCGTTTCTTTTTTGACGGTGCTGGCCCTGGTGGTTTTGCGCTATGCGCTGGTCGCCCTGCTGCCGTTTATTATCGCCGGCCTTTTTACGCTGTTGATGGAGCCGATGGTCCGGTTTTTAGGACGGCGGTTGCCGCGCGGCCTCGCGGTTTTGCTGACGATGACCATCTTTTTTGCCGGTGCCGGTCTCGTAGTGACGTTGCTGGTGGCGAACCTGATCAGCGAACTCGGGGAACTGTCGAGCCGCCTGCCGGGGTACATCAGCGAGTTCCAGCAGGTGTTGACGGTGGTGATTGAAAAGGCGCGCGAGAGCTACGGTGCTCTGCCGCCCGAGGCGGTGTTGTACCTGGAGGACGCGATCGGCACGGCCAGCGCCAGTGCCGGGAAAACGCTCCGGGTGGTCGTTAATTCTTTGCTCGGCTTCCTGGGTTCGCTCCCGAACGCGGCCCTGGTGGTAATTGTGAGCCTCCTGGCGACTTACTTCATGAGCCGCGACCGGGCGATTTTGAGCAGGTTCTGGCTGCGGGTGATCCCGGCACCCTTCGGAGAACAGTCGCTTCACATGGGACGGGAGGCGTTCGGAGCGTTTCTGGGCTACCTCAGGGCTCAGGCGGTTCTGGTAACCCTGACCACGATTCTGGCCACCGCGGGACTCTTCATCCTGAAAGTGAATTACGCCCTGACGCTCGGCCTGCTGGTCGGGTTTTTCGACATTTTGCCGGTGCTTGGTCCGAGCGCCATTTTCATTCCGTGGGTAATCCTGGCCTTTTTTACGGGAGCCAAGTCCTTTGCGGTGAAATTGCTGATTCTCTACGCGGTGGTCTTCGGCACCCGGCAACTCTTTGAGGCGCGGGTGGTGGCGCTGAGCCTGGGTCTTCACCCGCTGGCGGTGCTCATCGGGATGTACGCCGGGCTCAAGCTTCTCGGGGTGGCGGGACTGGTTCTGGGACCGATAGTCGTAATTCTGGCGCAGGCCGCTTATAAAGCGACTGTAGCTTCCCGGGGGAAGAAAACGGATTTCTAAGGATGGGAGCGGGGTAGGAGTTTGGCGCGCGAGCTTGTAATTTTGGGAAGCACCGGTTCGATCGGGCGCCAGGCGCTCGACTTGGTGCAGCAGTTTCCGGAAAGGTTCCGCGTCCGCGGACTGGCGGCGGGGAAGAACTGGCGCCTGTTGCTGGAACAAACGGTATGTTTCCGGCCGGAGGCGGTTGCCCTCCAGGAAGAGGAGGATGCGGCACGCCTGCGGGCGGCTTTGCCCCCGGGGCTGGAGCCGGCGGTTTTCTGGGGGGGGGAAGGGTTAGAACGCGTTGCCACCTTGCCGGGCGCGGATACCGTGCTGACGGCCGTGGTCGGGGCTGCGGGGTTGAGACCGACGCTTGCGGCGATCGAGGCGGGCAAGAACATCGCCCTGGCGAACAAGGAAACGCTCGTCGCGGCCGGGGAGATTGTCACCCGCCGCGTGCGGGAACGGGGGGTCCGCCTCCTGCCGGTTGACAGCGAACATTCCGCCGTCTGGCAGTGCCTGGACGGGCGGCGGGACGTGGCGCAGGTCATTCTTACCGCTTCCGGAGGACCGTTTCGGGAGTACAGCCGGGAGGCACTGGCAAAAGTAACGCCGGAGATGGCGCTCAAACACCCTACTTGGCGGATGGGTCCCAAGATTACGATTGACTCGGCGACGCTGATGAACAAAGGGCTGGAGGTAATTGAGGCCCATTGGCTATTCGGGGTCGATTATGATAACATTAGGGTGCTGGTGCATCCCCAGAGCGTGGTACACGGGATGGTCGAGTTTGCGGACGGCAGTATTCTCGCCGGTTTGAGCATCACGGATATGCGCCTGCCGATTTTGTATGCGTTGAGCTATCCGGAAAGGCTGGCAAACACGCTGCCGCGGCTCGACCTTGGCGCTGTTGGGAAGCTTACCTTCGAAGAACCAGACCGGGAGCGTTTTCCCGCGCTTGCCCTGGCGGTCAGCGCGGGCAGGGCCGGGGGGACGATGCCGGCGGTTTTAAACGCCGCCAACGAAACGGCGGTGGAGGCGTTCCTGAGCGGCCGGATTCCCTTCACCTGGATTCCGAAGGTCGTGGAAAAGGTGATGGCCGCGCACAAAATCAAGGAGGGACCTGATTTGGCAGATGTTATCGCCGCCGATTCCTGGGCGAGGGCAAAGGCGGCAGAAGTCATCGGGGAGTGCGGGAAATGCTGACCGTTATTGCCGGAATCATCGTTTTTGGCGTGCTTATTTTTTTCCACGAGACCGGGCATTTTCTCGCTGCCCGCCTGGTGGGCATCGGGGTCCACGAGTTCAGCATCGGCTTCGGACCGCGCCTCTGGGGTTTCACACGCGGAAAAACCGCCTACAACCTGCGGGCGATTCCCTACGGCGGTTTTGTGCGCCTTGTGGGGATGGACCCGCGCGAGGAAGAACGCGACGAGCCGTACAGTTTCGCCCGGAAGACTGTGGGTCAGCGGCTATTCGTAATGGTCGCGGGGCCGGCGATGAATTTCGTGCTCGCCGTGTTCGCCCTGGCGGTGGTCTTCTTTTACCAGGGAATACCGGTGATCATTCCCGGGGTTGCTCAGGTGACGGAGGTTCTACCCGGCTATCCCGCCGAGGCGGCCGGAATAAGGGCGGGAGACCGGATCGTGGCCGTTGACGGGCAGCCGGTCCGCAACTGGCGGAGCGTTTCCTGGAGCATCGCCAAAAGCCCGGGCAGCAAAACGGTGCTGACGGTTGAGCGGGACGGGCGCCGCTTTGACGTGGCGCTGGTCCCACGCCTCGAAGAAGGAGGCCAGGGAAGGGCGGGGTTCCTGGTCTCACCGGTGGTTGTCCAGAAAAGGGCCGGGCCGCTCAAGGCTCTGGCTGCCGGTGGGGAATACACCTGGCGGATCACCGGACTGATCCTGGATTTTTTAGGGAAAATGGTGATCGGACAGGCGCCGGCAGACGTGGGGGGACCGGTGCGGGTGGTGGTCGAAATAGGAAAAGCCGCTGAATCAGGTTTATTTGCCCTGATCCAGCTCACCGCTTTTCTCAGCATTAACCTGGGGCTTTTCAACCTGCTGCCGGTTCCGGCGCTGGACGGTGCGCGGGCCGGTTTCCTGTTGTGGGAGGGGATCACCCGCCGTCCCGTCGATCCGGAAAAGGAGAACCTCGTCCACCTGGTGGGGTTCGCTTTCCTGCTCCTGCTGATGGTGGTGGTCACCTACCGCGACTTCTTACAGTTGTCCAACGGCATTCAGTAGGAGGAGCGAATGACGAGGCGCTTATCACGGCCGGTTTATGTGGGTGGGGTGCAAATAGGCGGCGGGGCGCCGGTGGCGGTGCAGTCCATGACCAAGACCGACACCCGCGACGCCGCGAAGACGGTGGCGCAGATCCGGGAACTCGCGGCCTGCGGCTGCGAGATAATCCGGGTAGCGGTTCCGGACGCCGAGGCGGCGGCGGCGTTAAAGGAGATCAAGGCGGCCTCCCCCATCCCGGTAATCGCCGACGTCCACTTTGACTATCGCCTGGCACTCGCGGCGCTTGCGGCCGGGGTGGACGGTTTGCGGCTCAATCCCGGGAACATCGGCAGGCGCGACCGGGTGCGGCTGGTGGTTCGGGAGGCCAAAGAGCGCGGCGTACCGATCCGCATCGGCGTAAACGCCGGCTCCCTGGAGCGCCGGTTGCTTGAGAAACACGGCGGGGTTACGGCGGAGGCGATGGTGGAAAGCGCCCGCGATCACGTTGCCCTGCTCGAGGAAATGGACTTCACCGCTATCAAGGTATCGGTCAAGGCGGCGGAGGTGCCGCTGATGGTCGCCGCTTATCGAAAACTGGCCCGGGAGATCGACTACCCGCTCCATGTCGGGGTGACCGAAGCAGGAACCCTCCGGGCCGGTCTGGTCAAATCGGCGCTTGGCATCGGGATGTTGCTGGCCGAGGGGATCGGGGACACCATCAGGGTATCACTGACAGCAGAGCCCCGTCACGAGGTTTGGGCGGGTTGGGAAATCCTTAAAGCCCTGGGCCTGCGGCAGCGGGGGGTGGAACTGGTTTCCTGCCCGACCTGCGGGCGGTGTGAGATAGACCTCGTGGGCATTGCCACCGCCGTGGAAGAGCGGCTTCAGGGGGTTACCACGCCGTTGAAGGTGGCGGTGATGGGGTGTGTAGTCAACGGCCCCGGCGAGGCGCGGGATGCCGACGTCGGAATTGCCGGCGGCAAGGGTGTAGGCCTGCTTTTCCGCAAAGGGGAGCCCGTGCGTACCGTGCCGGAGGCGGCGCTGGTGGAAGAGCTTATCAAAGAGATCCGGGCGATGGGGATACCCGGCGTGTGAGAGAACGCCCCCACAGGAGTTGGAGGTTGAATTCGGAACTTGAGGATTTGAACCCCGACCCGGTACCACAACATTCCCCGGAGGTTTCCAGGAACACCTTTTGGTATCTCAATCCTTGCAGCGCAGCCCTTTTTTCCGCGGGTTAAGTGCCGGGCCTGAAACCTTTGCATCTCCGAACTGCGTCTCTCTCTTTTTCCTGGGGTTACCCGAACCCGGACAAGCTGGGGCGAGTAAAGATCGGCGATAATTTTTTGAGGAGTCGTTCACGACGATTCATCGTCGCCACCGAGGATGAGAATGATTTAATCGCTTATAAGCGGTCTTTTTATCAACGTTGAACCCTGGATGGACCTTGGTGGTCCACCCATTTAAGGCCAACTTAGAACTTCGAACGGACCATAAATTAAGTCCTTTTGAGCCTAACTTGGAACTGTTTTTAGAGGAGGCTGGAGTTTTGCGGGTTTCCGAGCTTTTGATTCCCACGCTGCGCGAGGTGCCGGCGGAGGCTGAAGTGGCAAGCCACCGCCTGCTTTTACGGGCAGGTTTCATCCGGAAGGTGGCGGCCGGAATATACACGTACCTTCCGCTGGCGCAGCGGGTGCTGGCGAAGATCAAGGCGATTGTGCGGGAAGAGATGAACCGGATCGGCGGCCAGGAGATTCTGCTGCCGATCATCCAGCCGGCGGAGCTGTGGCATCAGTCGGGCCGGTGGAATGTATACGGCCCGGAATTGTTCCGGCTGCAGGACCGGCACAAGCGGGATTTCTGCCTGGGGCCGACCCATGAAGAAATCGTCACCGCGCTGGTGGCGGCCGAGGTGCGGTCGTACAAGCAGCTACCCCTCTTGCTCTACCAGATTCAGAACAAGTACCGCGACGAGCGCCGCCCCCGGTTCGGGCTTCTGCGCGGGCGGGAGTTCGTCATGAAGGACCTCTATTCCTTCGACCGGGACGAAGAGGGCCTGGACCGCAGCTATCAGAAGATGTTTGAGGCCTACACCCGTGTTTTCGGCCGGATGGGGCTGAGGTTCCGGGCGGTGGAAGCGGATACGGGAGCCATCGGGGGCAGCGTCAGCCACGAGTTCATGGTACTGGCCGATTCCGGGGAAGCGGTAATCGTCTACTGCCCGGACGAGGCCTGCGGCTACGCGGCGAACGTGGAAAAGGCCGAAAGCATGTTTGTACCGGAGACCGGCGGCGAAGAGGGACCGCTGGAGATGGTGGCGACGCCGGGAATGCGGACGGTGGAAGAGGTGACCGGTTTCCTCGGTGTCCCGGCGAAACAGCTCGTCAAGACCCTCCTCTACCGTACGGAGCGCGGCCTTGTCGCGGCGCTGGTGCGCGGGGACCGGGAGGTCAACGAAGTGAAGCTGCAAAACCACCTGGACGTGCTGACCCTGGAACTCGCGGACGAAGCGGCAATCGAAGCCGCCACCGGCGCACCGGTCGGCTTCACCGGGCCGGTAGGCCTCAAGCTCCCGCTGGTGGTGGACCGGGAAGTAGGGGCGCTGAAAGCTGCAGTAACCGGGGCGAACAAGGCAGACGCCCACTTCGTCAACGTCTGCCCCGGGCGCGATTTCCCGGTCACGGGCACTGCGGACATCCGGCTGGTGGCGGCCGGCGATCCCTGTCCCCGGTGCGGGAAGCCGCTGGCCGAAGTGCGCGGGATTGAGGTCGGGCAGGTTTTCAAGCTGGGCGAGAAATACAGCCGGGTCATGGAGGCTTTTTACCTTGACGAACAGGGGGTCCAGCGGCCGATGGTCATGGGCACCTGCGGGATCGGCATTACCCGGACGATGGCGGCGGCGGTGGAGCAGCACCACGACGCCGACGGGATCATCTGGCCGGTCTCCATCGCCCCCTTCCACGTCGTGGTCTTGCCGGTTAACGTCCAGGATGCGGAACAGGCGGCGGCTGCCGGGAGGGTTCAGCAGGCCCTGGCTGCCGCAGGTATCGAGACGGTGCTGGACGACCGCGCGGAGCGGCCCGGGGTGAAATTCAAGGACGCCGACCTGGTCGGTTATCCGGTGCGGGTGACGGCCGGACGGTACGTGGCGGAAGGAATGGTCGAGGTGCACCACCGGCGTACGCGGGAAAATGCTCTGGTGCCGGAAGACGAAGCGGTAACGGCCGTAAAAAAGTTTTTAGAAGCATAAGGCGCGGGTGACAGCACGATGTACGAACTTACGGTGGAAACTTCTTTTGCTGCGGCGCACTGTCTGGAGGGGCACCCTTCGTCCTGCGGGCGCCTGCACGGGCATAACTGGACGGTTGCCGTTACGGTGGCCGGGGAACAGTTGAACGGCGCGGGGATGCTGGTGGATTTTGCGGTTTTAAAACAGGCGGTGCGGGAGGCGGTGGGGGAGCTGGACCACTGCTACCTCAACGAGTTACCTTTTTTCAGCGGCGGCGTGGCGCCCACCGCGGAAAACATCGCCCGGCACGTTTTTGAGACGGTTGCCGCGAAGCTTTCGGCGCACACTAATTTTCAGGTGAAAGAGGTTCGGGTGGCGGAGGCGCCCACCTCCTGGGTGGTGTACCGGCCGTGAAAACAGTGGTGCTCCTGTCCGGCGGTCTCGATTCTGCGGTGAGCCTGGCCCACGCCGTACGAGACGGGACCGTCGTGCTGAATTTGACTTTCGACTATGGCCAGCAGGCGGCCCGGCGGGAGATCGAGGCGGCGGCCGCGCTTTCCCGGCATTACGGGGTACCGCACCGGGTGGTCGCGCTGCCCTTTCTGGGGGAGATCACCACGACCGCGCTGGTCACGGGGGAGGACCTGCCGGAGCCCGAGACCACGGCGCTGGACGATCCCGCGCAGGCGGCGGCTATGGCCGCCCGGGTCTGGGTCCCCAACCGGAACGGGATCTTCTTAAACGTTGCGGCGGCTTTTGCGGAACATCTATGTGCGAACGCCGTAGTCGCCGGTTTCAACCGGGAGGAAGCGGCGACCTTCCCGGACAACAGCGCCGGTTTTGTTGCCGCGGCGACCGCGGCGCTGCGCTATTCGACCCTGAACGGCGTCCGGGTGGTAAGCTATACCCAGCACCTGGACAAGGTAGAGATCGTGCGCCTGGGGATGCGGCTCGGGCTGCCCTTTGACCTGGTCTGGAGCTGCTACCGGGGCGGGCCGGAGGCGTGTGGACGCTGCGAAAGCTGCCGGCGCTTTTCCCGGGCGCTCGCCGCCGCAAGGGAGGGGTAGACCGGGATGCGGTTCTTACTGGTACGGGAAGGCATTGCCTACGACGGCAGCCAGCTTTCCTCCCTCTGGGCCTTCCGTGAATTCGGAGTGCAGGGGGACAGCATTGTTGCTTTCCGGGGGCCCTGCACGGTGAAGCGGGAGGCGCTCGTGGACCTGGCGGATTACCGGGCGGGATCCTTCATCTACAGTCCGGACATGCTGCACTTCATCGTCGAGCATTTTGAAAGCGACCTGGAAAAGGCGGTGCTCCGGCAGCGGCTGCTCGCAGTAATAATCAAAGAGGCGCTTGAGGAAGGTCTCGACTGCAAAGTGACCCGGCGTGGGGACGACCTGTTTGCGGGGGAAGAGAAACTTTCGGTTTCCATCGCCACGGCCACCCCTGTTTCAGTAATGATTCACTTTGGACTGAATATAGACGCCACCGGCGCTCCGGTACCGGCGGCCGGGCTGCTGTCCCTCGGCTGGCCGGAAGGCGGGATCTTCCCGCTGGCGGAGCGGGTGCTTGCTGCTTACGCTGAAGAGGCGGCTGAGGTGAGGCTGGCACGGTGCAAGGTAAGGGGAGTGCCGTAGAAGCGGTTCCCGTGATAGAGATCTTCTCTTCTATTCAGGGGGAGGGTCCGTATGTAGGGTGCCGGCACCTCTTCATCCGGTTTGCCGGGTGCAACCTCTCCTGCGCGTATTGCGACACCCCGCGCACCGTGCCGGGCAACTGCCGGGTTGAGGTGCGGCCGGGAACACGGCGGTTCGTTCATCTGCCCAACCCGTTAACACCCGAGGAGGTAGGGGTCCTGGTTTCCGGAATGAATCCGGCTGGCCACCACGCGGTGAGCCTGACCGGGGGGGAGCCGCTCCTTTACCCCGGCTTCCTGGGGGAGCTCATCCCCCTTTTGCGGGGCGCGCGCCTGGGGATTTACCTCGAGACGAACGGGATCCTGGACGAGGCCTTAGCGCAGGTGGTAAAACTCGTGGACGTGGTGGCGATGGACGTCAAGCTTCCCACGGCTACAGGCATGCGCCCGTTCTGGGAGGAACACCGGCGGTTTCTCGCGGCGGCGCAGGGGAAGAAGGTGGTGGTAAAAGCGGTGGTGACCAGGGAGACGCCGGTAGAAGAGGTGCTTGCGGCGGCGGAAATGGCTCACGAGGCCAAGGCGATTCTGGTTTTGCAGCCGGTGACGGCGCGCGATCCCGGAAGAAGGCCTGTGCCGGCGCAGCTCCTGTATTTGCAAAGCCGGGCGCTTGAAGTGGCCAGGGACGTCCGGGTGATCCCACAGGTTCACCGGCTGTGCGGGATGCTCTGAGCAGCCCAGGTTGACGAGGGGGAAAACGGATGTTTGACCAGGAAAAGATCGAACGCGCGGTACGGATGATTCTGGAGGCGATCGGGGAAGACCCGGAGCGGGAGGGACTAAAGGATACACCCGCCCGGGTGGCGCGGATGTATGCGGAGATACTTTCCGGTTTTACGGAAGACCCCACGGCACACCTCCAACATTACTTCACCGAGGATCACGAAGAGATGGTGCTGGTACGCGACATCCCCCTTTATTCCATCTGCGAGCACCATTTTCTGCCTTTTTTTGGGGTGGCGCATGTGGCTTACATTCCCCGCGGGGGCAACCTGACCGGGCTGAGCAAATTAGCCCGGGTGGTGGACGGATTTGCGCGGCGGCTTCAGTTGCAGGAACGGTTGACCAGTCAGATAGCGGATGCTATAATGGAAAGGCTTGAGCCGCGCGGGGTCCTGGTGGTGGTCGAGGCCGAGCACATGTGCATGACCATGCGCGGGGTAAAGAAACCGGGTGCCAGAACCGTAACCTCGGCAGTACGCGGAATTTTCAAGCAAAACGCCGCTACGCGGGCCGAGGCGTTTGTCTTGATCAGGGGCCGAGAGTTCAAAGTGTGAGATTCAAGGAGGGGAAAGGGTGAAGGCAGAAGAATCGCCGCAACTTACCCTGATCGCCAAGCGCTCCTTTAAGGAGTGGGCGGAGTTTTACCAGGTGGTAGACTTCCTAAACAAGGCGCTCAAGAGCAGAAGGCTACTTTTCGGTCTCACCAAAGACACTGAAAAGGGAGAAATGGCGCTCGCCATCTACGAAATGTGAAAATTTGCGGAGGGATAGCTTGCGGATCCTGTTGACCAACGACGACGGCATTTTTGCCGAAGGGATCAGCGTTTTGCGGAAGGAGCTCGAAAAGTTCGGGGAAATCTACGTCATTGCCCCGGACCGGGAGCGGAGCGCCGCCGGGCATTCGATCACGGTCCACCGACCGCTCCGGGTCCGCGAGGCCGGCTTCCGGAGCTCGCGGGTGCGGGGCTGGGTGGTGGATGGTACGCCGGCCGACTGCGTAAAACTCGGGCTGGAAGCGCTGCTGCCGGAAAAACCGGATTTCTTGATTTCGGGAATCAATTTCGGTCCGAACGTGGGTACGGACGTCCTTTACTCCGGTACCGTTTCGGCGGCAATCGAGGGGATCATCAACGGCATTCCTTCGGTAGCGGTTTCCCTTGCCACCCACGACGAGCCGGACTTCACGGCGGCGGTGCTTTTTATAGAAAACCTGTTGCCGGAGCTGGCCCGTCAGGTTCTACCCACCGGGACTTTGCTTAACGTGAACGTTCCGCCCGGCAAACCCCGGGGAGTCCGGGTGACCAAGCTCGGGAACATCCGGTACGTAAACGTCATCGACCGCCGAACTGACCCGCGCGGCAGGAGCTACTTCTGGATGGCGGGCGAGCCCCTGGACCTGGACGGCAACGACCCAAACACCGACGTCCGCGCGGTGAAGGAAGGTTTTATTTCAATTACCCCGGTACAAATAGATTTAACCGATTATTTGTTTATCGAAAAACTCAAAAAATGGTCCTTGCCCTGGTCCTGGGAAAAGACCCGCGAGCAGGAGCAGCGCCGGGCGTAGCGGGCTTTTTCTGTTAGCGCGCAACCTCCCCGGCTAAAAACAAAGTGCCGCCGGCACGAGTTTGAACCGCAAGGTAGCCGGTTATTTTTTCCGCCTTCTCAAATCAAGAGTATTTCGTTGAAGCCGACGCGGGCCAGAAAGCCGGTCTGCCCGGTTTCGACTACCTGGACGTAGTCGTATACCTGGATGTCTCCCCGTGGCCCTTCCTCCCCCGTGGGACTGGGGATGTGCCACCGTAAGGCGGTGACCTTGGTTCCGGCGGGCAGCGGTGTCCCCGGAGCGTTCAGATTCGGCTCTGTTAGAAAGACGTTTTCCCTGATGAGCAGATGGACCCGCTCGCTTCCTTCTTCGACCAACTCGATTCGCTGTAAGGCCAACCTGGCGAGATCAGCGACGGCAGGGTCGGCGAACACGCCCCTCAGGGCCTCCTTTACCTGCCGGTTCAAACCGAGCCGGCCGAAGCTGATCACGGTGTAGACCCGCACCACGTCGCACGGATTTTGCAGCAACTGCAGCAGATAGGGGATTGCCCTGGGCCCCAGCGCTTCCCATTGAAAAGAACCGATGTAGTAGATGCCGTGAATCTGCAGTGAACTCATCACGTCGCAGAACTGTGCCGCCGTTTGCTCCCAGGTCTCTTTCAGCTGTACCGCGTCGGGTATTTCCGGTCCGATCAGCAGCTCAGAGCCGGCAAAGATAAGGTCGGGGTTCGGGATCTGGTTAATCACCGCCAGGACGGCGATGGTGGTGTTGAACTGCCGGGATAGACACCAGAGGGTGTCCCCCGGGAGTACAATGTAGTAGGGCCCCCCGCCGGCCTTTGGCAGCTCCAGCCCCGGTTCGGGAATGATCAGCGGTTCCCCAACAAAGATCAGGTCCGGGTTGCAGATCACGTTGGCTTCAAGAATCGCCTCCACCGTAGTGCCGAAGCGCCGGGCAAGGCGAAACAGGGTGTCGCCGGGCCGTACAATGTACAGCATGGTTTTTTCCCTCCTCGGATCCATGATATTCCGGGGGTTCCGGAGAAGGTGCAGAAGCCGGTGGGATAGAAGTTAATTCGAAGTTGCGTCGGCCGGGCTTCTTTTACAATATCAGGCGCATTCGGTTTTGCAAGTAATCCTGGGTAAGAAGCGCGGTAGATTAAAGAAGGGTGGGAGCGGAGTTTTGGAACGCAGGAAGGATGGTTTCCAGGAGATTCAGGCGGAGAAAGAGGTTTCGCGGGTTGAGAAGATCCTTGCCTTGGCTCTCTGCGCGTTCCTTTTACTTGGTGGTTTGCGTTTGGCTTCCAACATTGACCACTCTTTTCCGTATCCGGATTATGGCCAGTTGGAGCAAAAATATGCAATCGGCAGCATCCGGCAGGAACTTGACCTACTCCGGGCAAAAGAGCGTGAGCTTGCGGAAGCGGTGGCCGGGCTGCGAGAGAGTGAGGTTGACGCCCGTGCAAAGTACGAATTTGCCCGTGAGGAGTACCGCACCTTACTAGAGCGCGGCACCGACGACGCCCTCAAGCGGGAAAAGTGGGAGCAGTCCCGGGAAGCTCTTGAGGCCGTGCAGGCACAAAGGGAACAGGCGGAAGGCACCTTAAAGGTTTTCAGGCAGCGGGTTTTGGCGCCGAAAGAAAAGGAACTGAACGAAGCAGAGCAGCAGCGGCAAGAGGAGTGGAATCGCCTGAGCCGGATCCGGGATATTAAAGCCGGGACGGCCTGTCTCGGTTATGCACTGGGGGCCTTTGCCGCCGCTTGTTTTCTTTTTGGTTTCCTGCAGCGGAACCCCCGGTTCAACCGTTTTGCCATTATCGGCAGCAGTATCCTTGGGTTTGC
>JBFLVI010000008.1:0-65906 GCA_040758635.1 Bacillota bacterium | reverse complement strand
GCGTGTACCTCCCCAGGTGCTACACCTGGATGCTACCCCAAAGGAGGGGTGTGGTGGTACACTTCCTTCCCAGGGCGCAGAATGCCCATGATTACTGGGTTTGTGATTTTTAACTGTCAAACTTGAGAATTAAAAACTACCCTCAAACCCAGTGATCATCGGTAGTTGAAGCAACATGCCTTTGTATAAACTAAATCACCCCGTGCACAAATCTGGAGTTGCCCCGGTTTTGTGGACACCGTGGAGCTTTGATTTCACGCTATTGCAACCTGTTTCTCCATATACCACCTCCTTTCGAACTCAGCCGGGCTGAGACGTCCTGGCGCGGAATGCCGCCGCCGGCGGAGGTATTTGGCCTCGATGTATTCGAAGATCGCCGATTGGAACATTCGGCGGGTTGCGACATGGTGTTCCTGTCCAGCAACTCGGTCTGCAGCGTGGCGAAGAAGCCCTCAAACAACCGCGTTATCCAGCGCGTCACCGACCGAGCCCATCGAACCAAATATGCAGCCTCCTGGAGCCGACGGGTAAAGGCAAGCGAGGTGTACTGACTACCATGGTCAGAGTGGTGAATCAGCCCATTCTCTGGACGACGGTTCCAAACGGCCATGTTTACCGCACCCACAACCAGATCAGCCACTGGACGCTCTCCCATGCTCCAGCCCACAACCTTTCGGGAGAAGGCATCGATCACAGTGGCGAAGTAGAGCCAGCCTTCGTCGGTGGCATGCTGTGTTATGTCGGCGACCCACAGCCGACTTTAACGCAGTCACCGTGAAATCCCGCTTTACCAGGTCGGGATAGGACGGGCGCGCCGGATCCCTCCGGGTGCAGCCATGGCGCTTGCGGCGGTGCACGCCAGTTAGGCCCGCCTGGCGCATGAGCCGGGCCACACGCTTTTTGGAACAGCGGATGCTGTGGCCCATGGTGAGTTCAGCGTGGACCCGCGGTGCCCCATAGGTCCCGCGGCTGGCCCGGTGAATCTGCACGATGACCTCAGTGAGTTCGGCATCCCGCTGGGCTCGGGCCGAGACTCCCCGCTGCCGCCACGCGTAGTAACCGCTGGCGGAGACCCCCAGCACACGGCACATGGTGGCAACGGGATGGTTCGCCTTCTCCCGCTCAACAAACAGAAACGCGGCTACTTCTTCCTGCTGTTGGTCTTAATGTCGCGAAGAAGGCGGCGGCTTTTTTTAGGATCTCGCGCTCCTCCCGGAGGATCCGGTTCTCCCGGCGCAGCCGTTGCAGTTCCTCCCGCTCAGCCGTTGTCAGACCTGCGCGCTGGCCGGTGTCAATTTCGTACTGCCGGATCCAGTTGCGCAGTGACTCCGTTGATACCCCCAGATCCCGTGCCACCTCCGTCATAGTCCTGCCGCTCTCCCGCACCAGGCGAACGGCTTCCGTCCGGAACTCCGGCGGATACGGTGGTCTTGTCCTCGGCATCGGTAGCATCTCCTTTCCAGGGCTTACCCCAAGTATCAGGGTATCCACCGAACCGGGTCAAGTCCGTCCCTGCAGCTCTTCGAGCGCTTCTGGTATCTTGTCTTCACTGATAGCCGAGTCCAACGCCCTTCTCAGAGAATACTTCTCAGATAATACCTTGATTTGATTTCCTTCAGGGGTTTAGGGTCAACAAGCAAGGGCTTGTCCGTATCGTCTTCCGGTGGCAGCAGCCAGTTCAGCGAAACACCAAAAAAATCGGCGATTTTTTTTTGCCTTGTCCGCCCTTGGGTGAGAGCCATAATTTCCTGCTTCGTACCGGTAGATGAGGTGCGAAGAAAGAGGGATCATGGTAGTACGGAAGTACATATTTAATGCAAGTGCTTGCGGTAACGCAAGACCTAATATTTATATTTATATGCGCGTATCTATCATTTTTTCGTTTTCCGGGCTGTCTTGAACGCACGAACCCGTATGAATACGATTCTCGTTTCCGAAAAACATGAATATACCTATAAACTGTCGAACTCGGGATAGGGATAGTTCAAGTATACGGGTGAAGTATACGGACCAAGTAGATAGTTCAAGTAGACAGAACTGGAGATGGAGGGTAGGGATAAGAGTCGGGACAGAAGCAAGAGACTCCGGAAGTAAACAGAGACCGCGACGGTTAAGAAGATGTATATATGCTGACTGTTTTTCGCGGGAAGTAGAAGGGGCAGGGAAACCCCTCGCCCCGGTTGCCGATGCCCACCTGGCAACGAGAATCCCGGTTCAGGAGGCAGATCTGGTAGGGGCACCACCACTCACAGATCGCGTCCTTGGGGTTATTCCAGCCAGCGAAGGCGGACCCAGCTAACCTGAGCCGCCCACAAAATTCTGCTCTTTTCACCACTTCTTTTTACTACCATCCTCTTCTTTCTTCCTTTTCCGTAGGGCGCTTCGATGGTTGTGGCTGCCTTTTTCACCAAAGCAGGAAGTGGCGCGGGGCGATTCAGAACCCCGCGCCGCTGTCCACGTTAATTCTCACCGAGCACCTCCAAAAGCCGCAGGATCATGGTCGCTGCCTCTGCCCTGGTGACGGGCTTCTCACCCCGGAAGGTGCCGTCAGGGTAACCGGAGATAATGCCTTGAGCTACGGCGGTGCCGATGCCTGACCGCGCCCAAGCGGGGATTTTAGCTGCGTCGGCAAAGGTCAGTTCCGCCGGGGTAATTGCGCCCAGCTTCCCTTCTATGACCCTCGCCACCAGACAAGCCATCTCGGTCCGGGAGAGGGAGCGCTTGGCCTCAAAGGTCACCGTGCCGTCCCGCTGCGGGTAGCCCTTCACCAGGCCCTCCCGCACCGCGGCGGCGACCGCGCTTCTGGCCCACGCCGGTATGGTGGCGTTGTCCTTAAACTTCAGGTCCTGGTCGCTGCCCGGCGCAAGCTTCAGCGCCCGGACAAGGAGCGCCGCGATCTCGGCACGGGTCACGGTCTTGTCCGGCAGGAAGGTCCCGTCGGGATAGCCGGAGATGATGCCCCGGTAGGCAAGCTCAGAGACTGTTGCTTCTGCCCAGTGGCCGGCCATATCAACGAAGGTCGGCTTGGCCGGCGGCTTCGCCACGGCAAATACAGCGAAGAGCGTAAGGTGCGAGATCTCTGCCGTGAGGGTACCTTTATTCACGTCCACTACGCCTTCGAGACGCACCCACTTGTCTTGGACCTCGTCGTAGTAAAAGGCCGCCGGCTCCTGGTCCTTACCGAGCTTGCCTTTGTCGAAATAGAGAGTGATGATGATCCTACCTGTCAGGGTGCCGTTTTTAAGACTGATATCCACGACCTTGCCGAGCAGGGGCATCCCCGCGCCGGAGGCCTTCGAGTCACTCACTACCTCGACCTTGATCACCGGGTTGGTGCCGGTCACCGCTTGCGGCGGCACCTCGACCTTCACCTTGCCGGAGATCTCGGCCACGGTGGTGGTATCCGGCTGGACCGGCTTTTCGACCTTGTCCACCGGCGCAGCACCGCCGCCGCCGCCTCCACCACCGCCGCCACCACCAGAAGGCGGTGCGGCCTGGGTTTTGAAGCTGAAGGTATAGGCCTGCGCCAGCGGGTTGCGCGCCATGTCCTGCACCGCACCGGCGGGGATGTAAACGGCGTAGGTGGTGCTGTAGGCAAGGTTGGCGTTAGGCTTGATAGAAAGGACCTTGCCAGAAATGCCCTTTGTCATGTCTACCGCCATACCGGCCGGGTTTATAACAGCTATACCACCGTAAGCCGACCCCGCCTCCACATCCTCGCTGAAGGTGACAGCGATCGTCTTGTTCACCGAGACGTTGGTGGCGCCATTGGCCGGGTCTGTGAATTCGATAAGCGGAGGCTTGGTGTCCTGCGGGGGCTGAGCACCGCTTACGGTTACCGTGAGGTCGACCTCTCTGACGTCACCGAGTTTGAATTCCACAGTTTCGTTGGCCCGAACGCCATCGACCTCAAAGACCACCGTCTTTCCTTCGTCGGCGGCCGCTCCCTCAACGGCCAGCTTCTTGCCCAGGGCCCCCGGCTTGCCGTACTTGCCGGCCTCCTCCACCGTGATCCGGCCGCGCTCTATGCCGTCTATTTTGGCCACCACCTCCGTGCCCACCGGCGCGGGCTGGTCGCCGATGGTCACCGTGCCCCAGTAGGCCGCTGGCGGCACGTCCGGCACCTGCGCGAAGGCCAGGGCGGGCAGAAAAAGCGCCAGGAAAAACGCCACAACAAGCCCGGCGCACTTTAAACGCAAGGCTTTTTTCAAGAGGACCTCCCTCCTTAGTTCTTTTATGCCGGCCCCTTGCGCGAAGGGCCGCGCCCTCCGGCGCGGCCCCCGCACGGAGCCGGAAATTGAGCCTCGTCTACTCGTCAATTAGTCACCGCAACCCGGGTAGGTGCCGACTGTCACCGGCGTGGTGCTGAAGCCGGCGAGGGTGTCGGGCACGTCCATATACACCCAGTAGCCCTGGTGCGGCAAGACATTCGGGGCTGGAGTGCTAGCAGGCGTCACGGCCCAGGCCGCCGGGTTGACCGCCGGGCTCACCGCCGCGTTCCACTTACCGCACACGGAGTAAAGGGCATCGCTTACCAAGTCCGCCTGCGTGAAGCCCACCAGGTTCCACCCGGCAGCGAGTTCCTTCACCGGCGGACTGGTGGCGACAGAGCTCGGCGTGATCACCGCCAAGGCGGGCCCGCTCAGCTTGACGTAGACGGCCTCAAGGGGCTGGATGGTGTTGTTCTCCTCGGTGACCTGCACCCACCGCTGGCCTGCGGCTTCGAACTTCCAGGCGATCTCCACGGCGTCAAGGCTAATGACGTCGCCCAGGAGGGCTTGACTGCCCGCGAGCCGCACCGGCACGGAGAAGGTCCGCCAGCCGTCAGGCCCGGGCGTGAGCTCGTAGCAGGCCACCACGAGGTAGCCCTGGCCACCGTTGTGGGCTACCACGTCCTGGGACTCGTTGCCCGATGTGTCAACGGCCACCACCTTAAACTGGACGCTGTCCTTGCCAAGGACGAAGCCGCCCGCAAGGTTCACGACAAGGGCTACATCCTCGCCGGGGCCGCAATCCGCGAACGCCACCTCTGTCCAGTCCTCGGTACCGTAGACGGCGACGAAGACCTGCACGCCATCTAGATCTTCATCTTCCGGCGCGGTGAAGCTGAGCTTGAAACTGCCCGCGCCAGGAGCGTAGGCAACCACCAGGTTCTCCACCTCGCCGGGCGGGGTGGTGTCCACCGGGGTCTGCGTGGGCAGATAACCTTGACCGTTATTGTCAAGCACCACGCCGGTGGATTCGTTGCCAATGTCATCCACGGCGGTGAGCTTCACCTCGTAGGCGTGGCCGTTCGCTAGGCCGGTGATCAGGCAGGACCCGACACCTTTAGCCACCTGCTGCGGTGCGCCCCAGGCGTCGCCCGTGGTGCCGACAGGCCGGCAGTAGACGTTGATGTGGTCAAGGTCCGCGTCGGAAGGATCACTCCACTGCACCTTCAGGCTGTTACCCTGTGCAGGAATGGTTACTACTAGCGAAGTAGGTTCGGACGGCGGTAGCGTATCTTTAGCAGCGTAACCCTGGCCGTTGTTGTCAAGCACCACGCCCTCGGACTCGTTGTAAGTAGCATCCACAACGCTGATCTTAAACTCGTACAAAGTCTCGCCGGTGCGGTCGAGGTTGCTAAACTCGTAGGAGCCTATTCCCTTCGGCACGGAAATGGCGTCACCCCTCGCGTCGCTGCCCTTCTCCCGTATGTAAACGTTAACGTGGTTGAGGTCGATGCCTGCCGGGTCGGTCCAGGTCAGGACGATCACACCACCTGACGCGGGAGCCGTGGCCTGGGCATTGGTTACTTCGCTGGGCGCCTGGGTATCCGTCGGGACGTAGCCCTGGCCGTTATTGTCGTCCACGACGCCGGCGGACTCGTTGTTGTAAAGGTCGAACGTTGTCACCTTCACCGCGTACGGCACGCCGTTAGCCAGGTCTTCAATCCGATACTGGTACACGTCGCCGGTGACCGTACCGCTGTGGGTCCAGGAGGTGTCAGTCAGCTTCTTGAAGTAGACGTTGGCGCCAGCATAATCGTCATCCGCCGGGTTGGTCCATTCGAGATCGAGGGCCCCACCGGCCGGAACGATAGAGACCTGCAAGTCGCTCACCTCGGCCGGTGGCTTGACGTCCTTGGCCGCATAACCTTCGCCGTTGTTGTCATCCGTAATGCCGTCCGACTCGTTGCCGAAGTTGTCCACCGTGGTTACCTTTACGGCGTACTTGGTATCACCGCTCGGGTCGAGGCCGGTGATGGTGAAGGTCTGCTCGCCCTTCGCTGCGCTGCCGGCGAGGATCCACTCCTCTTCAGAAACATCCTTGCAGTAGACATTTGCCAGGGCGTAGTCTTCATCTTCCGGGTCGGTCCAGGTGAGCACCAGCTTACCGCCCTCGGGAGGCACGGTCACGGTGAGATCAGTAACTTCACCGGGTGCCTGTTTGTCCACCGTAACCAGGTACCAGTCCGTCTCTGGGCTTGTGCTGGTGTTGCCCACGGTGTCGGTAGCCTCAAACCGATAGTAAACGACATCTCCCACACTGGTGGCGGAGAGATCCGCAGTGGCTTCGTACACGTTGCCACCTGTTAGTGCTAATGAGACGGTGACTTCCGTACCGGCAGCACCTATCTTATACACCAGTTGAACAGTGGAAACACCTGCCGGCGTATCGGTGGCCGTGATCGCGAAGCGTTCCTGGCTGCTCCCGGCGATGAAGCTATCGGGCTCGGGCACGGGATTGGAAAGCACGGGGCCAGTTGCATCTACGGAGAAGCTCTTGTAATGAAGATCGATGTTCGTCCCGTCGTTGACGAGGATGGTTACGGTGTAAGTTCCATCAGTGAAAATCTGAGCGGTTATCGGTCCAACTTCCCAGATATAGATACCGTCAGGGTCAGGGCCAGTCAAAGTAGCGGAAAAAGCCTTAAACGTCGGGGCCCATCCACCGTTGGTGAGGTGCTGCAGGTACTGCCCGCTGGCGTTCTGGATGGCGATGCTCACGCCCATCACGCCGTCGGGATCGTAGGCCGTCCCCGCTACGGAAGTAACCTCGGCGACCGCCTCGCCCTCCGGCGGAGTGCCGAGCGTGGCTTCCGAGTCTCCTGCTGCAGCCATCGCCGGCAGGGCAGGCACGAGCGCGAGGAGTAACACAAGAAGACCAAGAACCAGTAGCGTCTTCTTGCCCTTCCCCAAAGGGGGTTTAAACATCTTTTAACCTCCTTTCGAAATCTTAGGAATTAGTAGACTAACTGAATTCCGCCCGGTAGATCTCTTCTACTCTGCTCTATCCGGGTATCACCTCCTTAAACAAGTCTCCTTCGCAATGCTACCGGAGCCACCGCTACCCCTACCTGGTGCGGTGGCCAGCATGTGCCGTCCGGCAATCACGCGGCGTACTTGCTCCCGTTTTCCATTGCGATGCGTGATTATCCTCGGCAAAAAAAAGCTCGTCTACGGTCACCCCGAAGAAGTCCGCCAGCCTTTTCGCGATCTGTTTCCGCGGGTAGCGGTGGCCGCCCTCGATCATCGCGTAAGCGCTCTGCGTGATGCCCACTGCTTCGGCAACCTGCTCCTGGGTGAGGCCCCGCTCCAGCCGAAGGGCGTACATCCTCTGGTTGCGCACGGAAACCACCTTCTTTGCGTGCGCCAGCATTTACGGACCAAAAAGGACTAAATGGCATGCGATAAACCGTAACAGCACTTAATAAAAAAGTATAATCGCAGTACGTGATAAGTCAACACCTTTTTGCATAAAAAATTGCTTTTTGCGATAAACTGTTGGCTAATATCACAAATCGTGTTACATTCGCCAAGAGGTGTATTAGATGCAGCCACTTGGAGAGAGGCTGGCAGCGCTCCGCAGGGAGAAAGGGCTTTCGCAGGCGGAGTTGGCGAAACTCTTGAATATGGGACAGAGCACCATTGCGATGTACGAGCGGAACAGGCGGACGCCCGATCCGGCAACGCTGAAGCGGCTGGCGGACTTCTTCAGCGTCTCGGTGGACTACCTCCTCGGCCGGACAAATAATCGCGCGGAATCTGGAGAAAAGAGCCCCTACCGGCACGAGGAGCAAAGGATACTTCTTCAGGAAGACAGGCTCTTCCAGTCCATGACTGATCCTCGTTTCGCTGATCTTCTTAAGCGTATCCCGGAGCTGACACAAGAAGAGAAGGAATCCCTGGCGGAGCACTGGGAGTGGGCATTGCGTGTCATAGAGAAAGAAAGAGAGCGCCGCAAGAGGGCCCGGGCCGCCAAGAAAACCCCCCCTTCTTAGCGGAGGGGATTTCGACAGCGTTTGAGGAGGGTAGCATTCTATAATCTGTGAAGAAAACCGGCACCCCAGCCAGCAGGTAGAAAAACAACCCGACGACAGCATCCTCTCCCGCCTGCACCTCGCTGTCACTCCGGATTTTATAGATTGGCTGCTCTACTATGGTAGCAGGGTAGAGGTACTGGAACCGGCAAGCCTGGGGGAAGAACTGGCGGCGGAACAACGGAGGGCAGCAGAAGCGAACTCCGTCCCCAAGCCCGGTTTATGTCCGTGTGGTCACCTCATCCCCTCCTTAAATTTTTCGAGTCTCTGTTAGAGAAAATACCGGCTGCGCGCCTCGGCGAACCGTCTGGTTTTTTGCCCGGTTCTCCTCGGCTACGCGGCCGTTCTTCTTTCTTTCATGCTACCCAGCTAAAATTGGTGGCTTTTATGCGTGCTAATTTTAGGTGGAACCGGGGATGCCGTTTTTTGGTAAGAAAAGTTTTGGGAGAAGGAATCCCTGTAAAAAATTAAGCGTCAGGTAACGGGTACCACAAGGTGCCCGTTAAGGTGTTAACATATGGAATGGAATAGAAGTGAAAGATATGCCATGCCGAAAGGAGTTAAGGTAAACGTTTTAACGCTTCGCTGGTTATGAAGGGCCGGTTTATGCAAGGTTTATAAATGATTCAGTTAAATAGTAAGGGAGATGCGGTTCATCGCGCGGCCGAGGTGCGCGGGGATGTGTGGGTAAAAGCTTCTGTCTATTATGAAGGTGTAAATCGGGGCTGCTATTCAGGTCTTAGGCCTCTGTGCGAAACAGTTCACCAGATAGAGAAAGATTGCCTGTGAGGCAGGAGACTGTGTACAGCATAGCATGAGCGTGCTTGTCAAAGATAAAAACCGGAGGTGGCCGGCTGTGAATACGGTGGTTGATCAAGTGCTTAATATAGTCCAAAAGTATCATATTACCACATTTCCAAGCGCCTACACCCTCCGCCGGATAGCTCTCGAAGAGGGACTTATATTGGGAGACTTTCCTTTCAGGGGCCGGATCAAAGAGGTCTTTATCAGAACCTCTGACGGCATAGCGCTGCTAACGTTAAAAAGCGGTTTACCCGAATCCGAATTGAAGCACGCATTTGCTCACGGCCTCGGCCACTTTTTTTTTCACAAGGATCCCGGTATCTATATCCTGGGAATCCTGAGGACCGGGCTTGAAGCTCAGGCGGAGGACTTTGCCGCCTTGCTTCTCGTGCCGCCTGCATCTCTGAAGGAGTCGGGTCAAGAAATTCCCGCCCAAGAGATAGCACGCCTTGCCCAGATACCCTACAGATTAGCCTGCCGGAGAATTGCCCTCGCGAGGAGGTATGGGGTTTAACAGGCTTGGGCAAGCTACCAGCGGAACGCGCAACTGCTATGTTACTGCTACAGGCTGACCAAAACACACGAAGCCGCTTAAATACGCGAGCGGCTTTGGGGAAAGAGCGGTTAGCAAAGCACTTTAAAAAACTGCCTCCCGAAATCCGGAAGGCCTTGAGTTTACTGGGTTCCAGTGGAGCGGGCGACGGGGATCGAACCCGCAGCCCCCAGCTTGGGAAGCTGGTGCTCTACCGTTGAGCTACACCCGCATTTTAGAGGCACGATGTTGGAGGTTGGAAGTTGGAATTTTTGTGGGAATTCGCTACGCGAATTCCATCGTTTGTTCCAACCTCCAGCCTCCAACCTCTAACTTCCAAAATGGTGACCCCACCGGGATTCGAACCCGGGTTACCGGCTTGAAAGACCGGTGTCTTAGTCCACTTGACCATGGGGCCACCTTGACCCTACAAAAACATTTTACCCCAACGACAGAAAGGCTGTCAACAGCTAAAGGCATCGTGACAAACGATGGTCTGCTCCCGGCGCGGGCCCACGCCAATGAGCGCTACCGGCAATCCGGCCAGGAAAGACAGCCGCTCCAGGTAGCGCCGCGTGTTTTCCGGCAGGTCTTCCAGCCTCCGGGCGCCGGTGATGTCCTCTTCCCACCCCGGCAGCTCTTCGTAGACCGGCTCGCACGCATCCAAAACACTGGTGCTGGCGGGAAAATCCGTAATCTCTTTTCCCTGGTACCGGTATGCCCGGCAGATTTTCAGCACCGGGATCCCGGTAAGTACGTCTAACTTGGTGACGCAAAGGTAATCCAGCCCGTTCACCCGCGCTGCGTAACGGGCAATCACCGCGTCGAACCAGCCGCACCGCCGCGCCCGGCCGGTAGTTGTGCCGAATTCCCGCCCCTGGTTGCGGATTATCTCACCCAGGTCGCCCTTAAGCTCCGTGGGGAAAGGACCGCCACCCACCCGCGTGGTATATGCCTTGGCAACCCCCAGCACCCGGTCAATCACCCTGGGTCCGATACCCGCCCCGAGACAGGCGCCGCCGGCCGTAGGACTCGACGACGTCACAAAGGGGTAGGTGCCGTGGTCGATGTCGAGGAGGGTTCCTTGCGCGCCCTCGAACAGTACGTTTTTCCCCGCCGTGATCGCCTGGTGCAGGAAAACCCCGGTGTCGGCGACATACTCCCGGAGAATGGCGGCGTATTCCCGGTAAGCATCGAAGATTTCCGGCAGGGAAACGCCTTCCGAGCCGTAAACGCGTTCAAAAAGGGTGTTTTTAAAGGTGACGTTTTCTCCCAATTGGCGGCTGAAGGTCGCGTCCTCGAGGAGGTCGCTCATCCGGATGCCCACCCGCGCCATCTTGTCAACGTAAGCGGGGCCGATACCCCGCCCGGTCGTGCCGATCCGGCCGTTTCCCTTGCGCTTCTCCTCCGCCCCGTCCAGAAGCCGGTGGTAGGGGAAGATGAGGTGGGCACGCTCGCTGATGAGCAGACGGGCCATTTTTATCCCGCGCCGCTTCAGACCCTCGATCTCGGCCACCAGCACGGCCGGGTCCACCACCACGCCGTTACCGATGATGCACGTCTTTTCGGGGTGGAGGATGCCCGAGGGGAGCAGGTGGAGCCGGAATTCCTCCTCCCCCACCACCACCGTGTGCCCGGCGTTATTTCCCCCCTGGTACCGGACGATGATGTCTGCCCGGGCAGCCAAAAAATCGGTCACCTTACCTTTGCCTTCGTCGCCCCACTGAGCACCGACGAGCACTACCGTACCCAATCTTCCTTTACCCCCCAAGTCGTTTCAAAATCTCCCGCGCCACAATCACCCCGGAAGCGGAAGACTGGACCAATCCCCGCGTCACCCCGGCACCGTCGCCGGCGGCAAAGAGGTGCTGCACCCGGGTCTCCAGGCAGGAACTCAGGCTGAGCCTGGAGGAGTAAAACTTCACTTCCGCCCCGTACAAAAGCGTGTCCCGCGAGTAAACGCCCGGCGCCACCTTGTTCAACGCCTCTAACATTTCGACGATCCCGATCAGGTGCCGGTACGGGAACACCAGGCTCAGGTCCCCGGGGGTGGCCTCCGTGAGCGTCGGCCGTACCAGCCCCTTGGCGAGCCGCTCCGGGTTCGTCCGGCGCCCGGCGAGAAAGTCTCCCAGCCGCTGGACGATCACGCCGTTGCCTAAGAGGTTGGCCAGGCTGGCGATGTGGCGCCCGTACGCAATCGGCTCTTTAAACGGCTCGGTGAACGTCTTGCTGACCAGAACCGCAAAGTTGGTGTTCTCCGTTTTCCGGTAGGCGTGCGCGTGGCCGTTGACGGTAACCACACCGTCGTTGTTTTCCATGACCACCTCGCCGCCGGGATTCATGCAGAAGGTGCGTATTTTATCCTCAAAGGTCCGGGAATAGTAGATGCACTTCACCTCGTAAAACCGTTCCGTCAGGGGCTCCAAAACCGCCCGGGGCACCTCGACGCGGACGCCGATGTCGACCGGATTAACGGCCATTTCAAGGTGCAGCCGCTTGGCCTCCTGGCGCAGCCAGCCCGCGCCCTCCCGCCCGGGAGCAACCACTACGCAGCGGCCGTGCAGGACCTCGCCCTCGGCCGTCCTGACACCGTAAGCACGCTTTTTCGCTACCAGGATCCTGCTCACCGGGCAGTGCAGCCGGATTTCCACCCGCGGTGCCAGAAAGGCCTTCATTTCGCCCAGAATCTCGGCACACCGCCCGGTTCCCACGTGCCTGATCGGCACCGGGACGACCCGCAGACCGGCAAAAACCGCCTGTTTCATTAGTTCTTCGTACTCGTCCTCCGCACCCGCGCCGTAAACCACCGGCGGGGCGCCGAACTCCTGGTAAATCCCGTCGACGTAATTGACTAACTCCTTCAGGTAATCCCGGCCGATATACTCTTCGAGACTCCCCCCTACTTCTGCAGAGAGCGTTAACTTCCCGTCGCTGAACGCACCGGCGCCGCCCCAACCGCAAACGGTGGCACAGGGAGCGCAGCGGCGGCAAAAACCGCCGTTATTCCTGGAAGGGCAGACCCGGCTCTTTATGTCCCAGCCCTTGTCGAGCATTACAATTCTGAGTCCGGGGTTCTTTTTCACCAACTCGAGTGCGGTGAAGATTCCCGCCGGGCCGGCACCCACGATGATCACGTCGTACAACTTTTCCGCCAAAATCGTCCCTCTTCCCAGAAAGTTAAAGCACTCAAACCCATGAGAGTATAGTTGAAAACCGGCATGCTGTCAACCAATTGACCGCACTCCTCATCTGAAATTTAAACCGCTTCCACCGGTTGCCCAGCCTGGTTAATTTTTGGAAGGGATACCGCCGCTTACTAAAATTAGAATTCCCACGCCAGGTTGACGAAACAAGTAAGCTCTTTCAAAAACGCGAGTTCCACCATTCCTACCGGACCGTTGCGCTGCTTGGCGACGATAATCTCGGCGATCCCTTTCCGCTCGGTCTCCGGACGGTAGTATTCCTCCCGGTAAATGAACATTATCACGTCGGCGTCCTGCTCAAGCGACCCCGATTCGCGCAGGTCGGACATCACCGGCCGCTTCTCCTGCCGCTGCTCCACCGCCCGGCTGAGCTGCGACAGTGCCAGTACGGGAACGCCGAGTTCCTTGGCCAGTCCTTTAAGCGACCTGGAGATGTCGGCGATTTCCTGCTGGCGGTTCTCCACCCGCCGCGTGGACTGCATCAACTGCAGGTAGTCAACGATGATCAGCCCGAGCCCCCGCTCCGCCTTCAGCCGTTTCGCCCGGGCGCGCATCTCCCGGACGTTGAGCGCCGGGGTGTCGTCGATAAACAGGGGTAATGCCGCGATGCAAGCGGCCGCTTCGGTAAGCTTCTGCCAGTCTTCGTCATCGAGCCGGGCGGTCCGGAGGCGTTTGTGGTCGATCCTGGCCTCCGCCGTCAGCAAACGCTGCACCAGTTGCTCCTTGGACATCTCCAGGCTGAAAAACCCCACCGGTGTCCCCTTCCTGGCCACGTTCACGGCAATGGAAAGCGCCAGGGAGGTTTTCCCCATGCTCGGCCGGGACGCCAGGATGATCAGGTCCTGGGGCCAAAGGCCGCTGAGCAGGCGGTCCAGGTCGGTGAAACCGGTCGGCAGGCCCAGCATTTCCCCCTGCGCCCGGTAAACCTCTTCCACGTGGTTCAAGACTGCTTCCAGAACTTCCTTCAATGATGAAAAGGCGGACCCCGCCTTGTCCTGCGCCAGGTCCATGATCAGGCGCTCGGCCTCGCCCAAAAGGTGGCGGGGGTCCCGGTCCGCCTCGTACCCCATCTCCCGGATGCGGGTCGCCGCCTGAATGAGCGTCCGCAGCAGCGCCTTTTCCGCCACCAGGCGGGCGTAATGCTCCACGTGCGCCGTGGTTGGGACCACGTCGGCGAGGGCGACCACATAGCTTGCGCCGCCCGCCCGCTCCAGGAGCCCTGTCCGGCGCAAACCCTCCGTGACCGTGATGATGTCAATGGGCGTGCCGGCATCGTCCAGAGTGAGCATCGTTTCGTAAATCAGGCGGTGCGCCTCCTGGTAAAAGTCTTCCGCCCGCACCACGTCCACTACCCGGTGGATCGCGTCCGGGTCCAGGAGGATCGCCCCCAGAACCGCCTGTTCCGCATCAACACTCTGGGGCGGCTGCCGATCTAAAGCCTCCGTAGCCAAGCCGCGCTCACCCACCTGAATAAGGAAGCTGGAAGTTTGGAGTAGTAGTCGGACGTCTCTTTAAATGCGCAAACATCAAGAAGCCTATTCTGACTCCGCCGGTACTGCCTGCGACCCCGCGCTCCGCTGCTGACCCTCCCGCCACCACCCCGCGATATGCAGCGCACACCGCGGCCCTCGCCCTACCCACAAAAAAGCTATCGCCGCGCCTTACTCCGGGATCACCACGACCTTGACGGAGGCGGTCACCCCGGGGGCGAGCTTAACCCCGACCGTGTACGTGCCAACCTCTTTGAGGGGTGCCTTCAGCAGGACCTGCTTCTTGTCGAGCGTGACGCCGTGCCCCCTTGCGATCGCCTCGGCAATATCCTTGGCCGTCACCGCACCGAAAAGCCGGTTTCCCCCGCCCGTCTTGACGCGCACCGGAACGGTTGCCTCCTGCAGCCGGGCCGCCAGTTCCTCGGCCCGTTGGACGGCCGCCTGCGTTTTCTTCTCGCGTTGGCGGCGGGCGTGGTCTATCTGCTGCAGCCGCTTCTCCGAAGCCGGCTCCGCCAGGCGCCTGGGAATGAGATAGTTGCGGGCGTATCCCTCGGCCACCGTCACGACGTCGCCCGCTCTGCCCAGCGAAGGAACGTCCTTTAAAAGCACGACCCGCACGAAGCCTACCTCCTTAACCGTGCTGCAGACACACCCGGAAACCCTCCAGAGACCTTTTCGGCAGACAGGGCAATATTTCCTTCCTCAAACTCCGTGCTTAGAAAAGAAGCGCCTGGTGACTTGGCTGTCCAACACCAGGCTCCTTCCGCTGCGAATCCGCCCCGCCTACTCGCTTACGAAGGGCAGGAGGGCCATGATCCTGGCACGCTTAATCGCCACCGTAAGCATGCGCTGGTGGCGGGCACAATTACCAGAAATCCGGCGCGGCAGGATTTTGCCCCGCTCCGTGATGTACTTTTTCAACCGGGCCGCGTCCTTGTAATCCACCTCGGGAAGTTTTTCCACACAAAAACTGCAGATCCGCTTTTTCCGCCGCCCGTAACCGCGTTCGCGTTTTGCCAACTTTTCAAACCCCCTTGCAGAGACGCGCCTACGCCCAAAACATCCCGTTCACGGCTGTCAAGGCGGATTTTCCGCGGTTCTCACCGCCAGACACCGCATGAGGCGCCAGCGCTATCTCTGTAATTACAGTTAATATGCGTACTAACAATATATACTAAGCTTGTGCGGCTCTGATTTTCTTAAGAAACGGCTGCTATGCTTTAAAAAGGTATGTCATCCTCCGAAAAATCGACCGCCTGCCCGAAAGGTTCGCCGAAATCTTCTTTAGCTCCGGCATCCGCCTGTGCGGGTTTCTCGCCTTCGCGCGGGCGATCCAAAAACCGCACGGAATCCGCAACGACCTCGGCCGCACGCCGCCGGATGCCTTGGTTGTCCTCGTAGGACCGCACCTGGAGCCGCCCCTCGACCGCGACCAGCCGCCCCTTCGTAAGGTTACGGTGGCACACCTCGGCCTGTTTCTGCCACACCACGATGTCGATAAAGTCCGCCTGCCGTTCGCCCTGTTTCCCGAACGGGCGGTCGACCGCCACAGTGAAACTCGCCACCGCGGTGCCGCCGGGAGTATAGCGGAGTTCCGGGTCCCGTACCAGCCTGCCGATCAAAATAATCCGGTTTAACACAGCCCCGCCCCCTCTAATCTTTAAGAACAATCAGGTGCCGCAACACGTCCCCCGAAAGCTTGAAGACCCGGTCGAGCTCTTTCACCGCCGGCGGTTCCGCTTGAAAGTCCATCACCACGTAATAACCCTCTTTTTCCTTGGCAATTTCGTAAGCCAACCGGCGCTTGCCCCAGCGGTCAATGCGTTCTACGGTGCCTCCCTGTCCTTCAAGCACGCCCTTGAAACGTTCGACCGCGGCATCCAACGCCTCCTGTTCCAACCCGGGCCGCAAAATGTACATGGTCTCGTAGCGGCGCACTTTCTCACCTCCCTCCGGTCTAAAACGGCCCCGCTTCCAAACGGGGCAGGGAGCCGAAATGATTCCTTCCCGAGGCGGCGGCCACGTCTACTCCCTTCGCGCCGGGAGAGCGGCGGCGCGCCAACGGGAAAACCGGAACGGTGTTATTTTACCACACCGCTCCGGAGACGGCAACTTCTTTTTTCCAGCCGTCAGGGCGCGGACAATCCGCCCTTCGTCCGCAGCAGGCGTAAAAACTTTTCCCTGGGAAGCAGGACGACCCGGCCGCACCCGCAGCATTTGATGCGAATGTCGACACCCGTGCGCAGCACCTCCCACTCCTCACTGCCGCACGGGTGGCGCTTCTTCAAGCGCACGATGGCCCCGACCTGCAGATTCAGCATGCACTCACCCGCCTGCACGTGCCCGGTTTCGCCGTCAAACCGTCACGCCCGCCCCCGGAAGGAAGGCGCCGGCCGCCCGAACCAATCCTTCGTAATAGGGAACCAGCGTCGCCGTGCCCAGGGCCCGGGTCAGGAAATTTTCCGGGCCCAGCACGCCTGCCCCTAAGCCCGCCACATAGCGCAACAGCAGGATGACCACCGCCCCGCCGACAACACCCCAGACGGCGCCAAACAACAGGCCGCCGAGGCGGTCCAGCGGCAGGAAGAGAAGCCAGCGGCGGAAAAAGGTTGCGCTGCGGCCAACGAAGAACCAGACGCGTTCGGTAACGATGAAGAGGAAAATAAAGGCCCCTGCGTTCACGATGCTCCGGGCCAGGCGGAAGACGAGGTCCGCGCCGGCATCTGGAGCGGCCGCCGTCCCCGGCGCACCGGAAAGCCCCAGTGTTTCAGCGGGCAGCAAGGCCTGGGCGGCTTCAGGAGGCAACCCGTATAGGGGGAGCTTCCAGAAATGCGCAAGCCACGCCGCCAGAAAATCAGCCAGGTGCCACTGCTGCTCCAGAAAGTCCCCGAGCGGCTGGTACCAGCGCGTCGCCACGAAGAAAGCCACCCCGATGCCGGCAAGGCGGATGCAGCTCAGAACCAGCCCGGTTCGCAGTCCCTGGAAGGCCCCGCCCGCCAGTAGCAGGATCAAAATGACGTCCAGCCAGTTCATCACGCGACAGCTCCTTTGTAAAGGAGATTCGCGCAAAACGACGCAAATTCCTCTTTTTCGCCTCCAAGGTAAAAGCGGAATAAATCCCCTCTCCCCTGGCAATAATTATATTAGTTTTTTACCTGCAGGCGCCGGAGGTGTTGTTCGTGGAAGAAGAGAAACTGGCGATTACCCACGCTACAGTAGAGGCGATCCTGCCGCGGTTCAGAATCCATTACGAAGAACCGGACGCCATCGGGCGCCTGGCCGACACCATTTATGCGCACCTTGACCTGTCCCGGGCCTACAACGTACCGTGGGTGCTGCTCTGCATCGGTACGGACCGTTCCACCGGCGACGCCCTCGGGCCGCTGGTCGGGAGTAAGGTCGCCGGAGCGCCGGACAATCCTTTTCACGTTTACGGGACGCTGTCCGGTCCGGTGCACGCCACGAACCTCAAGGAGAAAATCCAGGAGATCACCAGGCGCTACAGGAACGCTTTTATTATTGCGGTGGACGCTTCGCTGGGGCACGTGGACAGCGTCGGGGTCATCAGCGTCGGAAGCGGTCCGCTTCTTCCCGGGGCAGGGGTGAACAAGTCGCTCCCTCCGGTGGGCCACCTGCACATTACCGCGGTGGTAAACGTGGGGGGGTTTATGGAATACGTCGTGCTTCAGAACACCCGCCTCCACGTGGTAATGAGCCAAGCCGAGGTCATCGCGGCAGCGCTGCTGGAGGTGGCACAGAAAAGAGAGGCCGCGTGCGCGAAAAGCGCGCTACCGTAACTAAAAGAGGAGCCGACCACAGCGGGTCGGGGAGAGTTTTCAGGTGTACCTTGCGCGGGTACGCCTTTTTTTATCTTACGCGGGGTCCGCGGCGGGCCGGGCTCATGCCTGCCCCAGCACATCTTTGACCGCGTCCAAAATCTCTGCCGGTGTCTTGCCCCGGGCGTTGATGATCGGGATCCCGACGGTGACGTCCTGGATATTCAGGACGTTTTGCTCCGTTCCGGTCGTGACCAGGACGGACGCGCGGGCCGCTTCCTCGGGGTGAACCACCTCGAATCCTTCCCGGCGCAAAAGGTTTCGCACCGGTGCAAGCCCTTCGTCAACCGCAATGGTAGGCATGGCAGACCCTCCTCATGCGGCCTTGCAGGATTTAAAGCAAGGCGCTCTTTAATGGTAGTATGGGTTGGGTCGCCCGTGTTTATGCCGGGAAGGTGTCCGTGGAGTCATCCGCCCCGTCCGGACCGAGTTCCTTGAGGAGCGCGATAACCTCGGCATCGGTGGTCTGGTCGAAGTGGTGGTAAAACTGGCCTACGGCCATGAAAAACTCGGGAGCCAGCAGGCAGACCAACTCGTCCACTTCGGAACGCAGCCGCTCCAGGGTATCGGGGGGAGCCACCGGCACCGCAAGGATGATTTTCCGGGGACCGGCCTTCTGCAGAGAGCGCAGCGCCGCCACGACGGTAAAACCGGTGGCGATGCCGTCGTCCGCGAGGATTACCGTCCGGTCGCGCCAGGAAACCGGCGGCCGGTCCCCGCGGTAGAGGCGCATCCGGCGGCTGATTTCCGCCACCGCCGTGCTGATCAGGTGCTCCTGTTCTTCCGGGGGAAGGTAAAACTGGGCGAGAAGGGCCTCGTTAAAGATGGCGGTCCCGTCCTGGGTTACGGCGCCGATTGCCAGTTCGGGGTTGTGTGGTGCCCCGATCTTACGCGGGATGATGATATCGAGCGGCAGTTGCAGCGCCCGGGCGATCTCGGCACCCACCACGACCCCGCCGCGGGGAATGGCCAGCACCAGGCCGCCGGGGTAGTCGCGACCTGCCAGCCTTTCCGCCAACCGGCGGCCGGCATCCTTGCGGTCCGCAAACATCTTTTCCCCTCCCACGATTATCATGGCCCGGCCGGTCTGTTCCTAAAAGAATTACCGGGGATGCTGCTAAATCCGCGAACGTGCCGTATTCAAGATTTCTTCTTCTTCTGCGGAAAGACGCGTTTGGGCCGTACCACCCTCGATTTTCTTGGCGTAGGTGCGAGACTCCTGGCGCCCGTACAGACTGGTGAGAATCACGCCGTTCCCCTCACCGTCCAGGAGCGCCAGGCTGAAACTGAGGTTGCTCCCCACGTCGTCAAAAGCGTTAAACCGCTTCAGGGCAGGCGTGCGGGTGCAGCGGCGCAACAGCAGGCCCAGCCGCTCCTGCTCCCCGCTCAGGGCGTCAACCCGGAGCTGCAGGCGCTCAAGCCCCGCCAGCGTTTTTTCCAAATTGGCCACGGCCTGGGGGTCGCGCGCCAGCCGGGCGAGAATCTGGTAGCGCCGGCTCAGGCTGCTGAGCTTGAAGCAGAGGAACAGGGTGCAAAGGAGTGCGCCGCCGGCAATGAATCCCAGGGTCCCCAGGATGACAACTTCGTAGCGGGCAAGTAATTCCTGTACCAAAAGCCCCACCTTCTCCATCACAAAGACCGCGCCTTCAGCGCAGGCCGTATTCGTCTTTCATCTTGCGCAGGCGGGCGTATGTGGGCGGGTCGATTTCCTGAAGCGGGACATGCTCAACCTGGCGAAGGAGTTCCCGAAGGGAGGTGCCGCGCACCATCCACTGGTAGTAGGCACGACCGCCGTGCCGGTAGGGGCCGTAAAGCCGGGAACCGGGCACGGCCTGAAGCAGCCAGGAAAACAGCGCTTCGTGGCGGACGTGCATCCGCAGGGTCACCTGCGCCTGTTTCCCGTCGCCGCCAAAGTGCCCTTCACCGATCAGCAGGCCCAGCACTAACCCTCTGGTAAAGTCGTCCATTTCCCGACTGTTTCACCGTCAAGTTTCACGTGAAACCTCCCGCCGGCCACGGAGGCGTCCGACAAGCTCCCGGATCTCGTCCTTGCTCCCGAAGTATACCTCCAGCCGCCACCGCCGCCGCGCGGGCCGCACTTTCACCGCCGCGCCGAAAAACGCTGCCAGTTCCGCCGCCGCGGCGGCCATTTCTTCGTCCACCGCCGCTCCCGCTCTTTCCGCCCCTCTCTTCGCGCGCCGTTTCACCGCCGCCTCGACGGCACGCACCGACAGCCCTCTTTCCACCGCCTCCCGCGCCAGGCCCTCCTGCACTGCCCGGTCCCCGATGCTCAAAAGCGCCCGCGCGTGCCCCGCGGTCAGTTCCCCGGTCTTTAAGAGCCGCAACACCCCCGGCGGCAGATGTAAAAGCCGCAGGCCGTTGGCCACCGCCGCCCGGCTCTTGCCAACCCGCCGCGCCACCTCTTCCTGGCTCAGCCCGAATTCCTCGATCAGGCGGCGGTACGCCAGCGCCTCCTCGAGCGGGTTAAGGTTCTCCCGCTGCAGGTTTTCCACCAGCAGTGCGGTTGCCGTACCGACCTCGTCGTACTCGCGCACCAGCGCCGGAATGCTCTCCCAGCCAAGTAAACGGCACGCGCGCCAGCGCCTCTCGCCCGCTACCAGCTCGTACCCGTCCCCCAGCGGCCGCACTACCACGGGCTGCAACAACCCGTGTTCCGCGATTGATTCGGCCAGTTCTTTGATGCCTTCCTCATCCCACGTTTCACGCGCCTGCCGCGGGTTCGGCCGGATTTCGGCCACCTTTACCTGCCGCAGTTCCTCCCCCGCCTCCGGCACTACCGGGATCAACGCGTCCAGCCCCCGCCCGAGCCCCCGTGTCTTAGCCACTTGCCGCCACTTCCTTTGCCAGTTCAAAATATACTTCCGCGCCCCTGCACTTCGGGTCATACACCACGACCGGCTTCCCGTGACTCGGTGCCTCGCTCAGCCGGACGTTCCGCGGGATAATCGTCCGGTACACCTTCCGCCGGAAGTGCTTCTTTACCTCGTCCACCACCTGGATCGCCAGGTTGGTCCGCCCGTCGAACATCGTTAACAAAACCCCTTCGATCTCCAGCCCGGCGTTCAGGCGCCGCTTCACCAACTGAATCGTGTTCAACAGGTGTCCGAGCCCCTCCAGCGCGTAATACTCGCACTGGATGGGAATCAGCACCGTATCCGCCGCCGCCAGCGCGTTAACCGTCAGCACACCCAGCGACGGCGGGCAGTCTATCAGCACGAAAGCATACTCTTTCCGGAGCCCGGCAAGGGACTCCCGCAAAATCTTCTCCCGGCCCACCACCCCGGCCAACTCGACCTCCGCGCCGGCCAGGGCCAGGCTCGCCGGCACCAGATCAAGCCCCGGTACCGAGGGGCAGGGCACCCGGACCGCCTTCAGCGATACCCCGTTAACCAGCACATCGTACAGCGACTGCGCGGCGCTTTTTGGACTTACCCCCATCCCGCTCGAAGCGTTCCCCTGGGGGTCGGCGTCGATCACCAGCGTCTTGTGCCCCATCAAGGCCAGGCAGGCACCGAGGTTCACCGCCGTCGTCGTTTTGGCGACGCCGCCCTTTTGATTTGCAATGGCGATCACCCTGCCCACGCTCCGCCTGCTCTCCTTCCGCCACACCCGCTGTTCGGGCTCCTGTCTTTTTATTCCACGCCTTCGACAAAACTCCTCCTAATTTTTTCAGAGGGGTTTGCGCCGCGGCACACCTGCCCGCCGTGGGTAGGCCGGCGCCGTCGGCCTCTCTTTCAGCACCACCACCAGGTACCGCCGGTCTCCCCCCCGCGGCAACCGGTATTCCTCGACTGCCTGGAGTTTCCCCCCGAGGACGCCGATCGCTCCAAGCGCCTCCTCTATTTCTTCCCCGGCCCTCGGCCCCTTCCATGCCACAAAAAGGCCCCCTAACCGCACGAAAGGCAGGGTATACTCAACCAGTTCCCGCAACGGTGCCACCGCGCGCGCCGCCACCCTGTCAAAAGCCTCCCGGTAGCCTTCCCTCCGGCCGAACTCCTCTGCCCGGCCCCACACCACCCTTACATTCGCCAGCCCCAGCTCCCGCACCACCCCCTCCAGGAAGCTTACCTTTTTCCGAACCGCCTCCAGCAGGACCACCTCCGCATCCGGTGCGGCGATGGCCAGGGGGATTCCCGGCAACCCGGCGCCGGTGCCCACGTCCAGGAGGCGTTCTCCCGCCGCCACCGAAACCCTCGTCAGCACGGCCAGCGAATCCACGAAGTGCTTCTCCGCAACCGCCAGCGGCCCTTTGATCCCGCTCAGGTTGATCCTCGCCGCCGCCAGTAACTCGTAATACCTGCCCAGCAGCTCCGCCGCCCCGGCCGGCAGCTTCAGGCCCAGACCCTCCAGCCCCTCGAACAGCGCCTGCAGGAATTCACCCCTCGGCCACCCGGCGCCCCTGGGAATTATTTCCGGTCACCCCGCTCCCGTTCGACCCGCTTGAGGTGGATCAACAACGCCGCGATGTCCCCGCTGGAAATCCCGCTGATTCGCGCCGCCTGGCCGACTGACACCGGCCGGACCCGCTTCAGCTTTTCCCGCCCCTCGTTTGAAAGCCCCCGGACTGCGTCGTAATCCAAATCCGGCGGCAGTTTCTTGTCCTCCATCTTCCGAAACCGCGCCACTTCCGCCACCTGCTGCCGGATATAGCCCTCGTACTTTATCTGGCTCTCCAC
The DNA here is from genome assembly GCA_040758635.1 of Bacillota bacterium. Classification (GTDB taxonomy): domain Bacteria; phylum Bacillota; class Desulfotomaculia; order Desulfotomaculales; family Ammonificaceae; genus Yes71-27. The sequence goes on along the minus strand of JBFLVI010000008.1, from coordinate 43,042 downwards.
CTCGCAGGCAACTTCCGCCGACACACCCCCGGGAACCACCCCCGCCGCGACCATATCCGCATAACCGACTTCCGGCCGCCGCAGCAACTCCGCCGCACTTAACGCCCGCGCCGGAGGGGTTCCTCCTTTTTCCGCCACCACCCTGCCGGCCACCTCCGGCGGCACCACCACTTCCTTCAACCGTTCCAGCTCCCGTACGATCGCTTCCTGCCGCCGCATGTAAACGGTATACCGCTCGTCGTCCACGAGCCCGACGCGCCTCCCTTTTTCGGTAAGCCGGAGGTCGGCGTTGTCCTGCCTGAGCAGCAGCCGGTACTCCGCCCGTGCCGTCAGCAAGCGGTAAGGCTCTTCCGTTTCCTTCGTCACCAGGTCGTCAATCAGCACGCCGATGTAACCCTCGTCCCGTCCGATGACCAGCGGCTCCTCCCCCCGGACAAAGAGCACCGCGTTTATCCCGGCGACGATTCCCTGGGCCGCCGCTTCCTCGTACCCCGAGGTGCCGTTGATCTGGCCCGCCAAAAAGAGTCCCGCGATCCCCTTTACCAAGAGGTAGGGCGTCAACTGCGTCGGCACCACGTAGTCGTACTCGATGGCGTAGCCCGTGCGGGTGATCACCGCCCTCTCCAAGCCGGGCACCGTCCGCAGCATGGCCACCTGCACATCTTCCGGCATGCTCGTGCTGAGCCCCTGGATGTACATTTCGCCCGAATTCCTGCCCTCCGGCTCCACAAAAACCTGGTGCCGCTCCCGGCTGAACCGAACTACTTTATCCTCTATTGAAGGACAGTACCGTGGGCCCCGCCCTTCGATCACCCCCGCGAAAAGCGGCGACCGGTCCAGGTTCTCCCGGATGATCCGGTGGGTTTCCGGAGTGGTGTAAGTCAGCCAGCACGGCTCCTGATCCCTCACCTGACACCGCCCCATAAAGGAGAAGCCTGCCGGCGCCGGATCCCCGTGCTGGGGAATCATCTTACTGAAATCCACCGTCCGCCGGTCCACGCGCGGCGGGGTTCCCGTCTTGAACCGCCCCAGAGCCAGTCCGAGTTCCCGCAGGCTCTCCGCCAGCCCAACGGCCGGAAGCTGGCCGTTCGGCGCCCCTGCGTAGGCCACGTCTCCCACTACGATCCGCGACCGCAGGTAGGTCCCCGTTGTCACCACGAGGGCCCGCGTCGCAAAAAAGGCCCCTGTCTCCGTCAGCACGCCCCGGATACCGTCTCCCGCGACGACGATCCGCTCGACCCGCGCCTGCCGGAGGTGCAGCCGCGGCTCCTCCTCCAGCACCCGCCGCATCTCGCGCTGGTAAGTTTCTTTATCTGTTTGCGCCCGCAGCGCACGTACCGCCGGCCCCTTTCCGGTGTTCAACATCCGCACCTGGATCGCCGCCCGGTCCGTATTCAGCCCCATCTCGCCCCCCAGCGCGTCGATTTCCCGTACCAGGTGCCCCTTGGCGGGGCCGCCTATCGCCGGGTTGCAGGGCATCAGGGCCACGTAGTCCCGGTTAAGCGTCAACAGCAGCGTCCGCATCCCCATCCTGGCCGCGGCGAGCGCCGCCTCGCACCCGGCGTGCCCGGCGCCGATCACGATTACGTCGTACTCCCCTGCCGAATACACCACGACACCTCACTTGCCCACGCAGAAATCCCGGAAGATTCCCTCCACCACGTCTTCCGTCACCGTTTCCCCGGTAATCTCACCCAGGGCGGCGACCGCCGCCCGCAGGTCGAGGCTGGCCACATCCTCCGGCAGACCGCCCGAGAGGCCATCCTCTGCCGCCTTTATCCGGCCCACGAAGCGCTCGAGGGCTTCGCGGTGCCGTACCCGGCTGACCAATACCTCGTCCGGCCGCAAAACCCGGCCTCCGAAAACTTTCTCGCTGATGGCCCGCCGTAACCGGTCCAGCCCGGCCCCGGTCAGCGCCGAAAGGTAAACCACCGGCGCCTCCGCGGCCAGCGGCCTGATCGCTTCCGGCGGCAGCGGTTCCGCCACCCGGTCCACCTTGTTCACCACCACGATCCGCTCCCGCTCCGCCGACGCCCGAAAGACCGCCTCGTCCTCTCCCGTAAGCCCGGCTGCCGCATCCAGCACCACGATCACCAGTTGCGCCGATGCCAGTGCCTCCCGGGCCCGGGCGACGCCGATCCGTTCAACCTCCTCCACCGCCTCCCGGATACCCGCGGTGTCCATTACCCGCAGCGGTATCCCGTTGACGTTGACAATCTCCTCCACGATGTCCCGCGTCGTCCCCGGAATCGCCGTCACGATGGCCCGCTCCCTGCCGGCCAGGGCGTTCAAGAGGGAGGATTTCCCCACGTTCGCCTTTCCCGCCAAGACGGTGACTACGCCATCCCGGTACACGGCGCCCGCGGCGGCGTTTGCCAGCAGTGCCTCGCCTTTCTCCCTCAGCGCCCGCAGGTCCTGGACCACCTCTTCCCGGGCCGGTCCCGGGACGTCGTCCGGAAAATCAATCCCCGCTTCCACGGCAGCGAGGAGCGCTACCGCTTCCTCCCGCAGCGTGCGGATCTCCCTGGTCAGGCGCCCCTGCAACTGTCCCTGGGCCACCCGCAAGCCTTCCTCGGTTACCGCGCGGATGACATCCAGGACGGCCTCCGCCTGGCACAGGTCAATCCGCCCCCCGAGAAACGCGCGCTGTGTAAACTCTCCCGGCTCCGCCAACCGGGCGCCTGCACGGAGCACCGCTTCCAGCACCTTCCGCACGGCCACGAAGCCTCCGTGACAGTTCACCTCCACCACGTCCTCTGTGGTGTAGCTGTACGGCGCGCGCATAAAAGAAAGAAGGACCTCATCAATAACCGCCCCGTTTTCTGGGTCAACCGCGTATCCGTAAAACAGGCGATATCCCGGTCCTTCCGCCCAATCCTGCTTCTTCCTGGGCAAAAATACCTTCTCTGCGATCCTGATCGCGTCCGGGCCGCTCACCCGGACAATCCCGATCCCTCCCTCGCCGAGAGGCGTCCCAATAGCAGCAATGGTATCCCCGCGCACCGCATCACCCGCTACCTTCGGGGGGAGATCACGATCTTCCGAAAGGGTTCTTCCCCCTCGCTGAACGTATAAATGTCGTTCCGGCCCTTGAGCGCCATGTGAATCACCCGGCGCTCCTGCGAACTCATCGGTTCCAGCACGACGTTGCGCCCACGCCGCTTCGCCTTCTCCGCCAGCTTCAGCGCTAATTCCCGCAGGGTTTCCTCCCGCTTTTTGCGGTATCCCTCCACGTCAAGCTGCACCCGCCGTTTCTCCGACTCGCTCCGGTTCACCGCCAGCCCGACCAGGTACTGCAGCGCGTTTAACGTTTCCCCCCTCCTGCCGATCAGGACCCCCATTTTCTCGCCCCGAATCTCCAGATGTACGCCCTCTCCGTCTTCAAACACGGACACCTCTCCCGTCAACCCCATCGCACCGAGAACACTCTCCACCAGGACCCGCGCCCGGGTTCCAACCGTTTCCCTAAGTGTTACCCTGACGACGGCCGGTTTTCCCCCGACGAGCCCGAACAACCCCTTCGTCGGTTCGCTGAGCACCTCCACGGCTACTTCTTCCTGACTGGCTTGCAGCTCCTGCAACGCGGCCTGCACCGCCTCCGCTACCGTTCTTGCGCTCTTTATTACTTCCTTCATCGGTTTGTACGGCCTCCTTTCCCGCCAAAAGACGCCTGTTGATCAGGTATTGCTGTCCCACACTCAACACGTTGAACGTGACCCAGTAAAGCGCCAGCCCGGCTGGAAGGGTCGAACTGATCCACAGGAACAGCACCGGCATGGTAAGCGTCATCATCCGCTGCATCTGTTCCTGCCCGCCCGCCTGCGGGGTGACCCGCATCTGCCAGTAGGTCGTTGCTCCCGCCAGGATGGGGAGGAGGAAGTAGGGATCCTTGCCGCTCAGGCTGGGGACCCACAGAAAGCGCGCGTGCTCTGCAACCGCATACGGGAAGTGCAGCAGCGCCGAGTAAAGCGCGATCAGGATCGGCAGCTGAATCAACAGGGGAAGGCATCCCCCGAGCGGATTCACGCCGTGCTCCTGGTACAACTCCATCATCTTCTGCTGCAGCTTCTGGGGATCCTTCCGGTACTTCTCCTGGATCTCCTTCACCTTCGGCTGCAAGCGCTGCAGCGCCAGCATCGAGTGCATCTGCTTGTAATTCAGCGGGTAGAGCAGGACCCGCACGATCACCGTGAGCAGGATGATCGCCAGCCCGTAACTCGGCAATCCCACCGCGGCGGTACCGTTGTAAAGCCAGGTCAACAAAAAGGTCATTCCCTTTACGAGCGAGCCGAACAATTCTCTCAATTCTTTTTTCTACCTCCTTAAAACATCAGGGGACCGGGTCATACCCGCCGGGATGAAAAGGGTGACAGCGCAGAATCCGCCGTACGGCAAGGACCCCGCCTTTAAAAACCCCGTAACGTGCAACCGCCTCGAGGGAATACTCGGAACAACTCGGATAAAAACGGCACCGGGGCAAAAGGTAGGGAGAGATTGCCCCCCGGTAGACTCTTATGAGGAGTAAAACCGCCCGCTTCATACTTCCCTGTCCTGTCTCAGACGGCTCAGCGCCTGCCTGACGGCCCGCGCGACCGCCCCGTAACCCTCTTCGCCGACCGCTTTTCTGCCCAGTAAAACGTAATCATAGCCCGGCCGAAACCACTCCGGGTGGTGCCGGCTCACTTCGCGCAACACCCGGCGCACCCTGTTCCGCCGAACCGCGCCGCCGACCTGCCTGCTCACCGCAAAGCCGATCCGGCAGACGGGCAGTTGATTCGGCAGGATCAACACAACCACACTCCCCGCCGCCGCCGCGCGCCCCCGACGGAACACTTCCTCAAACCGGCGCCGCCCGAGTCCGTAACACCGCACCTGCCCAACATCAGCTTTAGGCAGTCAGTCTCTTCCTACCCTTCAGCCTGCGCCGTCGGATTACCTCCCGCCCGGCGCGAGTGCGCATCCGCTTGAGGAAGCCGTGCACCCGCTTCCGCCGCCTCACCTTCGGCTGGTAAGTTCTTTTCAAGACGATCCCTCCTCCGGACAAACAAACCGTCGCAGTTGCGGACACAGAAAATTATATCTTAAGCCTTGTTCGCCGGTCAAGCAAGAAACCCTGGTCCCAAACCGCCCGGGCAAAAAGACCGGTTGCTAAAACAACCCTTATCTGCTACGATTAAAGTTGACGGTCCTAAGGTGCTGCTTCCTTCTTTTCCACAGACTGTGAACAAGCCTGTGGACGGTTTTGTCAATCAGTGAAAATTTTTAAAATTTTGTTTAACAAACTCCTCAAGGGGGAAGACCGTGACGGGCTCTGAAATCCGCCAGCTCTGGAGCGAAATCATGGCCAAGCTGGAGAAGGTCGTAGCCAAACACTCCTTCGAAAAGTGGCTCCGGCCTCTGCGTCCGGTCGCCTGCAACGACAACACCATTTACTTCGTTGTCTCGGACAACTTTTCCCGAGACTGGCTCACGCAGCGGTATGCTCCATTGCTTAAGCAGGCCTTCACTCAGGCCCTCGGCACCGAACTGGCGGTCCGGTTCATCCTAGAGAACGAAGAGCCCTTCTATACCTTTTGCCAGGCGCGGCCCGATGCATCGACCGGCGCCTCGCCGCTTAACCCGCGCTATACCTTCGATACTTTTGTCATCGGGAACTCGAACCGCTTTGCGCACGCCGCCGCTCTTGCCGTGGCCGAGGCTCCGTCCCGCGCCTACAACCCGCTCTTCATTTACGGCGGCGTCGGTCTGGGGAAGACGCACCTGCTGCACGCCATCGGCCAGCACATCCTGGCCCGCAACGGGAACCTGAAGGTGATCTATATCACCACGGAGAAGTTCACCAACGAGTTGATTGACGCGCTCAAGCTCAACGAGACGCTCAAGTTCCGTGAAAAGTACCGCAATGTTGACGTTCTCCTTATCGACGACATCCAGTTCCTGGCGGGGAAGGAGCGGACCCAGGAGGAGTTTTTTCACACTTTCAACACCCTGCACGAAGCGTCACGCCAGATCGTCATCTCCAGCGACCGCCCGCCGAAGGAGATCCCCACTCTGGAGGAGCGCCTGCGCTCCCGCTTCGAGTGGGGTCTCATCACCGATATTCACCCGCCGGATCTGGAGACCCGGGTGGCCATTCTCCGCAAGAAGGCCCAGATGGAGAATATAAATGTGCCCGACGAGACGCTTCTTTACATGGCGGACAAGATCCAATCCAACATCCGGGAACTCGAGGGGGCCCTGGTCCGGACGGTGGCCTTCGCGGCACTCACCAACAGCCCGCTGACCCCGGAGACCGCCGCCACCATCTTGAAGGACGTATTTAAGATCACGCGCCCCCGGACCATTACCGTGGACGTAATCCAGGAAGCAGTGGCCAAGTACTATAACATCAAGCCCGACGACCTGAAGACCAAGAAGCGCACCCGGGCCGTAGTCTACCCACGCCAGATCGCCATGTACCTGGCCCGGGAGCTTACCGATCTTTCCCTGCCCAAGATCGGGGAGTACTTCGGCGGGCGCGACCATACCACGGTTCTTCATGCGTGCGAGAAGATCACCACCGAACTGCAAAGCGACCTCACGCTTCAGGGAATCGTAACCGAAATAACAAACAAAATCAAAAACCTTTTGTAAGCTTTCAACAACATTTTCACAGGGAGGAGTAACTTCTCTCCCCCTGTAAAATCGGCAGTCCTTAAGCTATCAACATAATCACAAGTGCTACTACTAAGAGGACGACGTTTCCAAAACCACTAAGACTCTTTTAAGACAGAACAATAAAAAAACTGATCATAACACTGAAACTTTTAGAGTCCAGGCAGGAGGTTTTTAATGTGCAATTCACAGCTACCAGGGAGAACTTGCTTGTCGCACTAAACGCAGTTCTGCGCGCCGTTCCTTCCCGGAGCCCGCTTGAGATAGCAACCTGCGTCTTGGTAAGGGCTGAGGGGAGCGGGCTTAAGCTCACGGGTACGGACCTGGAAATGATGATTCGCTGCCGAGTCCCGGCCCTTGAGGTGTACCGGGAAGGAGAAGCGGTCGTTCCCGCCCGTCATCTCTCCGAGATCGTCCGCCGCGTCCCGGAAGGGAAGGTCGAGGTTGAGGGGAGCGGCCGCGGCCTTACCCTGACGTACCCGGGAGGCGAGATGAAGCTGAGTGGCTTTGCGCCGGAGGAGTTTCCGTCCTTCACCGCGGAAGACGAGGCAGGGGAAGGATTTGCCTTGGGTGCGAGCTTGAGGGCCGCCTTAAGGAGTGTGCTTTACGCTGCAGGGAGAGATGACCTGCGCCCTATCTTTACCGGTGTACAGTTTGAGCTGCAGAACGGGACTTTAACGGTGGCGGCTACTGATGCGCACCGGCTTGCGGTGTTTGAGATGGCCACCGATACAGCGGCTTCCTGCTTGGGGATCGTTCCGGCAAAGGCCCTGCGGGAGGTGGAGCGGTCGCTTGGTCAGGCGGAGGAGCAGGTCAGCGTGACTTTCGGGCCGACTCAGGCCGCTTTTTCGGTCAATGACTTGGAGATTTACACCCGGTTGATTGAGGGTCGCTTTCCGGAGTGGCGGCAGGCCGTGCCTCAGGATCCGCCGCGCACGCTCATCCGCGGGGAGATCGGCGCAATCGTCAGTGCAGTGGAGCGGGCGCAGGTGCTGGCCCACGGCGATACTCCATCGGTGCTCCTGAAGGCCTCCGGTACGTCGCTCGTGGTGCTTTCGCAGTCGGATATGGGTGAGTTTCGGGAGACCGTTACGGTCGATTTCGACGGTGAGGAAGTGGAGATCGCCTTCAATGCGAACTACCTGCTGGACGCTCTCCGGGCAACGGCGGGCGACCTGGTGGAAATCGGCTTGAACGGGAATATCGGTCCCGCGGTTATCCGGGGACCAGGCCATCCGGGCTACCTGGCGCTTGTTTTGCCGCTGCGCCTGTTCTAAACTGCTTACCGGAACGAGGTTCAAGTGCAACTGCTTTCCCTGGAGGTATGGGACTTTCGGAATTACGCGCAGGCCGTCTTCCGGCCGTGTGCGGGGCTAAACCTCGTGCGGGGAGAAAACGCGGCCGGCAAGACGAATCTCCTGGAAGCCATATACTTTGTGCTCTGCGGCTGTTCCTTCCGTACAGTTCGTGAGAGAGAAGTCATTCGGAGCGGTACGGCGGGCGCCGTTGCTCGCGCAGTGTTTCTGGAGCGCGGAGTCGAAACCGAAGCGGCAGTTAAGATCCGTCCCGGGGGAAAGACGCTGCTTTTGAACGGAAAGGAGGAAAGCCGCCGGGCTTTTCCCGGAGAGGAGAGCCTTTTTCTTTTTCGACCAGAGGATCTGCAGGTGGTGAGCGGTGCGCCGGCTGAGCGCCGGCGTTTTCTGGACGGAATTCTTTCCAGGATCGTCCCGGGCTACCGGAGCGCCCTGCAGCGGTACTTCCGGGCCGTCGGCCAGCGCAACGCTCTTCTCCGCCAGGGAAAGGACGGGAGCGATGCTCTTTCGGGGTACGACACGTGGACCGAAGCGCTTGTGGAAGCGGGAAGCGCGGTGCTCAGCTTAAGGATCGAGGGTTTTCGCCGCCTAGCGCCCATTGCAACCTCCCTTTATCGCGATCTGACCGGTCGCAAACTTGTCCTGCGGTACCTGAGTACGGTAGAAATTCAGGAAAGCGCTGGTTTAAAGGAAAGTTTTCTGAAGAAGATTCTTTCCGTTAAGGAACAGGAGGTTTTACAAGGGCAGACCCTCGCCGGACCCCACCGGGACGACCTCCTCTTCCTGGTAGAAAATCGAAACCTGCGGGGCCAGGGTTCCAGAGGGGAACAGCGGGCGGCCGTACTGGCGGTAAAGCTCGCAGAGGCGCAAATACGCGCGGAAAAGTCCTCTGGCGGCCTGATCTACCTGTTGGACGACGTCTTCTCCGAGTTGGGTCCGCGCTGGCGGGCCGCGATTCTCGACGCCCTCAGGGATCGCCAGGCCTTTATTACCACGGCGGACCCGGCGGTTCAGGTCAACGCCTGCAGTTTTCGTATTGAGGCGGGGGATATCCGGCGGGAGGTGTAAGAATACGCCGAAGGCGCGAGAGGGACAAAACAAGGAACGCAGTCCGCGGTCTTTTGGAAAACACTGTAATTTTTGAGGGGGTCTTACAGGGATGCTCTTACACATCGGCAACGAAGTCGCCGTGCCGAAAAGAAACGTTGTCGCGGTCTTTGCCTACCGGGTCTTCGCGGCGGTTCCCTCGCGGGAGTTTCTCCGGACTGTGCGCGACGAGGACCGCCTCGTGGTTCTTTCCGAGGAAGGGAAGGAACGGTCGGTTGTGGTTACCACCGACCGCGTGTTTATCACCTCCATATCCTGCCATACACTCAAAAGGCGGGCCGAAAGTGTTATTCCCGAAGGATAAGCTGCAGCTTCGGCCGTCCGGGGCGCTGCGACCCCTTTTGTGGTATAATATTTAATTAAGGGGTTTTCTGGTTTTTAGCATCAACTGCTTGCGAAGGAGGAACAAATAGTTGCCGCAGGAGAAAGCGCCGCAGGCTTACGACGCCACTCAGATCCAGGTCCTGGAGGGTTTGGAGGCCGTACGTTTGCGGCCGAGCATGTATATCGGCAGCACGGGCCCCAGGGGCCTGCACCACCTGGTGTACGAGGTGGTGGACAACAGCATAGACGAGGCCCTGGCCGGATTCTGCGATGAAATCCGGGCGACGATCACCCCGGAAGGGATTGTCGTCGTCGAAGACAACGGCCGGGGAATACCGGTTGATATTCACCCTCAGGTAGGGCGGCCTGCAGTCGAGGTGGTGTTGACGACGCTGCACGCCGGCGGTAAGTTCGGCGGCGCCGGGTACAAGGTTTCCGGAGGGCTGCACGGCGTGGGCGTGTCGGTGGTGAATGCCCTCTCCGAGTGGTTGGAGGTGGAGGTCCGCCGCGACGGCAAGGTATGGTATCAGCGCTTTGAACGTGGTGTGCCCAAGGGCGAACTCGTGGTTATCGGTGCTACGGATGCTACCGGAACGACAGTCCGCTTCAAGCCCGATCCGGCCATCTTTGAAGAGACCGTCTTCAGCCAGGAACTTCTGGCGCAGCGGCTCCGGGAGCTTTCGTTTCTGACGCCCGGAGTGCGCATTACCCTGCGCGACGAGCGGACCGGCACAGAGCAGGTTTTCTTACACGAGGGCGGGATTAAAGACTTCGTAAACTACCTCAACAAAAACCGGGAGGTGCTCTTCCCGGACCCCATCTATTTTGCCCGCCAGGAAGGGGGCGTCTGGGTGGAGGTCGCCCTCCAGTACCACGACGGCTATGTGGAGAGCGTTTTTTCTTACGCCAACACCATCCGGACGGTGGACGGCGGGATGCACGAGGCCGGGTTCAAGGCGGCGCTGACCCGGGTGGTGAACGAGTACGCCCGGAAGCACGGGCTTTTGAAGAACGGCCAGGCGCTGGCGGGGGAAGACATCCGGGAGGGGTTGACCGCGGTCATCAGCGTCAAGGTGCCGGAACCGCAGTTTGAGGGGCAGACGAAGACAAAGCTCGGAAATACCGAGGTGCGCAGCATCACGGATGCGGTGGTCTCCGAAGGGCTCTCGACCTTCCTGGAAGAAAACCCGCCCCTGGCGCGCCGCGTGGTGGAAAAGGCGGTGGCGGCGGCGCGGGCGCGGGAAGCCGCGCGGAAGGCGCGGGAACTTACCCGCCGCAAAAGCCTGCTGGAGAATTCCACCCTGCCGGGAAAGCTGGCGGATTGTTCCGAGCGGGACCCGGCCGTCACCGAAATTTACATCGTCGAGGGCGATTCGGCGGGCGGTTCGGCCAAACAGGGGCGAGACCGACGCTACCAGGCGATCTTGCCGCTGCGCGGCAAGATTATCAACGTCGAGAAGGCCCGTTTCGACAAGATTCTCGCCAACGAGGAGATCCGGGCACTGATCACCGCGCTGGGCACGGGCATCGGAGACGATTTTGACATTTCCAAGGCCCGTTACCACCGGATCGTGATCATGACGGATGCCGACGTGGACGGGGCGCACATCCGGACGCTTTTGCTCACCTTCCTGTACCGCTACATGCGGCCGCTGATCGAGGCGGGCTACGTCTTCATTGCGCAGCCCCCCCTGTACCGGGTGAAAAAGGGTAAAGAGGCCTTTTATGCATACAACGACGGGGAGCTTGAGCAGTTGCTGGCGAAAATCGGCCGCAACGGCGTGGGAATCCAGCGCTACAAAGGCCTCGGCGAAATGAACGCCGAACAACTCTGGGAGACGACGATGAACCCGGAGCGCCGGGTCTTCCTGCAGGTGAGCCTGGCGGACGCCGCCGAGGCGGATACGCTTTTCAGCACCCTGATGGGGGACGATGTGGAGCCCCGCCGGGACTTCATCCGGCGGTTCGCCCGTTACGTGCGGAATCTCGATGTATAGACGCAGGAGGCCGGAGGGTCAGTAAGTGAGAAAAACTTCCCACCGCTGCTTGATTTGTATTGCAGTCGTAAAGGGCATTTTTTGCAAGGGAGCGTAGAGCATTTTGTTAGGGAAAGTTGTCCCGATAGATATTAACGAGGAGATGCGGCAGTCCTACCTGGACTACGCGATGAGTGTGATTGTGGGCCGGGCGTTGCCGGACGTCCGGGACGGGTTGAAGCCGGTGCACCGGCGGATTCTCTACGCGATGCACTCCATCGGCATGACGCCCGACAAACCCCACCGCAAGTCGGCCTACATCGTGGGTGAGGTGCTGGCGCGCTACCACCCGCACGGTGATATGGCGGTTTACGACGCCCTGGTGCGTTTGGCGCAGGATTTTGCCTGCCGCTACCCGCTGGTGGACGGGCACGGGAACTTCGGGTCGGTGGACGGGGACGCGCCTGCGGCGATGCGGTACACCGAGGCCCGCCTGTCGCGGCTGGCGACGGAAATGCTCCGGGATATCGGCAAGGAAACCGTTGATTTCGTGCCCAATTACGACGGGACCACGCAGGAGCCGGTGGTTTTGCCGGCCCGGGTCCCCAACCTCCTGATCAACGGCTCCGCAGGGATCGCCGTCGGGATGGCCACGAATATCCCGCCCCACAACATCGGCGAGGTGATCGACGGAGTCCTGGCGCTGATCGACAACCCCGAGATCACGGTGGACGAACTGGCCCAGGTGATTCCGGGGCCGGATTTCCCCACCGGCGGAATCATTCTCGGCCGCGAGGGGGTCCGCGCGGCCTATACCACCGGGCGCGGCAGCCTGGTTGTTCGGGGGCGGGCGAGCATTGAGCGCCTGGGCGGCAAGACGGCGATCATCGTGACTGAGATTCCGTACCAGGTGAACAAGGCCCGGCTGCTCGAAAAGATTGCGGAACTTGTCCGCGAGCGGCGGATAGACGGGATTACCGACCTGCGGGATGAGTCCGACCGCCGGGGGATGCGGATTGTGATCGAACTCCGGCGGGACGTGGAACCGAAGGTGATTTTGAACCGCCTTTACAAGCACACGCAGCTGGAGGATACCTTCGGTGTGATCATGCTGGCGCTCGCTGGCGGCCAGCCCGAGGTGCTCAACTTAAAGCAGATGCTGCAGCACTACCTGGAACACCAGAAGGAAGTGGTGATCCGGCGCTGCCGCTACGAGCTCCGGGAGGCGCGTGACCGGCTGGAAGTCGTCGAAGGGTTGAATATCGCGCTGGCGAACATTGATGCCGTGGTGGCGCTGATCAAGGCGTCGCCGGACACCGACGCCGCGCGCAGGGGATTGATGGAACAGTTCGGTTTGACCGAACGGCAGGCGCAGGCGATTCTCGACATGCGGCTGCAGCGGCTCACGGGGCTGGAACGCGAAAAGCTGCTCCAGGAACTGGGGCAGTTGCGCGACCGCATTGCGTACCTGGAAAAGGTGCTGGCCGACGAACGGCAGATCCTGGGAATCATCCGGGAGGAGCTTGCGGCGGTGAGACAGCGGTTTGCCGACCCCCGGCGGACCGAAATCAGCGAGGAACAGGTGGTGTATCGTCCCGAGGACCTGATTCCGGAGGAGCAGGTGGTCGTCACGGTCACCCACCAGGGATACATCAAACGGCGGAACCAGGCGGCTTACCGCAGCCAGCACCGGGGCGGCCGGGGCATCACAGGAGTGGAACCCCGCCAAGAGGATTTCGTCCGGCACCTGTTTGTCGCGGGCACGCACGACTACTTCCTGTTTTTCACCAACAAGGGCAAGACGTACCGGCTGAAGGTTTACGAGATCCCGGAAGCAGGGAGGCACGCGCGCGGGACCGCCATCGTCAACCTGATCCAGATGGGTGCCGCCGAGCGGGTAACGGCCATCGTGCCCGTCAAGGAGTTTTCCCCGGAAAAGTACGTCTTTTTGGTGACGCAAAAGGGTGTGGTTAAAAAAGTAAGGCTGGACGCGTTTGCCTCGGTGCGCCGGGACGGGATCATCGCCGTGAGCCTGGACGAAGGAGACGAGCTGGTTGCCGCCGCTCTGACCGGCGGGAAAGACGAAATCTTGCTCGTCACCCGTCAGGGGAAAAGCATCCGGTTCGACGAAGAAGAGGTTCGACCTTTCGGGAGGATCGCCCGGGGCGTCCGCGGGATCCGCCTGCGCCAAGGCGACGCGGTGGCCGGGATGGTAGTGGTAGAACCCGGGAAGGAACTGCTGGTCGTTCTGAGTAAGGGTTACGGCAAGCGCACCCTGCTGAAGGATTTCCGCTGCCAATCCCGCGGGGGTACCGGGATCATCGCGGCGAAGGTCTCCCCTGCCGCCGGCGAGGTGGCAGGGATTGAGGTGGTCAGTAAGAACGAAGAGGTGATCGTCGTCAGCGCCGGCGGAGTCCTGATCCGGCTCAAGGTTGACGAGATTCCGATACTGGGACGGTCGGCGCGGGGCGTATTAATTATGCGGCTCGGCCCCGAGGACAGCGTGGCGACGCTGGCCAGGGTGGTCGCCGAGGACTGAGTTTGTTTGATGGTATGGAGGAAGCAGGCTTTGGCACACAGAATTCTTTTGGCCACGGACGCTTCGGAAACGTCAAAGAAGGCGGCGGCTTTTGCCGCCGAGATGGCGAGGGCGATTCCCGATACTGTGATTACAGTGCTGACAGTAATTACAGTGCCGAAAGGCTTTTACAGCCGCCGGCTGTACTGGACGGCGAAGAACAGGCCCGGCGACGCCGAAGATATTAAGGCCCTTTTCGAAGCGGAAGCACAGCAGGTGCTTGCGGATACGGCGGCGATTATCCGCCAGCAGGGGGTACAGGTGACCACCGCTGTCCGGGAGGGGGACCCCGCCGAGGAGATTGTAGCCTTTGCCGCCGAAGGCGGGTACAACCACATCGTTATGGGAACGCGGGGTCTGACCGACGTCCAGGGGCTTTTCGTGGGGAGCGTGGCCCACAAGGTGGTACATCTGGCAAACGTGCCGATTACGCTGGTCAAGTAAAAGGATTTTTGGCTATTGATTTATGTCGAAGGAAGGTTATAAAATTACCCTGTAACCCGAAGGTCGTTTGTTAACAGGGGAATATCGTACTGTCCGCAGTGGAGGAAGGGTCCGGTGAGAGAGAAGGGAACCTGGACGGTAAAAAAGGGTCTGGCCGAAATGCTTAAGGGCGGGGTAATTATGGACGTGACCACGCCCGAGCAGGCCAAAATCGCCGAAGAAGCCGGAGCGTGCGCGGTGATGGCGCTGGAGCGCGTACCCGCGGACATCCGGGCGGCGGGCGGCGTCGCCAGGATGGCCGATCCGACGGTGATCCTGCGCATTATGGATGCCGTTACCATCCCGGTAATGGCCAAGGTGCGCATCGGACATTTTGTCGAGGCGCAAATTCTCGAGGCTCTCGGCGTGGATTACATTGACGAGAGCGAGGTGCTGACGCCCGCCGACGAAGAGCACCACGTGGATAAGTGGGCCTTCAAGGTACCGTTTGTCTGCGGTGCGCGCAACCTGGGGGAGGCGTTGCGCCGCATTGCGGAAGGCGCGGCGATGATCCGCACCAAGGGCGAGCCCGGGACCGGGAACGTAGTGGAAGCCGTCCGCCACATGCGACTGGTGCTCGGGGAAATCCGCCGCCTGACGGTGATGCCCCGGGAGGAGCTGATGCAGGCGGCTAAGGAGATGGGGGCGCCCTACGACCTGGTGCTGGAAGTTGCGGAGACCGGGAAGCTCCCGGTGGTCAACTTCGCCGCAGGTGGAATTGCCACGCCGGCGGATGCAGCGATGATGATGCAACTCGGCGCGGACGGCATCTTCGTCGGTTCGGGGATTTTCAAGGCCCAGGATCCGGTCCGGCGCGCTCGGGCGATCGTGGCGGCCACCACTTACTACGATGACCCGCAGGTGCTGGCCGAGGTTTCCAGGGATCTGGGCGCGGCGATGCCGGGCCTGGAGATCTCCACAATCCTGCCCCACGAACGGATGCAGGAGCGCGGCTGGTAACGATGCAGGCGGGCGTGCTTGCGCTGCAAGGTGCCTTCCGCGAACACCTGCAGGCACTCGGACGGCTTGGTGTCAGGGGTTTTCCGGTGCGGAAGCCGGTCGAGCTTGCCGCCTGCGACGTTTTAATAATCCCCGGCGGCGAAAGCACCACGATCGGGCGCCTGCTGGTGGAGTTCGGGCTGATGGACCCGCTTCTCGAGCGGGCGCAGCAGGGGATGCCGCTTTTTGGTACCTGCGCCGGGATGGTGCTCCTGGCGAGGGAAATCGAAGACTCGGCGCAGCCGCGGCTCGGCGTGATGGATATCGCGGTCAGGCGCAACGCCTTCGGGCGCCAGGTGGACAGTTTCGAGGCGGATCTGTGTGTCCCGGTTCTTGGGGAGGGGCCTTTCCGGGGGGTTTTCATCCGGGCACCGTACGTCACCCGGGTGGGGCCGGAGGTGGAGGTGCTCTGCCGGCTGGAGGGCAAGGCGGTGCTGGCGCGCCAGGGGAAGAATCTGGCGGCGGCCTTTCATCCGGAACTCACAGGGGATTTGCGGCTGCACCGGTACTTTTTAACGGTGGTTGCCGGCAGCGAAGCTTAGGGTGCAGCGCCAGGTCAAGCGGCAGCCGGAACTCCGGACACGGGTTTCCGGTAGATACACAAAATTCAAGAGGATCGAAAATCTTTTTTGTTTTCTGGAGGAAGATGGAGAAGATGGCGCAGAAAATCCGTTTGATGATTCCCGGTCCCACGCCGGTGCCGCCGGCGGTTGCCGCGGCGATGGCCCAGCCGCTGATCGGTCACCGGACACAGGAGTTTGCCGCCCTGCACGCGCGGCTCGAAAAGAGGCTCCAACAGGTTTTCGGCACGGAGCACGAGGTGTATATTCTTACCTCCTCGGGCACCGGCGGCATGGAGGCGGCGGTGGCCAACACCATCAACCCGGGAGACCGGGTGCTGGCGCTGGTAACCGGTAAGTTCGGGGAACGCTTCGCCGAACTGGCCCAGGTTTACGGTGCAGAGGTGGAGGCGCTGGAATTCGGTTGGGGAAACCCGGTGGATCTGGGGGTGGTGGAAGACCGGCTGAAAAGAGGCCCGTACAAAGCGGTTCTGGCCACCCACAACGAGACCTCGACCACGGTGGTCAACGACATCAAAGCCATCGGGGAACTGACGCGTCGTTACGAGGCACTTTTGTTGGTGGATGCCGTGTCCAGCCTGGGCGGCATGGAAATCCAGGCGGACGCCTGGGGGGTGGACGTCCTGGTCACCGCGTCCCAGAAGGCGCTGATGGTTCCGCCGGGGCTGGCGATGATCAGCCTGAGCCCGCGGGCCTGGGAGGCGGTAAAGGACGCGCGGGCGCCCCGCTATTACTTCAGCCTGCCGGCGGCGAAGAAGTCACTCGCCAAGAACAACACGCCTTACACCCCTGCGGTTTCGCTTTTCGCAGGCCTGGACGTGGCGCTGGAGATGATTCTATCCGAAGGCCTGGAAAAGGTTTACCGGAGGCACAAAACCTATTCCCGGGCGGTGCGGGAGGCCTTGAAGGCGCTAGGCCTCAAGCTCCTGGCGCCGGAAACGTGTGCCTCGCCGGTGGTCACCGGGGCCTGGGCGCCGGACGGGCTGGACGCCGACGACCTGCGGCGGCGCATTCTGAGGAAGTACGGCGTGCTGCTTGCCGGCGGGCAGGCCCAGTTAAAGGGCCGGATTTTCCGGATTGCCCACATGGGATACGTTGATGCGGTAGATCTTTTGGGAGCGATTGCGGCGCTGGAACTGGGGCTGCACCAGACCGGTTTCCCGGTCACCTTTGGCGCCGGCGTGGCGGCGGCGCAGGCCGTGCTTGCGGGAGGGAACGCAGATGTTTAAGGTGCTGGCAACCGACGGGGTGGCCCGGGACGGGCTGCGGGTTTTAGAGCAGGCGCCGGACGTCACGCTGGACCTGAGGCCGACGCTTTCCCAGGAAGAGCTGCTGGCAATCATTCCCGAATATGATGCCCTGATCGTCCGAAGCGCGACCAAGGTAACGGCGGCGGTCCTGGAGCGGGCCAAGAGGCTCAAGATCATCGGGCGCGCCGGCGTTGGGGTGGATAATATTGACGTACGGGAGGCGACGGCGCGGGGCATAATTGTGGCGAACGCCCCCGGCGGGAATACGATTGCAGCCGCGGAGCACGCGCTGGGGCTGATGCTGGCCCTCGCGCGGAACATCCCGGAGGCGAACACCCGGACCAAGGCAGGAAACTGGGATAAAAAGGCCTTTGTCGGGGTGGAACTGCGGCACAAGGTGCTCGGAGTGATCGGGCTGGGGCGCATCGGTTCCGAGGTGGCCAAGCGGGCCCGGGCGATGGAAATGGAAATCCTGGCCTATGACCCTTACATTCCCGAAGAACGGGCGCTTGAACTCGGCGCGCGCCTGGTGGATTTGGACACGCTGTTCCGGGAAGCGGACTTCATCACGATCCACATCCCGTTGAGCAAGGAGACCCACCACCTGCTGGACGCCGCGGCGTTCACCAAGATGAAACCGGGCGTCCGGATAATCAACTGCGCCCGCGGCGGCATTGTGGATGAAGAGGCACTCTATGCAGCTCTAAAAGAAGGGAAGGTTGCAGGCGCCGCGCTGGACGTTTTCGAAAAGGAGCCGCTCACCGAAAGCCCCCTTTTCTCCCTCCCGAACGTGGTGGTGACGCCGCACCTGGGCGCTTCCACGCTGGAAGCGCAGTTAGGAGTGGCAACGGTGATCGCCGAAGAGGTCCTGGTAGCGCTCCGGGGCGGCTTCGTGCGGAACGCAGTCAACGTTCCCTTCGTGCGGCCGGAAGTGCTGGCGGAAATCGGACCGTTCGTGGGCCTGGCGGAGAAGCTCGGCCGGTTTGCCGCCCAGTTGGTCAGCGGCAGGATCAACCTCGTGGAGACCAAGTTTACGGGAGAGATTGCGCGCCACGAGGTCGGGCTGCTTACCACCGCCGTTCTGAAGGGCGTCCTCGGCGTGGCCTTGCAGGAGGCGGTCAACTTCGTGAACGCCGACGAGGTGGCAAAACGGCGGGGAATCCGGGTAACCGAGACCCGGCAGGAACAGGAGGAGGACTACGTCAGCCTCGTCTCCGTGCGGGTGGTGGCGCCCGAGGGCGAGCACACCCTTGCGGGTACGCTCATGCGGGGGAAGGAACCCCGTGTGGTCGAGATAGACGGCTACCGGGTGGATGCCGTTCCGGAGGGGCACATGCTTTTCATTCCCCACATGGACCGGCCGCGGATCATCGGGCGCGTGGGCACCCTCATCGGGGTGCACGACATCAACATCGCGGCGATGCAGGTGGGACGGAAGGTGATCGGCGGGCCAGCTATTATGCTGCTGGCCGTGGACAGCCCGGTGCCCGAAGAGACCCTGGCGGAGATCGCCAAGGTGGACGGGATCATGGGGGTCAAGATGGTCAGCCTGTAGCAGAAGCCAGAAGACACCTTCTCTATTCTGAATTTCTGGCTCCTGGATTCTATCCCGAAAGACTTTCTTGAGAGGAGAAAGAATGCTCGATCTCAAGTTCATCCGGCGCAACCCGGAGATCATCCGGGAGGCGCTGCGAAAGCGCGGCTACGAGGAACAGCTTGTGGAGGAGATCCTGCAGGCGGACGCCGCCTGGCGGGAAAAACTCGTGGTACTCGAGCGGCTGAAAAACCGGCGCAACACGGTCTCAGAGGAGATCGGCAGGCTGAAAAAGGCCGGGCAGGAAGCAGCGGACCTGGTGGCGGAGATGCGGGACCTCGGCGGCCGGATCAAGGAACTGGAAGCGGTGGTCCGGGACCGGGAGGCCAAGATCCAGGAAAGACTGCTCGACATCCCCAACATCCCGCACCCTTCGGTGCCGTTCGGACGGGATGCCGGGGAGAATGTAGAGGTCAGCCGGTGGGGTGCGCCGAGGGACTTTCCTTTCAGCCCGCGGCCGCACTGGGAAATCGGCAGGCTGACGGACGTGCTCGATTTTGAGCGGGCGGGCAAGGTGTCGGGCGCGCGCTTTGTTTTTTACCGGGGCTTAGGGGCCGCGCTCGAACGGGCGGTGATCAGCTTTATGCTGGACCTTCATACCCGTGAGCACGGCTATACAGAACTTTTTCCCCCGTTTCTGGTAAACGGGGACAGTATGACCGGCACCGGACAACTGCCGAAGTTCGCCGCCGAGATGTTCAAGGTGGAAGGGGAGGAGCTTTACCTCATTCCCACGGCAGAGGTGCCGGTGACCAATTACCACCGGGAAGAGATTCTGGACGGACGCCTCTTGCCGCTTAAGTACGCGGCCTACAGCGCCTGTTTCCGGGCGGAGGCGGGTGCGGCGGGGAAGGACACCCGGGGGCTGATCCGGCACCACCAGTTCAACAAGGTGGAACTGGTAAAGTTTGCCCGCCCGGAGGAATCGGACGACGAACTGGAGTCCCTGTTGCGGGACGCAGAAGAGGTTTTGCGGCGCCTCGGGCTCCCGTACCGGGTAATCGTCCTCTGCACCGGCGACCTCGGTTTTGCGGCCGCAAAAACCTACGACATCGAGGTCTGGCTCCCCAGCTTCGGGGAGTACAAGGAGATTTCTTCCTGCTCGAACTTCACCGATTTCCAGGCGCGCCGGGCAAACATCCGTTACCGGCCACATCCCAGAGCGAAGGCGGAATTTGTCCATACGTTGAACGGCTCGGGCCTGGCGGTGGGGCGGACGGTGGCGGCAATTCTGGAAAATTACCAGGAAGCGGACGGCGCGGTGGTAATTCCCGAAGTCTTGCGCCCGTACCTGGGCGGACTGGAAAAGATTCCGCCTGCAAGCTGAAAAGGAGTTGCGGCTGACTCCGGGACCGGATATAATTTTTGAAAAAAAAGCTGTGCATCCGGGTGCCGTTACCTCCCTGGCTGCTTTTTTGGAAAGCAGGCAGGATATTTGAGCGGGCGCGCGAATTTTTGCGAATTTTTCAAGTATAAGAGAAATTAGTTAGATGCCGGAAGGGATGAACTGGCTTTGCCGGAGGAGATTTTAACCGCGGCCGCGGAACCGGTTCTCGGTCGCTGGGAAAGGGTTAAGGCTTACGTTGAAGTAACCAAGCCGCGCTCGGTTTTCCTTCTCGTTTTTACGGCCGTTGCTCCACTGGCGGTGGCGGCGCAGGAGGTGACGGTTTCCTGGGGGCGGTTGCTGGCGGCGCTGGTCGCGGTCACGCTGGCCTGCGCGGGAGCGAACGCCGTCAGTTGCTACGTGGACCGGGATCTCGACGCCGCGATGCTCCGGACCTGCCGGCGGCCGATCCCTTCGGGGCGGATCAAACCCCCGGTGAAGGCGCTTTACTGGGGACTTTTTCTTTTTGCCGCGTCCCTTGTCCTTGGATGGCGGTTGAACCCGGTGGCCTGTCTCTGCCTGTGCGGCGGGATGCTGGGGTACGTCGGGATCTACAGTCTCTGGCTTAAGCGCAAGAGTGCGTGGAACATCATCCTCGGCGGCTTCTCCGGCGGTTTGCCCGCGCTTTTTGGCTGGGCGGCGGTTACCGGCCGGGTCGAGTTGCTCCCGGTTTTGATCGCCGGGCTCGTGGTCCTCTGGATCCCGAACCATATCTGGAGCCTGGCGATCTTCTACCGCGACGATTACGCCCGGGTACAGGTGCCGATGCTTCCGGTGGTGACCGACATCAGGAAGGCCCTGCACTGCCTCCTTTTGACGGTGCTGCTGATGGTTGCGCTTTCGCTGTGGATCGGTTACGCCGGCCACTGGGGCCCGGTTTACTGGGCTACGGCCCTGTTTTTAGGTACACTCACCCTGGTGCTGAGCGTTTACATTTACCTGCGGCCGACACAGGTGAACGCCTGGCGGCTCTTCAAGTTTTCCAGTCCGTATCTCTTCCTCCTCTTCTTTGGGATGCTGCTTGACGCTTTCCTGCGATAAACCATTTCACTTTACAGGTTTGAGTCCGGTGCCGGAGCCTGCACCTGCGTTTCTTACTCCCTTAAAAGAATAATTTCTGCTTAGCCCCGGGCAGACCGTCTTGCACCAGATTCCTCGCCGACCTATGGACGTCAGAAGTCAGAAGTCGGACGTCAGAAAAGCCGGAGGGAATTCGCATGGCGAATTCCAACAAACTAAACCTAACGACTGACGTCTGACGACCGACGACTGTTTGGCATCCGGGGTTCGAGCCGTCGTCTCATTGAGTGCGGTCCTCGACTCGTCATAGGCGCAGCGCCGTCTTGCCACGGGTCTTTGCGCATTTTTATTCCCGGTAGGGACCCAGCACTCAACCAACAGGAAAGAATACGAGACACTCTAACGACCGTTTGCTTGAGCACAGGTTGTATCTCAGTGTTGAGTGCTGGGTCGTGAACGACTCCTTCCTGTACAGGAAGGTGTTTTGGAGCGCCAAGAAAACTTTCAGGCCGGGCAATTCTTGGCTTGACCGGTGAAGGTGTTGAAGATAAAATAGTTAAATAATTAAACTATTAAAGGAAGCAACAACTCTCCGCGAAGCAAGAACCGTTTTGGAGGATGCAGTTGATGGAAGGTTTAAAAGCGTGCCAGGAAAAGGTGGAGGAGGTAATGCGGCTCTTCGCCCACCGCCTGCACGGGGCCCTCACGGCTGCCCAACCGGAGCGGGAACGAAGGTGTCCCTGCCCCGTGGGTACCCGCAAGCTTCCGCTTCTGGCGGCGGTAGGCGGAGGGCCGTACTATTTTCTCCGGACCCTGAACGAGCGCGGCCGGGCCACGGTTTCGGAGATCGCGGCCGAGCTCGGGGTGACGCTGGCGGCGGTGACGGTGCTAACGAACAAGCTGGTTCGCTCGGGGTGGGTCACCCGCCGCCGTGACGTGCGCGACCGGCGCGTGGTCTGGGTCGAGTTAACCCCGGCAGGAAAGGAGATCTTGTGCCAGATCCAGGCCGTGCGGGACCAGGTTTTCACGCGCTATTTCGGCCTCCTTTCCGACGCGGAGATCGATGCCCTGACCGACATCATGAAAAAAGTGCTGGCGGAGTTGCAGGAAGAAGCTTCGGACAGAGGGAGAGAGAGATGAGGCTGCAGAAGTTTTCCCGAACTTTGAGGGCGGTGCTGACCGGGCTTGTTTTATTCGGTATCTTGGCGGCGACTGCCGGCTGCAGCAACCGGCAGTCCGCGGAGAAAGGAAAGGAGCGCATCCCGGTGGCGGTGGCGGAGGCGGTTCAGGGGCGGTTGAACCGCGGGGAGTTGCTGACCGGAAAGGTTGTGGCGGCGGTGGAGCTAACCCTGGCGCCAAAGCTGTCCGGCCGGGTGGGGGCAGTGCCCGTGGACGTCGGAGAACAGGTCCGGCGCGGACAGGTGGTGCTTGAGCTGGACGCGCCGGAAATCGAGGCAGCCCTGCGGCAGGCGGAAGCGGCGGTCAGGGTGGCCGAGGCCGGCGTCAACCAGGCGGCGCTCGGTGTGGAGAGGGCACGGGCGGCGCTGGAGCAGGCACAGGAGAATTACCGCCTGGCGGAAGCCAACTATAACCGGGGGAAGCTGCTCCTGGAGCAGGAGGCCATTTCCCCGGCGGATTTCGAGGCGCGGTTCGAACAGCCTTACGTCAACGCGGCGGGGGCTTTAAAAACGGCGGAAGCGGCATACAAACAGGCGGTGGACCAGAAGGAGAACGTGGTCCCGGCCCAGCTCGAGCAGGCCCGGGCGGCGCTGGCGGCAGCCCGGGCGAACGCCGCCAACATGCTCGTAACCGCTCCGGTCAGCGGTACGGTTGCCGCCCGGAACGTGGACCCGGGCGAGCTCGTTTCGCCTCAGACACCCGCCCTGACGGTGGTAAACATAGACACCGTGGTAGTGGAGGCGGGGGCCTCCGACCGGCAGGTGAACAGGTTGAAGCCGGGACGGGAGGTAAAGGTCCGGGTCGCCGCGGTCAGGGATACGCCTTTCGTTGGACGCGTAGCGTCCGTCAGCCCGGCGGCCGACCCGCGGACCAAGACTTACGCCGTGAAGGTGGAACTGGAAAACCCCGGACACCTTATCAAGCCCGGGATGCTTGCGGAGATCGACCTGAGTGCCGGCACGGAGGGGGTGCTCGTGCCGTGCGACGCGGTGGTCCACCAGAACCACACCCCGGTGGTGTTCGTTGTCCGCGGGGATAAGGCCGTACTGCGCCGGGTCGAGACCGGCGACACCGACGGGCGCAGCGTCATAATCAGAAAAGGGGTCGCCCCCGGCGACCGGGTGGTTGTTGCCGGCCAGGATCGGCTGGCCGACGGGGTGCCGGTGGCGGTAACGGAGACATAGCGCGTCCGGGTTTTGCGGGTCGGATGAAAGTTAACCAGGGCAGGACAAGGAGGAAGAAGATGGCGGGGCCGAAAAGGGTGTTTCTGGTGGTGCTGGCGGTGTTCGTGCTGAGCCTGGCCGGCGTCACCTTTTATTACTGGTACAACGCCACTCATTACATCATCACCGAGGACGCTTACATTGACGGAACGATTTTCAAGGTCGGGCCGCAGGTGGCCGGAAGGCTGCTTGAGGTCCGGGTCCGGGAAGGGGAAAGGGTCGGCGCGGGCGAAGTGCTGGCCCGGGTTGACGACGCCGCTTTACCTCCGGGCGGGAATATTGACCTCACTTTCGTCAGGGCTCCGGCGACCGGGGTGGTGTTGAAGACGCTGAGCCACCCGGGCGAGGTCGTGGGGGCGGGGCAGCCGGTGGTGGTGCTTGGCGACCCGCAGGACGTTTACCTTACGGTCAACGTAGAAGAAAAGCGGATCTGGCAGGTAAAACCGGGGCAGCGGGTAGACTTTACGGTGGACGGAATTCCCGGCAGGGTTTTTCACGGCCGGGTGGCGGAGATCACCAGTGCGGTGGCCTCGACCTTCTCGCTGCTGCCGACCCGCTCCACCAGCGGGAGTTTCATTAAGGTGGTGCAGCGGGTGCCGGTTAAGGTCGTTTTTGAGAGCGCCGGGGAGGGAACGCCGCTGCGCTTCGGGATGAGTGCCGCAGTCAGGATCCACATCCGGGGGTAGGGAAGTGGTCAAGGAAGGTTTGCCGCAACCCGGTACTGCCGCGGCGGAGCGCCTGCCGATAGGGGCGCTTTTCGCTCTTGTTTTGGGTACTTTCATGGCGGTGCTTGACGCCAGCATTGTCAACGTGGCGCTCCCGCGGATGATGGCCATCTTTAACGCCTCCACCGACCAGATCCAGTGGGTCCTGACGATCTACCTACTGGTGGGCGGGATGGTGATTCCGGCCACCGGCTACATCGGCGACCGGTTTGGGTATAAGGGAGCCTACCTGGCGTCCATAGCCTTCTTCACGGTAACCTCCATGCTCTGCGGCTGCTCCTGGAGCACTTCCTCGATCATCGCGGCGCGGGCCCTGCAGGCCATCGGCGGCGGGATGGTGATCCCCCTGAGCATGGCGATGGTTTACCAGATCTGGCCGAAAGACAGAATCGGGATGGCGATGGGAATCTGGGGCCTGACGATGACCCTGGCCCCCGCCATCGGCCCGACGCTCGGCGGCTACCTGGTGGACTACTTTTCCTGGCGGCTGATTTTCTACATCAACCTGCCGGTCGGTATCCTGACCATCCTGTTAGGGTGGGTGTTCCTGACGGAAACCCGGCGGGTTAAAGAACTGCGGCTCGACGTCCTGGGGCTGCTGCTTATCTCCGGTTCTTGCTTTGCCGTCCTGCTGGCGCTGAGCAAGGGCCAGGAATGGGGCTGGGGTTCGCAAAATACGGTCACCCTCTTCCTGGCGGCGCTTTTCGGCTTCCTGCTGTTCTTTTTCCGGGAACTGGCGGTGCCGAACCCGGTGGTGGACGTACGGCTCCTGCGGAACGGCGCCTTTTCGCTGAGTTTGTTCACGTCGAGCCTTGCCTCGATCGCCCTCTTCACCGGGGTTTTCATCGTTCCCATTTTTACCCAGAACGTCCAGGGCTATTCGCCCTTGCAGACCGGGCTGATCCTGATGCCGGCCGCGCTGGGCACCGGGTTCGTGATGCCGCTGGCGGGTAAACTCTTTGATAAGATCGGCGCGGCGGTCCCTGCCGTGGCGGGACTGGGGCTGGTGGCGCTCACCACCTACCTGCTCAGCCACATCACGGCCGACATGCCGGTGCACCGCCTGCAGGTGCTTCTGTGCCTGCGGGGCGTGGGGCTGGGATTCTCGATGATGCCGCTGATGACCGCCGGCATGAACACTGTTCCCGGCCCCCACGTGGGCCAGGCCTCGGCCCTGATGAACGTGGTGCGGCAGGTGGCCGCCTCTTTCGGGATCGCCCTGGTAACGTACGTGCTGGTGAACCGGATTGCCTTCCACGGAGTGCGCTTGAAAGAAGGTGTGAGCCACCTGGCGCCGCTCGGATATTTTTACTACAGCCGGGTGGAGGCGGGTGTCAGCGCCTCCGTCGGGCCCGCGGCGGCCAAAACGGTTACGGAAGGACTGCTCGCCGGAGCGGTACAGAAACAGGCGGCGGTGCTGGCCGTGGGAGACGCCTTCATCGTGGCGACGGTACTCGTCCTGCTGGCGCTTCCTTTTGCGGCTTACTTTACCCCTGGCAGGGTGGAGGCGGCGCGCCGCCGGGCGGAGGAGAAGCTGACGCGCGGACCCGGTGCCGGCGAAGACGGTCCGGCGGTGCCCCTGGAGATTTAGCAAAAGCAAGAAAAAGGTATTCCGTGCCTTTTGTCGAAATAACCACCTTCATGAGGCGGATAAGCATCCTGGGAGCGGAGATTGATCCGCTGACGCTGGAGGAAGCGGTGAACCGTGCGACCGCGCTCGTGGCCTCCGGGGGGGCGCACCAGATCGTCACCCTGAACCCGGAGTACCTGTACCGGGCCCAGCGGGAGCGGGACCTGCTGGAAATAGCACGGGAGGCGGCGCTGGTCACCGCGGACGGTGTCGGCATCGTCTGGGCGGCGCGGGTGCACGGGTTTTTTCTCCCGGAGCGGGTCACCGGGATTGACCTGCTGCTGGCGCTTTGCAGGCGGGCCGCAGCCGAGGGCTGGCGGGTTTTCCTTTTGGGCGGCAGGCCGGGAGTGGCCAAGGAAGCAGCGGCACGGCTCGTCCGGGACTATCCGGGGCTGACGGTCGCGGGGACGTACCACGGGTATTTTTCCGGGGCGGAGGAAGCTACCGTTTTGGAGCAGATCAGGGCGGCGCAGCCGCGGCTTCTGTTTGTGGGGCTGGGTGCGCCGAAGCAGGAACGCTGGATATTTCAGCAGCGCGCGGCGCTGGGTTCGCTGGTGGCGGTGGGGGTAGGGGGGAGCTTCGACGTGTTGAGCGGGCGGGCAAAGCGGGCGCCCGCGTGGATGCGCCGCCTGGGCCTGGAGTGGCTCGGGCGGCTTCTGCTTGAACCACGGCGCTGGCGGCGGATGCTTGTGCTGCCGTGCTTTGCGCTCCTGGTCCTGCGGGCGCGGGGCAAAGGGACTTTTAGCAGCGGTACTGGTACTGCCGGAGCCGGTGGGGAAACCCGCCGGCCGGGCAGCGGGAAACCGGGCGAGAAGGGGTAGAGCGGTGCCAAAGGTGGTCATCTCAGGGTATTACGGTTTCGGCAACTGCGGGGACGAGGCGATGCTCTTCGCCATTGTCACGCAGCTCAGCAGGCGGATACCCGGGTTGCAGGTGGTGGTTCTGTCCCAGCGGCCTGAGGATACGGCGCGGGATTTCGGGGTGCGGTCGGTGTCACGCCGGGATCTCCGCCTGATCTGGCGGGAACTCCGGGACGCCGACCTGTTTCTGAGCGGCGGCGGGAGTCTCTTTCAGGACGTGACCAGCCCCCGGAGCATCTTCTATTACGCCGCCCTGATTTTGCTCGCCCGGCTCCGGCGGAAGAAGATCTGTCTTTACGGGCAGGGGATCGGCCCCCTCAACCACCGGTTGAGCCGGTTTCTGGTCGGGCGGGCTGTACGGCTGGCCGATCTGGTAACCTTGCGGGACGAGACCTCGGTGGAGGAGCTTGCTGCCTTAGGAGTTTCCGGGCCGATGTATGTGACGGCGGACCCGGTCCTCGGTCTGGAGGAAGGGCTTGGGGGGAAGGAGAATGGGCGGGCACTCCTGGAGGCTGCCGGAGTGGGGGAGGGGCCCATCCTCGCCGTATCGCTGCGGCGGTGGCCGCAGTTGGAAAGGTCCCTGGCGGCGGTGACCGCGCTGGCAGACCGGGTGGCGGGAGCGGGGTGGCAGGTAGTGCTCACCCCCCTCCAGCGCGACGACCTGGCGGTTCTGAGGCTGGTGCAGAAGCAGATGCGACAACCCGCCGTGCTCCTTGAGAACTTCCAGGGCTTCCGGGACTTGATGGCAGTCACGTCCCATTTCGACCTGTGCGTCGGTATGCGGTTGCACTTCCTGATCTTCGCGGCGATGTTTGCCGTTCCGGCGGTGGGCCTCAGTTACGACCCGAAGGTGGCCCGGTTCATGCACCAGGTGGGGCTGCCGGCGCTGCCGGTGGAAAGCGTGGCGGCCGACGATCTCATCCAAGCGGTGGACGGTCTGCTGTCGGACCTGGGCTCCGTCCGGAGCAGGCTCCGGGAGCGGGTCCGGGAGCTCAGGGCGCGGGCGGAAGAGAACGCCGATTTAGTCGCCGCCTTATTGAGGGGTGGGGAGTGAGGGGTTAGAGATGAGAAGCAGGACAAGAAATTCGGCTTCGCCGAATTTCGACCTCGAAAATCTCACTTCCAACTTCTCACCTCTCAGATGGTAGGCGGGGGAGCGCCACCAGGATGCCGAGGAGCAGCCAGAACAGGGTGCTCATCAGCGGGGTTTCGAAGATGTTTTCGACGCAGTTGTGGAGCAGGACGGCGGTGAGCCCGCCGAGACAGGCTGCGGCGAACATCTTGGAAGCGGGCTGGGCGGCGGCCCGCACCGCCCGGTATCCGGCCCGCCAGGCGGCGAAGATGACCCAGAGAAACGTGGCGAGGCCGATGAGACCGCCTTCAGCCGCCGTTTTGAGGTAGAAATTGTCCACGTAAAAGCTTCCCGGGATGGCCCGGGTGGCGACGGCGCCGCCGAAGCGCCCGAAGCCTTCGCCCGCCAGCGGGTGTAAAGAGAGGCGTTCCAGTGCGGCCTGCCACCGGGCGATGCGTCCGGAGCGGTAGCTCGAGGCCAGGTAGGAGAAGGAAAAAAGGTAAAGGAGGCGTCCGGTGATCCCCGGGGAGGCCACCGGGGCGAGCAGGACGGCGGCGCCCAGGGCCCAGAGCAGCCTTGGCTTTGAAAGCAGAGCAAAGAGGACGAGGCCCAGAAAGGCGGCGAGCCAGGCGCCCCGCGAAAAGGTGAAGACCAGGCAAAGCGCCATCGCCGCCACGGCCAGGGCGTAGCCGGCACGCCGGCGCCAGCAGCCCGCAGTGTAAAAGCCGGCGATGCTCAGGGGTAAGCAGAGGGCCAGCAGGGAACCCAGGACGTTCGGGCTGCCGATCACCGAGAAGGCCCGCGTCCGGACGCCGGCTTCGGCCTGGTCGAGCCAGGTCGACGGGACCGGAACGCCGGCGATATACTGGCCGATGCCGTAAAGCGCGGCCACGGTGCAGACGAAGACGAACCACGCCAGGAAAGACCTGGCCTGCCGGCCGGTGTCGAGGAGACTGGTGCCGACGAAGAACCAGAAGATGTACTCCAGGTAGACCCGGACGCCCTCAAGGCCGACGGCGGTTTCGGGCGAGCGGATGAGGAACAGGAACAGGAAGACCCCAAAATAGACGAAGAGCGGCACCTCGAGTTCGGTGTAGCGGTAGGTGCCCAGGCCCCGGTAGGCGGTCCGCATGGCGACCAGCACAAGGCCTGTTAGAAGGAGGATTTCGTCCCAGGTGCCGGCGAGCCCGCCCTGGATCTCGCCGCGGCGGAGGGCATAGTCAATCAGCGGATAGGCGCCGAGCGGAAAGAGGAGGAGCCAGGCGTTTTTGACGATGGTGCGCAGCAGGGAACTGCCGGCAAAGGTCCCGGTATTGTACAGTCCTTGCGCGGCGCGTGACCGCCATCCCGCGGGGGCGGCCGCGCTCCAGATCAGCTGGACAAATCCCGATTTGCCGGTGAGCCAGACCGGCTCCCGGCGGAGCCAGTGGGCGAAAGCACTGTGGTGCCAGGCTTCGCGGACTGCCCGGAAGAACCGGTGACACAAGCTGGTGGAATATATTTCTGCAGATTTTAGCATGAGAAAAACTCCGGTTTTTAGTTCAGTTAGTATTATTATAAGGGTTGGTGCGCCCGAGTCAAATCCGGTGCGCCTCGGATCCGGCAGGTTTGCAGAGGCGAAGCCGCTGGGTGCGAATTATAAACAGGAGGACAATACAAGATTTTGCGGCCGGTAAAGGTGCTTCACGTAATCGGGGGCGGTGAGTTCGGCGGTGCGGAACGGCACATCCTTACCCTTTTTGGCGCCGTTAACCCCGCGGAAGTGACGCTGGAGTCGGCGAGTCTTTTCGCGGCCCCCTTCGCCCCGGCGGCCCGGGAGGCGGGGATGAAGGTGGCGACGCTGCCGATGCGGAACAAGCTCGATTTAAGGGCGGCGTGGCACTTAAAGAAGGTGATGGCGGCCGGCGGCTACCACCTTGTGCATACGCACGGCGTGCGGGCAAACTTCTTGGGACGGTTGGCGGCGCGGGCAACCGGGTTGCCCGTGGTTACCACCGTGCACAGCCTCCTTTCCCAGGATTACCCGGGCCTTTTCAGCCGCGCCGTGAACACCTGCAGCGAGCGGCTGACCCGGGGCTTCACCGCCCACTTCATCGCGGTTTCCGGTTTTCTGGCGGCGGCGCTGGAGCAGGAGGGGGTGCCCCGGGAGAGGATCACGGTGATCCGCAACGGGGTGGAGGTCACGCTGCCGGACCGGGAGGAGCCGGTGACGCTCCGGGAGCGTTTCGGCCTGCCGAAAGGTGCACCGCTCGTGGCGGCAGTGGGGCGGCTGCACCGGGTGAAGGGGCACCGTCACTTTGTTGCGGCGGCGGCGCAGGTGCTGGCACGGTATCCGGAGGCGCGATTCTTGATCATCGGTGCAGGGCCCGAGCGGCCGGCCCTGGAAAAGCAGGTCGGAGACCTCGGTCTGCGGGGCAAGGTAATTGTAACCGGTTTTATCAAGGACGTGCTGCGGTACTACCGAGAGTTCGCGGTGCTGGTTCTCCCCTCGCTGGCGGAGGGTTTCGGGCTGGTGATTTTAGAGGCCTTTCTGTGCGGTACGCCGGTGGTGGCCACGCGGGTGGGAGGCGTACCGGAAGTGGTGCGGGACGGAGAAACGGGCTTGCTGGTTCCCCCGGCGGATGCCGCAGCACTTGCCGCGGCCATTGATCGGGTGCTGGAGGATCCGGCGGCGGCCCGCGCGATGGCCGCACGCGGGCGGGATTTCGTGCGGCAGAATTTCACGGCGGACCGGATGGCCGCGGCGACGGTGGCGGTTTACCGGAACGTTTTGGAAGGACAGTAGGCGGCATGGCGCAACTCAAGAATCAGGAGATCGTATGTCTTTCTTCGGTGGATTGGGAGCCGCTCTGGACGCGGAAGCAGCAGGTCATGTCCCGGCTCGACCCTTCCAACCGGATCCTTTACGTGGAGCCGGCGGCCACCCTGATTTCGCCTTTCAAGGATCCCTCCTTCTGGCGGAAGTGGCGTCCCTGGGGATGGTGGGCCGGCCGGCCGCGGCCGAACATCCACGTCTTCCACCCGCCGGTGGTGCTCCCTTTCGGGAACCTGCATCCTGGGGTGGGGAGGATCAACCAGCACTGGCTGGCGCTTTGGATCCGCCGGGCGATGCGGCGGCTCGGGATGAAGCGGCCGGTACTCTGGACCTATCTCCCGGGCACCGCGG
Organism: Bacillota bacterium; assembly: GCA_040758635.1. GTDB lineage: Bacteria > Bacillota > Desulfotomaculia > Desulfotomaculales > Ammonificaceae > Yes71-27. The sequence continues at coordinate 11,924 of JBFLVI010000008.1, read as the reverse complement.
TCGTTGCCCGCCTGTTGGAGCACAAGCTGCTGGTCTACGATTGCGTGGACGAACACGGGGCCTACAGGGGGCTTGTAAACAGCAAAGCGGTGTGGGAAATGGAGCAGGACCTGCTCGAACTGGCCGACGTGACTTTTGTTACGGCACCGGGGCTTTACGAGCGGCGCCGGGCGCATTCCCGGCGCATCTACTACCTGCCGAATGCCGCGGACGTGGCGCATTTCAACAAGGCGTGTGACCCCGAAATGCCGGTTCCCGAGGAAATAGAGCGGCTGCCGCGCCCGCGCCTCTGCTTCGTGGGCGTGATCCAGGAGTGGGTGGACACGGAGCTTCTGGCCTACGTGGCGCGGGAGCGGCCGGAATGGACCCTCGTGCTCATCGGACCGGTGGCGCCGGGCGTAGGCCTGCATGGGCTCGACCGGCTGGGCAACGTTTTTTTTGCCGGCAGGAAGCCGAAAGAGGAACTGCCGAACTATTTGAAAGGGTGCGACGTCTGTCTCAACGTCTTCCGCGCGAGCGATTTAACCGCAAACGTGAGCCCCCTGAAGTTTTACGAGTACCTGGCTTCGGGGCGGCCGGTGGTAAGCACGGACATGCCTGCGGTCCGGGAGTTTGCGGACGTGGTGGCGGTGGCGGCGGACGCCCCGGGGTTTGTAGCGGCGGTCGAGCGGACCCTCGCCGGGGAAAACCCTGCGCGGCAGGAAGAGCGGCTGGCGCGGGCCCGGGAACACTCCTGGGAGGCGCGGGTGGCGTTTATGGAGGAAAAAATCGCAGCGGCACTGAGGGAAAAGGAGTAGATGTGCGTGACGGAGCGGTACTTTAGAGAAATTGCGGTTTTCGGCCTGGGGTTTGTGGGGTTGCCGTTATCCCTGTGTTTCACGCTCGCCGGCTGCCGGGTGATCGGCGTGGATGTGGACGCCGGGCTGGTGGAGGAGATCAACCGCGGGATCACCCACCATCAGGAACGTTACCGCGGCATCCCCATCCAGGATATTTTACGGCAGGAACTGGCGCGGGGCTCTTTCACAGCGACCACCGACCCCCGGGAAGCCCTAGCCGGAGTTCAGGACATCGTGGTGACGGTGGGACTGCCGGTGGTCAACGGCGAGCCCGATGCCGGTTTGCTGGCGGCGTGCCTGAAAAGCATCGCCGCGGGACTGAAACCCGGAGACCTGGTGCTTGTCCGGAGCACGCTGGTGCCGGGAATGATGCGCCGCCTGGTAAAGCCCCTGTTGGAGGAAAGCGGGCTTCGGGCCGGGGAAGGTTTTTACCTGGGCTATGCGCCGGAGCGGATCGCCGAAGGCCGGGCCTTCGAGGAATTTGTTACGATGCCGGTGGTGGTGAGCGGTATCAACGAAGAAAGCCTGGCGGAGGCGGCGGCGCTTTTAAAGGTGATTACCCGGGCGGAGCTTGTGCCTGCTTCTTCGTTTGAGGCGGCGGAGGTGGCGAAGCTGGTCGAAAACATCTCGCGGGACGTGAATATCGCGCTGGTGAACGAACTCAGCGCAGTGACACAGGCCCTCGGGATAAGCATTTTCGAGGTGGTACGGCTGGCGAACACGCACAAGCGGGTGAAACTCCTTCAGCCCGGGCCGGGGGTGGGCGGCTACTGCCTCCCGAACGCCTTTTACTACCTGCTCCCGGCGGCGCGTGCAGCCGGCGTGGACCTGGAACTGATGCCGGCGGCCCGGCGGGTAAACGACGCGATGCCGCGGCGGGTAGCGGATGCCGTGCTGCGGCTTCTGCCGGTGCCGCCGGCACAGGCGCGTGTGGCGGTTTTGGGCCTGGCGATGAAGGACTTTTCCAGCGACAGCCGTCAGAGCCCGGCGCTTAAAGTGGTCGAGTACCTTCAGGCGGCGGGAGTCACGGTGCTGGCGTTTGACCCGGCGGTACCGAAGCTTTATCCCTTCCAGGTGGACACGTTCGAAAAGGCGGTGGACGGCGCCCACGGCGCGGTGATTCTGGCCAAGCAGGAGGGGATGCACGTGGAAGACCCCGCGGTTTTCGCACGGTTTCTGGACCCTGCGAATCCCTTTGTGGTGGACACCAAGAACGTTTGCGGGAAGTGCGTCTCTTCACCGGTGTTGCTGAACCTGGTTTCGCTTTAGCCTGTCCAGGTGACAGGAAGCACCGGAAACCGGCAAAAGACGCAAGAATTTTACCCGGCGGGCTTGTCCGCGGGGGGAATTAGTGTTACCTTTATAATAGTACCTTTAAGCTCGTAAGTGAGCGTTTTGACGTAATACTCGCGCCCGGCCCGGATTTCCTGGGCACCGAGCTTGATCTGGGCGGTGGTAATGGGAACCTGGCCTTCCAGGGTCACCAGCAGGTCCTTGAAGTACGGGTCGCGGGCCACCACCTTCCGGCCGTGCGCGTCCGTTTCGGTGGAAAGTGCCGGTTCACTAACCACCTCTTTTATGGTCACGGGGACGTAGCTTGCGCCGGCAACCAGCCGGTCGCCCGCCTTAACCATCCGGGCGGTCTCCGGTGGCACGGCGGGGACCAGGACCGTAAACTTTACCAGGGTCGGCGGTGTTGTTGATTGGGGGAGAAAAAACTTGTAGGCGGCGCCGGCGGCAAGCATCAACAGCACCAGAAGGATTATAGCGTCAATGAGGTTCAGCCGGCCGAAAATTCTGCCCTTTTCGTCAAGCAGGCGCATCAACTGCGGCCTCCTTTTGCGGGATGCGTTCTTTTATAATTTAAAGCAAACGTGTTGGGTCGTCAATGTGTTGTCTTCAGCGGGGGGAGATTGGTGAGAAAGAATAAACAGCGGTTTCACCGCCGGGTGCGGCGCTGGGCCGTAGTAGCGTTGGTGTTCATAGTTTGCACGGTGGCCGCGGTCGGTTACGGGACGCTGCGTTTTTCCGAGGAATCACCTTCCGGTGATGATCATCGTGCGCTTGCCGCGGATACAAAGAAGCGCATTAATTTTTTGCTCCTCGGTTCGGACGCCCGGGACGGCGAGATGCAGGCCCGGAGCGACTCGATCATTTTTGTGAGTGCGGATCCGAAAAACAAGCGGTTGGTCCTCCTTTCCATCCCCCGCGACACGCTGGTGGATATCCCCGGTCACGGGCGGGACCGCATTAACGCGGCGATGCTTTATGGGGGACCGGAACTAACGATGCGGGTGGTGGAGGAGCTAATCGGCCAGACGGTGGACTATTACGTTGTTACTAACTACGAAGGCTTTATCAAGCTGGTCGACACCCTGGGCGGCGTGACCATCGAAGTGGACAAAAACATGTACCACTACGACCCCGAAAAAGGCGGCCGTTTTTCCATCAACCTGCGCAAGGGAAAACAGCGGCTTGACGGGGAAAAAGCGCTGATGTACGTGCGCTACCGGAACGACGTCTACGGGGACATAAACCGGGTCGAGCGGCAGCAGAAGTTCTTGCGGGCGGTCGTTGAAGAGATGCTCCGGCCGCGGAATCTCGTCAGGCTGCCGTTGCTGATTCCAAAGATCAAGGACTGTATCTATACCAACCTTTCGCTGGACCAGATGCTTTTGCTGGCGAGGATGGCGCGGGACATGGACGACGTCGAGACGATCAGCGGTACACTCCCGGGTTACTTTGCCGGCGACCCTTACTGGCACGTCAACCCGGACGAGGCGAAGTTGGCCGTCGCCCGGCTTTTGGACGGGCAGCCGATCACCCAGGTCATCGAGGAAACCCCTGCCGGAGTGGTTGTGAAACAGGAGCCGGAAACGCCTGCGGTGACGGACGTTTACGCGAGCGAGACGGTTTCCGGTGAAAGTTACGGTTCCGTGGTGGGAGAGAGCTACGGTACGGTGATCGAGGAAAGTTACGCCCCGGGATTATCCGGGGACATCGGGGTGGAGATCGTGCCCGGAGCCCCGTCGGGCGGGGACGAGGGCTTCTTCGAGGGACCGTCCGCAGGCGCGGAAGAGAACCCTCCGGGTACGCAGCCCGGCACCGCACCTGCGGGGGAGCCGTCCGCGGACGGGACCGCCGGCGCGGTTTACGATACGGTTTACACTTCGGGTTGAGGAGCGTAAAGACTTGCTGGACCTGGAAGGAATCAAAAGACTTCTACCCCACCGCCAGCCGTTCCTGCTGGTGGACCGGATCCTGGAACTGGAGCCGGGGCAGCGGGCGGTCGGCGTGAAGAACGTGACGGCTACCGAATTCTTTTTTCCGGGACACTTTCCGGAATATCCGGTGATGCCGGGGGTGCTCATTGTCGAGGCTCTGGCGCAGGTGGCGGCGGTGGCCGTGCTGGCGCTGGAGGATTACCGGGGCAGGATCCCCTTGTTCGCCGGGATCGACAAGGCGCGTTTCCGGCGCCCGGTGGTGCCCGGGGACACCCTGCGGCTGGAGGCGGAAATTTTGAAGCTCAAAGCCTCCGTCGGCAAGGCCCGGTGCCGGGCCCTCGTCGGAGCGGAACTGGCCGCGGAGGCGGAACTGGTTTTCGCGGCGGGAGACAAAGCGGCGCAGCCGGCGGAAGAGTAATCTACAGAAAGAATCCGGTTCCGGGAGTTTAGCAGCGCCAGCAGGGCGCTCAAACGTTGGAACCGACGCCCGGCGGCTGATTACTGTTTTCGGGGAGAGGAGAGTTTGATACACTTTTTGCTGGCGCCGGTGGTGGCGGCGGCCGTCACGCTGTTTGCGGTCCCGCTGGCGGTGCGGCTGGCGTACCGCACCGGTGCCATAGACAAACCCGAGGCCCGGAAAATTCACACCCAACCCATGCCCCGGCTCGGGGGGGTGGCGGTTTACCTGGGCTTTCTCGCCGGGTTGGCCGCGGCTGCTGTCTCCGGGGGGTTTTCCCCCAAGTACCTCGGCCTGCTGGTCGGCGGCACCCTGATCTTTGCCCTCGGGGTTCTGGATGACATCCGGGGCCTCAGCCCCCGGGTGAAGCTCTGCGGCCAGATACTTGCAGCCCTGGCAGTGATTCCTTTAGGGATAAATATTTTGTTCGTTACCCACCCGCTCCACGAGGGGCACCTGTTATATTTGGGTTTCTGGGGCATTCCGGTTACGGTCTTCTGGATGGTTGCGGTGACCAACGCCGTCAACCTGATTGACGGGCTCGACGGGCTGGCGGCGGGCGTCGGCAGCATCGGCGCCGTGACCCTGGCTACCGTGGCGGCGCTGGCGGGGGACAGGGTCGCGATCCTGCCGGCCCTGATTTTGGGGGCCGTGCTGGTTGCTTTTCTCCCTTACAACTTTCACCCGGCCCGGATTTTCCTGGGCGATTGCGGCGCGATGCTGATCGGGTTCCTCCTGGCCTGCGGGGCCGTGATCGGGGTGGCCAAAACGGCCACGGCCGCAACGCTTATCACTCCGGCGATTATCCTGGGCATCCCGCTTTTTGACACCCTTTTTGCCATTCTCCGGCGGTACAAGAACGGACAGCGGATCTTCCGTGCCGACCGGGAACACCTGCATCACCGCCTGCTGGCGATCGGCTTCAGCCACCGGCGGGCGGTCCTGACGGTCTACGGGACCAGTGCGGTTCTTGGTTTGAGCGCTGTGGTTCTCACCCGTTTGACGACGGCCCAGGCGATGCTGTTTCTTTTCGGCATAGCCACCCTGCTTATGGTTCTCGCGAACAAGATCGGGATCATCGGCCACCGGTGGCGCGCCCGGCGGTTCCTGGCCGTCAAGGAGAAGGTCGAGGGACGGGGTGTAAGCTCATAGGTACTCTACGAGGAGTCCTCATGCTGCTACCAAGCGGTACCACGAGGGATTGAAAATGGGGCGAGTAGACCTGTAAGCCAGTTACTTAGATGCAGAAGAGTAACATAAACGGAACGCGGCGAGGAGCGAGCGGTGCAAGGAAGGCGCAGCCGGACAAATGAGAAGTGAGAAGTGAGAAGTGAGAGGTGTGAAGTGTGAATTATGAAGAAATTCGCGCAGCGAATTTCTCCCTTAGAAATCTCACCTCTAACCTCCCACATCCCACCTCTCAAAGGCCGGCGAGCCTGACGCAGTAATGCGAAGCTCATCACCGCGCCCCTTGGAAGAAGAACGCATTTTCATAGGGGGGGTTGTATGCTGAGGGGAAATCTAATGCGGGTGCGAAAAGCGGTCATTCCGGCGGCCGGGCTCGGCACGCGCTTTCTTCCGGCTACCAAGGCGCAGCCCAAGGAAATGCTCCCGCTGATTGACCGGCCCATAATTCAGTACATCGTCGAAGAGGTTGTCACTTCCGGAATCGAGGACATCCTGATCATTACCGGGCGCGGGAAGCGGGCGATCGAAGACCATTTCGACTGCTGCCTCGAACTGGAAAGCTTCCTACGGGAGAAGGGTAAGGAGGAATGGCTGCGCGTCATCCGGCAGATCGCGCAGATGGCGAATATTCACTACGTTCGGCAGTGCGAGCCGAGGGGTTTGGGGCATGCGGTGCTCTGCGCGCAGAGCTTCGTCGGGAACGAGCCTTTTGCGGTTCTGCTGGGAGACGACGTGATTGCCGGCGACAAACCGTGCCTGGCGCAAATGATCGAACTCTTCATGGAGGTTCAGGCATCGGTGGTGGCGGTGGAGCGTGTTCCCCGGGAGGACGTTTCCAAGTACGGTATCATCAGCGGCGAGGAAATAAGGCCCCGTGTCTTCGCGGTCCACGATCTGGTTGAAAAACCGAAGCCGGAGGAAGCCCCGTCGCGGTGGGGTGTAACCGGGCGCTACGTTATTACCCCGCGTATTTTCAGCCTGCTGGCGGAAACCCCTCCCGGAGCGGGCGGTGAAATTCAGCTCACCGACGCGCTCAGAAGGTTGGCCAAAGAGGAGCAGGTCTTTGCCTACGCCTTCAGCGGGAAACGCTACGACGCGGGCGACAAGCTCGGCTACCTGAAGGCAACGGTGGAACTGGCCCTGGAGCGGGAGGACCTGGGCGCCGCCTTCCTTGAATACCTGCGGAATCTTCTCGCGGAGCGGAGTTAATGCGGATACTGGTCAGCGGGGGTGCCGGTTTTATCGGGAGCCACGTGGTGACATCGCTCCTGGAAGCCGGCGGGCGGGTCAGTGTGGTGGACAACCTGAGCAGCGGTTCCCGCGACAACCTCTCCCCCGGCGCCGCCTTTTACGAGACGGACCTCACGGATCCTTCTCTAACGGAGATACTGCTCCGGGAAAAACCGGAAGCGGTGGTGCACCTCGCGGCGCAGCCCGCCGCGCCGCGGTCGCTCAGGGACCCTTGTTTCGACGCCACGGTGAATATCACCGGGACGGTGAACCTGCTTGAATCCGCACGGCGTGCGGGGGTGCGGCGGGTGGTATACACCTCATCTGCCGCCGTCTACGGCGACCCGGTTTACCTGCCCGTGGACGAGGCCCATCCGGTTCAGCCGCTTTCTCCCTACGGCGCTTCCAAGTATGCCGCGGAGGTATACCTGGCGACTTACCGTCGCCTTTACGGGATCGAGGGCGTGACCCTCCGTCTCGCGAACGTTTACGGTCCCCGCCAGGACGTTGCCGGCGAAGGCGGCGTCGTGGCCGTTTTCTGCCGGCGGCTGCTGGCCGGGGAAACCCCCGAGATTTTTGGGGACGGCGAGCAGACCCGCGATTTTGTTTACGTGGCGGACGTGGTCAGCGCCGTTCTCGCCGCCCTCCGTGCCGGCGCCGGAGAAGTGCTGAACATCGCCACCGGCGAGGGGACCAGTGTAAACGGGTTGTTGCGGCTCCTCCAGCAGGTCAGCGGGCGGAAGGCGCAGGCGGTTTACCGGCCTGCGCGCCCCGGAGATATCCGGCACAGCGTCCTGAGCCCGCAGCGAGCAAAAACCGTCCTTTCCTGGACTCCAGCGTACCGGTTGGCGGACGGCCTCCGCGAAACATACGCGGCCCTGAAGGCCGTCCGGCTTTAAGACCGGCTACTGGTGCGCCGGCGGTTGACTGTTCGGAGGCGGATTTTCTTTTTCTTAAGTCACCGCAAATACGACTGCGGCATTTTTTCCTCTTCGGCCCACCGTTTTTGCAGACACACCTTTTGCCCCATATGCTACTTGGTTCACCATCCTGTCAGGGGTAAATAATCTTCCAACGAATTTTTGCCCGTTTCACCTTTTTATACGTATTTCACCACCGTTTTTCGGCCTCTTTACGCTCTATCGTTTGAATAAGTCTTTTGTGGAGCGCAAACCTTATATGGTAAGTTGTAGCGCACCTGAATTTCCATAAAAATTGTCCAGGGGAATAAACCGAAAAAGGAACGAGTGGGGGCTTATGAATCCTTTTCTCGAGATTTTTTTGCGGGCCGTGGGAGCCTTTTGGGGAGTGGTCTTTGTCACCCGGGTGATCGGGAAATCGCAAGTAGGGCAATTGACCATTTCCGATTATGTAAACGGGATCGTCATCGGTTCGATTGCCGCAGGACTGGCCACGGATATTAAAACCAGCCCGTGGTACTACCTTTTTGGACTCGTCATCTTCTCTGGATTGACCATATTTGTTCAATACGCCGGTCTGAAGTACCGTCCGGCCCGGAAAGTTTTCGGGGACGAACCGACGGTGGTGGTGCACAACGGACAGATCCTGGAGCGGAACATGGCCCGGATGCGGTATAACGTGGACGATTTGATGATGCAACTCCGGGAGAAAGGGTACTTCAACATCAGTGACGTGGAGTTCGCCATCGCCGAGCCGAACGGAGAGCTGAGCGTACTCCCAAAATCTTCGAAACGGCCCCTCACACCCCACGACCTCGGCGTTTCCACTAGGTACGAGGGCGTGCCCTCGGAGTTGGTGGTGGACGGGGTGATCATCCAGCAGAACCTGAAGCAGAACAACCTCAGCGAGGAATGGCTCTTGAAGGAGCTTGAAAAACAGGGTGTCCACTCGTTGAAAGACGTCGTTTACGCCAGCCTGGATGCAGAAGGAAAGCTTTACGTTGACAAGCGGCAGGACGCCCTGGAACACCTTACCGACGTCACCGACAAGCTGCCCGGGAAGTGGGGGCAGTAAATTTTGGAAGTGGGAAGAGAGAGGTTGGATGTGAGGTTTTTTATTAGAATTCGCTTGGCGAGTTCCTTTTCCTGTTTCCTCTGAGAATGTAAGGTTTCTGCAGCGGCCCCGGGCAGACCGGCGCGCACCGGATTCCTGCGCTGACCGCACTATCGCTCGTCACCCAGCACTCAACCAAATTTCTTCAGGGTCAAAGGCAGCCTTGTTTGAAGAAAGCCTACCAATTACCGGGTTGAGTGCTGGGCTACCGCGCAAACTCGGCGTCCCTGCCTCGGTTGCGCTTGCCGGCATCCGTGCCGGCATCCGGACTCCGAGCCGTTGCCTCGCTAAGTGCGGTTTGCAGCTCGTCATACGGCGCGGCTCCGGTCTTGCCGCGGATCCTACACGCATTTTCATTCCCGGTGGCGCCCAGCACTCAACTCAACGTGAAAGAATACGAGATACTCTAACGACTATTTACTTGAGCACAGGTTGTATCACAGAGTTGAGTGCTGGGTCGTGGACGACTCCTCACTTCTAGCTTCTTTTCTCACCTTCCTACCTTTTTGGAAGGGATTTTTTAGGTGGTGTGGAATTTTGCCGAAGAGGGGTAAAAAGCGCTTGGGGAGTGTTGCAAAACCATAAATCCTCAGAAGCCGGTCACGCTCTGTGGATGGGGAACTTTGGCAAAAGCCTGGAGACCGCGGAAAGCAACCCAGCACTCAACTTAACGTGACGGAATACGAGATACTCTAACGCCTTTTTGCTTGAACGCCGGTTGTGCCACAAGAGTTGAGTGCCGGGCAGGCGAAGTTTTGCAGCGGTCTCCTAAGGGATAGGAGGGAGACTGCTTGCCCAAGATTAAGTTCGGTACTGACGGCTGGCGGGGCGAGATCGCCCGCGACTTTACTTTTGCCAGCGTGGAACTGGTCGTGGAAGCGGTGGCCGCGTACCTCCGGGAGCGAGATTTGGCCGGCCGGGGCGTGGTTGTTGCCTACGATAACCGGTTCCTGGCCGACCGCTTTGCGGCGGCGGCGGCAGAGGTACTGCGCCGGTGGGGCATTACCGTTTACCTGCCGGAGCGCGCCATCCCCACGCCGGTGGCGGCCTTTGCCATCCGGCACCTGAACGCCGGCGGGGCGGTAGTTCTGACCGCCAGCCACAATCCACCAGAATACTGCGGCATAAAGTTCATCCCGGAATACGCAGGGCCCGCGCTGCCCGACGTGACCGAAAGGATCGAGGTGCTGCTCGCCGGTCCGCCACCCGCACCGAGAGAGGAACGGGCGCCGCTCCGAAAGATTGAGCCGATGGAGGATTATTTTACCCATCTCGCAACGTTAATTGACGGGAAAGCGATTCACCGGGCAGGCCTCAAGGTGGTGGTGGATCCCATGTACGGCGCGGGAATCGGTTATCTGGACGGTTTTCTCCGCCGGCTGGGGGCGGAGGTCAGTGTAATCCACAATCACCGCGACCCGCTTTTCGGGGGCGGGCTGCCGGATCCGGCCGCCGCGCGCTTGCAAGAGCTGCGTGACGCCGTCGCGGCTGGCGGCGCGCGGCTCGGTCTGGCGCTCGACGGGGACGCGGACCGCCTGGGGATTATTGACGCCGACGGTGCCTACGTTTCTCCCAACCAGTTGCTGGCAATCACCTGCTACCACCTGCTGGCCGGCCGGGGCTGGCGGGGTCCGGTGGCGCGGACAATCGCGACGACGCATCTGGTGGACCGCATTGCAACATCTTACGGGGAAAGGGTATACGAGACGCCGGTCGGCTTCAAGTATATCGGGCAGTGCCTGCGGGAGTACGGCTGCATCTGCGGCGGCGAGGAAAGCGGCGGCCTTTCCATCCGGGGCCACGTACCGGAAAAGGACGGCATCTTGGCCGGCCTGCTGGCCGCCGAGGTGGCGGCGGTGTATGGCAAACCGCTTGCGGGCGTGCTGGCCGAGATCTACGACCGTTTCGGTTATCTGGCCAGCAGCCGGCTGGATTACCGCACAACCCCGGAGGAAAAGAAACGCGTCCTGGGATTCCTGTCTGAGTTCTACCCCGAGAACGTTGCCGGCAAGCAGGTACAGCGCCGTACCGCTATAGACGGGGTTAAGGTGGAGCTCGCGGACGGTTCCTGGTTCCTGGTCCGGGCGTCGGGCACCGAGCCGGTTTTTCGGGTCTATGCCGAGGCATCCGCTCCGGAAGCGGTAGCAGCGTTGCAGGAAGCTGTACGCCGGGAACTGGGGCTTTAGCGGGCCCGGTGCACAGAAGCGACGGTAACCGTTTTTCCGCGATTTGCATAGGATGGCGGGGGAAAACGGGGGGTGAAAGAGTTGTTCAGGGTTTCGGAACTGGCCAGGCGCGACTTCATCAATATTGTTGACGGCCGGCGTCTGGGGCCGGTCAAAGACATGCACATTGATGAAAAGGGAACGGTCGTGGCGCTGGTTCTAGGAGGAGGAAGGCGGTACCTGGGCTTTTTCCGCTTCGGACGAGACCAGGTTGTTCCCTGGGACCGGATCAGGAAAATCGGCGTGGATGCGGTGCTGGTTGAGTTCGAGTCGCACGAGCAGGCGGGGTGATCCTCCCGAAGGGAACTATTCGCGGGAACCCCGTACCGCGTTTACCCGTGGCCGCGGTTGTAGAGCCGCGGGTTTTTCTTCCGGCAGTTGCCAAGGCATACGGCTGGGCGCAATCCCGCGGCCACGTTTTCTCCGCCGGTGCTTTCCGGCGCTGCCGAAAGAACAAGGGCACAGAACGGCTATTTTTTGCGTCTTTTCGGGCGAAAAGTGTTTAGAGAAGTCGGTTGGTAAAAGGTTTTTGGGGGGTCAAAGCAGGTGAGGACCTCTTGACAACCTTAATTCGGGTATGCTAAGATAAAACTCCGGAGTCGGTCTTTGAAAACTGAGCAGTGGTGAAGCATTGAGGTGCGGGTAAAGACTCCTTGAGTCGAGCCTGACGCAAGGCGCTTGAAACAGCAGGGAAAAAACTCTCCCATTAAAGCTGCAAGTTCAGGGG
>JBFLVI010000007.1:0-72303 GCA_040758635.1 Bacillota bacterium | reverse complement strand
ACGTGAGTCTGCTTAGACTCTAATTGTTCATGGCTCTCTTTTTTGAGGCCTGATTTTAAGGTCTGGTTAAGTGCGCCCAAATTTAGGAACTCCGCAACTTTCTGCCTTCCGCCCCGTTTTCAGATTTCGTTGTGCGGCTTGCCGCATGTGGCACTCCCCGAAAAATAACGTTCGCCGTTCATTGCGGACGGACCAAACCCACAGGGTTATTCCCCGGAAAAATAAAAGGGACCACGCGAAGCTACCCTTTCAGGTGACCTCCGTGGTCCCCGTTTTTGCCTTTCTTAGAACTCTCCGTTGAAGATTGTTCTTACGCTAATCTGCCCGATCTCGTTGCGCCCTTCGAGGGCACCAGCAGGATTTGCCCTGCCTTTCCAAGTCAGAGTTTAACCTCGACATATGGCACCTGTCAATATCACTCAGTCATTCTTTCGACCATTCAGTCATTACTTTCGCCCATTCGCGGTAGACTGAAAACTGTTTAACCCCTATCCCGGTGACGGTAACACCCGTGGCTTCAAAGTAAGCCCCGCACCCGAGGAAGCGGTGTGTAATTATAACAACTTTTTATAACTGTCATTGCAGGAATTTATGGATACGGATTAGAACTATAATTTGAGTACCGGAGGGAAAGGAGCCGGCGCTCCCCGCGGGCTGCAAACCCGTCGGCCGGCCCAGCACTCAACGCAGAGAAACGGCAGCAGTTACCGGAAAAGTAAATCCCTGCATCAGAGACCAAAAGAGTCAATTCTCCGGGTTGAGTGCTGGGCCGGGGTCGGGTTCGACTCCCACTTCCCTCCTCCACTGATGTTTTCGAAAAGGAGAAAGTGCGTGATTTCAAAGGATATGACCATTCTGGAAATCATTGAAGAACATCCCGAAACCCAAGAAATCTTTGACTTTTACAGCAAGCGCTATGCAACGTGTATCAGCTGCGGGTGGCTGTTCAGTACGGTGCAGGAAACAGCAGCCGCAACCGGCATACCGCTGGAGTCTTTGTTAAGAGACCTCGAAACCCAAGTTTCCAAATCGGGGAGGGTTAAGTAATGGCCGATTATACGAAAATGTGGGAAGAACTGGGACTCGACCTCGAAGCGCACGCGAAACTGCTGGAGGCGCTTCCGCCGACCTATTACGACATCTACCTTAAGCAGGAGAACCGCCCGCGGGGGATGGAATACTTTGACTTCGTGGTCAATGAAATCCACGGCCTGCGGGTGCAGGAGTTGCAGGAATTCCGCAGCAACGGCGGCAAGGTGGTGGGAACCTTCTGCGTCTTCGTCCCGGAAGAGCTGATTCTTGCGGCCGGCGGGGTTTACGTGGGGCTGTGCGCCGGCTTGGAAGTGGGAACGGCAAAAGCCGAAGCGGTGCTGCCGCGGAACATCTGCCCGTTGATCAAATCGTTCATGGGGTTCAAACTCTCCCGCATCTGCCCGTACTTCGAGTCCTGCGACCTGCTCGTGGGTGAGACGACCTGCGACGGAAAGAAAAAGGCCTTCGAGGTGCTCGGCGATTTCGCCCCGGTCTATACGATGGAAACCCCGCAAAGGAAGGAGCCGGGCGACCGGGCGGTCTGGCTCGGCGAGATCCAGGCCTTGGCCGCCAAGCTGGAGGAGCTTACCGGCCAAAAAATTACGGCAGACAGGCTGGCAGAGGCAATCCGTAAAGTCAACGCCAAGCGGCGGGCGCTCCGGCGCCTGGCAGAGCTGCGCAAGGCCGATCCCCCGCCGATCAGCGGGCGGGACGCCCTGCTGATTTACCAGATCGCCTTTTACGACGACGTCGAGCGGTTTACCGCCCAGGTGAACGCGCTGTGTGACGAACTTGAAGAGCGGATTCGCCGGGGCGTGGGGGTGGCGCCACCCGGGACGCCCCGGCTGGTGGTTACCGGCACGCCGATGGCCATCCCCAACTGGAAGGTGCCCTACATCATCGAAACGAGCGGCGCGGTAATCGTCGCCGAGGAGCTCTGCACCGGTTCGCGCTATTACGAAGCCCTGACCGCCGAGGACGGCGCCACGCTCGGGGACCTGATGATGAACGTGGCGCTGCGGCACCTCGAACCGGACTGCGCCTGCTTCACACCCAACAACCGCCGCCTGGAAAAGCTGCAGGCGATGGCGCACGAGTACCGGGCCGCCGGCGTGGTCAGTTACGTCCTTGCGTTCTGCGACCCCTACGCCGTGGAGACCTACCAGGTTGAAAAAAGCCTAAAACGGGCGAACGTTCCCCTCCTGAAAATAGAGACCGACTACGGCCAGCAGGACGCCGGGCAACTCCGAACCCGCATCCAGGCTTTCCTGGAGCTCCTGGCGAACAACGGCCGGGTTGCCGCCGCCGGCTCGAAGTCTTAGAATAAAATTATTGGAAAATTGCGAACCCTTGTTGGTAGGAGGCAGGTCTTTAATGCATGAGCTTGACGGCCGCGGGAAACCCTGCCCGCAACCGGTGCTCCTGGTGAAGCAGGCAGTGGACGCCGGTCACGCGGCGTTCAGCATCCTGGTTGACAACCGGGCGGCGGTAGAAAACGTGACCCGCTTCGGGCAAAAAAGCGGCTACCGGATTCGGGTGGAAGAACTCCCGGGATACTGGCGGATTACGGGAACGCGCGAAACAACCGGCGCAGAAAAAGCCGGGGAAAACGGCCGGGCGCATGAAACCGCGCCGCCGGCGGAAGCGGCTTACCAGATCCCGGTACAAACCCTGGTCATCCAGTCACAAAACCTCGGGCGGGACGACGAGGAACTCGGGCGCAGGCTGATGAAAATCCTCCTGGATACGCTCGCGGCAAACGAGACCCGGCCCCGGACCATTATCCTGCTGAACGCCGGGGTGAAACTCGCCTGCGAAGGCTCAGAAGTCCTCGAAGCTCTTCGCGACCTTGAAGAAAAAGGGGTGCGCATCCTGGCCTGCGGCACCTGTCTTAACCACTTCGACCTGAACCGTGCCCTGAGGGTCGGGCAACCGACAAACGCTTACGAAGTACTGAACATCCTTCTCCTGGGCGGCGTGCTGATCTGGGGTTGAAGCGCCCGCTGTGAAAACCGTCCGTCCCGAGACGTAAAACCAAAAAAACCGCCGTCCCGGTAGACCGCGCGGGCCGGGGCGGAAAACGCCCTCCTTCTCCTTGTTCGACAAGCTTCCGTCTTCACTTCCTCCAGCCGCCGCCAAACACCGGTAACAAGCTCTTCTTTACAACAGTGCACCCCCCGGGGTATCATACTTCCGGGAGGAAGAAACCGGTGGTTGAATGGTACAAACTGGATGCGAACGCGGTTCTAAAGGAACTCTACAGCGACCAGGAAAACGGGTTAAGCACTGCGGAGGCCCAACACCGGCTGAAGAAACACGGGCCTAACGAACTCTTGGAGCGGGGGCCGAAAAGCCCGTGGCGCATCCTGTGGGAACAGTTGACGGCTACAATGATGATCGTGCTCGTCATTGCCGCCGTCGTTTCCTTCTTTTTAGGCGACTACAAGGACGCCGCCGCGATCCTCGCGATCGTAGTTTTAAACGCCGTCCTCGGTTTTACCCAGGAGTACCGCGCGGAGAAAGCGATGGCCGCCCTCCGTCAGTTCGCCGTCCCCACCGTGCGGGTGCGCCGGGACGGTGCGGTCCGGGAGATTTCGGCCACCGAACTGGTGCCCGGAGACGTCTTCCTCCTGGAGACCGGCGTGATTGTGCCGGCCGACGGCCGCCTCCTGGAAACCGTTAACCTGCAGGTTCAGGAGGCCGTTCTCACCGGGGAATCGGTGCCCGTGGAGAAACACACCGCCGCACTTCAGAAAGAGAACCTCCCGCTCGGCGACCGGCAGAACATGGTTTACAAGGGGACCGTGGTCACTTACGGCAGGGGGCTGGCGGTCGCCGTGGCCACCGGTATGGGGACGGAACTCGGGCGTATCGCCGAGATGATCCAGACGGTTAAGGCGGAACCAACCCCGCTCCAGCGGCGGATGGCCCAGCTCGGGCGCTCCCTGGGAATCATCGCCCTGGTCATCGTGGGCATCGTGCTGGCCCTCGGCCTGCTGCGCGGTGAAGACCCGAAAGTGATGTTTCTGACCGGGGTGAGCCTTGCCGTCGCCGCGGTCCCGGAGGGGCTCCCGGCCGCCGTCACCATCGCCCTGGCCCTCGGCGCCCAGCGGATGCTGCGGCGGCGGGCGCTGATCCGGAAGCTCCCCGCCGTCGAAACCCTTGGTTCCGTCACCAAGATCTGTTCCGACAAAACCGGTACGCTCACCGAAAACCGGATGACCGTCACCACCCTGGTATTACCCACCCACAAAACGGCGGAAGGAACCATGAGCCTGGATATAACCCGGAAACAACCGGCTTCCGGTCGCTCTCCCGCCGTTTCACTCCTGTTAACCACCGGTGCCCTTTGCAACGACGCGGTTCTCTCCCGGGAAGAAGCGTCCGGCAGGTTCGCTTACGTCGGCGACCCCACGGAGGGCGCCCTCGTGGTGGCGGCAGCCCGCCTGGACCTGGTGAAACCCGACCTGGAACGCTTCCTGCCGCGGGTTGGCGAAGTCCCTTTCTCCTCCGAGCGCAAGCGCATGACCACCATCCACCGGGTCGCCGAACAGGCCCCCGCCATTTACCGGCGACTCCATCAAAATCCCTTTCTGCTCTGCTTCGCCAAGGGAGCATTCCGCAGCATCCTTCAGATCTGCCGTGACGTGTGGGCCGACGGCACCCCGCAACCCCTCACCGAAGAATGGCGCAACCGGCTCCTTCAGGCCAGCGAAAGGCTTTCGGGCGCGGGGCTTCGCGTGCTGGCCGTCGCCTTCCGCCCCCTAAATTCGTTGCCGGAAACAGTTTCCGAAGACGAGATCGAACGGGATTTCGTGCTGCTCGGGCTGGTCGGGATGATCGACCCGCCCCGCCCGGAAGCCGGGGAAGCAGTCGCGACCTGCCGCCGCGCCGGAATCGCTCCGGTGATGATCACGGGGGACAACGCCCTAACCGCTCTGGCCATTGCCCGGGAACTCGGAATCGCGGCCGGCCAGCAAGCGCTGACCGGCCGGGAACTGGAGAAGATGTCGCCGGCGGAGCTGAAAAACCTGGTTGAGGACGTGGCGGTTTACGCCCGCGTTTCACCGGAGCACAAGCTGAAAATCGTCGAAGCGCTGCAGCAAAAGGGGCACGTTGTAGCCATGACCGGCGACGGAGTCAACGACGCCCCGGCGCTGAAAAAGGCGGATATCGGGGTGGCCATGGGCATCACCGGCACCGACGTCAGCAAAGAGGCCGCCGACATGGTGCTTCTCGACGATAATTTCGCCACCATCGTGGCCGCCGTGGAAGAAGGACGGGTCATTTTCGACAACGTCCGCAAGTTCCTGAAGTACCTGATGACCACCAACCTGGGGGAGATTCTAGTCCTCTTCGTCGGCATGTTGAGCGGTATGCCGGTGCCCCTCGCGCCGTTACAGATTCTGTGGATCAACCTGATCACCGACGGGTTCCCGGCCCTGGCCCTTGCAGTGGAACCGGCCGAGCAGGACGTGATGCGCCGGCCTCCTCCCCGCCCGGACAGGAGCATCTTCGCCGACGGGCTCGCCCAGCATATCCTGTGGGTAGGCGCTTTGATGATGCTGATCGCCCTCGGCACCGGCTACTGGGTATGGAAGACAAACAACCCGGCCTGGCAGACGATGCTCTTCACCACGCTGGCGCTGGCGCAGCTTGGCCACGTAATGGCCATCCGGACCGGAAAGGTTTCCCTTTTCACCGCCGGCCTTATGTCCAACCGGGCGCTGTTCGGCGCCGTGGTGCTGACCGTCCTCCTGCAATTGGCGGTCGTCTACTTGCCGTGGCTGCAGGAGATCTTCCGGACCATCCCCCTAACCCCGGGCGAGCTGCTCGCCTGTTTCGTCCTGGCCAGCGTCATCTTCTGGGCGGTGGAAATCGAGAAGTGGTTTTTGCGCCACCGCTCCGCACCAGCCCGGCAAGCAGGATAAGTATCGAACCAGGCAGGAAAGGAACGTAATCCGGCGGCGCAAAAGCGGCAACCAGGCCGATGACAAAGAGGAGAACGGTGAGGCCGAGCGCCAGAACGCCCGCGGTCAGCACCACCTCCCGCCGGCGGCACAAGGAACCGGCCAGGGCCGCGCCAAAAAACAGGATGTAAGCGCCAAGAGCGGCTGTTTCCCAAAGGTAATGCACAAGGTGCGGGGAACAGAAGACATACGCCTCGTAGGCGCAGGCGGCAAGGCCCATAAGACTCCCGGCGGCCGCCAGCCACCAAACATTTGGCTTCTCGTGCTTTCCCGCTGAAGACGTTGAAGGCTCGCCCGAAGGCGCCTCAGCCGGAGAGCGCTCCTTACCGGCAGACATCAGCACTGCCGACGCCAGATAAAAAAGGTTAAAAACACCGATCCACCTGAAGATGCCAGGGGTACCGAGTAAATAAAACCCTACCGGGAAGAAGGAGCCGCAGAAAACGCCGTACATCACCAAAGGTACCATTTTCACACAAGCGTAAACCGCTAACAAAGACAAAACTACCATCAGAGAAAAGATAAAATAAGTCTCCGTCGGTACCGCGAATTTGCCGTAGGGGTTGAAAAACCATAGCATCAGAATCAAGACGATATTCCCCACAGAAGCTACTACCCCTACGAAGCGCCCGAGAGTCTGAAGCCGCCTCATTTCATAAGTCACCTCTCTTCTCGTCCCCCGCCTCAGGTCCTAAATCTTCCGGCATTCCGGCGACGAAATCCCGGATCAGATCGCGCACCCGCCGGAAGGCGGCCAGGATTTCTTCCGCGGAGCCCTCGGCCTTTGCCGGATCCGGGAAGCTCCGGTGCAGCACCCTCCTTGCCCGCGGCGGCACGGGGCAACTCTCCCGCGCGCTGTCGCAGAGGGTGACCACCAGATCGAACGTAATGTCCCGCAGTTCATCTACGTGCTTCGTCCGCTGCCCGCTGATGTCCACCCCGGCCTCCGCCATCACCCGCACCGCCAGCGGGTGGACCGCCGCCGGCGCCGTTCCTGCCGAATAGGGCTCCAGCACCCCTTTTTTCATGTGCCGCGCCCACCCTTCGGCCATCTGGCTGCGGCAGGAGTTCTGCGTGCAGAGAAAGAGCACTTTAAGCGGCCTTTTATCCATTCTCTCCCCGCCCCTTCTTCTTCAATAACGGCGGTTGGCACATAGCGGTCGGCACGCCCGGTTTTTACTCCGTCAGCCACCTTTTAATCTCTTCCTGCGACGGCACCCGGCCGCTCACCACCACCCGGCCGTCCACCACCAGCGCCGGCGTCAGCACGACCCCGTAGTTGATGATCTCGCCGACATCGGCAACCTTTTCTACCTTCACCGGCAGCCCTAACTCCGCCACCGCCTTGTGGACCTCCTCCTCGAGCGCCCGGCACTTGGGACAGCCGGGACCTAAAACCTTGACCTCGCGCATTGTTTAACCTCCTTTAAAGCTTGATGGATAGACCTTTGGAGCCCGTTCTACGTTCTGCGTTCTGCGTTAAGGTTTAAGGGATGGCTCTGGGGTCCGTTCTACGTTTTAAGATGGAACTAAGTAACGTTAAACCCTTGTTCCAGTCTCCTTTCTTGGTTTCTAACGTTGAACGTCGAACGGACCTGTAATTCACGCCCGTGAGCATGCACGCCGAACTGTGAACCTCGAACCGTGAACGGACCTTAAAGGTCAATCAACCTGAGCCCGAACTTACGCACTTAGGGTGCCGAAGATCATTCCCGTCAGCGTAGCCATGACCACCACCAGCACCACGTAAACGGCCGTTTTCTTCGGCCCCAGGAAACTATTGATTACCAGCATGTTCGGAAGGCTCAGAGCCGGTCCCGCCAAGAGCAGGGCCAGCGCCGGGCCCTTCCCCATCCCCGCCCCAAGGAGCCCCTGTACAATCGGGATTTCGGTCAGGGTAGCGAAGTACATCAATGCCCCGGCCGCCGACGCGATCAGATTGGCCGCCAGGCCGTTGCCGCCGACGGTGCCGGCGATGTACCTCGCTGGAACCACGCCCGCATCGGTGCCCGGCCGCCCCATCAAAAAACCGGCGATCAAGACGCCCAAGAAGAGAAGCGGGATAATCCGCTTGGTGAAGTCCCAGGTACTGTCCAGCCAAAGACGCAACTCCTCCTTAATAAACCACCTTTTGAGCATGAAGGCCAGAACCAGGAGCAGAAAACCGACCAGATACCATTTCACTTGATAGACGGCGTACCAGAAGCCGGCCTCAGCCGCCGGTCTGCCCCAGGCCGCAAAAATCAGAATCAGCACGAGCACCAAGAAGTAGAGCACCGTCTGGCCGAAAGACCTTCGCCCCGGCGGAACGTCCGTCCCGGACAACCCTTTTGCCCGCTCCGTTTCCTCCCGCCGGAAGAGAAAGGCCATCACCAGGCCGATGATCGCAGAAAAAAGAACCGCTCCCAGCGCACGGGCAAGGCCGATCTCCCAGCCGAGCACCCTGGCCGTCAGGATAATTGCCAGCACGTTGATGGCCGGCCCGGAGTAAAGAAAGGCGATCGCCGGGCCAAGTCCCGCGCCCCTTTTGTAAATGCCGCCGAAAAGCGGCAGTACCGTGCAGGAGCAGACCGCCAGGACCGCGCCCGAAACCGCACCCACTCCGTAAGCAGCCCATTTCTTGCTTTCCGGGCCAAGGTACCTGATGACCGCCTGCGACGAAAGAAAGCTCGCCATCGCTCCGGCAATGAAAAGCGCCGGCACCAGGCAAAAGAGGACGTGCTCCCGGGCATACTCGTGCAGCACGGCAAACGCCTCAAGTACTCCGCTCGCGAACCGCAGATGCGATACGGGCAAGAAATAGGCTGCCAAGAAAACCCCGGCAAGCAACAGGAATTTTTGCCGCTCGCTCAATCTCTCACCTCAAAACAGCCACGTAATTTAAGAACTAAGAAGTCTCGGGGCGGGCAAAATACCTTTCCCTAAATCTTAGCGCCACGTTTACCAGGCTTATCAGCACCGGCACTTCGATGAGCGGCCCGATCACCGTGGCAAAAGCCTGGTTGGAGCCGATGCCGAAAATGGCTACCGCCACCGCTATCGCTAGTTCAAAGTCGTTGCTCGCCGCCGTAAAGGATACCGCCGTGGTTTGCGGGTAATTGGCCCCAAGCCGCCGGGTAATGAAGAAGGTGACAAACCACATCAGGAAGAAGTAAATCCCCAGCGGCACGGCCACCCGAACAACATCCAGCGGCAAGCGGATGATGTATTCACCTTTTAAGGAAAACATCACGATGATCGTAAAAAGCAGCGCCACCAGCGTGATCGGGCTGATCTTAGGCGCAAAGACGTTCTCGTACCATTCCTTGCCCTTCGCCTGCAACAGCGAGAAGCGGGTGGTGACGCCCGCCAAAAAGGGGATCCCGAGGTAGATGAAAACGGTCTTCGCCGCCTCCCACATGGAAATGCTCACGTTCAACCCCTTGACCAGCCCCAGCCAGTTTAGCAGGACGGTGATGAAAATCCAGATGTAGACGGCGTACAGCAGAACCTGAAAAACGGCGTTGAAAGCCACCAGGCCCACCGCCAACTCCCGGTCTCCTTCGGCAAGCTCGTTCCACACGATGACCATGGCGATGCAGCGGGCCAGCCCCACTAAAATGACCCCGATCATGTACTCGGGGTGGTTGCGGAGGAGCAGCACCGCCAGGATGAACATCACCACCGGCCCGGCAATCCAGTTTTGAAAAAGAGAGAAGGCCAGGAGCTTGGTATTCTTGAAAACGGTCCCCATTTCTTCGTACTTCACCTTGGCCAAAGGGGGGTACATCATCAAAATAAGACCGATGGCGATGGGAATCGAGGTCGTCCCCACCTGCAGCCCGGCGATGAACCGGGTTACGCCGGGCGAGAAGTACCCGATCCCGATGCCCGCGGCCATGGCGAGGAATATCCACAGGGTCAAAAGTTTTTCCAGCGTCGAAAGTTTCTTGATTTTCACGTCGTCCACAAAAACAACCTCCTCCGGTTCACCACCGGGCACATTGATACTTTACCCTTTTACTGCCCGAACTTTGGCCGCCAGTTCGGCCAATTCCGCGAGCCGCCGCGAGACTACCTCCCGTGCCAGGTCGCAGATAGTGAAAGCCGCCGGATCTCGGACCCAGTAAATGACCCGGGGGCCTTCTTTGCGGCACGCAACCACTCCGACATGGCGAAGCAGCGCCAGGTGCTTGGAAACCACCGACTGCTCCGCGCCGACTGCAGGAACGATTTCGCAGACACACCGCTCTCCCGGCCGCAAAAACTCAACGATCTTCAGGCGAAGCGGGTGTCCCAGCACCCTCAACAGGTCCGCGGCCAGATCCATAACCCTTCCATCCACCGGTATCACCTTAAATTAATTCTATTATGACTATATTAGCATATGAGCAATATGACACGCAACCGGAACTTTAGCCAGGCGTTACGGGTGAGTTAGTGCGGTTTGACAATGATTGGATGTGACCAGTAATATATTTCTTAAAGGCCGGTGGCCGGACCGAAAAGCTCGGATGGCGCTGCAAGGCTGATTTAAGACCCGGAACACCGGTTCTGTTCAACGGGGGTCGGGGGCTGAAGAATGAGGCCGCGCAAAAAGCGGAGCCGGTGGCCGGCGGTTTATACTCTAATCCTTACCCTTACAGCAGCCTGCGCCCTGGTCCTGCTGTGGCCGCCGGAGCGACTGGCGCCGGCGCTGTGGCGGTACAGGGAACCCGCTACCCGCGTCACCATTGCCGCCGTGGGGGATCTGCTCATGCATATGCCCGTCGTCAATTCGGCCCGGGACCTGCAAACGGGCGGGTACGACTTCAGCCGGATTTTTGCGCCCGTTGAACCTTACCTGAAATCGCCCGATTACACGGTGGCAAACCTGGAAACCCGGCTTGCGGGGCCTTCCCACGGGTACCGGGGCTTCCCGTACTTCAACACGCCCGCAGACCTGGCCCGGGACATCCGCGATACCGGGGTGGACCTGCTCGCTACCGCCAACAACCACAGCCTGGATTTCGGCTGGCGCGGTATCGTTGCCACCCTTGACAACCTTGACGCTGCAGGCGTCGCCCATGTCGGCACCTACCGCAGCCCCGGCGAGAAAACACCCTTCCTGGCGGACATCCAGGGGATCAAAGTGGCCTTCTTAAACTATACCGCCACCACCAACGGCCTGCCCCTCCCACCGGGCAAAGAGTTCGCCGTCAACCTGCTCAGCCCCGAAGCCGTCGCCGCCGACGCCCGGGCCGCCCGCCGCCAGGGTGCGGACCTTATCGTCGCCGTGCTCCACTTCGGTGTCGAATACCAGCGTCATCCCGACGAGGCGCAACGCGAACTGGCAGCCCGCCTGTGTGCGAACGGCGTGGACGCAATCATCGGCAGTCACCCCCACGTCGTCCAGCCCATAGAAAAAATCACCGTCACGCGTGACGGTGAACCACATACCTGCGTCGTGGCTTATTCCCTGGGCAACTTCGTTTCCAACCAGCGGTGGCGCTATTCCGACAGCGGAATCATCCTTTACCTCCACCTTGAAAAGGACCGCATCCAGACCCGCGTCCGGGGTGTGGAGTTCCTGCCGCTCTGGGTTCAAAGGGCGCAGGCCGCCGGCCGCTGGCAATTTCGCGTGCTGCCGGTGCACCCCATGATCGCCCCGGCCACCGACATCCCCCTGACCGCTGCCGACAAGCAACGCATGGCCCAGGTGTGGGAAGAACTTTGCGTGCACCTCAAGAAACCGGCGCAGGGAATTCTGCCCTACAACGAGAAGAAAACCGCTGAAGAAACAACCTTCCTGAAACCGGCCCAACGACAGCTTTAAAGCAACCCGGCGTCCCGCAAAATCTGGCTGAGCTTCTCCTTCTCTTCCGGGGTCGCTTCCACCAGCGGCAGCCGTGGGGAACCCACGTTCATGCCGCGGAGATTAAGCGCCGCCTTCACCGGTACCGGATTGGTGGTAATAAACATCGCCTTAATGACGGGGAAAAGCTCCTTGTGAACCTTCGCCGCCAGGGTCACGTTTCCGCTGGCGTAGGCGTTAATCATTTCCTGCATCCGCGTCCCGGCAATGTGGGCCACCACGCTGACCACTCCCTTCCCCCCCACGGCGAGGATCGGCAGCGTGAGGGCGTCGTCGCCGCTGTAAATCGCAAACTCGTCCGGTAGAATCCGCCGGAGCTCGCTCACCTGGTCCATGTTGCCGCTGGCTTCCTTGATCGCCCGGATGTTGGGCACGTCCTTGGCCAGCCGCGCCACCGTGGCCGGGAGCACGTTCACCGCCGTGCGGCCGGGGATGTTGTAAAGCATTACCGGAAGATTGGTGCTCTCGGCAACCGCCCGGAAGTGGCGGTAAAGTCCCTCTTGCGAAGGCTTGTTGTAATACGGAGCCACCAGCATCACCCCGTCGGCGCCGGCCTTCTCCGCCGCCCGGGTCAAGGCAATGCTGTCCGCGGTCGAATAACTTCCGGTTCCTGCAATGACCGTAGCCTTTCCGCCGACTTCCTCTACCACGGCCTGGAAGAGTGCCTTCTTTTCCTCCTTGGTGAGCGTAGGCGACTCTCCGGTCGTCCCGGCCACCACCACCCCGTCCGAACCGTTCTCAACCAGGTAGCGCGCCAGCTTTTTTGCCTGCTCGTAATTTACCGCACCCTCCCGGTCAAAGGGCGTTACCATAGCCGTGAGCACCCGTCCGAAATCCACCGCCATTTCCCCACCTCCAAATTTAGAAGTGAGAGGCAAGAGGTCAGAGGTTAGAACATTTGATAGAAATTCGCTACGCGAATTTCTTCAAGAATTCCCACTTCTAACCTCCGGCATCTAACCCCCATTTTTACACACAGCCGTACCTGATTGCCAGTTCCGCGATCTGGACCGCGTTCGTCGCCGCACCTTTGCGCAACTGGTCGGCCACCACCCAGAGGTTCAACCCCTTGTCCAACGAGTTGTCGTCCCTGATCCGCCCCACGAAAACCTCGTCCCTATTACAGGCCAGAACGGGCATCGGGTATTTCTTCGCCGCCGGCTCGTCAACCACCACCACTCCCGGCGCCCGCGCCAGAACTTCCCGGACCTCGGCAGCACTAAGCTTTTCTTTCGTCTCGACGTTGACCGACTCGGAATGGCACCGGAACACCGGCACCCGAACCGTCGTCGCCGTCACGGCCAGCGCGTCGTCGTGGAAAATCTTCTGGGTTTCCCGGACCATTTTCCATTCCTCTTTCGTATAATCCAGGTCCATGAAGACATCAATGTGCGGAATCAGGTTGAAGGCGATCTGGTGGGCGAAAATCCGCGGCGGATATTCCGCCCCGTCGAGCACCGCCCTGGTTTGAAGCTCCAGTTCCTTGATCGCCGCCGCCCCGGCCCCGGAAACGGCCTGGTAGGTCGAAACCACCACCCGCTTGATCCCCGCCCGGTCGTAAATCGGCTTGAGCGGGACCACCATGATGATTGTCGAGCAGTTCGGGTTGGCGATGATCCCCTTGTGCCACTTCACGTCCTCGGGATTGACCTCCGGAACCACGAGCGGAACCTCCGGCTCCATCCGAAAAGCGCTTGAGTTGTCCACCACCAGCGCTCCACGGTCCCGGGCCGCCAGCGCGAACTCCTTACTTGCCGCACCCCCGGCAAAAAGCGCGATCTCCACGCCGTCAAAACTCTCGGGGCGCGTCTCTTCAACGGTGTAGGCTTCACCCCGGAAGCGAATTTCTTTACCCGCCGACCGGGCGGTGGCCAGGGGACGAAGCCTCCCCACAGGAAAGTTCCGCTCTTCCAGAACCTTCAAAATTTCCTGGCCGACCGCTCCGGTCGCTCCCACCACAGCTACGTTGAACTGCCGCAAAGATACCCTCCTTCCCGGTTGCCGTCAAGCCGGCTCGTTCACGGCGTAACCGATTAACACCGGCTGGAGCTGTTTTCCCTGGAGCGCATGGACGATCGTCTCCGTCAAAAGGTCCATCCGCGCCACCAGGGAGTTGGGCTTACCGGCCGGATTGTCCTGGCCAAACGGCACCATGTAAATATTCTTGGCGTTTAACAGGACCCCCAGGTTGCGCGCGTTCATTCCCAGAGCATCGTTGGTAGCAATGGCCAGCACCACGGGCCGCTGGTTCCTCAGTTGTGCCTTGATCGCCATCAGCACCGGCCCGTCGGTGATCGCATTGGCAAGCTTTGCCAGCGTGTTCCCCGTACAGGGAGCCACCACCAGGATATCCAGTAACTTCTTCGGTCCGATCGGCTCGGCGTCGATGATGGTCTCGATCACTTCGTGCCCCGTAAGCTCCTTTAACAATCCCTTCCAGTAAGCCGCCGTACCGAAACGGGTGTCCGTAGTCGCCACTTCCCGGGTAACGATGGGGAAAACCTCTGCCCCTTCGTCAATAAGCTTCTTGACCTGTTCTACCACTTCCTTCAACGTGCAGAAAGAACCGGTCAGGGCAAACCCTACCTTCACTCCCTTGAGCCGCACCGTCAGCACCTCCCCACTTCATGGCAAGACCGCGAGGCTGAGCCCTTTCTCCTGCACGAGCAGGTCGGCAACCACCTGTCCTAAAATCCGCCCGGCCGTCTTCGGTGCCACCTTGCCGGGCAGCGCGGGCGCCAGCATCGCCCGCCTTTCAAGGCGCGCGGCGGCTTCAAAATCCGTGCCGCCGGGCTTCGTGGCGAGGTCCACGATCAGAACGTCGGGCCGGGTGCACTTCAAGACCCGCGCCGTCACAACAAGGGCCGGCACGGTGTTGAAGATTACATCCGCCTCACCGGCAATTGCGGGCAGTCTCCCAAAATCGGCCGCCCGGCACCCCATCTCCACCGCCCGCGCGCGCTGGGCCGGGTCCCGGGCCACCACCGTAGTCCTGGCGCCAAGGCCGTTCAACATACGCGCCAGGGTCAGGCCGACACGCCCGAACCCCAGAACAAAGGCGGATGAACTGTGGATGGTTACGGGCAGGTGCTCCATCGCGATCTGGATTGCGCCTTCCGCCGAAGGGATGGAGTTTAAAATGGCGAAGTCATCCCTCTCCGCTACCTCCACCAGCCTCAGCCGCAGGCGGTTGGCAAGTTCCAGGAGGTACCGTCTCGCAAACCCCGTAAAGATCAGGGTGCCTTCGGGGAGGGAAGCCAGATCTTTGTCCTGCAGCAAAATCGGTTCTCCCGGGGTGGAAACCCGGCCGTCTTCACCGACTCCCGGAAAGGGAAATACAACCGCATCCGCTCCCCTTACTCCCGCCTCTATTTCGGCAACCGGCTGCCCGCCCGGTACTTCTGTCTCGTGCCCCACCAGTCTGACCTGCGCACCCTCGTTCAACAACTCTTCGGTCACAAAAACCGCACGGCGGTCGCCACCGATAACGGCTATCGTAATTCCTTTTAGTCTTCCTTTCACGATTCTCGCCCCCACGGCTAATAACCAGTATATGAGCCGCTGGGGGAGGAGGTGATTTCAGACGTCAGCCGTCGGCAGTCGGACGTCGGAAGTAGAGGTCAAAGGTCGGAAGATAGAATTCAGAAAAAAAGCCACCCCTGTGATTTACGCACGGTTTGCCTTCCGTTTGCTGCACCTCAAGGAAGCACTAACCAAATATTAACTTGTCGAGTCCGTAAACGATCTCCTGCAGCTCCTTGACTTTTTTAATCCCCATGATCACCCCCGGCATGAACGACTCCCGGGAAATCGAATCGTGCCTGATGCTGAGCGTTTGCCCCAGGCCGCCGAAAATCACTTCCTGATGAGCAACAAGGCCCGGCAAACGGACGCTGTGGATGTAAATTCCCTCCAACGTTCCTCCCCGGGCCCCTTCAAGCTTCACCTGCTCGGTTCGGTCTTCCACCGCCGCACCGCCCCGTGCCGCGGCGATTATCTCCGCTGTCTTCAGCGCCGTTCCCGACGGCGCGTCGAGCTTCTGGTTGTGGTGGAGTTCGATGATCTCCGCCGCCGGCAGGTAGCGCGCGGCGATTCCGGCGAAATGCATCATCAAAACCGCCCCGATGGCGAAATTGGGCGCCACCAATCCCCCGACGCCCTTCTCACGCGACAACTGGATCAGCCTGTCCAGCTCTTCCTTAGGGATACCCGTGGTGCCGACAACCGGGCGCACACCGCACTCAATGGCCGTGCGAATGTTCTGCACCGCCGCTCCGGCAGTAGTAAAATCCACCAGTACCTCGGCCGCGGTTTCCCGCAAAACGTTTTCCAGGTCCGAACGCACCGCAACCCCAAGCGGTCCGGTGCCCGCCAGCACCCCCGCGTCTTCTCCGGAGCCGGTTACGTCCACGGCACCCACGACCCCCATCCCGGGGGTTTTGCTCACCGCCCGGACGACCTCGCGGCCCATCCGTCCGGCCGCCCCGGTTACCACCACCTTGATCAAAACCCCACCCCCTTCGTTTTAACTCTTATTGTCGTACAACCAGTCCTCAAAGTCAAGCCGCACGAAAAGGCCGGTGGTAAAACCCACCTCTCGTTAACCTGCGGCGCGCAAAAAGCGGTGAAAAGCCAACCCTTATCGCTATTCGCTTTTTGAAGGCGGTTTCAGGAAGGTCTTAAGTTTAGGTGGAGATGCCTTGAGGCCGCCGGGGGACGGCCGAGTTTTTTCTTCAGTGAGATTTTGCGGTCCGAAAAGCGTTAATCTCCCGCACGGCACGTTCCACCACTTCGGGGACGGCCTTTTCTACTTCTGGTGAAAGGTTGCTCCCCGGAGCGAGTCCCTTGACGTTGATGCCGTAAACTATAAGGCGCGGCGGGAGCTGTCCGAGGACTCGCGCTAATTCGATCGCCTCGGCAACCCCGAAAAGATGCGTGGAATAATGAAAGTAATCCTCTGGTACTGGTTGCACGCCGGCCTCGAACCGGTGGATGGAGCCCGGCTCGTCCCCGGCCTGGAAGGTGTCGAAGATGATGACGGCGTCCGCGTCTTTCCAGAGATCCATCAGGATGGCGCCCTCCCCGCTCTCCCGCAACACCTTTACGCCGGGGAGGCCCTTTTCCTCAATCCGCCGGGCCGCAATAAGGCCCACCGCATCGTCGCTGCGGTATGCGTTCCCGATACCGATTACCAGGATCCGGTTCTCCGGAATTTCACTGCCGTTGCCCGCCAATTTCAATCCCTCACAATGCGCGGCTTCATCATGTGGGTGGCGCAACTGATGCAGGGGTCGTAATTGCGCACCGCCTGCTCGCAGCGCCACAGAAGCTCGTCTTCCGGCAGGTTTGCATATTTTGATACGAATTCGCGGAGGTCGCTTTCGATCGCCTTCTGGTTTTGTGCGGTCGGCGGAACGATTTTGGCGTCCGTGATGACGCCGTCCTGGTCAACGACGTACCGGTGGTAAAGGACGCCCCGCGGCGCCTCGGTGCACGCATAACCTGTGGCCGGCCGCGGCTGGACTTCTATGTCGGGCCGCTCCGGCTCTTCGTACGCGGTAATTATGCGCAGTGCCTCGTCGCAGGCGTGCACAAGCTCGACGCTGCGGACGACGATGCTCTTGAACGGGTTGCGGCAGACGGGCCCGAGTCCAGCAGCGCGAGCCGCTTCCTGCGCTGGCGGTGAGAGGCGGTCAAAATTGAGGCTGTACCGTGCAACGGGGCCGACGCAGTACTCGCCGCAGTCCCGCAGCATAGAGTGGAGCGCGTTTGAATAAGGCACGTGCTCCTCGACGAAGTGCTCGTCGTACTCCTCCGTATGAATATCCAGGCCCCTGTTTGAAATTAGCCGGCCCTCGTTGAGCGGGTACTCCTCAGGGTGGCGCAGGGCTACGAAGGTATAGTCCCGCTCAAAATTAGGGAAAGAAAACCCCGCGGTCCAGCGGACAGTCTCAAAGGCCGCTTCCCGCGCCCATTCGATCTTTTCGATAAGCCGTGCGAGGTCCCTTTTTTCCGGTGCCTTGTAAAAACCGCCCACGCGCACGTTGACCGGGTGGATCTCGCGGCCGCCCACGACGGCCACGATCTCGTTCCCAACTTTTTTAAGCCGCAGGCCCCGCTCCACGATCGCCGGGTGGTCCTCGGCCATCCGGACCGCGTCCTCGTAGCCGAGAAAATCGGGGGCGTGAAGCAGAAAAACATGCAGCGCGTGGCTTTCGATCCACTCGCCGAGGTAGATGAGCCGGCGCAGTGCACGGAGCTGACCCCCCACGCGGAAGCCGAAGGCAGATTCCATCGCGTGGACGGCGCACATCTGGTAGGCGACCGGGCAAATGCCGCAGATGCGCGCGGTTATGTCGGGAGCCTCGGTATAGTTGCGGCCGCGCAGCAGGGCTTCAAAGAAGCGTGGCGGCTCGAAGATTTTCAGCCTGACTTCCGGCGCCTGGCCCTCCTTGAGCCTTATCACCAGCCCGCCTTCACCTTCGACGCGGGTGAGGTAATCAACCTTGAGCGTCTTGATTTTCACGCGTTTCACTCTCTTTGCGAAAGGCTTCCGCACCGGCGGTGAACGCGCGGTAGGCGCGCGTGATATCTTCGTCCGCCACGCCGAGGCGTTTCCAGCGCTTCTTCAACGCTTTGGGGTTCGGCGTTTCCGCCGGGCCAAAGCACGCGTAACAGCCGCGGCCGTACGCCGGGCAGAGCGCGCCGCACCCGGCCCGGGTCACCGGACCGAGGCAGGGCACGCCCCGCGCCACCATCACACAGGGGATTCCTCGCTGCTTGCACTCGATGCAGAGGCTGTAAGTCGGGATGTTCGGCCTGCGCCCGTGCAGAAAGGCGCTGATGACCTCGAGGAGCTGCCTCTTGTTGATCGGGCAGCCGCGCAATTCGAAATCAACGGGAACGTGGTCGGAGATCGGGGTAGCTTTTTCAAGGGTTTTGATATACTCCGGCGACGGATATACCAGCGGAATAACCTCTTTGACGTCCCCGAAGTTGCGGAGCGCCTGAATCCCGCCGGCGGTCGCGCACGCCCCGACGGCAATGAGGTACTTCGAAGCGCGCCGGACCTCCTTGATACGTTCGGCGTCATCCGGCGTGGTGATGGAGCCCTCGACCAGGGAGAGGTCGTACGGCCCTTTTACCACCGCGCGCGTTGCCTCGGGAAAGTAGGCGATCTCCAACTCGCCGGCGATCGCTAACAGCTCGTCCTCAAGGTTGAGCAGCGCGAGCTGGCAGCCCGAACACGAACCGAACTTCCACACGGCCAGCTTCGGCTTACGCTTCTTTTCCATTTAAACCTCTCGCTTTCCGAAAAACGGCTTAATGACATCAAAACGAAAAACAGGACCGTCCTTGCAGACGAAATAGGGCCCGATTTGGCAGTGCCCGCACAGGCCGATCCCGCACTTCATATTCCGTTCCATCGAGATGAAAAGCTTTTCCTCGGGCACGCCCCGCTTCTGAAGTTCGAGCACCGTGAAGCGCATCATTATCTCCGGCCCGCAGACCATCGCCACCGCCTCTCGCGGGTCGAACTCGACTTCTGGTATGAGGGTGGTCACGACTCCTACGTTCCCCTCCCATCCCTCCGCCGGCTTATCCACGGTGGTCTTTACGTCGAAATCAGGCCGTTTTTCCCAGCGGGCGAGTTCCAGGCGGTAGACCATCTCCTTCGGACTACGGGCGCCGTAAAGCAGCGCAACTCTCCCGAACTCCCCGCGTCGCGCGAGCAGTTGGCACACCACCGGCCGCAGCGGCGCCAGCCCGATTCCCCCGGCCACCAGCACCACGTCACCCCCTGCCGCCTCCTCAACCGGCCAGCAGGTGCCGAAGGGCCCGCGCACGCCGAGAAAACCGCCGGGCTTCAGCCCGCATATCGCCTTAGTGACCGTTCCCACCGCGCGCACCGTATGGACGAGTATTTCGGGTTTTTCGGGGTCGCCGCTGATCGAGATCGGCACCTCCCCCACCCCGAAGACATACAGCATGTTGAACTGACCGGCGGCGAAAGCCATCCCTTCCGGGGGGTTTTCCGGCTGGAGCTCAAGCGTAAACGTGTCATCCGTCTCCCGCCGCACCTTCCGGACAGCAAAAAGGCGCGGCACCATCGGCTCGGGAAATCGAGCGCTCACCACAATCCGCCTCTCACGGGCCCGGCTACCCTTGGATGCCGCTATACTCCCCGGGCGTTTCGGCCGCTGCAGGCGGCCTCCCTTTTTCCTCTTTCCCGCGCAGAGCGCGGACGGCTTCCGTAATGTCTATCCCGGCGGGGCACCAGGTTATGCAGCGCCCGCAGCCCACGCATCCCAGCGTCCCGAACTGGTCGAGCCAGGCGGCCAGCTTATGGGTCAGCCACTGGCGGTAACGCGCCCTCACCGAAGCGCGCACGTTCCCACCGTGGATGTACGAGAAATCCTCGGTGAAGCAGGAGTCCCACCGGCGGAGGCGCTCGGCGGCTTTACCCGGCAGGTCCGTGACGTCCTCGACGGTCGTGCAGAAGCAGGTCGGGCAGACCATCGTGCAGTTCCCACAGGCAAGGCAGCGTTCGGCCACCTCGTCCCAGAAGGGATGTTCCGGGTTCTCGTACAGAAGTTCCCTGACGCCCGCCGTGTCGAGGGCCCTCCCTATCTTTTCGGCAGTCTCGGTAACGACGCGCTCCGCCGCGGCTTTCTCATCTTCGCCCGCCTCCCGGCAGGGGACCTCGCGCAGGACCGCCGCCCCCGCTTCAGAACCTACCTCCACCACGAAGTAGTGGCGCTCGCCTTCCAGAATCTCGGTGAGGGCCAGGTCGAACCCGACCGTAGCCTTGGGGCCCGTATTCATTGAGACACAGAAGCACGTATTACCCGCTTTCACGCAGTTCACGGCCACGACAAAGATATTTTCGCGCCTGAGCGCATAGGACGGGTCGGCGTATTCTCCGCTCAAAAACACCCTATCGTGGATGGCAACGGCGTGCAGGTCGCACGGGCGCACCCCGATAAACGCATACTTGGGCGGGGCCTCGGTCTCCTCCACAGGCTTAAAGCCGTCGCCCTCGCGCCTCGCCCGCCACAGGCGGACCAGCGGCGGGTGGAGAAACCTTTTAATAGAATCGGGGCCGGTCCCGTAGTTAAAAAACGCCTTACCCCCAACCTTTTTGAGGCGGTAACCGGCACCTTCCTGCACGTCCGTCCAACCGACCGGCAGTTCCTCAATAGAGGTCAGTTCGTCATAAGTGATAACGTTGTTCCGCACTGTCGGGCCGATCAGGCGGTAGCCCTTCGCACGCAAAACGTCAAAAAGCTTTTGCAGATCCCGGCTTTCCAAAACGGCCCGGCTTCCGATTTTCAGGGATGGCTCCGCCACCTTCGCCCCTCCTGCCTGAAAATATCTTTTCCGAAGTCACCGGATAACTTGTATTCCTTTCACAAAAAGCCCCAAAAAGAAGTCGAGGCCCGTCGGCCCCGTCTCATCCGGTGCGTGTTCACCAAATCACTTCCTGCTGCTAACCACCGATCTTCAAGTCCTCACCGGGTGTCACCCCATAACCCAACCCAGCCTGCCGCCGCAAGCCCCTCGCCCGCCACAGCCGCGCGAGCTGGTCCGCGATTACGGCGCATTCCAGGCCGAACGGAAGGTAACCGGCGAAACCCAGCAGCGGCATTTCAAAGACCTGAAAACGGTGTACGAACGGCACGGCGTATTCCCAGCGCGCCAGGCTGTAGTAATTCCACATCTCCCAGAAGAAGCCGCAGAATAACCCCGCCGCGGCGGGCAGCAAAACCGAACGCCAGTCGCCGTGCTTCACGTCGGCGAAGATCGTCTCCTCCCCGAGAAGCACCTGGAGCGATACGATAATCACCAAGGGCGCCAGCCAGAGCAGCGGGAAAAGGTACTGGGGCCAGATCCCGATTCCCGCCAGGCCAGCAGCCGCCAGCAGCAGCGCGGCCCAGGCCGCCGCCCGCGGCCGCCCGACCCGCAGCGCCAGGAACGCGGCACGGGGCCGGCCCCAGAAGGGAAAGGTCGCGAGCCACTCCGCGGTGCTCAGCACCGCCGGCAGCACCGTGGCAAACGGCGGCGTCGCCAGGAGGAAGTATTCCAGCGGCCCCAGGGACGTGATCCCCACGTAGTACCAGTTCTGGACGAACCGGTTGAGGTACTCGAAATACCACCAGAACACCGCGCTGAGCGGGAAGAGCGCAAGGAAATAGCCCGTCCGGTCCTTCAGCAGGCAGTGTCCCGTCCGCCGGTAAGTAAGGGCGTTTATAATCAGAATGTAGGCCACCCACAGGGGACTGAAGGTGAAGCGTTGCCACGGTGCAAACCAGGGGAAGCGGGTCCATGCCAGCACCCAGGCCCCGGCGAGCAAAACCAGCCCCAGCTTGCCCCACCAGGGAAACGGCCGCCGCTCCGCCCCCGGCGACCTCGTATCCCTGGCCGGGGGGCGCCGGAACCAGGCCGCGAACAACCATACCGCCCACAGCGGCAGGGGCAACATCAGGAAGAAAACCGTCCAGGAAAACGGCGGCTGCACCACGTAACGGGTCACCGGCGGAAACTCCAGGTAGGGGGCAAGACTCTCCCCCGATAGCACAACGCCGAGCGGCGGAAGACCCAGCAGCAACAGGGAGAGCACCGCCAGCTTGACAAGTGCTTTCGCCGCCGGCTGAGCCCGGTTACCAGTTAGCCCGTCAGGCAATCGAATACCGCCCATAAGGTAACACTTTTCACCTGCCGCCTTTAAGGGACTTTCAACGCGCACCAAAACTTTTTTACTGCTGCTCTCTTCGCTGCCCGCAGGCCAATCCCTCCTGGAAAAACACCGCAGGCACCCCCAGCCTGTTTTCTTAATCCGACCGCGGGGATTGGCTGCTGTTGAGGAGGAATCACGCCCGCGGCGGAGAACAACAGTTTAGCGTCAAGGATATTGGGGAAACCCGGCCTGAAAACGGCGGCGAAAGCCTGTTAGGAGGCCGCTGCAAAACGGCGCCTGGCTTTGTCAGGCTCGCCATCTGGTGCTCACGTACCTCCATGTACGCTCCGCGCCAGATGTCTTCGCCTTCCGCGCCATGCTTGTTTTTCGCGGCCCCCGGGGCACTTACTTATTTATACCTACCGACATTTTTTTGTTTTGCAACACTCTCTTAGGCAACATGTTCGGGTAAGGATAGAGATCGCCTATTTATCAGGACCGGCACCAGAGAAAGGACCGGAGGAACTTTTATGGTACTTCGGGCGCAGGGTTGAGAAGTGTGAGATGAAAGGGGAGGCAGCCATCGTTCAGCAGAGTAAATGGCAGGTCCTCGGCGCAGTTGGCGTCGGGACTTTTGTTATGGCCTTGAACACCAGCATGATGAACATCGCCGTGCCGTTTATCGGGTCGTACTTTCACGCGCCGATGTCGGTGGTTGAATGGGTGCTTATGGCTTTCCTCCTGGCTATTTCCACGCTCCTGCTCACTTTCGGCCGACTTGGAGACATGTACGGGTTTAGGAAAATCTACCTTCTGGGAGCCCTCATCTTCACGGCCAGCTCCGTCCTGTGCGGGATCGCCCCTTCTATATTTATCCTGATCGCGCTCCGGATTGTCCAAGGCATAGGCGCAGCTATGGTCATGGCCGTCGGCCCCGCGATGATTACGGAGGCCTTTCCGCCACAGGAACGCGGAAAAGCCCTCGGTTTTCTCGGGGTGTTTGTCGCTTGCGCCTTGGGCTTCGGGCCTACTTTTGGCGGCCTGCTGCTGAATTATGCCGGTTGGCGGATGCTTTTCTTTATCAATGTGCCGCTGTGTGTCCTGGTAATGGTGTGGTCCTATCTGGTGCTGGCGCCGCGGCCCAGGACACGACAGAGTTTCGACCTGCCCGGTGCGGTTACCGTCTTTTTCGCCCTGGGGTTGCTTTTGCTCGCCTTAAGTCACGGGGAAGAATGGGGGTGGGGCTCGCAGGCCTCACTGGGCCTTTTAACCTTCGCCGCCGTTTTCTTTTCCCTTTTTATCTGGCGCGAGCTTACCTGCGCCACGCCCATGATGGAACTGCACCTCTTCAAGAACCGCCTGTTTTCGGCTGCCGTCGCGAGCGCCGTTATCAACTTTGTTGTGCAGTACATGGTGGTCTTTCTGCTCCCCTTTTACTTCAAAGAAGTGCTCCGGTTAGACGCAGCCCGGGCAGGCATGCTTCTCTCGAGTTTTCCCCTGGTGATTCTCGTTGTTAGTCCTTTAAGCGGCACACTTTCCGACCGCATCGGTTCTAGGGGTTTGAGCTCCTTCGGCATGGCGGTATCCGCCCTCTCCTTGGTACTCCTCAGCCGCTTGAGTCCGCAAAGCGGTGTTTTGGAGATAGTCTTGCCGCTTGTGCTCCTTGGACTCGGCAACGGCATCTTCCAGTCTCCCAACAGCAGCGCCCTGATGGGCAGCGTCCCCCGCACCCACCTCGGCATTGCGGGCGGGGTACTCGCCACCGCCAGAAACGGGGGTATGGTTATGGGTGTAGCCCTGGCCGGGGCTGTGTTCAACCACCGCCTGCCCGCGAACCTTGCCGCCGCAGCCGCGGCCGGTGTGGAAAAAGCCGTGATCCCAGGGGCTGCCTTCACCGGCGCGCTCCACGACACCCTTCTCGTCGGCGCTTTCGTAGCCTGTGTCGGAATGATCACTTCCCTTGTGCGAGGCAAACCGGGAAACGTTGCCGGCCCGCCCGGCAAAGATCTGGCACGGCTCGAACGGCCGATTAAGTAGCCGCGGGCGCTTCTATGCGCTGCCTTCAGCGGCTCTGCGCTAGTCTCGATCCTCACCCGGCCCGGAGGCCGGGTGCTACAGTAACTTTCGTTCTCCCTTTGGTGCCGAAGCGGTTTTTCTCCTTTCAATAGTCCGGGCAAGCTGGTAATTAATGTACTGATTGAGACTCACTCCTTCCGCCTTAGCTTTCTCTATTAAAGCGCGGTGGAGCGATTTCGGGGTCCGGAGCAGGATGCGCCCGCTATACTCCTCAGGGCTCGGTTCCGGGACGGGCTCCCCGTGTTCCAGAGCGTCGGCGATCCAGGTTCGCTTGGCGTCTTCGATCATCTCCATCGCTTCTTGGATCGTATCTCCCTGAGAAATACAACCGGGGAGATCTGGGATTTCTACGGCATATCCCCCTTCGGGAGAGGGGTGCAACACGATTTTGTACGGAAGCTTAAGGTAATACTCCAAAGTCTTAGTCATTCTCCTCCACCTCCTCTTCCAGTAGTTTAATCGCTCGGGCCACATAGGCCTGAAGAATATATGGTCGCCGGTAGGGAACGACCAGTTTTTGACGGCCCTTGCGGTATATATAGTGACTAGAGCCGCCGCCGGGCTGGGATCTGATAAACCCTGCTTTTCGAAGTATCTTATCCAGTTCACTAAACCGCACGGCTTTCGGATTTTGCTTGACTCTTTCAAGAAACTTTTCGAGATCGCCCACTACGGCCCCGCCTTTTTATGGTTATAATAGCATATATGATAGCAATGGGCAACTGGTATATGTTTCAATCCTCACCCGGCCCGGAGGCCGGGTGCTACTCAAAACGGGTGAAAAGTTAGTAATGTAAATAAAAAAAACCCGCTCTGGGTATTTGACGCGGGTTTTTGTTTGGCTTATCTCACTTTAGCTAAAAAAGATTCACCGGAACACGGGGTTGGTGCGGTCGAGTTCGACGACGATGACCTCGGAGCCGATCTTTTTGATGGCCTCCCAGGGGATTACGAGCTGCTGCCGGTCCATCCAGATGGTCAGCAGGTTGGCCCGCCGCGGCAGGATGATGCTCTGGACCTGGCCCGATTCGGCGTCAATTGTCAGGTCGGACTCACCCACCACGCCCAGGCGCGCGCCGTCGTGAATGTTTACGATTTCCTTGCCTACGAGTTCAGCCAAGCGCATGCTATACCTCCTTTGCAGTTGCAGTTAAGTTGGCTTGCGGGGCAAAATATTCCCGCGAAGGCACCGGAGCAAGCGGTTAAGCCGGAAAGAAAGACGGCTGAGCGGATCGTTACCGTGCCGAAAAGCCGCCGGTGAAACGGCGGACGTACCAGTACAAACGCAGGAGAAACGGTTGGAGAACCGCCAGCAGGATGGCCGCGGCGGCCAGAGGATCGATTTCGAGACCCCAGATGTTGACCTGGGCCGGAACTTTCGCACCGAGAAAATCAACGACCAGGGAGAGCGAGAGGTAAATGCCCCCTGCCACACCGACCAGGTAGGCTAGGGCGTTTGTAAACGGGGAGGGACGCGCGGTGCCGTTCAGGGTCTTACCTTGGGCGGAAACCTGGCGGGCCCTTTCCCACATGGCCAACCCCACCAGGACGAGCACCGCGATAAAGAAGAGCACCGTTGCCAGCACATTGTCCACCCCCGGTCTATGCATATGAAGGGACAGACCGGGTTATGACTTGAGGCGATAATCCAGAAGCCGGAAGTTCAGAAGCGGGAGGCAGGGGGTAAAAAGATGGGAGTCGGAAGGCAGGAACCGAAAGTCGGGGGAGTCGTTCACGACAATTAATCGTCGCCACCGGGAATGAAAATGTATGTAGGACCTGTGGCAAGACCGGAGGCGCGCCGTATGACGAGCTGCGAACCGCACTTGGCGAGGCAACGGCTCGAAGTCCGGATGCCGGCACGGATGCCGGCAAGCGCAACCGAGGCAGGGACGCCGAGTTTGCGCAGTGCCGGACGGAGAGCCGGTGACGAGCGATAGTGCGGTCAGCGCAGGAATCCGGCGCGAGCCGGTCTTGCCTGAAGTCGCCGCTGCAGAAACCTTATATTTTTAAGGGAGTCAGAAGCTAGAATTCAGAATAAAAAGGATCCGCTACGCGAACCCCTGCAAGCACTCCGGCCTCCTGCGTCTGACTCCCGATTTTTATCCCGTATGCCCGAAGCCCCCGTCGCCCCGGTCCGTTTCCTCGAGGCTGGAGGTTTCACGCCAGACGATCCTCGCCACGGGCTGGACGACGAGCTGCGCGATCCGGTCCCCCCGCCGGACGGTAAACGGTTCCTTGCCGAGATTAATCAGAATAACCTTGACTTCGCCACGGTAGTCGGCGTCCACCGTCCCGGGGGTGTTCAACAGGGTGACGCCATGCTTCAAGGCCAGGCCGCTGCGGGGCCTCACCTGCCCCTCGTACCCTTCCGGCAGCGCGATGGCGATACCGGTCGGCACCAGGCACCAGCCGCCGG
The DNA here is from genome assembly GCA_040758635.1 of Bacillota bacterium. Lineage (GTDB taxonomy): Bacteria > Bacillota > Desulfotomaculia > Desulfotomaculales > Ammonificaceae > Yes71-27. The sequence goes on along the minus strand of JBFLVI010000007.1, from coordinate 45,295 downwards.
GCGGAAGCGTCGTCTCTTCGTCCACTGCAGCGTGCAGGTCCACTCCGGCGGCGCCCGGGGTGGCGTACTCAGGCAGCGGCAGGTCCTCCGCCCCCGGCAGCCGCCGGACTGCAACCTTCACCGCACGGTCTGTGCTCACGAAAGCCTCCCCACGATCTCCCTCCAGCCGGCGCCGTCTTCCCACGGACCGATCGAAGCAAAGGCGAAGTTCCCGGGCCGGAACACCTGCCGGGCGAGCTGCCGAATGTCCTCCAGCGTAACGCTCTCGATCCGGGCCACGGTTTCCTCCGGCGTGATCGGGCGGCCGAGGTAGAGCTGCGATTTGCCCATCCGGCTCATCCGGGTCGTCACGCTTTCCAGGCTGAGCAGGAAGCTTCCCTTGAGCTGGTTCTTGGCCCTGTTTAGTTCTTCCTCCGTGACCCCCCAGTCCCGGACGGCGGCGATTTCGGCGGCAATCATTTCGAGCGTCCGGTTCACGTTCGGCGCGGCCAGGCCGGCATAAATCCCGAACAGACCGGTGTCGTGGTAGGAGCTGTGGTAGGAATAAACGGCGTACACCAGGCCGTGCTCCTCTCTGATGCGCTGGAAGAGCCGGGAGCTCATCCCGCCGCCCAGAATGGTGTTGAGCACTTGGAAAACGTAGACCGTGTCGTCGCTCAGCGCCACTCCCGGCGTGCCGACGCAAAGGTGCACCTGCTCGGTGTCGCGGGTGCAGCAGCGAAATTCGGCCTGCGGCAAGGGCCGGACCAGTTTCCGGACGTTGTTGCCCCCCTTCATCCTCTCGAAAGCCTTACCGAGAGTTTCCATCACCTTAGCCACCGGGACGTTGCCGGCAACCGCCACCACCATCCGTCCCTGAAGGTAGTTCCGCTCGTAATACCGCAGCAAATCCTCCCGGGTCAGGGTGCGCACCACTTCTTCCGTACCGATGACCGGCCGTCCCAGGGAATGACCGTTCCAGAGGGTGCTGGTGAAAACGTCATGCACCAGTTCGTCCGGGGTGTCTTCGTACATCCTTATTTCCTCAATGATGACGTTCTTTTCCCGCTCCAGGTCTTCCGCGTTGAAACGAGAATTGAACAGCATGTCGGTCAGGACGTCAACGGCAAGCTCGAAGTACTCGTCGAGCACCTTCGCGTAAAAACAGGTGTACTCTTTAGTCGTGAAGGCGTTGAGCTGGCCGCCGACGGCGTCGAGTTCCTCGGCGATCCGCTGGGCGGAACGGGTGGTTGTGCCCTTGAAAAGGGCGTGCTCGATGAAATGCGAGACGCCGTTTTGCTCCGGCTGCTCGTCGCGCGAGCCCACGTTGACCCACACCCCGACCGCCACCGACCGGACATGGGAAATCTCTTCGGCCAGAACGGTTACACCGTTCGGCAGGTTCTGTACCTGGATCAAAACTACCACTTCCCGTGAGAGGCACTGGTTGGAAATATTTCGACAGGGACGAACCGTAATCCTTTTTATCTTTCCCGGAAATACCACCGAAAAATTAAGCCGGCCCGGCACGGGTTCCCGGCATTTGACTTTTTCGGGTATGATGGAAGGACGCCGGCCTATTCCTCCGTTAGAAGCTCGGAGACGGTGACAAAGGTGAAACCGCGCCCGGCCAGGTCTTTAATGATCCCGGGCAACGCCTCGACGGTGGAGGCGGTAGGGTGCAGGAGCACGATGGCGCCGTTGTGCACCCGGCCGGTGATTTTGCTCCTGATCTCGTCGGGCGGGCGTTGCCGCCAGTCTACAGGGTCAATGCTCCAGAGGATGACCCGGTACCCGGCCTGGGCCGCCGCCTGTAAAACGGCGGGGCTACACTCGCCGTAGGGCGGGGCGAAAAGCTGCGGGCGCTTCTTCGTCACCCGCTCGATCACCGCCTCGGCACTCTTTAATTCCGCCAGGTTCTCCGCCGCCGAAAGCCGCCCGGGGTGACGGTGGCTGTAGCCGTGGTTGCCTACTTCGAAATCGCGGCCGATCTCCCGGGCCAGTTCCGGGTACTTTTCGACCCACCGCCCCGCCAGGAAGAAGGTCGCCCTCACCTTGTGCTCCCGCAAGATCTGCAATATCCGCGGCAGGTGCTCCTCACCCCAGTCCACGTTAAACGTCAGGGCGACGACGCGCTTCTCACCCGAGCCCTGGTAGACCGGAGCGGGTGCGGCGGTCGTGACCGCCTGCTCGTTCCGGGAAATCAGGTAGCCGGTAAAGGAGGGGATCCCGAAAACGAGCACCGTGACGACGAAATACCGGATGGCCGTGCGGAGCGGGAGAACCAGGTACACGCGGACAACCCCCTTTAAAAAGCTAAAACCCCCGTTAAAGGGGATCTGAGCAGTTTGAACCTTCTAAAGTTTACGCAATTCTCTCCGTCGAGCTTTCAAACAATTTAACCTGGGAGTTTCGCAACACCTGTTTAAATAATATGCACCCGCCGCCCGAACTATTTGCCGCCGCGAAAATCCTACTTCGTGGAAGAATGCATCTTCATCCGGTGCGGCCGCCGGTCGTGTTTTCTCCCTTCCCGTTCGGCCACGGCCCGCATCGCTTCCTTTTTGGAAAGCTTGATCCGGCCCATGTTGTCATAGCCGATCACCTTCACCAGGATCTGGTCGCCCTCTTTAACCACGTCCTCGACCTTTTCAACCCGCTGCGGTGCAAGCTGCGAGATGTGCACCAGCCCTTCTTTGCCCGGCAAACCGAGCACGCCGGGGATGATCTCGACGAAGCAACCGAAATCGGCCAGCCGGGTTACCCGCCCCATATACGTCTGTCCCACGGTAACTTCGGCGGTCAGGTTCTGGATGATCTCCAGCGCCTGCTGCCCGGCGTCCTGAGTCGGCGCGGTGATGTAGACCCTGCCGTCGTCCTCAACGTCGATTTCCGCCCCGGTCAGATCAATAATCTTCCGGATGATCTTCCCGCCGGGCCCGATAACGTCGCGGATCTTCTCCGGGTCAATGACCAGGTGCAGCACCCGCGGCGCGTACGGCGAAAGCTCGGGCCGCGGCTCCGCGATGACCCGCCGCATTGTGTCCAGAATGAAGAACCGTGCATCCCGCGCCTGGGCCAGCGCCCGCGCAAGAATATCCCGTGTGACCCCGGGAATCTTGATGTCCATTTGCAGCGCCGTGATTCCCTGCCTGGTCCCAGCCACCTTGAAGTCCATGTCGCCCAGGTGGTCTTCGAGTCCCTGGATGTCCGTCAGCACGTTCACCTCGTCGCCGTCCTTAATGAGCCCCATCGCAATCCCGGCCACCGGCGCCTTGATCGGCACACCGGCGTCCATCAGGGCGAGGCAGCTGGCGCAAACGCTGGCCATCGAGGTCGAGCCGTTCGACTCCAGGACCTCGGAGACGATCCTGATGGTGTAAGGGAAAACCTCTTCCGGCGGAATAACCGCCTCCAGCGCCCGCTCCACCAGGGCACCGTGCCCGATTTCGCGCCTGCCCGGTGAACGGATGGGCCGGACCTCGCCGGTGCTGAAGGGCGGGAAGTTGTAATGGTGCATGAAGCGCTTCGTCTCCTCCAGCCCGAGGCCGTCGAGGATCTGTTCGTCGCTGATCGCCCCCAGGGTGACCACCGACAGGACCTGCGTCTGGCCCCGGTTGAAAAGCCCGGAGCCGTGGGTGCGGGGTAAGACTCCCACTTCAACTTCGAGGGGCCTGATTTCTTCCAGGCGCCGCCCGTCAATCCGCGCTTTCCGGGTCTGAATGAACTCCCGGACGACAGCCTTTTCAATCTCTTCGATCTGTTCCTTAATCGCCGCCTCCGCTTCCGGATACTGCTCCAGGAACCGGACGGCCAGCTCCTGCTTGACGCCTTCCACGTATTCCTCGCGCGCCTTTTTGTCCAGCCGTTCGGCGGCGCAGCGTTCCACCGCCTCCCGGAGCACCGCCGGCGCAACCTCCCTGATTTCGTTTACCAGGGCCGGGTCCGGCTCGGGGAAAACCACTTCCATTTTGGGAGCAGCCAGGCCGAGCGCCAGCGCCTCCTCCCGGAAGGCGGCGATGAAGTCGACAATCTCCCGGACTACCCGGTGGCCGCGGTCTATCGCTTCCAGGACCTCAGCTTCCGGTACCTCGCTGGCGCCGCATTCAACCATCATGATCGCGTCGCGCGTCCCGGCGACAACAACGTGGAGCCGGCTCCGCTCTTCCTGGGCCACCGTCGGGTTTATCACGCACTCCCCGTCCACCAGCCCGACGATCACGCCGCCGATCGGCCCGTTGAACGGTATTTCCGACAGGGTGAGCGCCGCCGAAGCCCCGATCATCGCCGTTACCTCCGGCGCGCAGTCCTGGTCAACGGACAAAACCGTTGCCACCACGTGCACGTCGCGGCGCATCTTCTGGGGGAACAGCGGCCGGATCGAGCGGTCAATGAGCCGGGCCGAAAGCACGGCCTTCTCCCCGGGCCTGCCCTCACGGCGCAGGAAGCCTCCCGGGATTTTCCCCACGGCATAATGGCGTTCTTCGTAGTCAACAAGCAGCGGGAAGAAATCGATTCCCTCCCGCGGTTCCGCGGCTATCGTTGCCGTTACCAGGACTACCGTCTCCCCATAACGGACCAGAACCGCGCTTGATGCCTGGCGGGCCATCCGTCCCACTTCCAGTACGAGCGGGCGCCCGCCGACTTCCATTTCCTTTCTTAGAGCATTTTTGTCCGACATCTGAGCCTCCTAAAAAAAACGGGGGCATCCCCCGCTACTTTCGCAAACCAATCTTTTTGATCAACCGCTGGTAGCGCTCGAAGTCATAGTCCTTCAGGTAATTCAACAAGGCCCGTCGCTGACCGACCAATTTCAGCAGCCCGCGCCGGGAATGGAAATCCTTCTTGTGGACCTTTAGGTGCTCGCTCAACTGGTTTATCCGCTCGGTCAGGATGGCCACCTGTACCTCCGGAGAACCGGTATCGTTCTCGTGCAACCTGAAGGATTCAATGATCGTTTGCTTCTTCTCTACCGTCAGCGCCACCGTCTTCACCTCCTCCCACAATCGCCGCAGGCCCAGAAGGCGTTCTGAAACGACCCCGACCGAGCCCCCGGTTCATTTCCCGATCACTGTGATCACCAGTCGTCCGCCGGAGATATCCCTTACCACGATGTCGAACTTCCGGCCGGACCGGGCGACAAAGCTGCGGAAACGCGTTGCCGAAGCAACCATTCCTGGTACCGACTCGGCCGCCGCGATGATGTCGTTCAAGGTTATCCCTTCCTGACGCGACTCCCGCAGCCGCTTCAAAGCGTGCTCCGCAACAATCACCCGCATTTGATGTTTTCCTCAGACGGCAGAGGTTCCCAAATTCTCCTCCTGCTCACTCAAAAATGCGTACAGCGCGTCGGCAAATGCTTTAACGTCTGCCTGCGCCGGATCCGCCTCCCTGTACAACAACTCCAACTCCGCCTTGAGCTTTTGAAAATCCTCGCTCAAGCAGATCAGCGCAATCTGGTCAAGCCAAACCTTGAGAGCGTTAGGGTCGAAGCCGAAACCCCAAAAAGCCACCCTTCACGTCTCCTTACCCGGTTATCACAGCGCTCAAATGAGATTTTAACACAAATGAAAGCCGCTGTAAATCTTTTGCCTGCGGCTGCCTCCGGCGCCCAAAGCCTATTCGGCCAGCGCCCTGGCCACGGCGACGTCCCGCTGAATTTGCTCTATCAGTTCCGCCGCCGATTCAAAACGCCGCTCCTCCCGCAGGCGCTTGGTGAATGAAACCTCCAGCCGCTTGCCGTAAAGATCGCCGCAGAAGTCGAAGAGAAAAACCTCGATCCGCCGCCTGCGGCTTGTGTTCCCGGCAAAAGTCGGACAGACACCGATGTTGGCCACGCCCGAAAAGGCTTCCCCGTCTGCCCGCACCTTCACCGCGTATACACCGTTGGCCGGCACTAAAATCCGGTCCTCCACTTCCAGGTTGGCGGTCGGGAAACCCATTTTCGCGCCGCGGTTCTCTCCCGCAACGACCGTCCCCGCAAAAACCGGGTAATAGCCCAGGAAACGCCGCGCCTCCTCCACCCTGCCCTCCGCGATCAGCTTCCGGATCAGTGTGGAGGAAACCGGCTGGCCTTCCACCGTTACCGGCGGGACGATCTTCACCTCGAACCCGTGTTCCGCCGCCAGTTCCTGCAGCGTCTCGGGCGTGCCCGCCCCCCGGTGGCCAAAGGTGTAATTGTAGCCGACAAAGACCGCCCTGGCCCCCAGTTCCCCGACCAAAACCTCGCGCACGAACACCTCCGGCCTGACCGCCGCAAAATCCCGCGTGAACGGAACGGCCAGGAAAAGGTCCACGCCCAGGCCGGCGATAAACTGCCGCTTGAGTTCCGGGGCCAGCAGCAGCGGCGGCGCGGTTTGAGGCCGCAACACCACCGCCGGATGGGGTTCAAAGGTGAAGACCACCGCCGTTCCCCCCCGGCGGCGTGCGTGGGCTACCAGCTGGTTTATCAACTGCCGGTGTCCCAGGTGGACCCCGTCGAAGTTTCCCAGTCCGATGCAGATATGGGGATAAAAATGCCGCAGGCCGCGATAATCTGTTAGAACCTCCAACGTTAACCCCCTCCAGGAGACCGCTTTACAAACTTCGCCTGCCCGGCACTCGACTCTGTGGTATAATCTGCACTCAAGCAAACAGGCATTAGAGTATCTCGTATCCTTTTACGTTGAGTTGAGTGCCGGGTTGTTTTTCGCGGTCTCCAGCCTTTTCCCAAAGCTTGCCGTCTATGAATAGATAGAGCCTGCTTTCGAAAAATTAGAGTTTTGCAGCACTCTTCCAGGACTTAAACCCTCTCTCCAGGAACCCAGACCGGCTGAAAGACCACCCGCCCGTCCGCCGCCTCCGCCCGGGCCACGGCTAAAAACTCCTCCCCGTGGACCAGGCGGACAAGGACACCCGGCGCAAACGCCCCGGTGTCGGCAGCCGCTCCCGCAGGGTACAGCCGCCCCCCGCTCCGGACCGTTTTGACCGCCGAAGGCTTGACCGCCACAGCCGGCAGATCCCGAAAGAGCTCCCGGGCCGGGATCACGGCCTCCGCAAGCCTCCCACCGGCTTCAAGTGCCGCAAGCTCCTCCAGGGTGTGCGCCTCCGCCACGGTGAACCGCCCGGCGCGGGTGCGGAGCAAAAAACCCAGACAGGCTCCCACGCCCAGCACCTTCCCGACATCCGCAAGCAGCGTCCGGATGTAGGTTCCTTTCGAACAGGAAACACGAAAAAAGGCGCGGGGATTTTTCACTCCCCACTCGCCCCCCAAAAGCTCCAGGGCGTGAACCTGGACCGTCCGGGGCGCCACTTCCACCCGCTGGCCGGCCCGGGCCAGTTCGTACAGTCTTCTGCCCTGGTAGTGCACCGCGGATACAGAGGGCGGCACCTGGGTGATCTGCCCCCGAAAACCCGGCAGGACCCCAAGCACTTCGTCCGGGGTCAGGTGGGACGCATCGGTGTACCTGAGCACCTGCCCGAAAACATCCTGGGTTTCGGTTTCCACGCCGAAAACCGCCTCGGCGCGGTACTCCTTGTCGGCCGCCGTCAAAAACTGCGACAGGCGGGTCGCCCGGCCCAGCAGCACCACCAGAACGCCGCTCGCTTCCGGGTCGAGCGTCCCGGCGTGCCCCACCTTTTTGAGCCCGGCGAGCCTGCGTACCCGGTTGACGACGTCGTGCGAGGTCATTCCCGGCGGTTTCAGGACGTTAAGAATTCCTTCCATCGCCACCATCACGCGCGGAAACGCAGCTCAACTCTCTGGCCTCCGGCCTGCCGGCAATAGCTTCGGCAACCGCTGCCGTACTCGCCTGAACCACGGCCTCTTTCACCCGGCCCAGGTCGCCCTTGACTACCGCCCCCGCCGCCCGCAGGTGGCCGCCGCCGCCGAACCTCGCCGCAAGCCGGCTCACGTCAACATGCTTCTTGGAGCGAAAACTGATCTTCACCTGCCCCTCGCCCACTTCCCGGAACAAGAGCGCCACCTCTACCCCCTGAATGAACCGCGCGTAGTTGACCAGGCCGTCGGTGTGCTCGTCCTTTACCTGAAGCTTTTTCAAGGTTTCCGCATCCAGAACCATCCAGGCGACGCGGCCGGAAGGGTCCAGCTCCAGGTTGTTCAACGCTGCCCGCAGGGCCTCGATACTCTTGAAGGGTTTCTCCTCAAAAAGCCGGCGGCTGACATCCCGGACGTCAACCCCGGCCTCGATCAGGTCCGCCACCCGCCGATGCGTCACCGCGGTAGTCGTCTCGTAGCAAAAGCCGCCGGTATCGGTGGCGATAGCGACGTATAGGCAGGTAGCAATGTCCCGGTCGATTTTCAGGTTCAGGAGTTTTAACAGGTCGAAGACGATTTCCCCCACCGCCGCCGCACCGGGCTCGAAGTAGTTCAAGTCTCCGAACGGCTGGGCCGAAAGGTGATGGTCCATAACCAGGATCCGGGAGCCGGACCGGCGCAATTCCTCAAGCGCCCCGAAAAGGTCTCCCAACCGCTCGGGAACAGAGGTATCAACCACCACGACCAGATCAAAACCTTTTTCAGCCGGGGGCCCGACCTTTATCCGGGCCACGCCGGGCAAAAAAGAGTAAATCAGGGGCACCGGCCCCGGGGAAACAAAAGCCGCCTCTTTCCCTTCCCGCTCCAGGGCCAGACCCAGCGCCAGCATCGAGCCGACGCAGTCTCCGTCCGGTATCACGTGCCCGGTAAACAACAGCCGCCGTGCCGCTTTTAGTTCCCGGCCCACATCCTTGAGCTCGACCGCCAACAGTTCAACCTTCTTCCTTCTTCAGTTCCCTTAGGATTTCCGCAACCTTAACCCCGTAGCCGATGGAAAGATCGCTTTTAAAGCTTATTTCCGGAACGTAGCGGAGCCGGAGGCGGCGCCCCAGGGTGCTGCGGATGAATCCCTGCGCCCGCTCCAGCACGGCAAGCGTCGCCGCTTCGTCCTCGGAAGAGCCGTACACGCTGACAAAAATCTTCGCGTACCGCAGGTCGGGCGAAACCTCCACCCTGGTCACGGTGGCAAAGCCGAGGCGCGGGTCCTTCAACTCGTTCTGCAGAATATCCGCCACCACCTCTTTTATTGTTTCCGCCAAGCGTGCCGCACGGTACGTCATGATCCTGCCCTCCGTACTCAATCAAGGTGCCGCTGGACGGCCTCCACGGTGAAGAACTCGAACTCGTCGCCCTCATGGATATCCTGGAAGTTCTCCACGGTCATGCCGCACTCAAACCCCTGCGCGACCTCACGGACGTCGTCCTTGAAGCGCTTCAGTGAAGCGACTTTCCCCGTATGCACGACGACGCCGTCACGGACCACCCTGACGTTGGCGTCCCGGTTCACCTTGCCATCCGTCACGTAACAGCCCGCGATCGTCCCAAGTCTGGAGGCGTGGAACACCTTCCGCACCTCGGCGTGACCCAGGACCACTTCGCGGTACTCCGGCTCCAGCAAACCGGAAAGCGCCGCCTTGATATCCGCAAGTGCGTCGTAAATCACCTGGTAGAGGCGGATGTCGATCTTTTCACGTTCCTGCGCCTTGCGGGCGTTAACGTCGGGGCGCACGTTGAAGCCGATAATGATCGCCCCGGAGGCCGAAGCCAGCATGATATCGGTTTCAGTAATCGCGCCGACGCCGGTGTGAATCAGGTTGACCCGCACCTCATCGGTGCCGAGGCGTTCGAGAGCCTTGCTCAGAGCCTCGACCGAACCCTGGACGTCGGCTTTGACGATGAGCGGCAGTTCCTTGATCTGCCCCTCCTGAATCCGCTTGTAGACGTCTTCCAGAGCCACCTTCGCCCGGGCCTTCGCTTCCTCTTCCCGTTTCCGCGCCAGGCGCTTCTGCACGATCTGCCGGGCCACGTGTTCGTCAACCACCGCGATCCGTTCTCCCGCCTCGGGTACCTCGGAGAACCCGAGGACCTCCACCGGCGTCGAGGGGCCGGCCTGGTTTACCCGCCTGCCTTTATCGTCAATCATCGCCCGGACGCGGGCAAACTGGTTCCCCGTAACGAGGGTGTCACCCACCTTGAGCGTGCCGTTCTGCACCAGCACCGTGGCCACCGGCCCCCGGCCTTTATCCAGCTTGGACTCGATGATCGTCCCGCGCGCCGGCCGTTCCGGATTCGCTTTCAGCTCCAGGACGTCTGCCACCAGCAAGATCATCTCCAGGAGGTCCTCAATCCCCTCTTTCTTGAGGGCCGAAACGGGCACGCAGATGGTGTCGCCGCCCCACTCCTCGGGAACCAGTCCCTGGTCGGACAACTCCCGCTTCACCCGGTCGGGGTTTGCGTTGGGCTTGTCGATCTTATTGACCGCCACCACTATCGGCACCCCCGCCGCCCGGGCGTGGTTGATCGCCTCGATCGTTTGCGGCATTACACCATCGTCCGCAGCCACAACCAGGACCGCAACATCGGTCACCTGAGCACCCCGGGCCCGCATCGCCGTGAAGGCTTCGTGGCCCGGTGTATCAATAAAGGTGATTTTCCGGTTGTTCCGCTCAACCTGGTAGGCGCCGATGTGCTGGGTAATACCGCCGGCTTCGGTCGCCGTAACGTTCGTCTGCCGGATTGCATCCAGCAGCGAGGTTTTACCGTGGTCTACGTGTCCCATCACCGTTACCACCGAAGGCCGCAGTTTCAGCTTTTCCGGGTCGGTCTCCGGTTCCTCGACCAGAAGGGACTCCACGTCGAACTCCGGCTTGACCTCCACCTCGTACCCGAACTCCTGGGCCAGAATCGTAGCCGTATCCGCGTCAATCTCCTGGTTGATGGTCACCATCATCCCGAGCATCATCAACCGCTTGATCACGTCGGCGGCCTTGCGCTGCATCTTTTCCGCCAGTTCCTTGACCGTGACCGTTTCGCCGATCTGAATCGGCTTTTTCTCCACCGGCCTTATAAGCACCGGCCGGCCCTTCTCTTCCCTGTGCCGCTTCAGGAGCTTGCCCTTGAGCTTTTCACCCTCTTCTTCCCACTGCGGGAGAAGGCGGTCGTCCGGGCGTTCCTTGACCTTCCGGTCGAACTTCACCCGTTCCTGTTTCTGCGGCGCCTTGCCTTTATCCACCTGGGGAGGCGGCGGAATCACACCGAGCTTCGGCGGCCGCCGGTCATGCTGCGGGCGTTCCCTGTCCGCCGGCGGCTGACCGGGACGCCGTCCGGGTTCAAAACGCGGCCGTGCCGGTCCGGCTTCTCCGCCTTGCCGCGCCGGCTGCTTCGCCCCGAACTTGGGGGCACCCGGGCGCGGCCCGGCCCCGTATTCACGCCGCGGTTCCGTCGCCTTAGGAGGTTCTGGCACGCGATTCTCAGGGTGCAATGGTGGCGCCGCCGGTTTGACCGGGGAAGGAGCAGGGGTAACTTCTGGTTCCCTGGCTTTTTCGGGGGCGGCCGTTTCCGGCTTTGCCGCCGCACCGGTAGGCCCGGGGAAGATCCCGCGGCCCGTTTTCTTCTCAAAAGCAAGCGGGCGCTCCATAAAACGCCTGTCCGGAGGTCTGGAGGGAACCTTATCCACTAAACCCGGGCCGTATTTTGAAAGCGATTCGGCCTTTGAAGAAGCCCGTTGCGCTTCACCTCCGGCCTTTACTGCTTTTTGGGGCGGAGCGGGAACCTCGTCCTTCTTTGCGGTCTCCCGTGCAGCCGCCGGCGGAGCACCCTTCTTACCCGCACCCTCCGCCGGCCCCGCCGTATCTTCCCGGGTCCCGGGCATCGCTTTCGGTTTTGCAGGAGGAGCCGTTTTCGCCCCGGCAGGTTCCGCTTTTTTGGATTCAGGAGAAAGCGCCGCGCGTACCCTTTCGACTTCTTCCTCGGTCAGGGCGGAAAAATTACACTTGACCTTGATTCCCATGGACGCCAGTTTGTCAATGAGTTCCTTACTTTCTATCTTCAACTCTTTAGCCACTTCATGCACCCTTTTTTTCGCCATTTAATCACCTCCGTAATCACGACGGCCCTATCCCTTGTCTTTCTCCGATGACCTCTAAGATGCGTGCCGCCAAACCTTGGTCCAGAACCGCTACCACCGCCCTCGGCGGGCGGCCGAGTGCCGCCCCCAGTTCCGCCTTGGTCCCGAAACTGACCACCGGAATCTTGGCCTTCCGGGTGAACCGCTGGAAATCCTTCAGGGTCTGGACGGCGGCGTCCGTGGCAACAATAACCAGGTACGCTTCCTTTTTCCTGATCTTTACCCGGACCACAAAATCTCCCGAAACCACCTGTCCCGCCCGCTGTCCCAAACCCAGATACTGCCTCACGTCTTTGGGCACCGACGCACCATCTCCTCCCGGATGACCTCTACCACCGCTTCAGGCACCGCCTGTTCGAGGGCGCGCTCGAGCTTTTTCTTTTTCACCGCTTCCCTCAGGCACTGCTCCGACAAACAGATGTAAGCGCCACGGCCGGATTTCTTGCCGGTCGGATCAACCAGGATTTCACCAGCCGGCGTCCGCACGATACGGATCAATTCCATCTTGGGCTTCATCTCCCGGCAGCTGACGCACTGGCGCTGGGGAATCTTTTTCAGCCGTGGCAAACCAAGCACCTCCTGCAACAGGTCGGCAATCAGACCCCGGATCTCGCTGCCGGTCACTGACTGCTGACTTCATCGGTCTCAGAACCCTCTGCATACTTTTCTTCTTCCTCACCATAGAAGGCCGCGTATTCCTGGGCGTAAATCTCTTCCATCTGCGACTCGCTCTTGATGTCGATCTTCCAGCCGGTGAGTTTTGCCGCCAGGCGGGCGTTCTGCCCTTCCTTGCCGATAGCCAGGGAAATCTGGTTGTCCGGAACAATCACCCGGGCGATCTTTTCATCTTCCCAGATCTCGACCGCCACCACCTTCGCCGGGCTGAGCGCCTCCGCCACAAACCGGGAGGGATCCGGGTCCCAGCGGATGATGTCGATCTTCTCGTTGCGCAACTCGTTCACGACCGCCTGCACCCGCGTCCCCTTCGGCCCCACACAGGCGCCCACGGGATCGACATTCGGGTCCCGGGAGTAGACCGCGATCTTCGAACGCATGCCGGCCTCCCGGGCCACGCCCTTCAACTCCACAATCCCTTCCTGCAGCTCCGGAACCTCGAGTTCGAAAAGCCGCCGGAGGAAGCCGGGGTGGGTCCGCGAAACAATAATCTGCGGCCCCTTGGTCGTCTTGCGCACCTCAAGGATGTAAGCGCGGATACGGTCACCCTGCCGGTACCGCTCTCCGGGCATCTGCTCCGACGGGGGAAGCACCGCCTCCGTTTTTCCGAGTTCGATGTATACGTGGCGCTGTTCGACACGCTGAATGGTTCCGGTAATAATATCCCCTTCACGGCTGGCAAAAGTCTCGTAAACCATGTTCCGCTCGGCCTCACGGATCCGCTGCACCACCACCTGTTTCGCGGTCTGCGCGGCGATCCGGCCGAAATCTCTGGGGGTCACTTCCGTCTCCACAACGTCGCCGGGCTCGTAACGCGGGTCTATCTCTTTTGCCTCGGCCAAAGAAATCTCCACCCGGGGATCGGTTACCTCCTCCACCACAAGACGCTGGGCAAAAACCCGGCACTCGCCGCTTTCGCGATCGATATCCACCCGCGCGCTCTGCACCGAACCGAAGTTTTTTCTGTACGCGGAAAGAAGCGCCGACTCGATCACGGAAAGCAGGAGTTCGAACGAGATACCCCGTTCCTTCTCCAGGTCGCGAAGCGCCCTCAGCAGCTCCGTATTCAAAAACGCTACACCTCCCTCAATCACCAGTTAAAAACCAGGTTGGCTCTGGAAATCGCGGCGTAGGGAATGCTCACCTCGACTCCGTCCACCAGAAGGCACACGGCGTCTTCACCGGCACCGGTGATGCTGCCGGTGAACTTCCGCCGCCCGTTGAGCGGCGCAGCCGTCACGATCCTGACCTCCCGGCCCGCAAAACGTTTGAAGTCGGCGGGTTTCTTCAGCGGCCGCTCCACTCCCGGAGAAGAAACCTCAAAGGTATAGGCGTGCGGGATGAGGTCCTTTTCGTCCAGCACCCGCCCCAAAAGTTCGGACAGCGCTTCGCAGTCCTCAAGCTGTACGCCCTCCGGCTTGTCGATGAAAACCCGCAGGAACCAGCGTCCTCCCTCTTTGCGGTACTCGACGTCAACAAACTCCAGCCCGAGCGATTCGGCAAGCGGTGCCGCAACCGCTGCCACCGCGTCAACAACCCTTTCCTTTGCCGGCATCCAAGCTTCCCCCCTTTGAAACCGCTGCCAAAGAACTCGCCTGGGGAGTCCCCGGGCTTAAAAAACAAACAAACCAACCTGCCTGCCTGCGGAGCTTCGCCGTCTCAATACCCGGCAATCCCCTGCCTTTATTAAGACGAAAGAGTGGGAGACTACCCACTCTTTACCAACAAGACCCCGCGCGGAACAAGTCGCCAGAATCAGCATACCACAGAATCCTGAAGAACGCAACCCGCCGCCTCAAAAAAGCGCGGTGCAAGCAGTTTCGTGAACTGTAATCAAGCGCTTCCACCACCGCGAATTGTGCGGCCGCCGCCAAACCAAGCGGGTACACCCCGGCGCTTCACCGCACAACCCCGAAGGGTACTCTTTTCCGCACCGGACTAACTAACCCCGAGAAGGAGCTTGAGCTTCTGGACCACCGCGTCCCTCGGGGTGTACCCTACCTCCTGTCCGACCACTCTGCCGTTCTGGAAAAACAGAAGGGTGGGGATCCCCTTGATACCGTAGCGCTGGGTCAGGGCCTGGTTTTCGTCCACGTTCAGCTTTGCCACTTTTACCTTTCCCGCAAACTCCGCGGCCACCTGCTCCACCACCGGCGCCATACTCCGGCAGGGACCGCACCAGGCCGCCCAAAAATCCACCATTACCGGCACGGCGCTCTTTAATACCTCTTCATCAAAATTGCGCTCGTTGACCTCAATAATATGCATTATTTCTAACCCCCGCAGCATTTCAAAACTTCCAGGCTCCCGGCCCGTTGGCGTCAGATCTTTCAGGTAGTTTCCGCCACCGGGCTGCACCCGCTGCCGGCCAGACCTTTGCCGGAAGTACTGAAAACGCTCCAGATCTGTTTTAATTCGCCGCACTGGCACTGCGGGCAGCGAACACTGTCTTTTTCTCTCCAGCTTATTAAAACGGTGAAACGGTGGGCGCAGTGCAAACACTCGAATTCGTACTGCGGCAAACTACCACCTCGCTTCCACACCTGACTTTTCCCGACCGACCCACGCTTGATGCTTCTATTTTAACCATTCCGCCCACCGAGGTAAAGTATTATTCTCAAAATTATCCGCCGCTGGGGGCGGCAACCACTGCAAGCTTATCCTGAAAGATTGCGCGCCCCGCCCCGGCCGGGACGCCCCCCTGCTCCAGGCACGGGTTATCCGACGCTTATCCGGCAGGCCTGACGTTTACAGCCTTGGACGGCGTTTTGCCGCCCGCGGATACGGACGGCAGTCTCGATTACCGGTCGCCCCCGAGGAGCCGCGCCGCGATTTCCCTGAAAACCGGCGCTGCATCGCGAGCGCCGCTTTTGCCGTCTTCCAGCATGACCACAACCACGTAACGGGGCTCCTCGAGCGGTGCATAGCCGGCGAACCACGCGCAAACCCTGTCCGCACCTGCTTCCGCCGACCCGGTTTTCCCGGCGCTGCCCCATCCTTCGACGTAGCCCCGGCGGGCAGTTCCGGCAGCCGCCGCCTCAGCCATCATCCCGCGCACCAGCCGGGCCGTTTCGGCGGAGACCACCCGCCGCCCGGTGTCCCGGGCAAGCTCTTCCACCCGGTTTTGCCGGCGGAACCCCTTCACCAGCCGCGGCCTCACGTAAACCCCGTCTCTTAAAATGGTATTCACCACCGCCGCCACCTGAACCGGGGTTAACAGCAGGGGACCCTGTCCGATGCTCAGGTTCACCAGGTTGTGCGGCCTCAGGTACGAAGTCAGAGCCTGCCGGCGGTCGCGCGGCAAAGGGTACCCGACCACGTACCGTTCTTCCAGTCCGAAGGCGCGGTAGTAGTCCAGCAGGCGGCTTTTCCGCAGGGCCAACCCGACCCGGGCAAAGACCGGGTTGCAGGACTGGGCGAAGGCCTGGGTAAAGGTTGTCTTTCCGTGACCCGCCGCGTGCCAGCACCGGACGAGGGAATCACCGGCGCCCCGGCAGAAGAACCCCGTCTCCGGCCGGACCACGCCCTCGTTGAGGGCCGCAGCAGCCACCACGATCTTGAAGATCGAACCCGGCGGGTAAGGTGCGAACGCCCGGTTGAAAAAGGCCTCCCCGGCCCTATCCGTCCCTGCACCGGCGGCCGCCGGGTTGAAGGCCGGCCGGCTCGCCACCGCCAGAATATCGCCGCTGTAAGCCTCGAGGACAACCGCCGCCCCCTGCGGGATGTGGCGGTCCATTACCTCCTCCACGACACGCTGTACCCGAGCGTCAAGCGTGAGAACCAGGTCGGCCCGCGTTGGGTCCGCCTGCTTCCGAACCTGAATCCCCAGCCCCGGAAAGGGAATCCCGCGGGCGTCGCGGTAAAGCCCCGCCGCCGCACAGGGAACCGTGCCTTTCAGCAAACGCTCGTAATAGTATTCGCACCCCGCCTTGCCGACAGAGTCGCCGAAATGATACCGCTTCTCCCCCCGGTCGAGACGCCGCCACTCGGCAACCGTGTCAATTTTGCCCAGGTAACCGGTGACGTGAACTGCCATGGGACGTGCGCCGTAGCGCCGCTTGACCGGTACAACCGCAACGCCGGGCCAGGAGGCCTGCCTCACAAGCGCCGCCTGTCTTTCATTCAGGCGGTACGGAAGGCACCGGGGTTTCCCTTTCATCTGCTCCTGCAACTTTTTAGGAGGCACCTCCAGGACTGCGGCCAGACCTGCGGCCACCGCCTCCTTGTCCGCAATCAGGGAAGGAAACAGGACTATCTCTTTTTCCCAGTGCTCGCCCGTCAGGGAAACACCGTTCCGGTCAACGATGCCCCCCCGCGGATGTTCCTCCAGGGGTACTACTTCCGCCTGCTGTTTGAAGGCGCAGTAGGAATAAACCGGGCTTTCCTTCAACTGGATCAACACTAATTTCAGCACCAGCCCGCAAAAGAGAAGGCAGGTGCCGCAAAAAAACCAGCCCAAACGCCGCTTTTTCCGGTCCATGGCTTGCTTCGGTGTCATACTCTATGAGGAAAGCTTTACCGGTAAAGCGGGGGATTATACCCGGCCGCCAACCTAAGGATTGCCCTGGTAGCGCCGCTTGTTGGCGCTGTGCTCCTCCAGCGTGCGGGCAAAGGCGTGGCTGCCGTCCGGTTTCGCCACGTAGTAGAGGTAATCGGTTTCCCGGGGATGCAGTACGGCGAGCAGCGAAGCCCGGCCGGGGGCGGCGATCGGGCCTGGCGGCAGCCCGGTGATCCGGTAGGTGTTGTAGGGCGAATCCACTTCCAGGTCCCGGTAGAGGATGCGCTCCCGGTGTTCGCCCAGCGCATACTGCACCGTGGCGTCCACCTGCAGCAGCATCCCGCAGCGCAGGCGGTTCAGAAGCACCCCGGCGATGAGGGCCCGCTCTTCTTCACGCTTGGCCTCGCGCTCTACGAGCGAGGCCAGGGTGACGGCCTCGTGCACCGTCAGCCCCTGTTCGGCGGCCTTGCCCGCGAGGTTTATTTCCCCGGCCACCTCACCGAAGCGGCGGAGCATAAGCTCGATGACTGCCCGCGCCGAAACCCCCGCGAAAACACGGTAGGTATCCGGGAAAAGATAGCCCTCCAAGCGGTTGGGACCGGGCGGCACCTCTTTCAGAAAGGCGTAATCGAACTGCCCCGTGGCCGCCTCCCGCAGGAACTCCTCCCGGTTGACGATGCCCTGTTCCTCCAGCCGGGAGGCAATCTCACGCAGCGTCAGGCCTTCCGGAATGGTAAACCGTTTCACCACCCGGCCCGAACCCGTCAGGAACTTGAGCACCTCCGGGACGGAAAGGTCGGACGTAAGCCGGAAGGTCCCGTGTACGATTCTTTTGTCCAGGTTGTGCATCCGGGCGTATAAACGAAACGTGAGCGGGCTCCTGATAATCCCGTCCTGATAAAGCTTCTCTGCCACCCACCCTGTACTCGCACCTCTGGGGACGGTCAGAACGACGGTTTTCCCGCCGCCCGGAGCTTCCAGGCCCCACCGGTACAGGCCGGCCAAAGCCCCGAGAAGCAGCAGAACGCCTGCAGCAAACAGGATCAGAAGCCGCCGCACCCCCCGCAAGGCGCCTCCCTGAACCGGCGACTCCTGCGTGGACTCCGGGAAAAGACCGTCCGGCTTTTCCCCCGGGCTGCTTCCAGAAGCCTCTTTTTTAACCCTCTTCCAGCAACCGAAAACTGACCTTTTCATCGAATCTGATGCTCGCGGAAAGATTTTTTGTAACTATTCAGCCTGCCACCCACCATTTACCCCGCACTCAACTCAGCCGGTAAAAGCAGCGTAGTTCCGGTACCCTTTGTACATGGAGTTGAGTGCGGGGCGGCGAGAAACAAGCAGTGCGAGGAACCCAGCACTCAATTCGGTTTGGAAAGTAGCAACTGCGTAGAAACGATTAAATGTTGCGAAAACCGCCTGTTTTCTGCCAGAGCAAGTTTGAGTGCTGGGGGCCGGGCCGGAGCCCAGCACTCAGATTGCTATGAAAGCGTGGTTTCACGGAGCGGACAAATATGTATTTCCTCATAAAGTAGTATCTTCTTAAGACGCAACTGAGTGCCGGGTGAGGACCCGGACGGCGAGCATGACGAAGCATTGCGCCGCTTATCGCCGCGCCTGACGGGAAGCCTGAATGGTAACGATTTTTTCAGGCCGGTGTTAAGGCTCCCTGTACACGACCCCTGCGGCCGACTGGTCCGGGGTGCCGTTCTGCGCCGGCAGTTCCCCGGGAGGCACGTCCGGTGCCACTATTGTGGGTACGACCTTTGTTCCCACAGCCACGATCTCGTCCACCGGGTGATAGAAGCTCGGCGGCAGTTTCTCTTTCAGCACCAACTCTCCACCATCCCACACCAGGCGTTCGGCTGCGGCCCGGCAGCCGCGGATGCCCTTTTGCTTCACCACGGTTTTCCCGGCCTCAAGGTTCGGATCCTCGGACCGGACGACCTCCGGTTCGAGCACTTCGGTGATCCAGCTCTTGACTTCCACACGGCGCTTGAAGCGCTTGTTGCCGAAGATCTTGATTGTCAGGCGGTTATTCTGGACAAGCGTCCGGATGTAGAGATACTTGGTGGTATTGTTCCGGAACCGGAAATCGGGCCCCCCGTACACCACCGTCGCGTCGCGCCCCGGGGGGACGTAATCCACCGGCAGCGAATGGTTGTGCCGTTCTACCACTTCCAGCCCGGCCAAAAGCACCGCGTTGTAAAGCGTCGTGGAAACCTGGCAGACACCGCCGCCGAGCGCATCGACAAATTCGTTGTTCAGGATTATCGGCGCGGTCTTGTAACCGGCCTCGCTGCTGCGCGGGCCGACGATCTTGTTGAAAGAAACCACCTCGCCGGGTTTTACCAGCAAGCCGTTCAGCGCTCCGGCGGCGACGCTGATGTTGTAAACCCGGTTCGTCTTTTTGGAGTCGAAAGAGGTGGAAAACTCGGCAAGCAGGCAGTCAAGGCCCATCGCGAGAATGTCGTCGGTGGTGTATTCCGGGGGGAGGCGTTTGAGCGGTATCCGTACCACCGGTTCCCCACCCTCGTTCAGGATGGCCAGAACCTGCTTCCCGGCAGCCGTCGCATCCGCGTAACCCCCTTCGCGGCTGGGGATCACCACAATTTTGTCGTCGGGAAGAACTCTGAAACCAGCGTTTTGCGGCAACACGGTCAACTCGCGCGTCAACTCGGCCACCATAGTTTCAAGTCTTTTCCGGTCCACCTTCCACCGGATTGGGATACCGATGCCCTCACGGGCGGCCCGCCACCGCTCCAGATACCGCACCAGAAGCCAGCCCTTGTGTCCAACCGCCAGCGCCTGCCCCAGCACTCCGGCCTCCACCCTGGCGCCAATTCTTTCCACCGGCAGGGGCCAGCTCCTGCCAGCACACTCCAGCTTCACCGGGCGCGAAAGCACCTCCGCCTCGTACTCCTTCAGCCTGCTCGCCGCTTTCGCAGCAGTGAGCCCGCCGAAAGGCATCCCGCCCACGGTGACGCCGGAGACAATCTCGTCTGGACGGACACAGACTTTTTCCGCTACCCACAGGGCAAACCAAATGCCGAAGATAAGGACGAATGCCGCCACCCCAAAATACGTGCGGCGCAAGTCGTCGATCCTCCTTGGAAGGCCGCCGGGAAAGCTTCGCCCGGCTTAAGATAAGGGGCAGGAAGTTAGAGGTTAGACTCCTTAGGAGAAACCACCGGCGCGAATTGCGCCACGAACAACTTTCACTTCCAACCTCTGACCTCCCAAAAGTGCGGTCTTCCCCGTTCTTGCAAAGCTGTCAGACAGACAGACAGGTCCGCAGGCGTCTTCCGGAACCACGGGCGGAAAAAGCGTTCAGTTGTCCTTATCTTCCGAAAGCCGATTCTCTTCCCAAATATCTGCGACCTTTTCCCATTCTTCGTCTTCCGGGTCGACCAGAATCTCGTTTCCCTCTTCGTCCTGGCTGAACTTCAGGATAATTGCTTCTGCAGCTTCTTCGTCCTGTCCCACAGGCAGCAGGATCGCGTATTCCAGACCATCGACCTCGATCACGTCCAGTATCTCGAAGTCGTGTTCCTGGCCTTCTTCGTCCACCAGCGTTATCACTTCAGGTTCTCCCGCCATTGTACCATCCTTTCCCCTCTTAAGATAGTGGCATTATATACCTGGAAACCGACAGCGTCAAGTCCCGCCTTCGTCCGACTTTTGCCGGTAATCCAGGTAGCTTTGGAGGATGAGAACGGCCGCCACCTGGTCAACAACCCGGCGGCGTTTTTCGCGCCGGACGTCGGCCTGGATCAGGTAGCGTTCCGCGGCGCTTGTGGTAAAGCGTTCGTCCCACAGCCTCACCCTTAAGCCGTGCTGTTCAAGAACCGCTGCAAATTCAAGCACCTTCCGCGCCTGCGGCCCGATCCCTCCGTCCATTGCCCGCGGCAATCCGACCACAATCTCTCCGGCCCCGTGCTCCTCGGCAAGCGCCGCCACCTTTACCGCATCATCACTTAATTTCCCCCTTTTCAGGACTCCTAAACCCTGCGCCGTAACGCCGAGAGGGTCGCTCAAGGCCAGGCCTATTGTCCGGTCGCCGATATCAAGCCCCAGAAAACGCATTATGTCACCTACACCGAAAAATAAGCCAGAGAAACGCTCCCCTGGCTGAACTCCCAAAACAAACTTGAAACCTGCGCCCGGCTTATTCAGCCGCTGCACTTGCAAGATAGGCCCGGACCAGCTCTTCCAGCAACTCGTCCCGTTCCAAGCGGCGGATCAGATTACGCGCGTTCTTATGACTGGTAATGTAAGCCGGATCCCCCGAAAGCAGGTACCCCACAAGCTGGTTAATGGGATTATAACCTTTTTCCTCCAGCGCCGCGACCACCGTTGTCAGGATCTCGCGGATCGTCTGGGGTTTTTCCTTGTCGACCCGGAACATTACGGTTTTTTCCCCGGAGTTATCCCGCTCCACACTCCATCCCCCGTTATCCTGAAGTTGCCGTCCGGACGGAGACGGACCGGCCACAAAGCTAACCAACCTGGAAAACTGCCCGCCCTTTAGATATATTTAACTCTCACCCGCTGTTTTCCTTTTTTCGGGTAAATCTTTAGTTTTCATTTTTTGACAGTTCCTTTTGGATCAGGGACAGACCAGCGCGCAACGCCTCGTCGAGCCGGGCGGGATTCTTGCCCCCGGCGTGTGCCAGTTCCGGTCGCCCGCCACCGCCGCCGTCGACCACGCGGGCCACCTCTTTAACCAGGAGGCCGGCGTGAAGCCCCCGGGGCAAAAGGTCGGGGGTCACGGCAGCCACGATCTGCGCTTTACCGTTTCCGGCGCCTCCGAGGATGATCACTCCTGAGCCCAACCGTTCCCGCAATACATCCACCAGGCTGAGAAGCTGGGCCTTGTCGGAAGTACCGACCTTGGCCACCAGGACGTTGACGTCGTTCAAAACCTGGACCCGGTTCAACAGGCCCACCACTTCGCCTGCGGCCGCCTTGTCCTTCAGCATCTCGTTTTCCCGGGAAAGTTCCTTGAGCTGCTCCAGAAGCGCAGCCACCCGGGCGGAAAGGTTCTGTGGCGGCGCTTTCAAAAGCGCCGCGACCTGCCGGTAATCCTCCGCCATCGCGTTAAGGAACGCCAGCGCCGCTTCTCCGGTAACCGCTTCGATCCTCCTGATACCGGAAGCCACGCTGCCCTCAGAAACAATTTTAAAGAGGCCCGCCTCAGACGTGTTCCGCAGGTGGGTCCCGCCGCAAAGCTCCATGCTGAAATCCCCTACTCTCACCACGCGTACGGTCTCCCCGTACTTTTCGTCGAAGAGGGCTATCGCTCCTATCGCCTGGGCCTCGGCCAGCGTAGTCTCGAAAGCCTCCACGGGAATGGCAGCGAGAATGGCCTGGTTGACTATCGCCTCCACCCTTTCCAGGTCCTGCGGGCTCAGGGCTTGGTAGTGGGTAAAGTCAAACCGCAGGCGGTCCGGCGCCACCAGGGAGCCGGCTTGGTTGGCATGGGTACCGAGCACCGCCTTCAATGCCCGGTGCAGGAGGTGGGTCGCCGTGTGGTTGCGGGCGGTTTGCTGCCGGCGGACGGCGTCCACCGAAGCGGTCACCGTACCCCCTTCCCTGAGCACCCCCTCGAGTACGCGCACGCGGTGGACCACCAGGTTCTCTACCGGGCGCTCGGCGTGCTCCACCTCCGCCTTCAAGTCCGGGGCCAGCAGAACCCCCGTGTCACTCACCTGCCCGCCGGCTTCGGCGTAAAAAGGGGTTGCGTCCAGAACTACTTCCACCGGTTTCCCGCCTCCGGCAGCCTGAACTATTCGCCCATTCTGGACCAGGGCCAAAACCTTCACCGGCGTTTCCAGGGTGCGGTAACCGACAAATCGGGTTGTCCCTCTTTCATCTCTGATTTTCTGGTACAGCCGCTCGCGCTCGCCGAGGTATTCCATGGTGCCGCGGGCCTGGCGCGCCCGCTTCCGCTGCTGTTCCATCGCGGCCGCAAATCCCTCACGGTCCACGGTCAACCCCTGCTCCGCGCAAATCTCCTCGGTGAGCTCCAGCGGAAAACCGTATGTATCGTAAAGCTTAAAGGCCGCTTCGCCGGACAGCACGCCTGTGGCCGACCCGGCCTCGGCAATCATCCGGTGGAGGATCTCCGTGCCCTGGGCAAGCGTTTCCAGGAAGCGCTCTTCCTCAGCCCGCACCACCTGGAGGATGTGCTCCTTCCTTTCCACCAGCTCCGGGTAGGCGTCACCCATCTTGCCTATAACCTGCGCCGCGATGCCTTCCAGAAAGGGCTCATCAACTCCCAAAACCACGCCGAAGCGCACCGCGCGCCGCAAGAGCCTCCGGATGACGTAACCGCGCCCTTCGTTCGACGGCAGCGCCCCGTCGGCAACGGCAAAGGTCACGGCCCGCACGTGGTCGGCGATGATCCTCCCGGCCAGCTCCTCCCTCTTTCCGTCACCGCCTGCGGGAGCCTTGAGCACCTCTTTGATCTTCCGGTTGAGGTCCTGGAAAAGGTCCGCGTCGAAAACGGTCTTGCCGCCCTGGAGAACCGCGGCCACCCGTTCCAGCCCCATCCCGGTATCAATCCCCTTGCGCTCCAGGGGCAGGTAGTTGTCCGCTTCGTCCCGGTGAAACTGGATGAAAACCAGGTTCCAGATTTCCAGAAACCGGTCGCAGTCGCACCCCACGCTGCAGTTCGGCCCGCACGCGGCCTCCGGCCCGAAATCGTAGTGAATCTCCGAACAGGGCCCGCAGGGTCCGACCCCGATTTCCCAGAAGTTGGTCTCCTTGCCCAACCGGACGATCCGCTCCTCCGGCACGCCTACTTTCCGCCAGAGGGCAAAGGCTTCATCGTCATCCAGGTAAACCGAAATCCAGAGGCGCGCCGGGTTGATTTCCAGGTCCCTGGTCACAAACTCCCACGCCCAGGGAATTGCTTCTTCCTTAAAGTAATCGCCAAAAGAAAAATTGCCCAGCATCTCGAAGAAGGTAAGGTGCCGGGCGGTCTTACCCACGGATTCGATATCCGCAGTCCGAAGACACTTCTGGCAGGTGGCCACCCGGCGGTGCTCCGGCACCGCGGTACCGGTAAAAAAAGGCTTGAAGGGGACCATTCCCGCCGCCGTCCATAAGAGGCTCGGGTCGCCCGCCGGGATCAGGGAAGCACTTGGCAAAACCGCGTGTCCCCTGTCCCGAAAAAACTTCAGAAATCGCTGCCGAACTTCCTTGCCCTCCATCCAAAAACAACCCCTACTTCCCAAAAACTGTACTTCAGCCCGCAAACCGCGGCGGGCATATTGCGCTGCGGCTGTAAACTTTTAAAGTAGCAATCCTGTCCGGCAGGCTGCTACTTTTTGTCCTCTCATTATACAGCAGGTTTTCCAAAAGGGCAACAGTCATGCCGGCTGCACCTCGTTCGGCGGGCCTCCGTGACCGCGCGCGAAACCGGAAAAGTGTTACCAGGGCCCGCCAGCCGAATGGCACTGCCGGGAGTTTCCTGTTATAATTAAACCACAGGCAGACTCAGCTTTAAAGTGGGGAAAACGTATGTTCGTCGTGGAAGTGCAAAAAAAGGCGGAAAACGAAGACTTCAGCTTTGAAAGCGTAGCAGGGGCGGCCCGGGTCTTTCACGAAGAGTGCAACAGCGATGAGGTGAAGTGGGACCTGCCGGAGGAATGCGGGTGTCCCTGGGAGTTCGTCTGCCGGAAGTGCCGGACCAGGGCGCTCGTGCCGGCGATTCTCGACGCCAAGTTGAAAATGACGGAAACAGCGCTTGACGGGCAGGAAAGGGTCATCGGGAACGATATCCGGGTCATACCGAAGAAGTGAAGGTGCACTTGTTTTCTGGCTGTCTCCCACTCCGTCCCGCAAGCTCACACGGCGCCGCGAAAATATACCGGCAATGAAATCAAGGAGCGGAAGCCCGCCCGGCTTCCGCCCCTTCAACATTTCAGGCAAAAGGCTCGCTTACGGTGAAGCCACCCAGATGGTCGCCCCGGAAGCGCCTCCCCCCGGTCCCGCTTCCCAGGTGATATTCTGGTACTTTTCGCGCACCTTGATGTTGGTACCCGAGAGGTAGGCGGTACCGCCGGTAACCTGCGCCCACCCGAGATACTCACCGGTTTGCGCTTTGATCGGAACGAGAATACCGCTTTTGACACCGCTCCCGAAAGCGTGTTTGTGACAGTTTCCGCAGGTCTGGACCCCCTGCTGGCTGAGCTTGAGGTGCGCCGCGGGATCAATCTCGAACCCGATCGATATCGCTGCGGATTTGAGTCCGATGTTGGCCCTGGACGGCGCCTTCATGTGGGCCGCAGCGCCCTCGTGACAGGCCTCACACTTCATCCCCGGCACGGGGGAGGAAACCTGCGGGTGACACTTGGCACAAGAGACGACCTGGACCGCCGCCGGTGCGGGCTTCGCCGGCGCGGGCTTCGTCGGTGCAGGCTGTGTCGGTGCCGGCGGCTTCGGCTGCGGCGCCGGCGGTTTTGGCTGTGCCTGTTCGGGGTGACACTGAGCACAGTTGCTGCCCAGGTTCGGATAGGCGTCCACCGGACTGGAGCCCAGCTTGGTCAGCCCGAGCAAGAGCATAAGCGCCAGAGCTAACGCTATACCGGAAAAATACCTTTTCATCTATCTCAAGCCTCCTCCTCATAACCTCCTTGAAAAAACTTTGCCCTTCGGGTCAATTTCCCGCCCGCTTCACCGCCGTTGCCGGGGAAGGTATTCCACCCCCTTCGGTCAAGGCAGCGAAATTGCTCCATTCCAGCGCCGGGTTGCGGTACCCTTCACGAATCAGAAGCAGATCCAGAAAGAGGGTGCGCACATTTTCCAGCAGCAGATCTTCCGGATCGGCCAGTTTAGCGTCAAACGTCTTCAAGTAACCCCGGCATTCCCCGCACAGGTAAACGCGGTACTTTGGTTTTTCCTCGAACACAAACAGACTTTGTTCGCCGCCACCGGTACCGCAGTACGGGCAACCGAGCCGGTGGAACCGCCATTTCGTGCCGCACAGCTCGCAGTACAGGAGCCGCGCCCTTTCCTCCCCCTGTAAAACGGAGAAACCGGGGTAATTCCCACATACCGGGCAGATGCCGCGCTGCCAGTCCTCTGCCTGAAACCAGTGTGCGGCCTCTTGCGCGTATGCCCGCATCAAAAGCTTCACCGCCGCACCGGCCAGGAAGCCCTCCACGTCGGGGAGGGCACCGGCAGCAGGCAACTCCGCTTCTTCAGTCCCTGCCGCTTTGCGGACGATCCTTTCCTGCAGGTAACCCAGGAAAGCCGCCCGGGCTGAAGGATTCTCGTCCAGGGAGGCAACGGCCCGCGAAACCTCAGGTTCCAGGTCCGGCAGCACTCCCCTGACCGCCGCCGCCACACGGGCAACGAGCCCGCAGAAAACCTCTTCGCTCACCCGGGGGGGGACAAGCATAACCCAGGGCATACCCGCCCCCCACTTCCGCTTATGCTCCGGGGTTGCAACGTCGGTTACCAGCAGTCTACCCTCGACCTTACAGCGGAGCAACTCCCGCCAAAGAGCGACCATGTCCTGCAGGAGCAGTTCCGCTTCCTGCCTGTCCAATTTCGGGACCATAGCTACTTTTTCCATAAATCACCAGCCTATCCCGTCTTTAGCCCGTGAAGCCTCTTCCAGAAGGACGAGATGCCGGACCGGCCGGCGAACCCGAGTTCGGCAAAAGGCACGTCCGAAATGTAAAGCCAGGAAGTCCCGCCCTGGTCTTTCTCGCCGTAAATATGCTGGACGTACCTCGGGTCGGTGCTGATCCGGCGCTGGGCCTCGGCAAGCAATTCGGCGCGTTCACCGAACTTCAGCGCCCCCGTGGTGCAGGCCTGGACGCAGGCAGGCTTCAGCCCCTGCCCCAAGCGGTCGTACTCCCCGCCGGGTTCGTAGCAAAAGCGACACTTCTGCACCCGCGGTACGCCGCTCGTCCACTCGTACTGAGGTATCTCGAAGGGGCAGGCCACCTGGCAGTAGTAGCAACCGATGCACTTGTCCGAAGCCACGATCACCGGGCCTTCCGGGGTCTTCTTCAACACCTTCATGAAGCAGGCTTCCACACACGCGGGGTCAAGGCAGTGCATACACTGGCGCTTCACGAAGCGATAGGCGACTGCCGACCCGTATTCGATGAATTTATGCTCTACCCTGGTCCAGGTCGTTCTTCCCAAAGCCGGTGGGTTGTCCCGCGTATTGGTGAAGGTCGTGGCGGTCGCGGGCAAGTTGTTCCACTGTTTGCAGGCCACCTGGCAACTGCGGCAACCGATGCACTTCAGGAGGTCTACAAGTACTGCTTTCGGCATTCCACACCATCCTTTCTACAGGCGATCCTGACTCAGGCCTTGCGGATGTTACAAGTAAATGCCTTGTACTCGGGAATCTGGGTGTTCGGGTCGCCGACATACGGGGTTATGTCGTTGGCCGACATGCCGGACCCGAGACCCTGGTAGCCCCAGTGCCATGGCATCGCCACAATTTCCACTTCTTTGCCGTTGATCTTGAGCGGCTTGACAATGGCCATGACGTTGGCCTTACAGGTGATTTCGCCCCGCTCCGTCGAAACGACCACCTTATCTCCCGGGTTGATGCCCAGCTTGCTGGCCAGCTTCGGGGAGATGGTCACGAACGCTTCCGGCATCAGCTCCACCAGCCAGGGGCAGTTTCTGGTCACCGCGCCGCTCTGGTAGTGCTCGATCAGCCGGTGCGTGGTAAGAACGTAGGGGAACGCAGGGTTTACGGCGGCGCTTAACCTGCCGAAGGCAGGCTTGCGCGGTCTGACCAGCGGGTTGTTCTGCTGGCTGGACATGATGTTCTTCACCGGGCTTTCCATCGGTTCGTAGTGTTCCGGTATCGGCCCGTCCTTTAAGCCCGCCGCAAACAGGCGCCCGACGCCTTCGGGGAGCATGATAAAGGGCGCCGCCCCTGATTTCTCCGGCGGCAACGTCGCGTTGAAGTCCGGCACGTCGTTCATGACCCACTTGCTGCCGTCCCACGCCGCTACCGGTACGTTGGGATTCCAGGGGTTCCCCTTCAGGTCCGCTGAGCAGCGGTTGTAGATAATCCGGCGGTTAAGCGGCCAGGCAAAAGACCACTCCAGGTTGGTTCCGATCCCGGTGGTTTCGCGTTTCCGCCGCTTGCAGGCCGCCTTCGCCGGGTCGAGGTCGGCCCAGTACCCGGTGTAAATCCACATCCCGCAGGCCGTGGAACCGTCTGCCGTTAGTTTGGCGAAGCTGCTCAGCGGTTTGCCGTCCGCCACGGAAAAACCGTTGATCTCCAGCGCCACCTTGGCGATGTCCGGTTCCTCTTCGCCCGGCTGGTCGTAGTTCCAGACCATGTTCAGGATCGGGTCGGGGAACACGCCGCCGCGCTGGTATTCGGCCCGGATCGCCTTGAACAACCGGTCGGCGATCCAGAGGTCGGTCCTGGCGTTGCCGGGCGGGTCCACCGCTTTCCAGCGGTACTGGATCCACCGGCCGCTGTTGGTAACCGTGCCCTCTTTCTCGTACGAGAAAGCCGCAGGCAGGAAGAAGACTTCGGTCTTGATCTGCTTGGGATCCGCTCCGGGGCGTTTCCAGAACGCCGCCGTTTCGGTTTCGAACAGGTCAATGACAACCAGCCAGTCCAGACTTTCCATCGCTCTGGCTTCCGCTGCAGCCGAGGGACCACCGACAAGCGGGTTCTGCCCCCAGGCGAAGAACCCCTTGACTTTGCCTTCCGCCATCGCTTCGAAGATGGCCATGTGGGAATGATCTTTGCCGTCCAGCTTGGGTAGCCAGTCATAGCAAAAGTCATTCTCTGCGGTGGCTTTATCGCCGTACCACGCCTTAAGCATGCTGACGAAGAACTTGGGCTTGTTCGACCAGTACCCGGACTTGGGCGTCTCCTTGTCCAGGTAATCTTGAAGCTTGGGGTGGCTCCCGGCCTGAGGCATTCCCAGGTAACCCGGCAGCAGGTGGTAAAGCATCGCCAGGTCCGTCGAGCCCTGCACGTTCGACTCGCCCCGCTGTGCGTTCACGCCGCCGCCGGCGATCCCGATGTTCCCCAGCAGCAGCTGGAGCATGGCGATGGCCCGCACGTTTTGGGCGCCGTAAGTGTGCTGGGTGATCCCCATCGCGTACACGATGTTGCCGGCCTTACCGGGCTGACCGGTGGAGCAATAGGTCTCGCATATCTTCCGGTAAACATCCTCCGGCGTGCCCGTGATCTTGGAAACCGTTTGGATGTCGTACCGGGCCAGGTGTCTTTTGAGAATCTGGAAAACACAGTTCGGGTGCTGCAGCGTCGGGTCCTTCTTGACGCTGTCGCCCTCCTTCTGGTACTGCCAGGTCTCAGTGTTGTAAGAGGGCTTGTCGTCCTTGAGCGTGAAGCCTGAGAAGAGCCCGTCTTCGAATTTGAAGCCGGGGTTGACCAGGTAAGACGCATTGGTATAGTTTACGACGTATTCATGGTGGTAGAGCTTGTTCTGAATGGCGTAATTCATTATGCCAAGCAGAAAGGGGATGTCCGTTCCGGGTCTGTGCGGTGCGTAGATGTCTGCCAGGGCGGCCGTCTTGGTGAACCGTGGATCAGCCACGATGAGCTTGGTGCCCTTTTCCGTCTTGCCCCGGACTATCCAGCGCATGGCCATCGGGTGGTTTTCTGCGGGGTTGGCCCCGATGACCAGGATGACGTCGGAGTTCTTGTAGTCAATGAAGTGGTTGGTCATCGCTCCCCTACCGAACGAGTTGGCCAGACCGGCCACGGTAGTGGAGTGTCAGAGACGGGCGTGGTGGTCGATGTTAATGATCCCGCACGCCCGCAGGAGTTTGTGCATCAGGTAATTTTCCTCGTTGTCGATGGAGGCGCTTCCCAGGTGGGCGATCGCCTGCGTCCGGTTAACGGTAACGCCGGCCGCATCTGTGGTTTCAAACGAGGCGTCGCGGGTCTCTTTCACCCGCTTCGCGATCGTCTTTAGCGCCCAGTCCCAATCCTTGACCTCCCACTTGCTGCTGCCGGGAGCGCGGTAAAGAACCTGGGTGACCCGGCGCGGATTCTGCACCCGCTGCCTGTTCTCGGCCACGATGGTATTTGCGTCGGAAATGGAAATTCCTTTCGGACAGAGCGCTCCTTCGTTGATGGGGTGATCGGGGTCGCCTTCGATGGATACAACCTTGCCGTCTTCGCTGTAAACGATCAAACCGCAGCCGCAGCCGCAATAGGCACAAATGGAAGCTGTTTCCTTGGCCCGTTTGAGCCTATAGGACCCGGGCACGGGAGCCGGCAATTCCGCCGCGGAACTCACAACCGGAATGCCGACAATGCCTGCCGTGCCTAAACCCAAGAGTTTCAAGAAGTCACGCCGGTTTAGTCTGCCCATAACTTTCCTCCTTTCGGTATCGAAAGTGGATGTCGGCCAGTATGATTACGTTTCTTCCCGGGCAAAAACACCTCCTTTGGCTTCCGCCTTTGTTCTTGGGCCAGCCGCACCAGGAAACAACCAGATGAGACTGGATCCCAAGCCTTTTGCGGAAGAAAGATCAAAGTTTGTCATGCGTTAGGTTCCAAGGAATAAAATTCATCTATTTTAACTAATTCTACGACAAAATTTTGATAAAAGCAATAGAAATTGACAACTTTTAAGCCTACCAATGACAAATTTCTTTTAAATAAATTCGGCAGGTTTTCCGGTTCGATTGAGAGGGAACCGTAAGGCGGGAACAAAAAACTTTTGCATTCCGGTTTTCCGGGCTTCAGTAACCGGAAGGTACCAAAAAAAAACCGCCCACTCTTCCCGAGTGCGCGGTTTTTTCTCGACAAGAAGGCGCGTTAATGCGGGTGGGTATGCTCTTCCTCGTGGTGGTCGTGGTCGCTGTGCACGGCGCCGTGTTCCCCGGCCGCGCTGTGCTCGTGCTCGTGGCTGTGCGTGACCGCCGGGTGGGTGTGTTCGTGCTCGTGCACTAAGTTCCCGTGCCGGTGCGGGTGCGAATGCCGGTACGCCGGATGGGTGTGTTCGTGGAAATGCTTTTCTTTTTCGCTATGGCAGTGGCAATGAGGCATCAACCATCACTCCTTACTTAGAAGTTTTACCGCCGTCCGTCGGCGGGTTGTCCTACCAAAAATGATACCCAAATTCGGACCGGAAGACAACCCGCGTTAAAATCCCGTGCTGAGGCCCTCAGCACCTGCCGCGCGGGCCTCAAGGGGATAAGAAGTACCAGAGCCCGGCCAGCACCGCCACCAGCAAAATCAAAAGCAAGGTTTTCCAGTTCAATTTCGCTCCACTCCTTCCCTTCCCGCTCCGGCCGCGCCTGTTTCCCACTCCTGGAAGATTTTCACCCCGGAGCTTGTCCCGATGCGGCTCGCTCCGGCGGCAATCATCTCCAACGCGGTCGCCAAATCGCGAATTCCCCCCGCCGCCTTTACCCCCAATTTTGTACCCACCGCGCTCCGCAGCAACCGGACGTCGGCCGCCGTTGCCCCGCCCGGGCCAAACCCGGTGGAAGTCTTTACGAAATCCGCCCCCCCGCCTACCGCCAGGCGGCATCCCAGGAGCTTCTCCTCCCCGGTCAAAAGGGCGGTCTCGAGAATGACCTTCACCAGCGCGCCACCCCCTGCTTCGCGGGCCGCCGCGACGACTTCGCCCAGCTCGTTTTCCAAATAGGTAAACTCCCGGTCCTTGAGCGCGCCGATATTCAGTACGACGTCGAACTCAACTGCCCCGTCGGCTACGGCGCACTTCACTTCTGCCACCTTTGCCGCCGTGCTCGTGGCGCCGAGCGGGAAACCGACCACCGTACAGACTCTAACCGGCGAACCTGCCAACTCCCGCGCCGCCACCGGTACGTAAGCCGGATTTACACAGACGGCACCGAAGCCGCACGCAACCGCCTCCCGGCACAACCGCTTGACGTCCCCGCGCGTTGCCTCCGGGCGCAGCAGCGTGTGGTCAATCATTCGCAAAAACTCCTCCCGCACCAGCTGCAACCCCGTCACTCCCCCTAGGAGGCTGCTGCAAAACTGCGCCTAGCTTTGTCAGGCTCGCCGTCCGGTGCTCACGTACCTCCATGTACGCTCCGCGCCGGCCGGCTTCGCCTTCCGCGCTATGCTTGTTTTTCGCAGCCTCCAGGATATTTACTAAGTTTAACCACCGAAAGCCGTTAGGTAATTTTTCTACCGAAATTTATTTGTTTTACAACACTCTCCTGGCACGCTTCTTCTTTTCCCAGTGCCAGCGCGATGAGGCGCTCCACCAGATCCCCGAAGGAAATGCCGGCCGCCCGTGCCGCGTCTGGGAAAAGGCTCACTTCGGTGAGCCCGGGGATCGTGTTTACTTCGAGCACGTAAGGCTGCAAATCCTCCCCGACGATGAAGTCCACCCGGGAGAAACCCCGGCAACCGAGAAGTTTATAGGCGGCAAGCGCGATCTCCGCCACCCGCCGCTGGACGCCGTCCGCAAGCCTGGGCGGGATCAGGTGGTCGCTCATCCCCGGCGTGTACTTGGCCTCGTAGTCGTAAACCCCCTTCGCGGAAACGATTTCGATCAGCGGTAAAACCACCGGCCGCGCATTCCCCAGGACGGCCGCCGTTACCTCCGTGCCGGGTATAAACTTCTCTACCAGCACCACCGGGTCGTACCGGAAGGCCCCGGCCAGCGCGGATTCCAGCCCCTCTTCCCCGCGCACAATTTCCATCCCGACGGAAGAACCCTGCGTCGCGGGCTTGACCACCACCGGCAGCGACATCTCCCGCAACACCCGCCCGGCCAGCGCCCGGAGGTCTCCCGCCCCCTGTTCCAGCGTAAGGGAGGGTGGAGTAGGAAGCCCTTCCGCAACCAGCATCCGCTTCGTCGCCGCCTTGTTCATCGCCAGCGCACTGGCCAGAATCCCCGGACCCGTGTAAGGGATGCCCATGATCTCTAACAGCCCCTGGATGCTCCCGTCTTCACCGCCCTTGCCGTGCAGGGCGATGAAAGCGACATCCACCCGCGCCGCCCGCAACTCCCCGACCACATCGGGCCCCACGTCAACCTTCACCGCATCCCAACCCTTCTCCAGGAGCGCCCGGTACACCGCCTCCCCTGATTTAAGGGAGATTTCCCGCTCCGCCGACCACCCGCCGCACAAAACCCCGACCCGCACGAAGACGCCTCCTTCACCAGTATCCCTACAATCTATTCTTTTTCTCCGGCCAAAATCCCTTTCCCGCGGCACGGAAAACTTCGGGCCTTCCCTGCTATAAAACCGGCGTCCGGGGGAGAAGCTATATGGGGACAGTTATCCC
This sequence comes from Bacillota bacterium, assembly GCA_040758635.1. Lineage (GTDB taxonomy): Bacteria > Bacillota > Desulfotomaculia > Desulfotomaculales > Ammonificaceae > Yes71-27. The sequence continues at coordinate 11,949 of JBFLVI010000007.1, read as the reverse complement.
ACGCCGATCCGGAACGCACAGTCGCCGGGAAGCAACTCCGGCCGGAAATCCGCCGCCCGCCGGCGTGGCAGAGCCAAAACGCCGGTTTCGCCGGTCCCGATGGAGGAATCGCTATGCGCATCAAGTCCAGGTGGCTCACCCTGCTGCTGGCAGGCGCACTGGTTGCCGGGCTTTTCTCCGGATGTGCACCCGAAGGCGCCCGCAAGCCGGTGCCGCGCCCCGACATCCCCCGGGAAATCAGCCGCGGACCGGGGAAAGAACCGCGGCTCAAGGTCTTCGTAACCGAAACCCGCACAGTAAGGGAAATGCCCCTCGAGGAGTACGTGATGGGAACGGTGGCGGGCGAAATGAAGAACTGGTTTCCCGCCGAAGCGCTGGCCGCCCAGGCCATTCTGGCGCGCACCTACGCCCTGCAGTTTGTTGAAACCCACAAGCGGTCAGACCTTAACCCGGAAGCCCACATCTCCACCGCCTTTGAGGAGGCGCAGGCCTGGAATCCCCAGAATATCAACCAGCGCGTCCGCTGGGCCGTGCGGACGACACGGGGCAAGGTAGCGGCGTATAACGGCCGGTATATCAACGCCTGGTTTCACTCCCACGCCGGGGGAATGACCGCGACCGCAAAGGAAGGTTTGAACTACGAACATCCTGAACCGCCGTACACCCAGGTGGTAAAGTCGGGCGAAGGACCGACCGCCCCGAAGGAATTCCAACGCTGGCACGCGGTTTTTACCAAGCAGGAGGTACGTGAGGCGGTTCAAAAGCTCGGCCGGCAGGTTGGCGATTTCAATACGCTCACCGTAAGCGAAAGAGGGCCGTCGGGCCGTGCCACCCGCCTGCGCATCGGCACCGCGGAAGTAAACGCCTGTGAACTGCGGACGGCGCTGGGGAGCACCCGGATGAAATCAACCCTGCTTACAAGCGCCCGCGTCGAGGGTGACAGAGTCATTTTTGAAGGAAAAGGGTTCGGGCATGGGGTGGGTATGAGCCAGTGGGGCGCGCTGGAAATGGCCCGCCGGGGCAAAAAGGCGGAGGAAATCATTCGCTACTACTTCAAGAACGTGGATATAGTCAAGCTCTGGTAGAAAAGAGAATAATTCACAAACCGGGGTGTTCGTGAACTAAAGCCCGACCGCCGGCCTCCTGCTACCCCCCGATTTTCACCATTGCTTCGCCGCCGGGAGCTGTTTTTCGCGCGGCTTTTTTCCGCACCGCCTGGACGAACAACTCCGCCAGTTCGGCAAGCGTAGCCCCCGAACGCAGCGGCTCTTTGAACTCCACCTCTTCCGTGCCGAAAAGGCAGGTGCGCAGTTTTCCGGCAGCCGTCAGGCGCAGCCGGTTGCACCGGGAGCAGATGTGCCCGCTCACCCCGCTGATAAAACCGATAGTTCCGGCCGCTCCGGCGATGCGGTAGTAGCGCGCCGGGCCGCCTCCGGCGGGTTTACTCACTTCTATCAACGTCCCGAAGGCGGCTTCGAGCTCCGCCCGGACTTGCGCGGTTGAAACGAAACCGGTTTTCGCCCACTCCCCGGCCGGGCCGAAAGGCATCAACTCGATGAAGCGCACGTGCAACGGCCGTTCCAGCGTGAGCCGCGCCAGGTCAACGACCTCGTCGGCGTTGAAACCCTCGATTACCACCGCGTTGAGTTTCACCGGGTGTAGCGCAAATTCCAGCGCAGCCTCGATGCCCCGGAAGACGTCGCCGAGTTCCCCGCCCCGCGTGATCCAGGAAAAACGCTCCGGCCGCAAAGTGTCCAGGCTGACGTTTACCCGCTTCAGGCCCGCTCCCTTTAACTCCCGGACCCGGGAAGCGAGCAGCGTTCCGTTGGTTGTCAGCGCCAGGTCGTCGATCTCCGGAATCTCCGCCAGCATGCTCACCAGGCGCGCTAAACCCTGGCGGACCAGGGGTTCGCCCCCGGTCAGGCGCACCTTCCTCACCCCGACCAAGGTCGCCGCCCGCACGACCCTTTCAATTTCTTCCAGCCGAAGGATTTCACCGTGCGGTAACAGCGACACGCCTTCGGGCGGCAAGCAGTAGCGGCACCGGAGGTTGCACCGGTCGGTCACCGAAACCCGGAGGTAGTTTATTTCGCGTTGGTGCGTGTCCCGCAAACCAGAGTTCCTCCTTGCTTTATTCGCGCCGTTTCCTGCGCGCCGTAACCACCAGCCAGACCAAAAGGCCGCCGATCGCCAGCGGTAAAAGCGTGCCCGCAGCAATGATGAAGAAATTGACCACCGCCACAAAACCCCGCAGGGCGGTCTTGAAGGCATCCCCCAAGCCCCACTCTATAAGCGGCATGGCCACCGAGGCCGGCTCGGAGAGTTCCAGGGTGATCGTCGCCATGGCGGCGCTCTTTTCCAGGTATTCCACCTGCGCTTGCAGCGACTCGATCTCGCCCCTTATCCGCACCAGTTGCTCCTCCACCTTGAGCATTTCCTCCACCTTAACGGCGGAATCAAGAATTTCGAGGTACCGCTCTTCCTGGCGCTTCAGGTTCCGGAGCCGGGCGTTCAAATCAATGTGCCGCTCGGTGACCTCCTCCGCGGTTTCCTCCTCGGACCGGAGTTTGCCAAGCCCCTTCAGCTCCTTAATTGCCGCCCCATACCGCTGTACCGGGACCTTCAGCACAATCGTGCCCGAAAGGGGCCCACGGACGGCTTCCGGCGCAGCCTTCAGCGGGTAGACCGGCCCCCCGTCCGGAGAAGAAAGGCTGGCGCTGATGATGAACCCGCCGTTTTTATCGGCGATCTTTTCCACCGCAGCGTAGGCGGCACCCGCGTCCTTCACCTCTAGGCGCAGGGTTTTGCGCCTGACCACCAGGCGCTCACCGCCGGTCCCCATGCCGCCCGGCGCCGTCGTCCCCTTCGCCATCAGGGGTTCTTCTTTTGCCGCTTCCGACATCACCGCCTGCCCGCCCGTGTAAACGCCGGGCCGCGGCCCGGAAAGAAAAATCGCCGCCGGAACGACAATCCCGCCGATTAAAAGACCGATTAAAAGAAAAACCCACCACCTGAACCTGACCCTCGGTTCCACTTCCCCCATCCCGGTTCCCTCCCAACGGCAGACGGGTGCTGCCCGTTTTCTGCTTTATTAGGTAAACACCGCGGCAACCGGCTTTGTGACGGGCCGGAGTTTGTAGGTATGCACCACTTCCTCGCGCTGCGCCCAACCCCAGTACATGCCGCTGGCCAGAATCCCCGACCGCATGTGCAGGTGCCGACCGAGCATTATGTTGTCGAGCACGCTCAGGCGCTTGAAAAGCTCAATGTTCTGAAATGTTCTGGAAATACCGAGTTTAGCCCGACGGTGCGGAGGAAAGCGCGTGATATCGCAGTCGTTGAAGATGATCCGTCCCGAACTCGGGCGGTAAAGACCGTTGATGCAGTTTAACAGGCTGGTTTTACCTGCACCGTTCGGCCCGATTACCGCCAGGATTTCCCCTTTATTTACCTCCAGGCTTACGTTGAAAAGCGCAGCGACCCCACCAAAATGGAGGGAAAGTTCACGGACGACCAGTTGTTTCAACTACGAAGAACCCCTTACACCTCTTGAAGAAAAGCCCGCAACCGCGGCCGCGGTTCAGGCTTTCCGCAAGATGCCTGACAGAGTTTTGTATTTCCACACCAACCGGGAAAATCCTTTTTCTCGCCGGCAAATTTTCCAAATCCAGTTCCTGTATGAGCCAGTCCCACCGGAAAAGACCGAAAAACACCCGGCACCGTTTGCGTTCGACCGCTGCGGCGATTGTGCTTCGCAGAAAGTTATGGTATATCTTTAAATAATCGACTTTTGGGAGGGATGGTTCCTTGGCCGTGGAAACCGTTGTGGGCAACACCAAAATCGTCATCATTAAGGGGGATATCACCCAGGCGGATACGGAAGCGATCGTCAACGCCGCCAATCCGTCCTTGATGGGCGGCGGCGGTGTGGACGGAGCCATCCACCGCGCCGGCGGGCCGGCGATCCTCGAAGAATGCAAGAAGATCGTAGCCGAAAAGGGACCCTGCCGGACGGGCCACGCCGTCATCACCACCGGCGGCAACCTCAAGGCGCGCTATGTCATCCACACCGTCGGCCCGCGGTGGATGGGCGGCAACGCAGATGAGGACGCGCTGCTGCGCCAGGCCTATTTGAGTTGCCTCGAATTAGCGACCGCCCACGGGATAAAGTCGGTCGCCTTTCCGGCAATCTCGACCGGCGCCTACCGCTTTCCGAAGGAACGCGCCACCCGCATCGCCTTGGGCACAGTGCTGGAGTACGTGAAAGAAAAACCGCTGGACGAGGTCCGCTTCGTCCTTTTCAGCGACGAAGACCTGAGCGTTTACGCGCAGACTTGGGAAGCACTCAGCCGGGAGAAAAATTAACCTCAATCCGGTTCCGTGGACATCCAGCCGGGTAAGCATTATAAACTTGGGCAGTGCAGCTTAGCCTGCTATTTAAAGCCGCTTAATCCGCAAGCTTTTTCAGTGTGTTTTTACACCCGGCATTAATCCGCTCCAAAGCCTCATCACGTTCGGCGCCAAGCGCTGCCAAAATCCCCCGCACTTCCTCCTCGCTCACGTCGTACCATTCCCCATAAGCATCGGCCACCGCGAAGCGCCACCCGCTGCGGATGTTCGCGCAGTAGACCGCTTCGACGTGGGGCGCCACCCGCTCGATGGCGCCGAAGTGGCCGGTGGGGACCGCGATAACCACTTGGTCGGCGCCCGCCTTCTGCATCGCCTCTACCGCGGTGAGCATCGTAAAGCCGGAGGCCAGCCCGTCGTCTACCAGGATCACCAGGCACCCCTTCAGTTGCGGGAGAGGCCGCCCGCCGCGAAACTCCCGCACCCGCCGCGCCACCTTCTGCGCGGTCTTCGCCCTCCCCTCCTCGATCTCTTCCTCCGTCAGCCCGTAATGCCGCACCAGTTCCTCGTTCAGCCGCACCGTCCCGTCGAAGGCCACCGCCCCGTAGCCGGCCTCGGTGTTCCAGGGAAGCGTGATCTTGCTGACCACCGCCACCTCCAGCGGCAGACCGAGCTCCCGCGCCAGCACCGCCCCCACCGGCACCCCGCCCGCCGGCACAGCAAAGACAATTGCGTCCGTACCTCTGTGAGGCGCCAGCATCTCCGCCAGGACTTTTCCCGCATGCGTCCGGTCCCGGAAGACCGCCGCCCTGCCCCGGAGTTCCGGCAGGTCGAAGACTTTACCGGTTTCTGGAGCACCCATCCAGGCTGTTCCTCCCTTCAGCCGCAACAACCCGCCAAAGCATCCCGGTTATTCGTCGCTCTTTAAGGGCCCCCACGCATGCCAAACACTTAAAAGGAATCCCGCCACCTTAAAACTGCAAATCGGAATCGGACCGGCCGTTCACTGGACTTTGGTTATTTTTCCCTTCTCCCCGCACTGCGGGCACTTCTGGGGCTTGCACCGGCCTTCTTTTGTCGCCCCGCACTTGGCACACTGAAAGACCGCCATCCGCCCCTCACCTCCTTCTCAACCCCGGCAGGCCAAAGACGCCTAACTCCCGGTCTCTTTGGCTGGCGCCGCCGTACCCGGAGCAACCTGGAGGGCCACCAGCCCGCTGCTGAGCTTGCTCAGGTGCACCCCCATCTCGTTCCGGGAATTACTCAACATCGTAAGGGCTTTAGAGAACCGTCCTTCCAATTCCTCCTGCAACGCCCTGATGCTTTCTTGAAAAGCGTGCAGCGACGCGTTCAGCTTCTCCAGGTCAACGTCCTGCGCGTTCCGCAGCATCGTCTGGAAAACGAGCAGGAGATAAGGCAGGAACATGTTGTAGCCGACCAGCACGACGTTCTGCTGGAATACCGCAGCCTGGATCCCGGCGCACAGGTCGTAGACTGCGTCCGGGACGGCCACCACACCGAAGTTCACCGTCAGGCTCGGGTCGAGGTACTTCTTGACCTCCCGGGCCTTGCCCAGCACGGTATCTTCGATTTGTTTCTTCAACTTCTGCTGCTCGACGGGGTCTTCACACCCGGCAAACTGCTCCAGCAAGCCGGTCGCCGGCCACTTGCTGTCAATCGGCAGGATGAGCCCGTTGGGCAGCCGCAGTCCGAACTCGACGAACCTGTTCCCCACCCGGAAATCCCGCACCTGCCACTCAGGCGGCAGCTTCGCAAAGACCAGGTCCAAGATATTCTCTCCTGCCGCCCCCTTGGTATGCGTCCCCGCAATGATCGCTTCGAGCCGCCGGATTGATTCCGCCGTCCGCTGCTCCAGCTCCTGCCGGGCCTTCGCCTGCGCCTGCAAGGCAGCCAGCCCTTCTTTCGCCCCGGAAAGCTCGGCCCGGATCGCCGCCGCCGTCTCTTTCAGCCCCTGGGTAGCCGCCCCCGTCTCGGCCAGCGACCTGGCCACAGCCTGCACGCCCTGGCTTACCTCCTGCTGTTTCTGCTCCACCGTGGAAACCCGTTCCATCAAAGAACGCAGCTCGAGCTGCACCCCGCCGACCGTTTGCGGCAGAGCCTCCAGGTGCGTCACCTTTTCCGCCAGCACCGCCGACCGCGTCTCGGCCGCCTGCACCGCCTGGCTCAAATTCTGCAGCGCCGCCGCCAGTTCGCCCCCGCTCCCCGACCGCCGGAGCTGCAGGTAGAGCAAAACAAGAAGCACAGCTACAAGAAGGCCCAACACAGCCACCAGTATCTCCACTTAAAAACACCCCGTCATTTCAGAAGATTCCGGCGGGATCAAAATTTTTCGAAAGGGATTAAGAAAGTTACGCAAGATCTTCAATTTAACTATGAGTGTCGAGCTTACCGGCTGCTCAGGACGCCAGCAGTTGAAGCGGCATCAGAGCTGTCACCGAACAGCGACGCCCACATCGCAATGAAGAAAAGCACGGCTCCCGTCCCGGTGAAGATCATCCAGAACCAGAAAGGCAGACCGATAAAATGGTGCAGCAAGAACGCCGTCACCGCCGCCAGGCCCAGGCAGAAACCTAAAAACGGCAGCACCGCCGCCACCAGCCCTCCCAGGCAAAATAGCAACAGCAGCAACACCGGTGAAAACACGACCAGCAAGACGGCGCCTACTACCGCGTACCCGATTCCCTTAGCTGCCAGAAGCAGCCCCTTTTTGACCAGTACAGTTCCTGGCATATTAAGCCACCTCCAGCTCAGGCGTTGTTCCCGATACGCTGCTCATTCCATCGTGGTTCTTCGCCTCCAGGTCGGCCAGCATCCTCTCGACGGTGGCCTGCAAGACGGGCAAATCCTGCCGTACCGTTTCCCAGACGCGCCGGAGGTTCACGCCGAAGTAATCGTGTGTCAACTTGTCGCGCATCCCGGCCACTTCTCGCCACGGCACCTCGGAATAGCGTTCGCGCGCCACTTTGGGCACCTTCTTGGCTGCCTCGCCGATTATCACCAGCGCCTGCATAACCGCATACACCTTCTCATCGTTAGCTGCAAACGCGTTAAATTCCACTCCTTCCAAGAAGCGACGGGCTTTTGCGGCCGCATCGAGGATATCCAGGAGGTAATCTATGTAGTCCCTTTCCGGTTTCACACCGGTACCACCTCCTGAAGAATACGCTGGCCAATGCGGGGTTTGAGCCCCGATTTTTCCACGAGGTCTACTTTAACCCCTATCAGGTCGCTGAGATAGTGCTCCATCTCGATAAATTTAAACAGGGTTAGGTTGCTTTTATCATCAAACTCCACCAGAACGTCCAGGTCGCTGCGCCGGCGCTGTTCCCCGCGGACGTAGGAGCCGAAGACGCCAAGCGTCTTTACCTTATAACGCTCCCGGAGTTCGGGCATATGCTCCCGGAGAATCGCCAGCAACTCCTCCAGCGTCAGGCTCTTTTCGGTTTTTTGTGCTCGCTTACCCACAGCAACATTCCTCCAAAACCCGCGCCATCACAAAAGCGGCCGGATCGACTTCTTTAAACCCGAACCCACCGAGATGATGCCGCATAATCCATCCCTTAAGAATATTGTACCCGTAGCTGCCTGACATTACCAGATGAAACACGGTCAAAGCGCCTGTGCTTCCTTTTCCCCTCAGCCCCCGCGATCCGCCGCCCAGCACTAAGGCGGCATGAGTGCTGAGCCAGTCGCGGTAGCGGCTCTCCGCCTGTTCCATGATCACGACCACCAGCGTTTCACACTCGGCGGGTTTGTACCCGTACCGGTGCAGCAGCCGCTTCACCGTAGCGCGGATATTTGTCTTGGCAGGTTATGTATTAGCAATTTGCCCAAGCTGACTTTGCAACCGTTGCGGATCCCGGCAGATCACAAACACCCAGCGGCCGAACTCGCCGTGACGGTTCACCGCCCGCGCCCAGCGCCTTGCCGCCGCCTCCTTCTGCCGGTCCTTCTCGGTTTCAAAGCCTTTCACCTCTAAGATAACCTTGATCTCCCCGCCGCCGGGGTGCTTCAACCGGACCAAATAATCCGGCCGGTACTCGTGCCGGACTCCCTGCCACTCGTAGGGGATAGTGAAATCCAGGTGGTCGTTGCGGACGTAGGCCACTACCTCCGGTAACCGTTCAAGCTGGTAGGCCACGCAGTGCTCCCACTTCGGCGCGTCGAGGACGACGTGGCTTACATGACTTTTGACCGTACCTACCGCAGGGCGAACGGTGCGGAAAAGCACTTCGGAAGTGGAGCCAATGGGACGGAACCGCTCGATAACCGGCAAAACCGGCGGCTCTCCCGCATCCGTGTCCGGCTCGATCGTCTGGAGCAAATGCTCGACGATCCATTGCTTATATTTAAGCAAAGCCACCTCTTCCAGCGGCACACCGGGATCGGCAACAATAACCCGCTCTTCGAAGTACTGCCAGACAATGCGGAGCACCTGCGGGAAGAGGAAGTGGCGTGCACCATAGTCGCCACGCTTATCCTTTAGCCGGTTGGTAATTTCCGCCGCCATCTCATAAACACTTGCCTGAAGCCGCTTCTCCCGGTGAAAAGGGTTGCGGTCGTGAACAACCTCCGGGCCTGGACCGAGACGGTCGGGGCGGCCGATACGGTAGCCCACAGCCGGTTTGGCCACAACTTCCGTAGGCTCGCTCGCCGGATCAACCATGAGATACGGTACATCAGCCAGATTGACTTTAATCCGCTGGCGGACGTCAAAAACAAAGCCCTCTACCCGGGGAAAGGTGATCTCCAAGTCTTTACGCTCTGGTAGCGCCCGGATCAGGGTGGAGACCTTCTGCCCCTCCGGGCGGCTGACCGGCTTCTTCTTAACGGGGATCACCTCGAAAGGAATGCCGTAAACATCAACGTACTCCGGCTCGCTGAAATCGTCGTAGTTCATCCGCCGCAGCCCCCGCCCCACCACCTGCTCACAGAGAAGCTGCGAGGTGAAGGCCCGCAAGCCCAAAATCTGCGTCACGTTCTGTGCGTCCCAGCCTTCGGTGAGCATCCCTACGGAAACTACGCAGCGGATCTCCTTCCCGGGTGGGTCGCCCTCGCCTTCCCACTCCGTCTTGCCGACCGTATCCACCATTTTGCGGAGCCGCTCGGCGGCCTCCTTCCTCGTCTCACCCTCCGCCACGCTCTCCGCCTCGGCGAGAAGTTTGGTGTCGATCCGCAGGGTGACCTCCTGGTCGGGCCGGTTCTCAAGCTCGGGAAGGACGTTGCCGTGGGCGATGTGCTCGTAGACTAACTTAGAAAGGTCGGTGTTGTCGCAGACCACAATCAAAACCGGCGGCACGGGCGATTTTTCCCGGAAGCCCCTGAAAGTCTCCCGCCACTCCGAGGCTAAAGTCGCCAACGCCCCCTCGGCCTCGCGGAGCACCGATTCCGGCTTGGCGCGCCTGCGGGCGGTCTGCCGCTCCGAAGCAGGCAGTTGCCGGTTGATCCACTCCCAGAGCCGGAAGTAGCGGGGGATGAGGTCGCCGGTGTTGTCGTCAACCGGCACCCGCGGGATTTTCACGATGCCGGACTCGATGGCGTCAACCAAGCCGAAGTCGGAAACGACCCAGGTGAACGGGAGACCTTCCTCGTAGCCGCTGCCCTTGATGTAAAACGGGGTTGCTGAAAAGTCGGCGCAGAAATTGATCCCCCGGACGGCGTTGATCCGGTCGAGGCCGCTCACCCACTCCGTCGCCTCCTCGCGCGCCTGGATCTCCGCCGCAGAAAGCCGCCCCCGCAATTCATCGTCAAGCGGTGCCGGGCGGTAGGCGTGGTGCGCTTCGTCGTTGATAACCAGAATGTTCTGCTTGCTTCCCAAGTCTTTTAACACCCGGCGGCAGAAGGCCGCATCGCCCTCCACCCCCCGCTTCACCACGCTCCGCGTACGGGAATCGCCCTTCGGTTGGAAAAGGTGCCAGTTGATGATCTGGAACTTCCCCTGCTGCAGGTGCTCCTGTAAACCCGGCGGCACCAGGTCGAACCCCTGGTAGTAGTTCTTCGGGTGCCAAGGCAAGAGCACCTGAAGCCGTTCCCGGATGGTGAGGTTGGGGCAGACCAGCAGCACCGCGTCCGAAAAACGCCGGTCCTGCGGGCTCGCGATCTTGTTCAAAACTGACCAGGCAATGAGCATCCCCATCACCACGGTCTTGCCCGCACCGGTAGCCATCTTGAGCGCATAGCGGGTCAGCGCCTTGTACCCTTTAGCGATACTTTCCGGATCAATAGGTTCATCCTTTGGAATAACCATACCTTGCTTCTCCGCCGGTGGTGCTTCCATCAGCCAGATGACCGTTTCGGCCGCCTCCCGCTGGCAGAAAAAGAGCCTGCGCTCCCGCTCCGGCATGCTCCAGTGTGTCAGCAGCCGCCTGGTAACCGGCGTAACCCCGGGGTAACCCGCCTCCCGCCACTGCTTTACCCGCGCCCGGATCTCGTTAACCAGATCAAGCGGGACAAATTCCTCTGCCAGCAGGGCCCCCTGAGGGCCCCGCGTCCGCGCCTTCAGATAATACCCCGCCGGCCGCCGCCCTCTCTTCAGGACGGGCTGCCCCTCCTCGTAAACCCAGTACTGGCCGGGCTCCTCAAAGGGTGAGTTGATGATGGGGTTGTCAACGGCGAGAGACATGAATTTCTCCCCTTAAAAACTTTTACGCTATACAAATAGTGACCCAAACCCTTGGTATATCTTCTTTCTTCAGCCTCGTAATTATAGCCTTAAGATTTGTACCTGTATCCATCTCCGGTGACAGTACCTGCGCAAGTTCACGGGGAATAAATCCTATTTCCCCCTGTGGCAAATAAACTTTAATAGCGTTATGATCGTAGGCATTATCATAGTCTCTGACTAATAGCACCTCTTGCCCCTCGTTTGCAAGGAGAGCTAAAGAAATACGGGTCTGTTCATATTGAATTCCTGCTACATATGTTTCCCGAGGAAGAAATTGCTCTATAGTAGTAAAATCGGAAAGCAGGGGGTTTGTACTAGCTAGGAGGATTGACCTGCCCACATCTTCCAGCAACGGACTTCGTAATCCAAATTCATAAAAAAGTCTCTCCGCATTCAATATACCAAGCCATTCTATAAAACTCTTATAGTCCTCTTTGCCCACCTCGTTCCGGTAAACAGACGCAATCCGTATAGATGTATCACGAAGTGGGATACCGGAAGACATAGCCCAACACGCAATATAATCCGGGAGGCCAAATTTAACCATAGAAGGTAGAAATTTGACAAAACTTGGCAAATCTTTGAAATCTATGCCTAGTGACGCTGCTGCTATACGAATATAACCCGATATAGCCCAAGGTAGACGATACCTAAAAAAGTTATCTATAAATCTCCCTAAGTCCTCCGGTGAATTAAACTTATCTCTATATTCATCAAGTAAAGCGTCGGGTTTGGAACCTTTCATCCAGCTATACAATAGTTCGGAATAATCTCCAGCAAAATCTCCATGAGAGGATGTCCCGAATTTCGTAGAAATTGAGGTGGCGGTCCCTGAACCCCATCTGGTATAAATGGGGTTAAGGAGAAAAACCAATTAAAGGAGGGACCGCCAATGTCAGCATACCACAAAAACGACA
>JBFLVI010000006.1:0-73465 GCA_040758635.1 Bacillota bacterium | reverse complement strand
TAAGCGGGCCGTTTGCCAGCCGGCCTTTTGTGAAGTATGTGTTGCGTGAACTTGTTTCGCTACGGCGTTCTTATACAGGGTTTTAAAATTCTGCGGGAGTTTACCTACTAAACCTTGACACGGTCTTCCCCAAAGAACTCCTTGACACACCTGAACAAACCCTGATAAAATTGGAAGCAGCGTTGAGACAAGGGAACTTTTCCGCAACGCTGGCGATGGGGTTCGCCTAACGCGCGGTTGCGCTAATGACCCCTGGCTGTGGTGCCAGGGGTCATCCATTTTCTAAACGGGGGGAGAAAACCGTGGATTTGTGGCTGCAGGCAACGATATGGATGGGCCTGGCTTTTTTGGCCTCGCTGATCTCCATCAGGTTCGGCATCTCCGTGGCGATGGTTGAGATCTTCATCGGCGCCCTGAGCGTTTTTTAACCTGTCGCTCGTCCTTGTGTGCCCGAAGAAGTGTTGGCTCAACCAGGAAAAATTCAAAACTACGGGAGAAAACCAGTGCCGATCACCTACTTCTGCCAAAAGTGCTGGCGGGAGGTCCCGGCCGACGCGCGGGGCCCCTGTCCCCACTGTGGCGCAATCCTGGAGGATAACGCCAGTTATGTGGAGAAGCTTATCCGGGCGCTTGACGCGCCTGAAGCCATGACGGCCCTCCGGGCCGCCTACCTTCTGGGCAAGCTAAAAGCAGCAGCCGCGGTGCCCGCGCTCGCGGCTAAACTCCAGGAAAGCCCAGACCCCTACCTGGCAGCCGCCGCCTGCGAAGCCCTCGCTAGAATCGGCACGCCGGAGGCTAAAGCTGCGGTTTGTGCCGCCCGGCAGCACCGGTTCGCACCGGTCCGGGAAGTGGCGGTAAGATACTGCCATGAACCCTCTCCTGGGGAGGAAAAAGATGTTTAACATCATCCTGCTCGGCTTGGTCAGTTTCTTTACCGATGTGAGCTCCGAAATGGTTTATCCCCTGCTCCCGCTCTTCCTCACCGTCCAACTCGGGGCCACCCCGGCCGTCGTCGGCGTGATCGAGGGGCTGGCGGAAAGCACCGCCAGTCTTTTGAAAGTTTTCTCCGGCGCTTTATCCGACCGCCTTGGGCGCCGCAAACCCCTGACGATAGCTGGCTACACAACGTCCACCCTGAGCCGGCTCCTCTTTTACCTGGCTACATCCTGGGGCTGGGTCTTAAGCGGCCGCCTTGCCGACCGCTTTGGGAAGGGCGTGCGCACCGCGCCCCGGGACGCGCTCATCGCCGACTCGAGCGACCCGCGCGCCTACGGCCTTTCCTTCGGGCTGCACCGGGCGCTGGACACCTTCGGCGCCTTGGCCGGAGCAAGCCTCGCCTATTTCTTCGTCAGCCGCACACCGGGCGACCTCCGCCCCGTTTTTCTTTACGCGATGATCCCGGCGGTCCTGGGCGTGTTCCTGCTCTTCTTCGTTCGGGAAAGGAAAGAACAGAAACCCACAGCCGGCCGGCGCCTCAACCTGAGCTGGCGGGAACTCGACCCCCGGCTCAAGGCTTTCCTGGCGGTAGTTTTTCTTTTCACCCTCGGCAACTCTTCCAACCAGTTTTTGCTTTTGCGCGCCCAGAACCTGGGTTTTCCGCTAAAGGAAGTGATTTTCCTTTACCTGCTCTACATCGCCGTTTACGGGCTGGTGGCCTACCCGGCAGGGCGTCTTTCCGACCATATAGGACGGCGGCGGTTGCTGGTCTGGGGCTACTTCACTTACGGCATCGTTTACCTCGGTTTCGCCCTTGCCCACCGGCCGGAAACCCTGTGGGTGCTTTTTGCCGCTTATGGCATTTATTCAGCAGCAACCGAAGGCGTGGAGAAGGCCCTGGTAGCCGATATCGCCCCGCAAAAACAGCGGGCCACGCTCATCGGCCTGCACGCCACCCTGGTGGGTATCGGCCTTTTCCCAGCGTCGCTTGTCGCCGGTCTCCTCTGGAACACGGTCAGCCCCGCCGCGCCTTTTTACTTCGGCGGCGGGATCGGCATCCTTACCGCAACTGCCCTGCAGATAGTGCTGCGCTCGCGGGGCAAAGACCATGTTTCCGGCACGGAGAGCGGTTAGCTACAGCGAAAAGTTTTTCGGGAGTCCGAAACTCAAAGAGGTTTCGCGGAATGGAGGTGTGCTACGCTGGCGGAAGACCGTTCTTTAGCGAATAAAGATACCCGTCACCCGGGATGGGGAAAACTGGCCCGGCGGACGGTCGCGTACATCGAAAGCTGCCGGGTAGCAGGCGGCGGCTACTACTTCGCCCGCATCCCGCCCGGAAGCCCGCACGATACCTTCTACGCTGCAGCGACACTCAAACTCCTCGGTACCGCACCGGCAGCGCCGGAAGGTGTGGTCGCTTTTTTTAAAACCCTGCGTAACCGCGAAGCGCTCGCCACCCCGGCGGCAATCTATTATGCGGTGGCCACACTGGCTCTGCTAAAAAGGCTTACACCCGAATGGCGGCCGCTCGGCGAAAGGCTGCGCTCCCTCCAGGAACCGGCGGGCGGCTTCTGGGTGCCCAAACACCTTTGGGTGGAAGCCACCTCTCGTCTCGAAAACACCTTTTACGCAGTGGGGGCATTGACGCGGCTGGGGATATCCTTTGAAGCGGAAAGGTGTGCGCGCTTCGTAACCCAGGAACTTCTCGCCGCGTTAGAAACCGACGAACTGGCTTCTCTTCCTACGGTCTACTATGCGGTAGAAGTTTTATCGGCGTTAAAGCAACCGTTACCGCAACAGGCGCTGCCCCTGGCTCATCTGGAAAAACTCTGCCGCCAAGAAGTCGGCTTCCTCGAGCACTGGTACTACCTTGTAGCGGCACTGAAGCATCTCGGCAGAATACCGTTCCTCCCTGAGAAAATAGTCGCTTTTGTCCTGGAATGCGAGCGCACCGGCGGCGGGTTCGCGCGTTCAACAAGTTCCTGCGCAATTCCTACGATTCTTAACACGTTCTATGCCACCAAAATCTTACAGTCTTTGGGTGTACTACCCGATAGGAGAGAGAACCAATGAAACTGTGCCTCATTTCCGGCAAGCCACCTGCTTCTTCCGATATGCGGAAAAACTTTCCATACCTGCCGTTCTTTTCTTTAAACAGAAATAGAAGAACGCGGCTATAAGGCATAAAAATGGCCCGTATTTCCAATTTAAACTCACGGGAAAAATAAAAGCGGAGGTGATGTTTTTGCCGAACCAAAGAAGAGTGCTGGTCCCGCAAGCCGCCTCCGCCTTAGATCAATTTAAAATTGAGGTGGCCAACGAACTTGGCTACCCCACCTATGGTTTTCCGGCGATCACCCCCGAGAACTACCGCGAGGTGCTCCGGCAGATGAAGTACGAGATCGCCGGAGAACTGGGCTTGGACCGCCTCATCCGCGAAGGCTACTGGGGTGACGTCCCGGCCCGCCTCTGCGGCGCCGTTGGTGGCCGCATCGGCGGCAAGATCGGGGGAAACATGGTCCGCCGCATGATTCAGTTCGCCGAGCAGAACCTGGCGCAGCCGCGGTAAACACCGCGGCTTTTTTTAGTTTTTAATTAAAACTTCAACCGTGCTGGTATCTTTAGTCTATTCTTCTTTCTTAAATTTTAATCATCAAATACGAGGGCCATTCTTCTGACTTCTAAACCTAAATTCTAACCTAGATCTCCCTCAGATGCGTGCAATCATTGAAAAGCATCAAAATCGCTTTGCCTTCCTCGAAAAACTCCACGATGTTCAAGGCGGCGTTATCCTGCCGCAACCGCCAGTACTGGTTCAAGTCCATCCGCAAGAGGCTCCCTATGGCGGCCCTGATGGTCCCCCCGTGGGAAACTACCAGCACCTGCTCGTCGGCATGATTGGCGGCAATTTGCTGCAGCGCCCTAACCGCCCGCGCGGCCACTTCACACAGGCTTTCGCCCCCAGGGAGGCGCGTGGTGTAAGGAGCGGTCCACCACTGCCGGGACACGTCCGGAAAGCGGTCCTTGATTTCGTCCCGCGTCAACCCTTCCCATTCGCCGAAATTGATCTCCCGCAAGTCGGACACCACTTCCACGCTTCCGCCGTGCGGCCGGGCGATGATTCGGGCTGTATCCAAAGCCCGGCTGAGGTCCGAAGCGTAAAAGGCGGCAAAGCGCTCGCTGCTGAGACGCCGGGCCAGCGCCTCGGCCTGCCTCACTCCGCGCTCACTCAGGGCAATGTCTGCGTGTCCCTGGTACTTCAGGGCGTGGTTCCAGAGCGTCTCCCCGTGACGGACGAGGTAAATCCGGCAACCCATTCAGCTTCCTCCCGTTTCAAGCATTGGCCCAGGGGTTTTGCCCCCGCCGTTTAGAGTGCTCACACATATTAGATTATTCGGCTGCTAAAACCATTGTTTTCGACCAGCACAGCTTTCAAGGTCTCTACCAACCGTTCGTTCTCCGGTCGGAGGCGCACCGCCACCCGGATAAATCCTTCCCCCAGACCGGGGAAGCTGCCGGCGTCCCGGACCAGCACCCGCTTCTCTGCCATCCGGCGCCTTGCCAGCGCCGCGCGCAAACCCGTGCCCCGGATGTCGAGGAGCAAGAAGTTGGCTGCGCCCGGTACCACCCGCACACCGGGCAGAAGAGCGAGCGCCCCGGTCAAATACTCGCGCTCCGCAGGCACCACCTGCCGCGTTTCCGCGATATATTCTTCGTCCGCAACCGCCGCCGCGCCCGCCACCTGGGCCAGCAGGTTGACGTTCCACGGCGGGGTTACCGCCGCGACCCTGTTCAGCACCTCCGGTGCCGCCACCAGCACCCCGAGCCGCAAACCGGCAAGACCGAAAAACTTGGTCAAGGAGTAAAGCACCACCACGTGCCGGTGACGGGAAAGGAAGCGGACCGCCGTCAGGGCCTGTTTTTCGGGCAAAAAATCCAGAAACGCCTCGTCAACAACCAGAAACAGGCCTGCCCGGGCGGTTTCTTCCACCAGCGCCGCCAGTTCCTCCTGCGCAACCACCTGCCCGGTGGGGTTGTTGGGCTGACAAAGGAAAAGCGCGTCCGCGCCCGCAAGCACCGCCGCCAACCGCGCCGGGTCAAGCCGGAAGTTTTCCTCCGGAAGCAACGCCGGTGCCCGCACCGTCCCGCCCCAGGCAGCCACGCAGCAGGCGTACTCGGTGAAAGAAGGCACCGGAACCACCGCCCGCCTGATCTTGAGCGCCGGGACCAGCAGGTTCAGCAACTCCGCCGTCCCGTTTCCGGGCAGAAGCCACTGCGGCGGCACGCCGAGACGCACGGCAAGCGCCTCCCGAAGCGCAACGCAGTCCGGGTCCGGATAGCGCCAGAGGCCGCCGAGGGCCGCATGCACCGCCGCGAGGGCACGCGGCGAGGGCCCCAGAGGATTGATATTGCTGCTGAAATCCAAATATTCCTCCGGTCTGCCGCCGAACTCCCGCGCCGCCCGGTAGATATTGCCGCCATGAAAACGGATAAAGTTATCGGCCGTCAAAAGTAATATACCTCTTTTCGCGCTAAAATGCCACACCGGCGGAAATCTAACCAACTCGCCCGGCATAGCCGCTGCAGAAATCAACAAACCGCTTCGCCGTTTCGGGACGGTTCAAAAAGTGAAGGTGCAGGTAAGCGGCCACAAGATTCTTACAGACCGCCCCGTCCTCCTGAACGGCTCCGGAGCCGAAGCGCAGCCGGTAGGCGGCAGGGGGCCGTACCCCCCGCCAGTCCAGCCTTGAATAATGAAAAACGTGCCCCCGGAGCGTCTCTCCCCGGCGACAGAGACAGCTTTCTTCCAGCGCTTCCGCCTCCGCGTAACCGAGGCGTTGAAGCCTCCGGGTCAGCACCACCCGGGCCGGCAGCACCCCCGCCATCGCGTATGCCGCACCGTTGCACTCGATGGTTTCGCACAGGTAGATCAGCCCGCCGCACTCCGCAACCGTGGGCATCCCGGCCGCCACCGCCGCCTCTACCTCGCGGCGCAGGGACGCATTGGCCGCCAACTCCTCTGCGAAAACCTCCGGAAACCCGCCGCCCAAGTAAAGCCCCGCCGTACCCGGCGGCAGCTTGCGGTCCGCGAGGGGGCTGAAAAAGGCGAGTTCCGCACCAAAGGCTTCCAAAAGCTCCAGGTTTTCGGGATAATAAAAGCTGAAGGCCGCGTCCCGGGCAACCGCGATGCGCACCCGCGGCGGCACCGGGTCTGTGGGAAAAACGGTTCCTGCCGGCTCCGGAACCGGCGGCGCCTCTGCCACCCGCAGAACGGCGTCCAGGTTTACCCCACCGGCTACTGCCGCCGCGATCAGCCCGATGCGCTCCCGTACCGCCGCCGTCTCATAAACCGGTACCAGGCCCAGGTGCCTTTCCGGCAAGCCGAGCCCCGAGTCACGCTTCAAGGCTCCCAGCACCGGCACCCCCGTCTTTTCCTCCACCGCCTCCCGTACCAGCGCCGCGTGCCGCTCGCTCCCGGTAAAAGTGATGATTACCCCCGCAAGGTTGACCGCCGGATCGAGGTTTTTAAACCCCAAAACCACCGCCGCCGCCGAAGTCCCCATCCCGCGGACGTCCATAACCAGGATAACAGGCGCGTGCAAGAGCTTCGCCAGATGCGCCGTACTTCCTAGCTGGCTTTCGGGCCCCAGGCCGTCAAAAAGGCCCATAACCCCCTCGATTACGGCGACATCCGCCCCCCGGCACCCCCGCAGAAAAACCTCCCGTACCGCGTCTGCCGAGAGCATCCACGTATCTAAGTTCCGGGAAGGCCGCCCGGTGGCCGCCGTGTGAAACCCGGGGTCTATATAATCGGGCCCCGTCTTGAAACCCTGCACCCTGAGACCCCGTGCCGCAAGCGCCGCCATCAGCCCCACGGCCACCGTTGTCTTTCCGGCGCCGCTGGAAACCCCGGCAACCACCACCCGCCGCAAAACCATCCCCTCCCTCGAACCCGCAAACCGAGCAAGGCAAGGTTGACTAAAGATTCAGCCACCGGTAAATCTCCCCCAGCCGCAGGTGCTCCCGTACCGCCGCAGCCAACCGGTCGAAACTCGCCTCCTTGTGCCGGGCGTAGGAGATCCCGAAATCCGCCGGCGGCAGTCCCCGCTGCTGCCGCAAAAGATTTAGAAATCCGCGGCGAAACCCGTCCGACTCGAAAAGCCCGTGGAGATAAGTCCCCCAAACCATTCCCTGAGAGGCTCCCTCCGCCACTTCCCCGCCACTTGACTCCAAGAAGAAAACCGCGGTTGCTCCCGTGCCCAAGAAGGTTTCCCCGGCGTGGATCTCGTATCCGTCAACCCGTGCGCCCGCCAATCCACCAAGCATCCCGGTACCGGCCACCACGCCGCGGCGCCGCACCGTAACCTTTTCCGGGCGGAAAACGGTAACCGTATCGAGCAGCCCGAGTCCGGGAAAGGTGCCGGCCTCGTCCTCCAGCCCTTCCGGGTCGCTGATCTCCTTCCCCAGCATCTGGTACCCCCCGCAGACGCCTAAAACGGGCATCCCGCCGGCCGCCCTCCGGCGGATAACCTCCGCCCACCCGCTCTCGAAGAGCCACCGGAGGTCGGCAACGGTGTTCTTCGTCCCGGGAAGAACAAGTAAATCGGGCGTACCCAAAAGGGAAGGGTGGTGAACGAAGCGCAAAGAAACGTCCGGTTCGAGCAGCAGGGGGTCGAAGTCGTCAAAATTGGCGATGCGCGGCAGCCGGACGACCGCGATTTCCAACTGCGCCTCCGGACGCACAATCCCGGCCTGAAGGCTTACCGAATCCTCCGCTGCCACCCCCAGACCCGGCAGGTAAGGAAGCACCCCCAGTACGGGCTGTCCCGTTTCCTCCTCCAGAAAGCGCAGACCCGGTTCCAGGATGCTTAAATCCCCGCGGAACTTATTGATCACGAATGCCCGAACGCGTACCGCCTCCCCCGGAGGAAGAAGCTGGAGCGTCCCCACAAGCTGGGCGAAGACACCCCCGCGGTCAATGTCGGCGATGAGAATCACCGGTGCACCGGCCAGCGCCGCCACCCGCATGTTGGCGATATCTTTTTCCCGCAGGTTAACCTCGGCAGGGCTACCCGCTCCCTCGATAACGATCACGTCGTACCGGTTCCTGAGGCGCGCAAAACTCTCCTCCACCGCCGCCCACGCCACTTCGAGGTATTCCTCCCGGTAATCCTGCGCCGAAAAATCCCCGACCGGCCGCCCGTGGAGAATAACCTGCGCCA
The DNA here is from genome assembly GCA_040758635.1 of Bacillota bacterium. Taxonomy (GTDB): domain Bacteria; phylum Bacillota; class Desulfotomaculia; order Desulfotomaculales; family Ammonificaceae; genus Yes71-27. The sequence goes on along the minus strand of JBFLVI010000006.1, from coordinate 65,306 downwards.
CGCTATCCCCTTTGGGCTTCAACAACACCGGATTCATATCCACCGTTGCCACCGCACCCGCCGCTTCCGCCTGCACTCCCTGGGCGCGGCCGATTTCGCCGCCATCCACAGTGACGTAAGCGTTCAGGGACATATTCTGCGCTTTGAACGGCGCCACCCGGTAGCCGTCCTGCCGGAAGATGCGGCACAGCGCCGTCACGAGAATACTTTTCCCCACGTTGGAAGCCGTACCCTGAACCATCAGCGCCCGCGCCAAAATCTCTGCTCCCTTTGAAATTTTACCACCATCCGCGTCGCGCCCACTTAAAAAGAGCATTTGACCAAAGCCGGCGTGAACCGCCCCTGTCTGCGCTTGCCTGTGCGCTGCGCGCAGGGAGGTGCGACGCACAGGCAGGTTCAACCCTTCTCTACAGCCAGGGCCGCCAGCGCGTTGACCACCGCCGCGGCGACGGCGCTGCCGCCGCGGGTGCCACGCAGCACTATCGCCGGTAAACCGGTGGCCAGCAGCGCCTCTTTGGCCTCCGCCGCACCGACGAAACCCACGGGCGTACCGATAACCAGCGCCGGCCGCATCCCCGCCCCGTAAAGCTCCAGCACCCCGAAAAGGGCCGTCGGGGCGTTGCCTACCGCCACGATGCTCCCCGGCAAGACCTTCCGCAGCCGTCGCACCCCCGCCAGCGCCCGCGTGACCTTCTGCCGGGCGGCTTCTTCCGCCACGCCCGGTTCCTCGACCGCCACCCGGCTTGCGACTCCTTCCGGCAACCGGGCGCGGATCCCGGCGGCCACCATTTTTACGTCGCAGATAAGCGTCGCCCTCCGGTGCAGGGCGGCAATACCGGCCGCCACCGGGGCGTTCCGGAAGACCAGTTCGCCCGCACATTTTGGATCGCCGGTGGTATGCACCACCCTTTTTACCACCCGAAGCTCCTCCGGGGTAAAGGAGCCCTCCCAGGGCCGGAGCAGTTCTTCGACCAGTTCCATACTCCGGGCTTCAATAGCACGCGGGTCAGCAAGAAACTTCATCGCGCACCTCCCCGATCCGCTCTGCCAAGATCGCCACGATCCGCGCATCAAAGCCGAGGTTGCGGGCGAAACGAAACTCCACACCCGGATACTGCTCCCTGAGTGCCGCCAGATCTTCCGGGATATCCTTCCGGATGTGCAGCCCATCGGTGAGGAAAACCGGTGCCACAATAATCCGCCTCGCCCCTTCGGCCACCAGCCTGTCCACCGCCTGAAAGAGGTTCTGCCGCTGCGATTTGGGGTTCATCCAGGCCGGCTCGACCCGCGCGGTGCAGAAAATCTTTTTGACTTCCGCTGCCACTAATTCCAGAAAATCGTTCGCCTCGTCAACCGCCGCCCGGCTGCCGTGCCCGAGGATTACTATTCCCTCCAAAGCCTTCTCCTCCTTAAAACTTTAGCTACCTCTTCAAACAGCTCCGCTAATTCATAAAGAGCCCCCGGTTCCTCCGGCGGCCGGCGCACCACCACCACCGGGATTCCGAGGCCAAGCGCCGCCCTAATCTTCGCCCCCTGCCCCCCGCGGGCACCGCTTTCCTTCGTCACCACCACCGTTGCCCCAAAAGCTTTGAACAGCGCCCGGTTGAGCTCTTCCGCAACCGGCCCCTGCAGCGCCACGATATCGCGCGGCAAAAGACCCTGCTCCCGGCACGCGCCAATCGCTTCTGGTTCGGGCAGCACCCGCGCCACCACGCGGCAGCCCGCCGCCCGCGCCGCCGGCAGAAAAAAGGGCAGCGTTTTGCTTCCGGTCGCTAAAAAAATTACCGGGCCGTGCGCCACCGCCACCTCCGCCGCCGCCGTGAAATCGGGAGCGGTTCTTACCAGCGGATGACCGGGTAGCGGCTCCGGCGGGCGGGTGAAGCGCAGGTACGCCACCCGGCAGGCCGCCGCCGCCCGCCGGGCGTTCCGCCGGGCCTCCACCGCGAAGGGATGGCTGGCGTCAACCACGACCGCAACCCTGCGCTCCTCAAGGAGCGCGGCAAAACCGGCCGCATCCCGCCGCCCGGCGAGGACCTCCCCGGCAAAATCCCGCCCGGCCAGCTCCGCGCCGTAGGGCGTGGCTACACTCACCAAAACCGGCCAACCGGCGGACGCGAGAAGCCGCGCCGCCTCTCTCCCTTCGGTCGTACCCCCCAAAATGAGGATCACCACTTATACCCCCGCGGCGTGATCATCGCCCCGTTGGCGACGTAGGTCTGCGAATTCCCGATGATCACCAGCGCCCGCATGTCCACCGGGAATTCGGCCACCGTGGCGAGGTTACAAACGACCTTCCGCTCGCCTTCCCGACCGGCATCCCAGACTACTCCCACCGGTGTTTCCGGCGGGCGCCTCTCCCGGATGACCACCAAAGCACGCCGCCACTTATCCTGCCGCCGGGAACTTGCCGGGTTGTAGAGAACGAGGACGAAATCGGCCTCCACCACCGCCCGCAGCCGTTTTTCAATAACCGACCAGGGAGTTAAAAGGTCGCTTAAACTCACCACGGCGAAATCATGCCCGAGCGGCGCCCCCAAAAGCGCCGCCGCCGCCGTAGCCGCCGTCACTCCCGGCACTACCGTAACGGGTACTTCCGCCGCGGCAGCAGCCTCCAGCACCGGCGCGGCCATTCCGTAGACCCCCGGATCCCCGCCCGACACGACCGCCACCTGCGCCCCCGCCGCAGCCCGCGCCACTGCCTCCCGTGCCCTGGCCACCTCTTCCCGCATCCCGCTTCCCACAACCTCTTTCCCGGGAAGCAACCGACGCACCAGGTCGAGATAGGTGCGGTAACCCACCACCACCTCGGCCTCTTTCAGGGCCTGTTCGGCGCGCGGCGTCATTTCGTTCGCCCGGCCCGGGCCGATGCCCACTACGGCCAGGGCGCCCGGGCCACTGCCACTGTAACGCCGGGGAAGACGGTCTTCCAGATCACCAGTTCTTCTCCTCCCGCCGCCAGGGCCGCCAGTTCGCATACGTTTCCCACCCCCACTTTTTCTTTTACAAAAGCACCCTCCTGAACCGCTCCGGGTTCGAGCTTCGCTTCTACCGCTTTCAGCACCCCCACGTCCAGGAAACGCACCGGAACCCCCAACTCATCCGCCGCCGCCAGCAACCCTTCTTCGCCCTTTTTCAGGTCGACCGTGGCAAGTTCTCGAATACCCCGGAGGGATAACCCCGCGCCCGCCATTACCTGCTCCACAGCGCCCAGGATTTTGGCCGCCGGGCTCTGGCGGCGGCAACCCACCCCGACTATGTACCGGCGGGGCCGGAGGACAAGACAAGGAACTACCGGAGGCGTTACCTCCTGCTCGGTGACCACCACCCAGGCTGCAAATCCTCTCGGAAAACCGGCCCCCGCCCGCCAGGGGAAAACGCCGACCTCCGGCGGCCACCAGTAATCCACCAGCGGCAACTCCCCATCCCAGAGAACCGCCACCCGCTCTCCTTCCACCAGCGCCCGCGCTACCGCGGCAAGGTGCTTGCGCGGTTCGAAGCCCAGGTTGAACCGCGCCGCAAAAAGATCTATCGCCGGTCGTCCGAGGAGGTCGCTGGCCGTGGTCACCACCGGGCAGGCGCCGACCGCCGCCGCCACCTTTTCCGTGAGGTCGTTGCCGCCGTGATGCCCCCCGAGAAGGCAGACCGCAAAACGCCCCGCCTCGTCCAGTACCACCACCGGGGGGTCGGTGAATTTATCCTTGAGGTGCGGCGCGATAAGGCGTACGGCGATCCCCACCGTCCCGATAAAGACCAGCCCGCCCGCCTGGACAAAAAGCTCCGCTACCTGTTCTTTCAGCGACCGGTAGGCCTTACCGCAACCGAGCTTTGCCGGTGCATAAATCTGTATCTCCCCGTTCCCGAAAAAACCGGCGATCCGCTCCCCTAAGACGTAACCCCGCGCGCCCAAAACTATGACCGCCAACCCTTCACGCTTCATCCCTCATCCCTCATCCTTTCTCTTTCCCCCTGCGCCCGTGACTGAACTCCGGATCATAAAGACGCGAAGGCTCACCCCGCGCGGTCAGAAATTCCCCCACCAGGATGAGGGCCGTCTTTTCTACCCCCGCTTCCCGTACCGCCGCCACCAACTCTTCAAGACGGCAGCAGATAACCCTCTCCTCCGGCCACGTGACCCTCTCCACTACCGCCACCGGCGTCTGGGGCGGGTAGCCTGCAGCGAGGGCCGCAGCCACTTCTTCAATCAGGTGCACGCTCAGAAAGAGGCAGAGGCTTGCTCCGTGGCGCGCGAGCGCCGCAAGTCTTTCTTTTTCCGGCACCGGCGTCCGTCCGGCCATCCGGCTTAAAATAACCGTCTGGCTTACACCGGGCAAGGTAAACTCTTTTCTTAGCCGGGCGGCCGCCGCCAAGAAGGAACTCACCCCCGGCACAACTTCATAAGGAACCCCGGCCTTGTCAAGCAGCGCCATCAACTCCGCAACAGCCCCATAAAGACTGGGATCACCGGAAGAAAGCCGCACCACCCTTTTCCCCGCCCGCCACGCCTCTACCAGGATCCGAACAATTTCCTCCCGGTTGAGCCCGGCGCTGTTGTGAAGCGTCGCCTCCGGGCGGGTGTGTCGCAAAACCGCCTCCGGGATGAGGGAACCGGCGTAAACCACCACGTCCGCTTCGGCCAAAAGCCGCGCCCCTTTCATCGTAATGAGTTCCGGGTCGCCGGGTCCCGCACCCACAAAATAGACCGGGGTCATTTCTTTACCACCACCAGCGAAAGGTAATCGGCCTCCGCAAACTCCCCGAGTGGTCCCTGCCGTGCCCCCGCGAAACCGCACCGTTCGTAAAGTTGCGCCTTGTCCTGCAACCCTATCTTATCCAGCACTTTCCGCACTTCATCCAAATGACGGCCCGCCTTCAACAGGATGGTGCAATTAAAATCCCGCACCACCGCCTCCAGATCATCTGCCCCTGTCACCGGCACCACCGCCAGGCGTTCGTTTCCCTGCACCGCCGCCCCTCCCGCCGCCGCGCAGGCCGAAAAAGAGGTCACCCCCGGAACAACTTCGGTCCGCACCTCCGGAAAAAGCGACCGCACCGCCCGTTCCAGATAAGGATAAGTGCTGTAAAAAGAAGGGTCGCCCAGGGTTACGAAAGCCACGTCCGTCCCTGCTTGGAGGTGTTGCACCACCTGCTGCGCCGCCTCTTCCCAGGCCCTCTCCAGCAGCACCTTATCGCGGGTCATCGGGAAATGAAGCGTGAGGAACTCTTTGCCCCGCATTACTTCCGGCGACAGTACCGCCGCCACAATCTCCCCCGCGATGCTCTCCCCTTCCTGGCGCGTATGGGGTGCACAGATAACCGGCACCCGCCGGATCACCCGCAGGGCCTTCAAAGTCACCAGTTCCGGATCGCCGGGGCCTATTCCCACCCCGTAAAGCGTGGCCATTTTAACCCCCTCTTAAGCCTAAGTAGATTCACCGTCAAGACGCCAAGAACTCAGTGAATCCATAAAATAGATGTCTGGCAACAGGTAAATCGCTGCTTGCTATGTTGATTTTCACTCTTTCACAAAGCCCGCGCGGCTTACTAAAATAGACGTTCAACCTTGTACTGACAGACCTTTAAGGTCCGTTTTAAGTTCTAAGTTCTAAATTTAATTCTACCTCTTCTTCTGGATTCTGGCTTCCGGCCTCTGACCCGTAAATCCAGTCCTTGTTCAGGCTTGAGTGGCGACGATTAATCGTCGTGAACGACTCCTCTGAAAAATGATGAAAAGGTTACGTTCGGTTTTTAACGTTAAAAAGGAACCTACTCTTCCCTCTCCGCCGTCACCAGAAAGACCGGGCTCTCGCCCCGCAGCAGCCTTGCCCTTCCGAGCCTCTCCCCCCGCGCCAGCGTTAAAGAAACAACTTCTCCGTTCCAGCCCGGCCAGTCCAGTACCGCCAGCCCCTCCCGCAACGTTTCCAGCGTCACCGCGCTCACCACCAGCCGCCCGCCCGCGGGGAGCACCGCGCGCAGAAAGTCAAGGATCTGCGGCAGCCGGCCACCGCTACCCCCGATAAAAACCCGGTCCGGCTGCGGCAGACTTTGCAGCACCTCCGGCGCCTCCCCCGGTACCACCATCAGGTTCTCCACCCCAAAACGCCCCCGGTTGGCCGTGATCAGTTCCGCCCGCTCCGGGCGCGCCTCGACCGCGAAAACTCTTCCCGCCGGCATCAGCCGCGCCGCCTCTATCGCTACGGACCCGGTGCCCGCGCCGATATCCCAAAAAACGCCCTCCGGGGGAAGCCTGAGCTTGGCCAGTACTACCGTCCGGATCTCCACCCGCGTCAGCGGTGTGCCGTCGCGCAGGAAGAGCTCATCCGGAATACCCGGCGTCATAAACGGAAAATCAACCAATGATAATCACCACCGCGTTGGGAAAATCTTCTTCCACCGCCGGCAGCTCCGCCGCCCGTCCCGCAAAGCCTTTCTCTTCGGGCAGCGAGAGATTGGAGAAAACGTATACCCGTCTCTCCCCCAGGCCATGCGTTACCAGAAGCTGCCCCACCCGCTGCGGGGGATATTGCGGCCCGGTAAAAACGAGCATCTTGGGTGACTTCTTAACCGCCGCGAGCAGAGCTTCCTCACCGCCCTCCCGCCCGTGCAGGCTTACAAAGACCGCGTCCTCGTAGCTAAGTCCGAGGCGGGCGAAGGCGAGTGCCGCCGCGCTTATTCCCGGCACCACCGTCACCCGGAGATCGGGTCGCTCCCGGCGGAGCGTGCCGAGGAAGCTATAGAGTCCCGGGTCGCCCGATACCAGAACCGCGACGGGCACTTCCCGGCTCCGGGAAGCGATCATCTCGATCAGGGGACGGTAATCCCGCGTGATGGCGTGGGTTTCCGTCTCCGGCGGTGGAGTCACGAGGGAAAGCACCCGTTTCCCGCCCACCAGCACCTCCGCCTGGCGAATACACCGCCAGGCAGCCGGGGTAAGATGCCCCGGATCACCCGGCCCCACCCCCACCACATAAACGCCCGGCGGAGGACGTTCCGGCTCCGGAAGGTCCACCCCCAACGCCGCCGCGATTTCCCCTGCCGCCTTATCCTGCCCTAAGATTGCGCCATCCCTGTCGAGGAGCACTGTGCCTACCTTCAGCCGGTTTTGGACGTAAGCCGCCGCCCGGAGGCTCACCCGCCGGGCCGCCACCGCGAAGACCCGCCCGAGCCCGGCGCCCGCCAGCACCGGGAGGGCTTCCTCAACCGTAGCAAACATCAGGAGCTGTGCCACCGTCACGGGCGACGCTCCCTCCGCCGCCGCGAGGGCCGCAAGGATCTCCAGCCGCCCGTCCGCCACGCGGCTGTGGGTGTTGAATATCCCGCCGGCCACCTTCACTAACTTCCCGAAATGCCCCCAGAGCAACACCTCCTTGATCCCGGCTTTTGCCGCCCGCTCCAGCATAAACCCCACAAAGTTGCTCACCTGCACTACCGCAGGTGCCGGAAAACCGTAACGTTCGACCGCTATCTTCTCTCCTGTCCGCCCCGGCGTCAGCACCAGCCGACGGTGCCCTTCCGCCGCCGCCACATTCAATATACAGGCCAGACTGTCCCGGTAAGCCTCCTCCGACATCGGCCTCACGATCCCCGTCGTTCCTAAGATCGAAATCCCGCCGACTATCCCCAGGCGCGGGTTGAAGGTCCTCTCCGCCACCTTCTCCCCACCCGGCACGCTGATCGTCACCTCTGCCCCCCGGCCCGGCGGAAGCACTGCCGCCACCTCCTGCAGAATCAGCGCCCGCGGCACCGGGTTGATCGCCGGTTCACCCACAGGCACAGGAAGCCCTGGTCGGGTCACCACGCCGATCCCTTCGCCCCCGCGCAGCACCACCCCGGCTGCCGCCGGGCGCACCGTCGCACAGATGGTGAGCCCGTCCGTTACGTCCGGGTCGTCGCCGGCATCCTTCACCACACCGCACCGCGCCCAGCCCTCGCCCGCTACCGCCTCCGCCACCGGCAGGTCGAGTTTCCGCCCCGCCGGCGTCGCCACCACCACCCTTGCCGGAGCCTCGCCGGTGAAAAGCAAAAGCGCCGCCGCTTTCGCCGCCGCCGCCGCACACACCCCGGTGGTATAACCTTCCCGCAGCCGCTTCAACATCCCGCCTCCCGGGTAGGAAATCCGGGTCAGAATCCAGAAGTCAGAATTAGAAGCCAACAAGGTAGAAAACTAAAACCTTGAACTTCGAACTATTTTCCGGGCAAAAGTCCCAAGAGTTCCTCCGGCGACCGGGGCACCGGCGCATCTGAAGGAACAAAACCCCTCCCGCGCAAAGCCTCGTAGAGTGTAAACACCAGCGGCGGGCGGAGGCTCGCCGCCCGCAACAGCGCCCCATCGCGGAAAACCTCCCCGGGTTTACCGGCACCTGCCAAAGACCCGCCGCTCAACACAAAGACCGTCTCCGCCCAGGCGTAGGCCAGGTCCACGTCATGCGTCGCTAGCACCAGCGTCCGACCCGCCCGGCTTAACTCATCAAGGATGCTCATCACCCGCCGCGCCTGCTCCGGGTCGAGCCCTGCCGTGGGCTCATCCAGAAGCAGCACCTCCGGCGCTGCCGCCAGCACCCCCGCCAGGCAGAGCCGCTTCTTCTGGCCGTAGCTCAGAAAATGGGGCGCCTTCTCCCTTAATTCCCAGAGGTCAACCCGTTCCAGCGCCGCCCGCACCCGGCTTTCCACCGCCGCCCGGCCGAGCCCCTGGTTAACCGGCCCGAAGGCTACCTCTTCCCAGACCGTCGGCGCGAAGATCTGCACCTCCGGATCTTGGAAGACCAGCCCCACCCGCCGCCGCAACCCGGCCAAGCTTCGCCGGTTATAACGCAGATCCTCCCCCTGGAACCGGACCCGGCCGGCGGTGGGCCCCAGGATCCCGATGAGGAGTAGACAAAGCGTGGTTTTTCCCGCCCCGTTCGGGCCCAAAAGCGCCACCCGGCCCCCCGCAGGAATGGCGATGTTTAAATCCTCCAGGGCCACGGTGCCGTCGTGATAGACGTAGCGCAGAGCCACCGTTTCCAAAACCAGCCTGGAGATTGCCCTCACCCCCAAAACACCCGCAGCAACACCAGTAGCGCGGCCAGCACCGCAAAGCGCAGCGCCGCAGCGCCGGGCCAGCGGTAGTCCCGCGGCGGCACCAGCAGCGTATCCCGGTAACCCCGGGCGAGAAGCGCCGTGTAAAGCGCCTGCGCCCGCTGATGCGTAATCAGAAAAAGCTGGCCGGCAAGCAACCCGAGGGAGTGCAGCGCCCCGCGGGGCGAACCGTAACCGCCCCGCAACACCTGGGAAACGTAAATCCCTCGGGCCACCCGCCCCAGCACGAAAAGGTAGCGGTAGGTAAGCGCCGCGATCTCCAGCGCCAGCGCCGGCACCCCCACCCGCCGGAGCACACCGAGCACCGTTGTTAACGGCGTGGTCAGGGCCAGAAAATAAAGGCAACTAACCGCCGCGAGCGAGCGAAGCCCTACCTGTAAGGCCAGCACCAGCCCGTCGCCGTTAACTCCTACCCGGGTACCGGCCAGGGAGAGCCCCCAGGTAACCCCGGAGCCGCTATCCAGAACCAGGACCAGCAAGCCCACCACCAAGAAGCCGAGCGGCAACGCCAGCAACCGGAAATAAACCCGCGCCGGGATCCCGGCGTCCAGAATGAGCGCCGCCATCACCGCCAGGAGGAAGAGTAGTGTCCGTGGCCCCGCACCCGCAAGGCAAACCCCCAGTGCCACCGCGGTAAAGGCCGTTTTTACCCCCGGGTGCACTCCGGCCAACCGGTTGTGGTAGGCCCAGAAATCAAGGCTCGGTCCGCTCACTCCCGTCTCTGCCGCCCTTTTAGATAGCCGAGATAGTAGAAGACGAAGCTACTGCCCGCCGCCGCCTGTACCGCGAAGAGCAGGCTTTCGACCTCACCGCTCGGCGGCTCCCAGAGCGGCGCACACCACGGTTTATAATCAGGTCTGACCTCGCTGATTGCTTTCTCCGCCTGGCCGTCTGCGCCACCGAACTCCGCTCCCCGTTTCAAATAAAGCGGAAACACGACCAGCGCTACCACCAGCAACAGCAAAACCGCGTTCTTAAGCCCCAGGCGCATCCGCCTTCACCCCCTGCGAGAATATGCCAAGCATTTCGAGTTCGCTCTTACTGTATCTAACCAGCAGGTTGAAGACCACCACCGTCAAGAGCCCCTCGCTCACCGCCAGCGGCACCTGGGTCACCGCAAAAATCCCCATAAACTTCGCCAAGGGTGCCAGGATACTACCGTCCTGCGGAAAAGCCAGCGCCAGTTGCAGCGAAGTCGTAACGTAGGTCAAGAGGTCGCCCAGCGCCGCACCGGCAAAGACCGCCACCGCCGCCGGAAGCCGCAACCCCAAAAGCCCTCGGTAAACCCCGTAGGCCACGAACGGCCCGACCACTGCCATCGAGAAGGCATTAGCCCCCAGGGTGCTCAGACCCCCGTGGGCCAGCAAGAGCGCCTGGAAAAGCAGCACGATGATCCCGAGCACGCTCATCGCCGCCGGACCGAAGAGCACCGTGCCCAGACCCACACCCGTAGGGTGGGAGCAGCTCCCCGTCACCGAAGGTAGCTTCAGCGCCGAGAGAACAAAGGTAAAAGCCCCCGCCAGCCCGAGCAGCATCTTCAGCCGCGGGTCGCCCTGCACCCGCCGCCGGATGGAAACAATACCCAACACCAGGAAGGGAAAAGTTACCGTGTACCAGAAGACGCACCACTTCAGCGGCAAAAAACCCTCCATGATGTGCATCGCGTAAGCCGGTGGCGGGTACAGAAAGGCCACCAGCGCCAGAAATAACAGCAGTTTATAAAGATCGCCCTTCAACGAGACCATCTCCCTTTCCGTGAAAATTCAAAAACTTAAAAACAAAAACCCCGGCCTCACGCAAAACCGGGGTCATTATGGCAAAACACCACCGTTTCAAACCCCCTTCCCGCGAAGGACGCCGAAAATCCTACCGGGGCAGGTCTCCTGGCTTCCGTTCCTCGCCGCTGCCGGCCTTCCCGAGCCTCAAATACCCAGTGGCTTACTTTGGCAGCAGCTCCCGGTTACAGTGGCGGGGCCGCGCAGGACTTGCACCTGCTTCCCTATTCTCCCCGCCCAGCACTCAGCAAGTCTGAGTGCTGGGTAGGGCACCCCGGTGGTTAAGTCTTTATTAAATTTTGCCCTTAATTATAAAGTCTCCTTTCCAACAATTCAATACTTTACCGGTAAATTGCCAATCCTACCGCTAAAACACCTGTCTCCACCAACTCATTGATCGCCCCGTAAACGTCTCCCGTCAGGCCCCCGAGTCGCCGCTTAAAGAAAAACCCAAGAAGCAAGACAATCGCAAGCGAAACCACCGCCAGCACCACCCCGGCAGGTCCGCCCAAAAGAAAACTGAGCACCAGTACAAGAAGCGTGGCTACAGCCGTTTCCCGTCGCCCGGTGTAATCCTTATAAAGCCTTCCCTGGCCCTGCGGCCGCGCGTAAGGGAAAAAGAAAATGGCCCAAACCATCCCGGCACGGCTTACTACCGGAGCAAGCAAGAGAAGGGGCCAGGCAGCCGCGCCCAAAGATGAAAAGAGCGCGAAACGCAAAAGTAAAAGGCAGACTCCTCCCATCACCCCGAAAGCCCCGACCCGGCTGTCCCGCATAATCTCTAACCGCCGGGCGGCGTCTGAGCCGCCGAGACCGTCAACCGTATCCATAAAGCCATCGAGGTGCATACCCCCGGTGAGAAGAAGCCCTCCCCCAACCAGCAGTGCGGCCACCACCGGCAGCGGCCAGATGCAGCCGGCGCCGAAATAAATCCCCGCCGAAACGCCCCCTACCAGGAGGCCGACCAGCGGGAAAAAGGCCGTCCCCCGCCCGAAGACGACCGGGTCGAAAGGAACGTTCCCCACCGGTAAACGGGTAAGGTTTTGCACCGCCAAAAGAAAAGACCACCAAAGCCTAATCTTCATCCTCATCCCTCATCCTGACCCAAAAGCCACCCGGATCCCACACCCTGCAACCAGCGCTAAAAAGGCCACCACGTAAAGCACCCGCACCGCAGCGGTTATCTGCTCAGGGCCAAGCGGCGCCAGTGGTTCGCCGATCCGGGGCCGCAAAACGGGAATTCCCTGGTAAGTGCTCGGCCCGCCGAGTTCGACTCCCAAGAAGCCGGCCATTGCAGCCTCCGGGATCCCGCTGTTGGGGCTCGGGTGCTTGCGTCCGTCACGGCGCATTACCCGCCATACCTGCTGCCAGTCGCCCCGTAGCAAAAAAGCGGCCAAAACAAAAAGCAAGCCCGTTAGTCGCGCCGGGAGAAAGTTTAAGAGGTCGTCCAGGCGTGCGGCGGCCCAACCGAGATAAAGGTAATCTCCGTGCCGATACCCGATCATCGAATCCAGCGTATTCACCGCCCGGTAAACGAGCGCCAGCGGCGCTCCACCGAGAAAGGCATAAAAAAGCGGGGCAACAGCCGCATCCACCGTATTTTCCGCCACGCTTTCCACCGCCGCTCGTACCACGCCTGCCCGATCGAGGCTGGCGGTATCCCGCCCCACAAGCGCGGCCACCCTCTCCCGGGCTAAAGGCAATTCGCCCGCGGCGAGCGCCCGCCGTACCGCCCCCGCCGCCGTACCCAACCCCTTTACCGCAATGGTCGTAGCTACAAGGTAAAGCTCCACCAGGAAGCCCGCGGCGTGGTGCCACCGGTACAGCATCTCCAGCCCCCGCGCCGCGACGATGTATGTCCCCGCAGGAAGCAGCACCGCCAGCAAAATCCCGCCAGCGAGCAAAGCCAGCGGCTCTCGGGCGAGCCGGCGAACCAACCGCTCGTAAGCAGCGATCACCCGGCCGAAGAAGCGCACCGGATGGGGCAGCCAGGGCGGGTCGCCGGCAAGCAAATCGAGAACAAAGGCGAGTACGATAACCGCGTTTTTCATTCAAACCTTTGGGGAGCAAGTTTTAGTTTCAGGGGGTTGAACTTTCCAGGAGCTCCTTTACCCGGCTGACCAGTTCGTCAATCAGGTGGGGCAGGGGTTCGGAGCGCTGCCCGACAAGCTCGAACCTGCCCCGCAAAAGAGGGAGAAGCAGCTTCAGCGCCGGACTCGCCGCGATCGCCTCGGCCATTCGCGGCGTCAATTCGCCGAGCATGGCGTTGGGAATCAGAATGCTGAGCGGTCCCACAATCAGGTCCACGCGCGGCGCGTTCCACACCACCGCGTTCTCACCGCTTGCCCCTTCGTTGGCCCCGGCTTTCAGCATTACCGAGGTTGCCAGGGCGTTCGTTCCCAGAGCCAGGATTTCTACCTCCTCAGGCAACTCCTGACGCAGCTTGCCTGTAAGGTGCTTCCCAATGCCGCCTCCCTGCCCGTCCACAACCGCAATCCGCATCTTGAACTCCCCTCAATAGGAGAATATTAGCAAGACCAACAAATCGCCCTGGCTAACCTTCCAAAGATTCGAAACCGTTCACGGGCTGGTCTTCTTAGGCACCAATTATAACACAGAGGAAGAAACAAAAAAAAGAAGCTTTTGCAGCCCTTTGAGTTACCAGGTTTTTAAAGGATTAGAAACAATTCCCAACCTGTGTATAAATTTGTGGATAGATTGCGGGTTTCAAGAATTTTGACTGCTGTCTCCGTACAGTTTGGACTGGAGTTCGATGATTTGTTGGTTCTTTTTTAGCAGTGACCGGACGTACCGGGCGTTTGTCTGCTGCAACCGGCGATTTTCTTTTTCCAGACTCTGCATAAACAGATTCCGCTCTTTCTCCACCTGCTCCAGGAGGTGCAGCAGGACCCTCCGGCTCAACCGCACCTGAGCGAGTTTTTCCTCCAACTCCCGGATCCTTGTTTTCAGGTGTACCGTTTCCTCCATGCTTCCCAACTCAACCCCCCGAGGAGGCCGTCCGGTTAACCCGACCCCGGCACCCCGTTCGACCTCTTAAGGCAACCGGTGTTCAGCCGGCCCCGATTTTTCGCGGAGTTTTACCGGCAAGAACCTGCGAGTTCTGATATGGTTGGAAATGCAGCTTCCCCGCTTCCGACTACAGTGTATGCGCAAGCGCCGGCGGATAGAATCAACGTAACTATTAGCCTGCCACCCACCACTTACCCCGCACTCAACTCCGTGTGCAAAGGCTACCGGAAGCTGCGTTGCTTTTACCGGCTGAGTTGAGTGCGGGGCGGCGAGAAACAAGCAGTGCGAGGAAGGCGTAGCCCAGCACTCAGATTGACACTTAAAGTTTAGTTACGTGTAACATAAAGATACGTTTTAACCCAATTAGCATTTTTGCAAAAGCCTGACTGAGTGCTGGGCAAGCATGACGAAGCAATGCGCCGTTTATCGCCGCGCCTGGCGGAAAGCCTGAATAGTAACGAATCAGCAACGCTTCGCCGCCGCCTGTAGTTCACGAACCGTATCGAAGGGCACCACCGCCGTTCCCAACAGAAACCGGTGATCCGGCCCGTGGTAATCCGAACCCCCGGTAACGATCAACCCGTAACGTGCGGCCAGTTTTCGAAAGTAAGCCCGCTGGGCAGTATTATGCTCCGGATATTCCACCTCTATTCCCTGCAGCCCGGCAAATAGCAGTTGTTCCAGCACTGCCTCGCTTCGGCTCACCCCGGGGTGGGCGAGCACCGCCACCCCACCCGCTTCTCTGATCAACCGCACCGCCTCCATAGCCCCCAGCCGCGCCCGCGGTACGTAAGCGGGGCAACCCTGCCCGATCAGGCGGCCGAAGGCCTCGTCAATCGAAGCAACAACCCCCAACTCGATTAAGGCCCGCGCCACGTGCGGCCGGCCCGGAACGCCCCTGCCGGCGATTTCCTTAACCCTCTCCAAACTGACTCCAATCCCCAGCCCCTGCAGCCGCGCGACAATCTGGGACACCCTTTCTACACGCTTTTCCACCAGGTCGCTCAGGGCTTTCAGCAATGCAGGGTGGCCGCAGTTGACATAATATCCGAGCACGTGAACCTCACAGCCGTCCTCCTCGGTGCTAAGTTCCACACCGGGGACGACTACAAGCCTCCCGGCTGCCGCCTGCACCGCCTTTCCAACCCCGGCCACCGTGTCGTGGTCGGTGATGGCAATTGCTTCCAAGCCAAGAGCAGCCGCCTGTGCTACCACCTCTTCCGGCGTGTCCGTCCCGTCCGAGGCTGTGGTATGAATATGCAAATCACACGCCATTTTCTGCCTGATAAAGCCTCCCGATCCAGTTTACCGCCACACACTTTTCAGCACCCGTAAGAAATTTCCCCCGAGCACCTTCCGGATATCCGCCTCTCCCCAGCCCCGCTGGTACAGGCGTTCGGTCAACGCCGGCAGGTGGGCCACATCCTCCAGGCCTGAAACCGTCTCGGCGGTCCCGTCGAAATCGGAACCGATGCCCACGGCGCCGACGCCGCCGACCGCCGCCAGATGTTCGATATGGTCCACCACGCGGTCCACCGTAGGGTTCACCGGATCCACAAAAGCCGGCACAAAGCTGACGCCCACCACCCCGCCGGTCGCCGCCAGCGCCTGCACCTGTTCGTCCGTGAGGTTACGCGGGTGATCGCACAGCGCCCGGCTGTTGGCGTGGGAAGCGATAACCGGACCCTGCGCCAGGCGCAGCACATCCCAGAACCCCGCCGGGCTGAGGTGCGCCACATCAACCAGCACACCGAGCCGTTCCAGTTCCTTCACCACTTCCCGGCCGAAAGCGGTCAGCCCTCCCCCGGTTTCGCACTCTCCAACCCCGTCGGCAAGCTCGTTCCGGCCGTTCCAGGTCAGAGTCAGACAGCGCACCCCGAGCTCGTAGAGCACCCGCAGCACTCCCAGGCTGCCTTCAAGCACGTGTCCCCCCTCAACCGCAAGGACGCCGGCAATTTTCCCCGTGCCGACCGCCGCCTGGAGCCCGGCCCAATCCCGCACCGGTCTCAGATCACCGCTGCAGGCGGCCGCAACGGAGCTGAAGGCGTCGATCTGTTCCAGGGCCCGCCGCAGGTAGGCTCCCCGCCCGTCCGGCGCAACGAAAACCGCAAAGAACTGGACGTCAACCCCGCCCGCACGCAGCCGGGGCAAATCCACCTGCCCGCCGCCGCCTTCAGCAAACGGAAAATTCTCTTTCACCAGCAGCGACAGCGTGTCGCAATGCGCATCAACGACAACCGCCGCCCGGTGGGAGAGTGCGAAATTAACCGCCAAAAAATAAAACCCCCTTTCCGGCATCCCGGTAGGAGGCTCTGCGAGCCCGCCTAACGCGGCTCAACAATAATTCTGATCGCTGTTCTTTCTTCACCGTCAATGACCACATCCGTAAAAGCCGGGATACAGATCAAATCCATCCCGCTCGGCGCTACGAACCCCCGTGCAATCGCTATCGCTTTTACTGCCTGGTTAATGGCCCCGGCGCCAATCGCCTGGATTTCCGCCGAACCACGCTCCCGCAAAACACCGGCCAGGGCTCCGGCCACAGAATTTGGGTTAGACTTTGCTGAAACCTTTAGGACCTCCATTCATTAGACCTCCTTCTAATTGACCCAAGCCTGGTAGACAAAGATTACTCCCGCAAAAACCGACTGCTCTGACCTGGTCCTAAAACTCTCTACCCCTCCCCGGCTTTTTCCAAAACTATATTCGGCAAAAAGGAGAAAATTCCTCTACGCCTGATGGAAAATATGAAAGTTTCTGGGATATACCACCAGCAAACCAAAACCAACCATTCCGGGAAAATAAAAAGGGGACGTCTGACTTCCGCCCCCGAAATTGGCATGGAATTGACTTAAAACGTCCTATCAGGCTTTAGGTTTTCCCTTAGTGGTGGTGTTCGTGCTCTTCGGGCATAATCTTGAAGTTCTCCACAAAGAAGCAGTACGCAAGGATCAGTAAGGAGACCAAACCGATACTGATCGAAAACTCGATCCAGTGGGGGAAGTAACTCCCGCCCATTGCTTCATACATACTGGTGAAGACCACGTTCATCCGGTTGAGAATCACACCGCCGATCGTAAAGACCGAAGCAACGATTAACCCTCTTGTAGTCTGCCTGACGGCGGGCATCGCGAAGAGAATAATCGGCAGGATAACACCGAGCACTATCTCCGCCAGGAAGAGGTTCGAGGGCACCGTGCCGTTGAACATATCGAGAAAATGCCCGCGGTAAATCAGGTCTACAACTCTTAGAACCAGGTAAATGATCAAAACCCACATGCTGACCTTGGCCAGGGGGGCCAGCAGCGGCACCTCGTGGCGAAAGTCCAGCTTGTACGCCACCGAGGCCAGCGAACCTTCGAACACACACATCGCCGGACCCACGTACACCGCGGAAAGGAAGAAGAACAAGCCGATCCACTGTGACCACCAGAGCGGATTTTGCCGGTCAATCATCGCGATGTAGAGCGAACCCAACGCCGTCTGGTGGAGAAACGCGATTACGATTCCAGAAACAAAAAGCACCGGGAGGATTTTGTCGAAGATCTCCTTCAAGCGCGGCGCGTTAACACGCTCGAAGAAGATGTGCCCGAACTGAAGGGTCATAACACCCTGATAAAAGACAACGCAAAGGAGTACCACAAAAAGCCACGAGTGATAGCCCCAGGAAACAAACGGACGCCAGAAGTTGTACCAGCGGCCCAAATCCATCAAGACGCCCAGACTCACCACAATATAGCCGAACCACGCCGTTATGAGTGAGGCCCGGGCAATATACTTGTACTGCTTAAGGTTTAAAATGTGGGCCACAAACACGGTAAAGAAACCGCCGGCGGCAAGAGCGATGCCGCACAGGTCGTCAAAAGCGATCCACAGACCCCAGGGCCAGTGGTCGTTCAGGTTGGTGGCCGGCCCCAAACCCATGATTAAACGGTAAGCCATGGAGAACGCCATCAGACCGATGAGCGCCAGGGCCAGAACCCGGTAAGGACTCATCCGGAAAAACCATTTACCACCAAAAACCTCTTCGTAAGGCTTAACTTTCCAAGAGTACGTTCCAAGACTCGCCATCCCTTCGCCTCCTATCTCCTCAATCTGAAAAGCGGGATCCTTTAATGTTCTTTTTCTTCTTCCCGATTCTTAGTGGCAAGGTAAAGCGTGGCCAGGGCACCGCCCCATACGGCAGCGACCCCAAGCGTCCATTTCAGCGCCCGGTCGGTATACTCGGGAACAGGCCGGTCGGTGATCTGGCCGCTGGCTACCGTCTTCATTCCCAACTCCTCGAACGGCACGTCGGAAATTAAGAGCAGCGAGGTGCCGCCGACCTCTTTCTCGCCGTAAATATAAGGGACGTATTTACCGGGGTTGTTGCTGATCCGCATCCGTGCTTCGTGGAGCAGTGTGCCGCGGTCGCCGAAGATCACCGCTTTGGTTGGACAGGCCGCGACGCAGGCCGGAGGTGCGCCTATTTTCACCCGCTCATAGCACATCCGGCACTTTTTCACCTCCGGGAAAAGCACGTTCCACTCGTACTTCGGGACACTGAAGGGACAGCCCATCATGCAGTACCGGCAACCCACGCACTTGGACCGGTTGTAAAGAACCGGGCCTTCCGGGGTTTTGTAAAAAGCGTGGGCGAAGCAGACGGCTTCACAGGTGGGGCGTTCACAATGGAAACAGGAATACCGGACAAACCGCCACTCTGCCTTACCATCGCGCTCCACCAGGCGTGCGTTTATCCGCAGCCAGGTATAGCCGGTAAGGGGCGCCGGGGTATCCCACTCGGCCCTCGGATACCGCCTGTCCAGTTCGCTGTCCAGCGGAAGGTCGTTATACTGCTTGCACGCCGCCTGACAGGCGCGGCACCCGATGCACTTGGTCACGTCGAACAGGAATCCATAACCCACTCCTTACACCTCCAATTGTACGCAAATCAACAGCGCACTTGATTCACGGCTGCTTGAATCACTGCGGTAAAACATAACTCCATTCTTCGCAGTTAAGACTCCGGCGCATTGAGGGAACCGCTCCTTCCCTCCAGTACCCCGCAATTAACGGCAACCCGGCGGCAAAATCCCTTGTCCTTGATTCCACCGTGCCGCCCCGGTGTTCTTCGGGGAGGTACCCGTTCAACTCTGCGGCAACCTTTTTTACGTCCGGAACGATATCCCCATCGTAATCCCACCGCAGTTCCAGAATAGGTTCCGGAAACAAACCGCCGTCGCCGTATGCATCGCGCACGGCTTTAAAAAGCCGGTCCAGGATCCAGAGGGGTGTCCTGACCTGTCCCCGGGGATCCACCGCCCGGGTGCACCACTGCACCCAGCGGCCGGCGCTGATTACGGAACCGGTTTTTTCCCAAGGAGCTGCCGCCGGAAGGCAAAAAACTTCTGCCCGGGGAAAAAGGGCGGCAACCTGCTCCAGTTCTGCTGCCAGCATCTCCTTCGTTTTAAACCAGTTAATTAAAACAAGCCACGCCAGATCTTCCAGAGGGGTTATCGCTTCCGCAGACTTTTTTAGTAAAAAATCACCTCCCCAGATAAACAGTCCCCTAATTTTAATATCCTTCGACCAGAGTAAGCGCGTTTCCTCCCTCGAGGACAGCGCGCCCAACCAGGAATTGCTTTCCGCCGACACATTTCCGTACCATGCCGCCGGTAAGCTCCTATCGGCTGCCGGGCTTCCCGCCGGTTCGCCCAAAGAAAACAACTTGTGCCAGTCCCGAAAAGACAAAGCGCCCGGGTAGGAGCCCTGGTTCTTAAAGGCTACTACTCCAAGCGCCCGAAACAATTTAAAAAGCAAATACCCTTCTTCGTTAGTGAAGAGGGCGTCATCCCAAAGACAGCCGATCCCGGACGTCCACCCGCCTTCAAAAGAAGCGTCCCGGGTTTCTTTAATCCGCCCGGCCACAACCTGTAACAGCCGGTTCCAGTCCCCCGTCTCCCAGCTTCCCGTCCCGGCCGGGCGGTAAAGCAATTCCGGCGTCCACTCCTGTCCACCCGCCTCGCGCCTCACGCCCAGGCTGAGGAGGTTGGCTCCTTCCTCACACAGGAAACCTTCGCTTGCAGGGTGATCAGGGTCGCCCTCAAAAGCAACAAACTCTCCGCCCGCAGCCGTAATCAACACACCGCAACCGCGATCGCAACCGGTACAAACGGTGGGAATCTCCTGGTGGTGATGCACATCCGGGGTTCTCAGGTGGCTGGTTGCCGCCGGGGACGTATGGCTTCTAACCGGTTTCCGTTCGTCAGAGACTGCGGCCAACCCACCGAGGCTCTTGAGGAAGTCTCTCCGGGAGATTTTCTTCAACCCTGAACACCCCTCCCCGAAACCCAGGTCTTGCCTTGGAGACCGCTTTACAAACTTCGCCTGCCCGGCACTCAACTCTGTGGTACAACCTGCGCTTAAGCAAATAGGCGTTAGAGTATCCCGTATTCCTTCACGTTGAGTTGAGTGCTGGGTCGTTTTTCGCGGCCTCCGGGCTTCCTACTAAAACTTGCCGTATTGTGGATAAGTAAGCCTACTCTTCAACAAATTAGAGTTTCGCCACACTCTCCTTGAGGAGCGTTTTTCTGTTTCCTTTGCCAAAAAAGTCAAGATAGGAGGCTTAACGGGCGGATAAGCTATTGTTTTCACTATATCACGCTGTAGCTGAAGTGTCAATAACCACAGGCCTGGTATGTCTGGTTTCGGGGCCTTTGGGGCGCAAGCAAAAAGAGCCCACACCGAAAACGGCTGGCGCCCTCATCCTCTGGAGCAGCGCTTTGGCTGAGGGGGCGTGGGCCCTGTATCTTACGGTTAGAATTCCGCCGGCTACTTGAGTTCAAGTCAATTAGTGGAAATCATCGTACTCCAGGAACGGCCGGTCTATGTCCACCATCGCATTCACCATCAGCTCCACCAGGCCGCCGTAATTAATCTTGTACTTATCCCAAAGCCGGTAATGGGTTATGGCATCCCGAATGGCTCCCTTGCAATTCGAACAAGGAGCACACAGGTACTTGTAAGGATACTTTTCGGGGTCAAGCTCGTTCTTGAACGCCTCCAGCGTCTGCCGCATCTTCATCCTCGCCGCAACCTTATTGCGCCACTGTGGGAAATTGTAAGACTGCATGATCGCCAGGCCCCCGCCGCCGCCACAGCAATAGTTATAGACACCATTCGGGGTCATTTCCCGGAACTGCGGGCAGATGGCTTTTATGGCGTGCCTTTGAGGTTGTACGACGCCCATCATCCGCACCATATTACACGGGTCGTGGAGCGTCACCGGGAAATTGTTCTTACTCGGGTCAAATTTGATCGCACCGCTCCGGATAATCTCCCACAACAGCGGCAGGCAACACTCCCGCGGGATCTCAGAACTCGACAGGTCTCCCGCCAGCACCCGGTCCGCCACCACTACGTAAGCCTTGGTCGCGTGACCGCACTCGCCGATCACCACCTTCTTCACGCCGAGTTGCTTGGCGATCCGGGAGTGCCTTACCGCCACCCGCGCCAGTTCCACGTCGTCGTTCCAGAGGCCGTAGTTCACCGCATCGTAGCCGACAACCTCACTCGAAAGGGTCCAACTGATCCCCGCCGCCTCGAAAAGGATGGCGAAAGCCTCGGGGTTCTCAGTCCAGGACAAATACTCGCCGGCATTATGGATCAGCAAAATGTCGGCACCCTTTTTATCAACGTGAACCTTAACCTTCTTCCCGATCCGGTCGCCGATATCCTCTTCCATAAACTCCACGGTTTCCATGAAACCCGAAGGACTCATACCGGTCGAAGAGCCGACCCGCAAGTGCTGCACACAACCCTTTTCAAGGATTTCGATCGGCGCGATGCCGAACTCCTGGCTGAAAAGCTTGCGCAGCTCCCTGTTGATCACCCCGTTGTCGATTCCCATCGGGCACCGCTGGGCGCACCTCCTGCAGATGGTACACCGGTGACACGATTCCGCGAGCCGGTAAACGACCTGCCAGTTCAAGTCGATGTCGGCACCCACGAAGCGGCCCAGAAGCTTCCCTTCGGGGGTGAAGTACTTTTTCCAAATCCTTCTCAGAATCTCCGACCGGTGCGTGGGCCGGTAAATCTCCTGCCTGCCGCTGGCAAGATAGGCGTGGCAGGCGTCGGCACACGTCTGGCACTTAACGCAGTAGTCCATTGACATCCGGAGCGTTTGCACGAACGTCCAGCTTTCCTGCGGATCGAACAACTTTCGCAGGCCGCTCAGGAACTTGTTCACCAGTTCGACTTCTTCCTCTTTGGTCTTCGGAATGGGCAGCCCCATATCGGTATGTCCGTCGAAGCTCAAGTCGTACTGGTCCCACCATCTTTCCGGTGGCGGCTCGAAAGGATCCTCTTCCCCGAGATAAGGAACCTCCATCAGGTCCTCCACCGATAGATCAACAAGCGGTTCCTTCCCCGGCCGCGAAATATCCCTGAGACTAAACCTCTTTTTGGCTTGCGCAGCCTCCGCCATTTTTTCCCCTCCTTAGGTTAGTTCTTTTGAAGCAGACCCTGACCTAATCCCTAATACCCCTCCCCCCTCACTGCCGTCGCTTGATTCGTGCGGGGAACCGAAGAGACAACCAACGGAGTGTGGAACATGAAGCGTACTGGATCGTTTAAGACTCTGGTTAGAAAATTGAGTAAGTACAATCAATATCACTTGCAAGCTTGGTGTTTTGAATTTTTAAAAAATTTTTTTACATATGTTTGTTTTATTATAGCACTTCCCCACCGGTGTGCCAATAAATTTTCATATGTTCATAATTAAAAAATGGAAGGACTAAAAAAGGGGAGAATCGAAGGTGTCGTTCGCGACCCGGCACTCAACTCAACGTAAAAGGATGCGGAATACCCCTAACGACTGTTTACTTGAGCACGGGTTGTATCACAGAGTTGAGTGCCGGGCGCCACCGGGAATGAAAATGTATATAGGGAAAGGAGGCGGCGTCGCCTGTTTCGGCTCCTTAGCGAACACTTGAGACGCGCGGCAACCCAGCTTTGCATGGGAACGTTCGTTCCCTCCATAAAGCGATGAAAATAGGCGCGAAAGTAATGCTATAAACGTTGAACGAACCCCCAAAGGTCTCTCAGCATAAGGTTGAACGTCTATTTTCGAGCGAGTCGTTCACAACGATTCATCGTCGCCACCGGGAATAAAAATGTATGTAGGACCTGCAGCAAGACCGAAGCCGCGCCGTATGACGAGCTGCAAACCGCACTTAGCGAGGCAACGGCTCGGAGTCCGGATGCCGGCACGGATGCCGGCAAGCGCAACCGAGGCAGGGACGCCGAGTTTGCGCGGTGCCGGACGGAGAGCCGGTGACGAGCGATAGTGCGGTCAGCGCAGGAATCTGGCGCGAGCCGGTCTGCTCAGGGCCGCTGCAGAAACCTTGCATTTTCGGAGGAGTAGTAAGCAGCGCTTAAACGAAAGACCTCCGGCCGCGGTCTGCGTGCCGGTGCAAAACAAAACCTCTCCCGGGTGGGAGAGGTCGAAAAGAAACGTAGTTGTTAATCAATCAGTGGAAATCATCGTACTCGATAAACGGCCGGTCTATATCTACCATGGCGTTCACCATCAGCTCCACCAGACCGCCGTAATTGAGCCTGAATCTGTCCCAGAGCCCGTAGTGGGTGATCCCGTCTCTGATGGTACCCTTGCAGTTGGAGCAAGGAGCGCACAGGTATTTGAACGGGTACTTTTCCGGGTCCAGCTCGTTCTTGAAGGCCTCCAAAGTCTGCCGCATCTTCATCCTGAAGCCCATTTTGTTCCGCCACTGTGGGAAGTTGTAGGACTGGATGATCGCGTAGCCGGAGCCGCCCCCGCAGCAGTAGTTGAAAACGCCGTTCGGCGCCATTTCCCTGAATTGCGGCGCGATTGCCTTCAACGCCAGCCGCTGGGGCTGCACGATACCCATCGCCCGCACCATGTTGCAGGGGTCGTGCAGCGTCACTGGGAAGTTGTTCCTGCTCGAGTCGAACTTGATGGCGCCGCTCCGGATGATCTCCCACAAAATCGGCAAACAGCTCTCCCGCGGTATTTCGGAACTTGACAGGTCGCCCGCGAGGACCCGGTCGGCGATAACCACGTAAGCCTTGGTCGCGTGGCCGCACTCACCGATAACCACCTTTTTCACGCCTAATTTCTTGGCGATCTGGGTGTGGCGCAGCGCCACCCGCGCCAGTTCCACGTCATCGTTCCAGAGGCCGTAGTTCACCGCGTCGTAGCCAACCGGCTCGCTGGAAAGCGTCCAGCTTATCCCGGCTGCATCAAAAAGAATCGCGAAGGCCTCCGGGTTTTCCGGCCAGGATAGAAATTCGCCGGCGTTGTGGATCAGCAAAATGTCGGCGCCCTTTTTGTCCACGGGAATCTTGACCTTTTTCCCGATCCGGTCGCCGATATCGTCCTCCATGAATTCCACGGCGTCCTTCAAACCCGGAGGGTTCATTCCGGTGGAGGAACCGACGCGCAGGTGCTGTACACAACCCTTTTCCAGGATTTCCACCGGGGCAATGCCGAGTTCCTGGCTGAAGAGCTTCCGCAACTCCCGGGCGATGATGGCGTTATCCACCCCGATCGGGCAGCGCTGGGCACAGCGCCTGCACAGCGTACACCGGTGGCCCAGTTCCGCCAGCCTGGTGACCGTCCGCCAGTTGACTTCCACGTCCGCACCCACGAAACCGCCAAGCAGCCTGCCTTCCGGGGTAAAGTACTTCTTCCAGATCCGCCGCAGGATCTCCGACCGGTAGGTCGGCCGGTAAATCTCCTGCCTGCCGCTGGCGATATAAGCGTGACAGGCGTCGGCGCAGGTCTGGCACTTGACACAGTAATCAAAGGACAGCCGCAGCACCTGCTGGAACGTCCAACTGTCCCCGGAAGTAAAGAGTTTTTCCAGACCGCTTAAAAATCTGCGTACAAGGAAATCCTCCTCTTCCTTGGTCTGGGGTTTCGGAATCCCGATGCAGCAGTACCCGTCGAGGCTCGTTTCATACTTTTCGACGAACTTCTGCGGCGTGGGCTCAACCGGCGGCTCTTCCCCCAGGTAAGGAACCCCCATCAAGTCGTCAAGCTCTGCCCAGCAAAGCGGTTCATCACCGGGCCTGGAAATATCCTTGAAACTAACCCTTTTTTTCGCTATCGCTCTCGCTGCTGCAGTGCTCATTGTGCGATATCCCTCCCGTCAACAAATTCCACTTCTTCGGCCCAGGTCTTGTTCGGAACCACGTGCGGCGCCGACCAGGTAAGCTTGTAGGAAAGCTGGGAGGTGACCCGCTTATCCACCCAGGAGCCTTTCACGTTCAGAATGTCATCCCAGAAGATTTTGTCGAAGGTGAAGTACTTGGCCATGTAGTGGAAGAGTTTGGAAAAGGGCATGTAAATTAGGAAAAGCTCGAACAGCAGGAAGTTGAGCAGCACGATAAACGGCGCCGAAACGGGCTGGAACCTGATCACCCCGGCCACATAACTCCTGGCGACGTCAAAATATGACGGAACCGTAAACCAGGCGATCAGCCCCGTGCCGAATACGGCCAGCAGCAGCAGGAGATTGAAATAGTCCACGGGAGCGGTGTAACTTGCGAGCTCCTCGTTGCCGGCCCGCTTCAGAATGAGGAACAGGGAACCGAAAGCGCCAAGGATGAAGGCGACAGCACCGCAAACATTCGTAAGCGGCGCGATGGCGTACCAGTTGAACAGACCTTCCACCACCAGAAGGAAAAGCCAGACAAACAAAAGATAGATTCCCCAGTGCATGGAAAAAGAAAAAGGCCACATCCCAAACCGGTTGTATTCCTTAACCTTTTTCAAATAGAAGACCTCGGAAGCCATGTCCAGAATCCCGCCGATGCGCTCGTGGTGACGCGGTTTTCGGACGTAATCCAGCTCCTCCATAAAGGAGCCGCCGTAGTGGTGCTTCGGTTCCAGCGGCAAGGGATAAAGCTCCCACCGCAGGTGCAGCGGCATGGAGTTAAACTTTACAAACCGGTATACCACCATAAAGATGAAAAGCACTACCGAGATCCAGGCCAGGCAAAAAACCGTGACGTCCATCTTTCTACCTCCCTCATAAACTGACCACATTTGCAGCATGCGAAACCAAAACCTTCCCCACCTTCACGCCGGGCGCGCCTCACTCTTCTCGCCTCCTCAACCTTTCTTTCCGCCCTCTTTCTTCCTCCCTTCTTTCTACGTCTTGGTGGCTATTATACTGCCTGATTGGGAAAAATTCAATCATTTCAGCTAATTACAGAAAATTCACATAATTTTTCTGCCAATATCCTGATATTTCTGAAAATTAATAATATTTTGAACAAACTGATAAAAAATTGACGTACAGCCCCATTTTACAATAAAAAAGGGACCTCCCTTTTTCGCCGGCGCAACTCCTCACAAAAACGCCGGCGGGAGGTCCCTTGTTTACTTCTCGGATAAACCGGTTTGGTTTATTCGCCGCTGATGAACTCCATTTCGATAAAGGGCTTCGGCAGGTCCACCATGGCGTTGACAATGAGCTCTACCAGGCCGCCGTAAGTAATCCGGTACTTGTCCCACAGCCGGTAGTGGCCGATAAGGTCCCGCATCGCGCCCTTACAGTTTGAACACGCGGCGATCACGTACTTATCTATGCTTGGGTCGAGCACGTCTTTGAACGCTTCGAGAACCTGCTTCGTTTTCATCCGCTCGCTGATCTTCTTCCGCCACTGCGGGAAGTTGAGCTCGTTCATGATGGCAAAGCCGCTGCCGCCGCCGCAGCAGTAATTGTGTGCGCCGTTCGGGGTCATTTCCCTAAACTGCGGCGAAATTGCACGCACAACCTGCCGCTGGGGCTTGACGATGCCCATCAAGCGGGCGATGTTGCAGGAGTCGTGCAGGGTTGTAGGAAAATTGTTTCGGGAGGGGTCAAGCTTAACGACCCCGCTCTTGACAATCTCCCAAAACAGGGGCAGGCAGCTTTCCCGGGGAATTTCCGACATGCTCAGGTCGCCCGGAAACACCCGGTCGGTGATCACGCACAGGGTTTTCGTGGCGTGGCCGCACTCGCCGACGACGATTTTCTTCACGCCAAGTTTCTTCGCGATCATCACGTGCTGGAGCCCGATGCGGGCCAGCTCTACGTCGTCGCAGAAGAGGCCGTAGTTTACCCCGTCGTACCCCACGGGCTCGCTGCTCAACGTGTAGTTGATACCGGCGGCGTCAAAGAGGACCGCGAAGGCTCCGGGGTTTTCCGGCCAGGAAAGGTACTCCCCGGCGTTGTGAATCAACAGGATGTCGGCGCCCTTTTTGTCCACGGGGATCTTGATTGACCGGCCGGTCCTCTCCCCGATGTCGTCTTCGATGAACTCGATCGCCTCGTGAAACCCGGTAACGCTCATGCCGGTCGAAGAGCCCACCTTCAGGTGCTGCCTGGTGCCTTTTTCGTACAGTTCCCGCGGCGCGATGCCCATCTCCTGACTGAAGATCTTCCTGATCTCCCTGCTGATCAAGGCGTTGTCCACACCCACCGGGCAAACCTGCGCGCACCGCCGGCAGACGTTGCAACGGTAAGCGGACTCCATGAGCCTGACCACGGTTTTGTAGTTGAGGGGGATGTCCGCGCCTACCAGCGACTTGAGGAGCTTGCCGCTCGGGGTGAAATACCGCTTGTAGAGCCGCCGCAGCACCTCCGACCGGAAAGTGGGCCGGTAAATCTCCTGCTCTCCGCTGGCGATAAAAACGTGGCACGCATCGGAGCACGTCTGGCACCGCATGCAGTAGTCCGTGGTGAGGCGCAGGATCTTCAAAAAGGTCCAGTTGTTCTGGGGGTCAAAAAGCTTTTCCAGGCCGCTCAAGAAACTCCTTACGAGTCTCGCTTTCTCTTCCTCCGTTTTCGGCTTGGGCAGGCCAACGGGGGAATGCCAGTCGAGAGACAGGTCGTATTTCTCCAGCCACTTCTCCGGAGGAGGCTGCACGGGAGGCTCTTCGCCCAGGTTGGGAACAGGCATCAGGTCTTCAACCCTGAGCTTTACCAGAGGTTCGTCATCCAGCAGGGCCATGTCCTTGAAGGCAATTTCTCTTTTGTCACTCATTTCGCCTCTCCTCCTTCAATCAACTGCGCCTCTTCCAGCCAGGTCTTCCCGGGGACAACGTGCGGGCCGCTCCAGGTAACCACATACCCTAGTTGTTTAGTGATCTGCCGGTCGGCGGGAGAGTCCTTCACCTTGTAAGCGTCGTCCCAGAAGATTTTGTCAAAGGTAAAGTACTTCGCCACGTAGTGAAACAGCTTGGAGAAAGGCATGTAAATAAGAAAAAGTTCGAAAAGCAGGAAATTGAGCGCTACCAGAAAGGGTACCGCGGCCGGTTTGAAGAGAAACGCACCGTAAACGAAGCTTCTGGCGTCTGCAAAGAAGGAAGGATAAATAACCCACCCGATCAGCCCCGTTCCGAATATCGCCAGCAGGAAAAGCAGGTTGAAGTAATCGTCGGGGGTGGTGTAAGCCGCGAGTTTCTCATTTCCGGCCCTTTTGAGCAGCAGCATCAGCGCACCAAAGGAACCCAGGATAAAAGCGACGATACCGCAAGCGTTGGTAACAGGAGTGATAATCTGCAGGTTAAAAATTCCTTCGACCAGTATTAGCAAGATCCAGAGAAATAAAAGATAGATTCCCCAATGCATGGAAAGAGAGAAGGGCCACATCCCGAACCGGTTGTGCTCTTTAACCTTCTTGAGGTAGAAAACCTCCGAGCCCATGTCGAGAAGACCGCCGATGCGTTCGTGATGCCTGGGTTTCTTGACGAAGTCCACTTCTTCCATGTAGGAGCCGCCGTAATGATGCCGTGGTTCTGTAGGTACCGGATAAAGCTCCCACCGCAGAAAAAGCGGCATTGATGAATACTGGACCACCCGGTACACCGCCATAAAAAGAAAAACCAGTACCGCAACCCACGCTAAATAAGACCCAACAACCTCCATCCTCCGGCCTCCTTTTTAAGAATTTTTTAAATATTCTTACTTAATAAAAAATACCATAGAACCCTGGCATGCGCAAGCAGAATTTTACCGGTTTTCAGCCCGCAAAAGGAAAAACCGGAAGGCGGTTCACTCCGTCCTTCCGGTTGCAAAACCGTTTGTACGTAACTTTTTTATACCGCTACGTCCTAAAAGCGGGCAAAACTGGCCGCCACGTGCGCCAAACGCAACAGCGGCCAAGGAAGAATACCCAGCAGGATCACGCCTCCTAATCCCAGGAGCAAGGCCGCCTGTGTCCCCCACCCGTAGGTGATCGGTGTGGCTTCGGCGGGTTCGTCAACGTACATGGCCCGGATTACCTGGAAGTAGTAGTAGATCGAGATTACACTCAGGAGAAGCGCAATTGCGGCCACGATCGTGTACCCCGCCTGAATGGCGGCCGCAAACACCGCAAACTTCGCCATGAAGCCGGCAAGCGGCGGAATACCGGCGAGGGAGGCAAGGGAGATCATCATCACAAAAGCCAGGAAAGGCGCCCGCCGCGCAAGTCCGGCGAAACTGCGGATTTCACCGCCGGCGGTTTCCGCAAACGCGCTGATCACCGCGAAGGCGGCCACCGTTGACACGGCATAGAGCAGGGTGTAGTACATCACCGCGGCCGTGCCGGCGCGTCCCCCCGCAACAACCGCCAGGAGGATGTACCCGGCGTGCGCGATACTGGAGTAGGCCAGCAGCCGCTTGATGTTGGTTTGGGGCAGCGCCACCAGGTTGCCGATGGCCACCGTGACCACCGCCAGGACGATCAGCACCGGCAGCCAGACGCCGCTCAACCCCGTGAAGCTTTCGCCAAAGAGCCGCAGGACCGCAGCCAGCGCCGCCGCGCTGGATCCGCCTGCCAGGAAAGCCACCGTCGGGGCCGGTGCGCCCTCGTAAACGTCCGGCGCCCACATGTGGAAGGGAACGAGGTAGATCTTCAGCCCCAAACCGCACAAGATGAGCAGGCTGCCCACCGCGGCCAGGAGCGACCACTCCCCGGAGCTGAAGGCCTGCCTGATCGCCGCCAGGTAGGTGCTTCCGGTGAGGCCGTAAATCAGGCTCATCCCGTAGAGAAGCACGGCGGAAGCCAGACCGCTCATGAGCAGGTACTTCAAGCCCGCTTCCGCCGGGCGCACCTCGCCCCGCTGGATCGCAATCAATACGTAGAAACTGACGCTGATCAGTTCCAGCGAAATGAAGAGCGTGATGAAGTCCAGCGCCGAAGGAAGCAGCATCATCCCGGTGGCGCCGAACAGCACCAGCGCCGCGAAGTCGCCCGAATTAACGCGCTGCCGGGCGAGCAAGTCGGGGGCAAAAAGGAGGGTCAGCCCCGCAGCCACGGCGGCGATGATTTTAAAGTATACGGCAAGGTCGTCCACCCGGTAACTGCCGTAAAAAGCCGT
This sequence comes from Bacillota bacterium, assembly GCA_040758635.1. Taxonomy (GTDB): domain Bacteria; phylum Bacillota; class Desulfotomaculia; order Desulfotomaculales; family Ammonificaceae; genus Yes71-27. Next base: position 35,048 of record JBFLVI010000006.1, on the reverse strand, counting down.
CACGTTGACGCCGAGCAGCTTCACGGCCGCAATCGCCGCGATAACGACCGCGCCTGCGCCAAACCAGGCTGCATCCTTGCGCTCCGGGTCGCCCCGCATGACCAGGCGCTCGCAGAGGATGAGCAGACCCGCCACGCAGGTAATGATTTCAGGGAGCAACAAACGTACGCTCATCTCCATACCACTATACACCTCCTAAACCCGCAAGCCATCCGAGACCGACCGCCGTCGGTACGGTACTTGGCAGTTTCGCCAGAATCGGACCGAGCCCGCTCTTGATCAAATCCATTATCAGCGAGGGATAGACGCCCATGGCGATGATGAAGAAGACGATCACGCTGATCACCACCCAGTCGTACCAGTGGGCGTTATCCAGCTTGAGAAACTCCTTGCGCCGCAGACGTTCAAAGTAAACCCGCTGCGCCGCACGGAGCATGTAATAAGCGGTGAACACGATCCCGGAGATGGCGATAATAGCCAGGACCGGAAAACGCGGGAACGACCCGACGAAAGTCGTAAACTCCGCCCAGAAGCTCGCGGTCCCCGGCAGGCCGACCGAAGCCAGCGAACCGATAACGAAAGCAATGGCCAGCCCGGGCATCACCTTCGCCAGGCCGCCCATTTCGGCCATTATCCGGGTGTGGGTCCGGTGGTATGTCATCCCGGCCAAGGCAAAGAGCAGGGCCGCCATGATCCCGTGGGCGAAGAACTGGAACACCGCACCCGTCAAGCCGGCGATGGTGAGCGCGGCTATCCCCAGCACCGAGTAGCCCATGTGGCTGATACTGGAGTTGGCGATCATGTATTTCAGGTCTGTTTGCCCCATGGCCACAAAGGCGGCGTATACGACGCAGATTACGGCGAAGAGCGCGATCAGCGGCGCCCAGAAAACCGCTCCTTCAGGGAAGAGCCAGAGCGCCACGCGGACGATACCGTAGGCCCCTAACTTCATCACGACACCGGCCAGGATCATACTACCGGCTGTGGGAGCACCCGTGTGCGCGTCCGGCAACCAGGAGTGCAGCGGTACAATCGGTACCTGGACCGCAAAGCCCAGGGCGAGAATCGCGAAGAGCCACAACTGGTCCGCCCGCGCAAACTGGTGCCTTGCCAGCTCCAGCAGGTCCAGCGAGTTGATCCCGGCGACGAAGTAAAGGCAGAAGATGCCTAACAGGGTGATCGCCCCGCCCAGCGTCAGGTACAGGGCCAGCTTCATCGCCGCGTATTCCTTTTTCGTGCTTCCCCAAACCGCGATCAACACGTACTTCGGCAGCACCGCCAGCTCGAAGAAAACGAAGAGGAGAAAGAGGTCGAAGGAGACGAACACTCCCGCACATGCAAACATCAGAGCCAGGAAGGTGATGAAGAACTCCTTCACCCGGTCCTGGATCTCCGACCAGGAAGCAAAGACACCGGTGAAGCCCACGATGGCGTTCAGCAGCAGCATCGCCACCGAGATGCCGTCGGCGCCCACGAAGTACTTGACGCCGAAGGCCGGCAGCCAGTCGATCTTTTCTGCGAACTGGACCCCTCCCGCCGCCAGGTCGTAAGAAAGGACCAGGTAGATGGCAAGGACCAGGGAAATTCCTGAGGCGATGGCCGCCACCCACCGGATGGCCTCCTTGCGCGCGGCAGGGATACAGGATATGAGCACTGCACCGGCCAGGGGCGCGAAAACGGTGGCACTTACTACCGGAAAGCTCATTATTTCCCCCCTCCAATCACGGCCGCCAAACTCGGTTCACGCCAGATAACGATCAGGGCAACCACCAGGACGCCCAGGAAGAAGATCAGGGCGTACCGCTGCACCAAACCGTTCTGGAAGAGCCGGAAGAACCGCCCCAGCGTCATCATCGCGCCCGCGATGCCGTGGGCGAAAAACCCGGTGAAGATGTTTTCTTCGAACCAGGCCAGTACCTTGGCGGTACCGTCGACGAAGCGCCGGATGAACCACAGGTAGATCTCGTCAAAGTAGTACTTGCGTTCGACCAGCGTGTACAGCGGGCCGATCATCTCCGACAGCGGGTCGGCCGCAGTCTGCCGTTTCCCGTAAATCGCCCAGGCGGCCCAGATGCCCAGGAGGACGGCGGCAGTCGAGATCAGCACGGTCGGCATGTCAAACCCGGCTGCATGGTGGGGATGCTCAAAGTAGATGAAAGAGGCAAAACCGTTTTTAAGCCCGGGCCAGCCGATGAATCCGGCTACCGTGCTTAATATGGCCAGCACGATCAGCGGAAAAGCGACCGCAAAAGGTTCCTTGCCAATGTGCTTATCCGCCTTTTCCCGCTCCGCAATGCTCACGGGCTGCATCTTCCAGATCTGGCTGGGCCGCGGATTACCGATGTCGGGCAGCGGTTCGTGATGGTGGTCATCCCCGTGCCCGTGTCCCACCGGCGACCATTCCGAGCGCGGCCCGAAAAAGACCACAAAGATCAACCGGAAGGTGTAGAACGCCGTGACCAGCGCGAGGAAAATCCCGAGCCAGTACAGCCCCATGTGACCGCTTTCTTTGATGGCCACCAGAATCTCGTCCTTGCTGAAGAACCCGGCGAAGGGGAAAAGCCCGCAGTTCGAAAGGCCGGCGATGATCATGGCGATGGCGGTGATCTTCATAAACCGGTACAACCCACCCATCCGCCAGATGTTTTCTTCGTGGTGGTAGAGGAGCATCACGCTGCCGGCAGTCAAAAAGAGCAGCGCCTTGAAGACGGCGTGGGTCATCAGGTGGAAAGTACCTGCGGTGAAGCCCCCGATACCAAGGGCCATCATCATCTTCGCCAGGTGACTGCAGGTGGAGTACGCGATAATCCGCTTCATCCGGCTCTGCCCGCAAGCCATTGTCGCCGCGAGAAAAGCGGTGATGGCGCCGATGTAAGCCACCACCAGCATCGCCTGTTCGCTCGCGTGGAACATACCGTAAGTCCGCGCAACCAGGTAGACACCGGCGGCCACCATCGTGGCGGCGTGGATCAGCGCGCTGACCGGCGTCGGACCTTCCATCGCGTCCGGAAGCCAGACGTGCAGTGGGAACTGCGCCGACTTGCCTATCGCGCCGCAGAAGACCAGCACCACGGCAACGGTCAGCGCCGTTCCGGTCAGGTGCCCGGCTTCGATGGCGTGGGTGATATGCCCGTAATGGAAGCTGCCGACGTAGCCGAAGAGCAGCAGAATACCCAGCAGGAAGCCGAAGTCACCGAACCGCGTGACCACGAACGCCTTTTTGGCAGCGGCCGCGGCCTCCGGTTTGAAGTACCAGAAACCGATCAGCAGGTAGGAGCACAAACCGACAAGTTCCCAGAAGACGTAGACCTGTAACAGGTTGTTCGCCAGTACGATACCGAGCATCGAGAAGGTGAACAGGGCCATAAAAGCGAAGTAGCGCGCGTAACCCTCGTCACCTTCCATGTAGGCAGTGGAGTAAAGCTGGATCAAGAAGCTTACCACACATACCACCATCAACATCGCCGCCGCCAGCGGGTCGAGCAGCATACCGAAATCGATGTTGACGGGGCCTACCGAAAGCCAGTGCCACACAAACTCGTGGGGTCCCGGGTCGGCAATAACCCGAGTCAGAACGATTATGGAAAGCACCGCGCTTATACCGATCGCCGTGACGGTAATCCAACCGCTTAACTTCCGGTAGGGCCAGGTGAATAAGCTAATAATTACGAAGGCTATAAGTGGTGTAAATAAAACCCCCCAAGCTAATTCCATATCTCTTCCGCCTTTCCTTCGTTTTGCACCCGGCTAACCTTTCAGCCAGGTGAAATCCTCCAGGTTGACGGTGTCCCGGTAGCGATTGAGCACCAGTACGATCGCCAGGCCTACGGCCACCTCGGCCGCCGCCACGGCGATGGTAAAGATTACAAAAAGGTGCCCCAAAAGCGCCTCCGGGTCAAGAAACCGGGAGAATGCCACCAGGTTGATGTTCACCGCGTTGAGCATAAGCTCGATGCACATCAGCACCACGATCGCGTTTCTTTTCGTCAGGGCCCCAAAGAGCCCGATGACAAAAAGCAGCGTACTCACGCCGAAATAACATGATAGAGGCATCATCAGGACTTACGCACCTCCTCCAGGGCAATCATCACTGCGCCGACCAGGGCCACCAACAGCAGCACGGCCGCAATCTCAAACGGGATCGGCAGCCGGGTCAGCATGGCCTCGCCTAAAAACCGCGTGAGATCGGGAGTAGGAGCCTTACCGGAAACCTGCCACGACATGCTGGTCCCCAACGTAATCAGGACCACTCCCAAAGCACCCGCAACAACGGTTCCAAGCGCCAACTGCCAGTAATTGCTGACAAAGCGGTTGGTGTCCCGCATCTCCCCGCGGCGCGTGAGCATGATCGCGAAAGCGATGATAATGGCTACGGCGCCGACGTAGATCAGCACCTGGATCACCGCCAGGAAATCGGCCTGAAGGCTGAAATACAGCCCGGCCACCCCCAGGAAGCAAACCACCATCGCCACCGCCGCGTGAAAAACGTTACGCAACAGCACCACACCCAAACCGCCGCCGAGAACCAGGGCCGTCAGCACAGCGAAAATAATGACCGTTCCCTTCACTCCTGGTCCTCCTTTCTTGGTGCAGTTTCCTTAGGGGCAGTTTCGGCCTTCTTTGCCGGACCGGCGGTGCTTGGTGCACTCGCCGGGCGCGGGATGAGCTCTTTCGGAACCGCCACCTTCAGGAAACTGCGATCGTAGGTGGTGAGGTCAATCTGGTCCGTCATGACCAGGGCATCCTTGTTGCATGCTTCCACGCAAAAACCGCAGTACAGACAGTACTGCAAATCCATTTCGTAACTCACCAGGTGCATCTTCTTATCCGGGCCCCGCTCCCGCCCCACGGTAATCACCCCGTTGGGGCAAGCGCTCTGGCACAACTGGCAGGCGATGCACTTGTCCGGGTAAAAACAGAATCCGCCCCGGTACACCGGCGCAAACTTCAGCCTTTTGAAGGGGTATTCCACCGTGAACGGCCGGGTGAGCATCACCCCCATCGTCACCCGCAGGCCACGCAATGCTCCTCTTCCGTGTGCCATCTTCTCACCCACCAATCCAACGAATAGCGGCAACCTCACCGGCGCTGATAAAGATGTTCAGCAGCGCCAGTGGTACCAGTATTTTCCAGCCGAAGTCCATCATCTGGTCAATCCGGAAGCGCAGCCAGGTGGACCGCACCCACATCATGCAGAAGGTCAGGGCCATCGCCTTGACCATAAACCAGATGAAGGGCCACAGCCACGGGAGGAACGGTAAGACCGGACCGTGCCAGCCTCCCAGGAACAGGGTCGTAGCCATCGCCGCTATGGCGAAGGTGTTCCCGAACTCCGCCAAAAAGAACAGCGCGAAGCGCATCCCGCTGTATTCGGTGTTGTACCCGGCGACCAGCTCCGATTCCCCCTCCGGAAGGTCAAAGGGGGTCTGCCCCGTCTCCGCCAAACCGCACAGGAAGTAAATGACGAAGCCCAGCGGCTGCAGGAAGATGAACCACCGCGGGATGCAGCCGAACCAGGTTCCTCCCTGAGCCAGCACGATTTCATGCGTGCTGAGGGTCCCGGCAAGCATCACCGAACCCAAAAGGGCCAACACCAAAGGCACCTCGTAACTCACAACCTGGGCGACGGAGCGCATCCCGCCGATCAGGGAGTACTTGCTGTTGGAGCCCCAACCGGCCATCAGCAGACCGAAACTCGCCAGGGACCCAAAGGCGACGAAATACAGGACTCCCGCTTCCAGGTCGTTCAGGATCCAGGTCGGCGAGAGCGGCAGGACCATGAAGATCATCCCGCAGGATAAGAAGACCAGGTAGGGTGCAAGGATAAACATCGGCCGGTCCACGCGCGCCGGGATAATGTCCTCTTTCTGCATCAGTTTGAGCGCGTCGGCCACCGTCTGCAGCAGCCCGAACGGACCGGTGACGCGCGGTCCCAGCCGGCACTGCATGTGCCCCATCACTTTTCGCAGCATATAGACCAGCACCAACGCCAGGGTAGCGATCAGGGTGAGGACCAAAAGACCCGCGCCGACCCGGTACAGGATCTCCGCCAGCCAGCCCGGAACGCCGCACCCTTGGAGCCACCCGACGATCACCGGGTAGGCGTTTAAGCCTTGGGTAACATCCACTCTTTCCACCCCTTTACTCCAGCTATCGCGAAACCTAACGGTCTACTTCGCCCATTACCGCGTCGTACCCAGCGAAAATTGCGATGAAGTCGGCAATCTTCCACCCGCGCACCAACTCGGGCAGGGACTGCACGTTGATGAAGAGCGGCGGGCGCCACCGGAAGCGGTACGGATTGGGGCCGCCGTCACTGACCACATAGCAGCCAAGGTCTCCCTTCGGCGACTCGATATGAACGTAGGCCTCTCCTTCTTTGGGTTTAAGCGTCTTGGGCACCTTGGCCAGAACGGGCCCCGGACCCACCTCCTCCAGGTACTCGATCGCCTGGTTGACGATCCGCATGCTCTGCCACATCTCCAGAACGCGCAGCCAGTAGAAATCCCAGGCGTCGCCGTTCTTGCCCAGCGGCACCTTGAAATCGAACTTGCTGTAAAGCGAGTAGGGATCGGCCTTGCGGACGTCGTAGTTGACGCCGGCAGCACGCAGCATCGGCCCGGTGATGGAATACTTGAGCGCCACTTCCCGCGTGAGATGGGCCACCTTGCGGAGGCGCATCTGGAAGATCTCGTTGCCGCTGAGGATGTTGTTGTACTGCTCGATGCACTTCGGAAACTCCTGCAAAAACTTCTTTAAGCGCGGCAGGAACTCCGGAGGCAGGTCGCGCGCCACGCCGCCGATCCGGAAGTAGGTGGTAAGCAGGCGGCCGCCGCACACCATTTCAAAGAGGTCGTAAATCTTCTCGCGTTCCCGCCACACGTAAAGAAACGGGGTAAGGGCCCCCGTATCCATGCCGAAACAGCCGATCGCCATCAGGTGGCTGTGGATCCGGCCGAGTTCGCACATGAGCACCCGGATGATTTCCGCCCGCAGGGGGACCTCGATCCCGGCCAGTTTTTCCACCGCCAGCACGTAAGCATGGTTGTTGTTCATTGCCGCGAGGTAGTCGGTCCGGTCGGTATACGGGATTACCTGCGCCCAGGTCCGCATTTCGGCCAGCTTTTCCAGCCCGCGGTGGAGGTAACCGACAATCGGCTTCAGATCAACGATCGTTTCCCCGTCCAGCTCCACCGCCGCCCGGAAGACCCCGTGCATCGAAGGGTGCTGGGGGCCGAAATTTACGATCAGTTTCCGCGCGGCACCGTTCCCGTTGCCTACATCCCGGAGATCAATCGGGCCCTCAAAACCGCTTGCCAGGTACGCCTCGTGTGGTTCGATGTCCGGGGGTGCCTGGTCGAAGGCCTGAAAGTCTTTCCGGAAGGGATGCCCGTCAAACCCTTCCCACAGCATAATTCGGGTCAGGTTCGGATGGCCCACAAACTTGACGCCGAAGTAATCGTAGACCTCCCGCTCCAACCAGTTGGCCGCCGGCCAGATTCCCGTTGCCGTAGCCACCTCGGGCTGGCTGCGGTCAAGCGGTACTTTGACCACCAGCATGTCGGGCTTGTCGAGGTTCATCAACCGGTAAAGAACGGTGATCTGGTTGTCTTTTATGTAGTCAACTGCCGTGAGATCATGAAGCTGGTGAAAATCGTATTCTTCATGCAGGGTCTTCAGAACCTCCGGTGCTTGCGGTGGTGCTACAACCAGTTCGAGGACACCGTCCGGGTCAACAGTGGGAGTAACCGCCTCTCCAAAGCGTTTTGTAAGCACGGTTTTCCTTTTTTCCGCATCCTGCGTTTTCATCGTCCTCTACTCACCACCGATTCCTTCATAATCTTCTCCCGCAACCGCAAAATGCCTTCGATTAAGGCCTCCGGCCGCGGCGGGCAACCGGAGACGTAAACATCAACGGGGATGACCAGGTCCGCGCCCGGTACCACGCTGTACGAGTCGCGGAAAGGACCGCCGCTGATCGCACAGGAACCCATCGCGAGTACGTACCGCGGGGACGACATCTGCTCGTACAGGCGCTTCAGGGTCGGCGCCATCTTCTTGGTCAGCGTGCCGGCGACAATCATCAGGTCCGCCTGGCGCGGTGAAGCGCGAAACATCACCCCGAACCGGTCAAGGTCGTAACGCGCCAGTGACGCCGCCATCATTTCAATAGCGCAACAGGCAAGACCGAATGTTACCGGCCAGATCGAGCTTTTGCGCGCCCAGTTGAAGACCAAGTCCAGGGGGGCGATCAGCGCGTTCCGGTGAACGGTCATCCTTTTCAGAACCTCGTCGTTTGCCATTTGCAGGTGGTCCCGTACACAGAATAACGGTCCCTCTCCGGGCGCCCGGCCAGCCTCGCCCTTTTCCGGCATTTTCGATTCTATGCGTTCTACTTCCATTCCAGCGCCCCTTCCTTCCAGGCGTAGCCCAGACCGACCAGCAGGATGACAATAAAAATGACCGCCTCAATGTAAGCAAAGAGGCCTAACCGGTTCAGGGCCACCGCCCAAGGATAAAGAAAAATAGTCTCCACGTCGAAGACTACAAAAATTAGAGCATACAGGTAATAAGCCACACGAAAGCGCACCCACGTCTCGCCCCTGGTGGACACACCGCACTCGTACGGAGCCTGTTTATCCGCTGACCGGGGCGGCTTCGCCCGGAGAACCCAGGCCAAAGCCAGCACAAAAGCCGCGAAACCAAGAATCACCAACGGGTAAACAGCCAGCATCAAATAATCCTGCTGCAACCAACTCCACCTCCAAGGAAAGACCGGCAACCATCCCCTTTACTGCTTCTTTTCAAAAATAACCGGGAACAGCCGCTCGTCTTCCGGACTGATAAAGGGGACTTCGTAGCAACCACCCAGACCTGCAACATCAACCGCCCGTTTCTTGCACCATCTTGCCAACTTTCCACATTTGCTGCTGCTTGAGACTTGTCTTTCAACCGGCCTTTTACCACCCCCCTACCGCTATACTCCGGGGAAAAAACGGCCTTTTAGGACTTCCCGTTCTAAATTCCTGTAAAAAGGTTAAAATTTGGCGAGCTTAGTTGGAGACACAGGGTTTCTTTTTAGTTAATCTCTTAATTTAAACATTTTAATACAAACGGCGCTTGCTTTCAATATCATCTTGATTCAGATTATAACGCAACGGCCCGCAATCGCCAACGTTGTACCAAATTGCATGCTTCTGCTGCAAAAAGTTGGTTTTTCGGCAAACCAGCCCGCCCCTAATCCGGCGAAACGTGATAGAATTCTAAGTATCGGCTTGTTTCTTCAACTGACAGAAGATGTTTACAGCACGGCCCAGGGTGCTATGCCCTTGTAATCCTTTTCAGCTAAAGTATATGTCCCAGTGGACAACTCGATTAAAATGAGTGGGGAACAACTCGATTAAAATGTTAAGAGAAAAAAGTGGGCGATCGGGATTGCAATCCGATTACGGCCCTCGAGGAGGCGTAAAACGTGCCTGCTGTTTTTGCGGTAATCCTGGCCGGCGGCAGCGGCGAACGCTTCTGGCCGCTGAGCTCAAAGGACCGGCCGAAGCAGTTCTTAAACCTGATCGGGGAAAGAACCATGCTTCAGCAAACGGTGGACCGGCTCCGCGGGTTTGTGGAACCGGCGGACGTCTACGTCGTCACCGGGCGCGGCTACGGAAACCTGGTCAAGGAGCAGGTACCGGAGATTCCGGAAGCAAACGTGATCGAGGAGCCGTGTGGGCGCGATACGGCGGCGGCGGCAGGGCTGGCGGCTATTTACCTTGCGCGGCGCGACCCCCAGGCCGCAATGATTGTCCTGCCGGCGGACCACTACATCGCGGATACGGCACGGTTCCGCCGGATACTGGAAATCGCCGTGGATACCGCCCGGAGCGGCGAATGGCTGGTTACGCTCGGGATCACGCCCACGCGGCCGGAAACCGGGTACGGTTACATCCAGCGGGGGGAGATGCTGCGGACGGTGGGCAGCATCGCCGTCTACCGGGCTTTGCGTTTCACGGAAAAGCCGGATCAGCTCAAAGCACGCCGTTTCCTCGCCAGCGGCAAGTACTTTTGGAACAGCGGGATGTTTATCTGGCGGGTGGACGTAATCCTCACCTTGTTTGCGGAGTATTTGCCTGAGCTGGCCGCGGGCCTGGAGCGCATCGCCGCATCCCTGGGTACGGAGCAGGAAACCGCCGTAATCGAAAGCGAGTATCCCTCCCTGCCCCGGATCTCCGTGGATTACGGCGTGATGGAACAGGCGAAAAACGTGGTCGTGCTGCCGGCCGACTTCGGCTGGGACGACGTGGGGACCTGGCCGGCCTGGGCCCGCTACGGCGGCAACCAGGACGGGCAGGGCAACGTCATTGAAGGCAGCGGGGTCCTGGTGGAGAGTTCCGGCTGCGTGGTACGGGCTTCGAAGCACGTGGTGGGCGCCTTGGGGATCCGGGACATCGTCATCGTGGAGGAAGACGGCCGGCTGCTGGTCTGTGCGAAAGAACGCGCCCAGGAGATCAAGCGGCTGGTCGCCGCGCTGAAGGAGGCGGGTTACGACGATGCGGTTTAACCCGCACATCTTCCGTGCTTACGACATCAGAGGCGTCGCCGGTCGAGATCTGACCCCGGAAGTGGTGGCGACCCTGGGAAGGGCGCTGGGTACCTTCTTCACCGCCCGCGGCGACAACCGGGTGGTGGTCGGGCGGGACAACCGGCTGAGTTCTCCGGAGTTGCGGGACGCGCTGGTGCAGGGGCTGACGGACACCGGCTGCACGGTCAGCGACACCGGTGTGGTGGTGACGCCTATCCTTTATTTCGCCTGCAGGCATTACGGCATCCCCAACGGAGTGATGATCACCGGCAGCCACAACCCGCCGGAGGAAAACGGCTTCAAGATCGTCGCCGGCGACGGCACGATTTACGGGGAGCAAATCCAGCACCTGCGGAAACTCATGGAAAGCGGTTCCTTCGACTGCGGAAGCGGGACGGTTCAGCAGGTGGACGCAGCAGCAGCGTACCTGTCAATGCTGCGGGAGAAGGTTCACCTGGGACCACGGCGTCTGAAAGTCGCCGTGGACTGCGGCAACGGCACGGCCGCGCTTTTTGCCGAGGAAATCCTGCGGGGCTGGGGGTGCGCGGTGGTCCCCCTTTTCTGCGTTTCCGACGGGAGGTTTCCCAACCACCAGCCGGACCCGGTCAAGACCGCCAACCTTGCCGACCTCCGGCGCGCCGTCCTCGAAGAGGGGTGCGACCTGGGAGTGGGTTATGACGGGGACGCCGACCGGCTCGGGGTGGTGGATGAAAAAGGGAACGTCATCTGGGGCGACCGGTTGATGATCCTTTTCTGGCGGGAAATCCTGCCCCACTACCCGGACAGGCCGTGCATTGTGGAAGTGAAATGCTCCCAGGCACTCGTGGACGAAATCCGCCGTCTGGGGGGACGGCCCCTCTTCTACAAAACCGGTCATTCCCTTGTCAAAGCAAAGATGAAAGAGGTCGGCGCCGTTTTCACCGGCGAGATGTCCGGGCACCTCTTTTTTGCGGACGAGTATTACGGCTTCGACGATGCATTTTACGCTACCGGCAGGCTGCTGCGGATCCTTTCGCATACCGACCGGCCGTTATCAACGCTGCTTGCCGACCTGCCGCGCTATCATGCCACGGCGGAGACGCGGATCGCCTGCCCCGACGAACAAAAGTTCACGGTAGTCGCCCGGCTGGTAGAGCATTTCCGGAAAACCAATGAAGTGATTGACGTGGATGGCGCCCGGGTACTCTTTGAAGACGGCTGGGGCCTGGTACGGGCCTCCAATACCCAGCCGGTGCTGGTGGCCCGGTGTGAGGCGAAAACGCCGCAGGGGCTCGACCGGATCTGCAATACGATGCGCGAAGCCATAACCGCCGTCACCGGCATCCCGGACTTCGCGTGGGAGTTTTAAACCCTACTGCATCTTCGCGATAATGGCGCCCGCCATCTCACTGGTTCTGGCGGTACCGCCGAGATCGTAGGTGACGGTCTTCCCTTCCTCCAGGACGGCGGTGACGCCGCGCATCACCCGTTCCGCAGCCGCAAAGGCGCCCAGGTGCTTGAGCATCATTACCCCCGAGAGGATGGTGGCGAGGGGATTAACCTTATCCATGCCGGCATACTTCGGTGCGCTACCGTGAACCGGCTCAAAGACCGCGATCTCGACGCCGATGTTTGCCCCCGGCGCTACGCCTAAGCCCCCCACCAGGCCCGCCGCCAGGTCGGATACGATGTCACCGTAAAGGTTGGGAAGGACCAGCACGTCGTAGTTCTCGGGCGTCTGGACGAGCTTCATGCACATCGCGTCCACCAGCATGTCCTCAAAAGCGACGTCCGGGTAATCGGCCGCCACCGCGCGGGCACACTCGAGGAAGAGGCCGTCGGTCAGCTTCATGATGTTCGCCTTGTGCACCGCGGTCACTTTCTTGCGCCCCTCCCGCCGGGCAAGCTCGAAGGCGAAACGGACGACCCGTTCGGAGGCCTCGCGCGTGATGATCTTGATGCTCTCCGCCGCGTTTTTTCCCACCCGGTGCTCGATGCCGGCGTAAAGGTCCTCTGTGTTCTCGCGGACCACGATCAAATCAACGTTCTCGTAGCGGGTTTTGATTCCCGGGAGGGTTTTTGCCGGCCGGACGCAGGCGTAAAGATCGAGTTCCTGCCGCAGGGTCACGTTCACGCTCCGGAAGCCCTTGCCTACGGGCGTGGTAATCGGTCCTTTCAGCGCGACGCGGTTCCGCTTAATTGACTCGAGAACGTGCTCCGGCAGGGGAGTACCATACTCGGCGACAACCTTCTCACCGGCCTCCACGACCTCCCATTCGATTCCCGCCCCGGCTGCGTCGAGCACCCGCCTGGCGGCCGTAGTGATGTCAGGGCCAATCCCGTCCCCGGGAATCAGTGTGATCTTAGGCATCGACTTCCTCCAGCCAGAATTCTGATAAATTCCTTGAAAATATATGTAGCCTGTCCTTTGATTTTAAAAGCGGAAAAAGCGCAGCCCGTCCCCTTATTCAGCCCGCTCTCAGCCGAAGTTGAAGCCGCCGTACTTCTTGAAGTGCGCCACCAGGCCCCCGTCGGCCAGGATCTTCAGCATTACCGGCGGGAGGGGTTTCACCGGGATCTTGACCCCTCGGGTGCGGTTTTCGATCACGCCCGCCACCAGGTCCACCGCCAGTTCGTCGCCGGGCTGGATCTGGTCGGTATCGCATTCCACCACCGGAAGGCCGGTGTTGATGGCGTTCCGGAAAAAGATCCGGGCGAACGACTTCGCCAGCACCGCGCCGATGCGGGCGTGCTTGATGGCCAGCGGCGCCTGTTCCCGGGAGGAGCCGCAGCCGAAATTCGCCCCCGCAACGATGAAGTCCCCCGGGCGGATTTTCTGGTAAAAATCTGGGTCCAGGTCCTCCATTACGTGGCGTGCCAACTCGTTCATGTCGAGGGTCTTAAACTTGTACTTGCCCGAAATGATATAGTCTGTGTTGACGTCGTCACCGAACTTATGCGCTCGTCCGTGCAGTTTCATCGAGAAATCCCCCTCTGCTTCGCCCCTGCAGGAACTTTCCCCAGCATCTCCTGCCAGCGGTTCATAAACGAACACTTCAAAAACCGGCAGCCGGAAGCAGGAATCGGACTCTTAGTAAGAAAACTAAGCCGGGCGCAGTTTTCACCGCGCCGAACCCAAAAACTCACGGGGGTCCGTTACCTGCCCGGCAACGGCTGCCGCCGCAACACTCGCCGGCGAAGCCAGGTAAATCTCCGCGTTCCGGTTCCCCATCCGGCCCTTGAAGTTCCGGTTGGCCGTGGAGACAACCACCTCGCCGTCGGCCGGAACGCCGTTGTGGGTGCCGACGCACGGCCCGCAGCCGGGCGTCACCACCGCCGCACCCGCCTCAACAAGCGTTGTTAGAAGGCCCTCCCGCATCGCTTCCAGGTAAATCCGCCGGGAAGCCGGGGCCACGATCAGCCGCACCCCGGGGTGCACCTTTCTGCCGGCCAGAATGCTCGCAGCCACCCGCAGGTCCTCCAGCCGGCCGTTCGTGCAGGTACCGATGAAGGCCTGGTCGATCTTGAGCCCCGCGACGCTCCGGAGCAGCGCCACGTTGTCCACCCGGTGGGGTTTGGCCACCTGCGGCTCAAGACCCGCGACGTCGTACTCCTTCACTGCCGCGTACGCCGCATCCGGGTCGGCCGTCACCGGTGTATAACCACCGCCCCCGTGCGCCGCAAGCCAGGCGAACGTCTTTTCGTCCGCCTCCATCAGCCCCGCCTTGGCGCCCATCTCGACCGCCATGTTGGCGACGGTGAACCGGCCTTCCTGTGAGAGCGCCTGCACCGCCGGCCCCGTATACTCCACCGCCTTGTAGGTAGCCCCGTCCGCCGTCAGGTCCCCGATGAGGTAAAGGATCAGGTCCTTCGCGTAGACCCCGGACGGCAGGGTGCCGTGGCAGACGATTTTGATCGTCTCCGGCACCTTAAACCACATCTGTCCGGATATCAGCGCCGCCGCCAGGTCGGTGGAACCCACGCCGGTGGAGAAGGCGTTGAGTGCACCATAGGTGCAGGTGTGCGAATCCGCCCCCACCACCACGCAGCCCGGACCTACCCGGCCGCTTTCCACCATCACCTGGTGGCATACGCCGTCGCCGACGTCGTAAAGCCTGCACCCCTGCACCGCGGCGAAATCGCGCATCAGCTTGTGCAGGTTGGAGATCCCTTCGGTGGGACTCGGGGCGCTGTGGTCAACAACCAGGTTCACCCGCTCCGGATCGAAGAGCCTTTTCCCTTCCATCCGCTCAAACGCCTGAATGGCGAGCGGGGCCGTGCCGTCCTGGGCCATCACCTGGTCGACCCGGGCCACCACGATTTCGCCAGCCCGGGCGTGCTTACCGCTGGCCCGGGAAAGGATCTTTTCAATGATGGTCTGCCCCAAAGCCCTATCCCCTCTTTCCGAAGTAGTCCTCGTAAATGTGTACCAGCTCTTTTTCGAAAAGCGGGCGTTTGAAGTCCACCGCCGCCCGGCGGATCTCCGGCAGGAGCTCCTCGGCCTGGTGCTTGGTCAGCACGATGCCGAATTCCGCAAACTTGGCCCTGAGCGCCGCCGTGCCCGAATGCTTTCCGATCACGATCTGCCGGGTCAATCCCACTTCTTCCGGCTGGAACGCCTCGTAAGTCTTGGGGTGTTTAAGCGCGCCGTCCGCGTGGATGCCGGACTCGTGCGCGAACATATTCGAACCCACGATCGCCTTCCACGCCGGAAGTTCCCGGTGGGCGGCCCGGGAGACGTACTCCGCGATCTCCCGGAACATCTCGGTTTTAAAGCCCAGGTCGATCCCGTAAAGGTGTTTTAGCGCCATTACAACTTCCTCGAGTGCAGCGTTTCCGGCCCGCTCCCCGAGGCCGCACACGGTGACCCCGATCCAGTCGGCACCGGCCCGGACCCCCGCCAAAGCGTTGGCCGTAGCCATGCCGAAGTCGTTGTGCGTGTGCATTTCCACCGGAATGCCGACCTCGTCAATAATCTGCTTTATTTTCTCGTACGTGGTGAAAGGATCAAGTACGCCCACGGTATCGCAGTACCGCAGCCTGTCCGCCCCCGCCTCCTTAACCGCCCGCGCAAAGGTGAGCAGGAAATCCGTGTCGCTCCGCGAAGCGTCCTCGGCGTTCGCCGAGACATACACGCCGTGCTTCTTGGCAAAGGCCACCGCCTCCGTCACCTTTTCCAGCACCCACTCCCGCGAAGTCCCGAGCTTGTACTTGATATGGATGTCGGAGGTGGAAATGGAGATGGCCACCGCATCCACGCCGCAGGCCAGCGAGGCCTCAATATCCTTGATCACCGGGCGGTTCCAGCCCATGATGCTGGCTTTAAGGCCGGACCGGCAAATTTCCTCGATCGCCTCGGCCTCGTCCCCGCCCATCACCGGGATGCCGGCCTCGATCTGGTGCACGCCCAATTCGTCCAAAAGCTTGGCGATCCGGATCTTTTCCCGGTTCGCAAAAACCACCCCCGCCGTCTGCTCCCCGTCGCGAAGCGTGGTATCAACAATCCGAATCTCTCTCCCCTGCACAGAAACCACCCACCCAATCTTTTTTTAAAATTATCAGAATCAACACTTCTGGTGGCAGCGGATAAACGCCTGCACCGACCGGTCGTAAGTACGCTCGGCCTCGGGCGGAAAGAAACACCCGGGCAGTTCGCCGTGTTCCCGGTGGTAAGCCACGCACTCGCAGCACAGCCCTTTTTTGTCGCAGTGGGCGTAGGTACAAGTACAACTCTCCAGGTTATTATCTTTCCGGCACTCCACAAATCCCACCCCCGATCACGGATGTCTGATGCAGGAAGTCGGAATTTTTTAGAATTCGCGGTGCGAATTTACTTAGTTCAAAATATTTATATTCCGACTTCTGACCTCCCGCCTTTAATCAATTATTCCAGGCTTTCCTTCAAAAGCTGGTTCACAAGCTGCGGGTTGGCCTTGCCCCTGGTTTCCTTCATTACCTGGCCCACTAAAAAACCGAGCGCCTTGTCCTTGCCCTGTTTGAAATCCGCCACCACTTTAGGGTTGGCCGCAATAACCTTCTCAACGACCGCCTTGATCGCCGCCGCGTCGCTAATCTGTACCAGGCCTTGCTCCTCCACCACCGCCTGCGGGTCTTTACCGGTATTGAACATCTCCTCGAAAACCGTCTTCGCGATCTTACCGCTGATCGTCCCGTCATCAATAAGTTTGAGCAGGGTGGCCAGTTGCTCCGGTTTTACGGGCGAAGCGGTGATCTCCGTGTTGGTGGCGTTTAAAAGCCGGGCCAGTTCCCCCATCACCCAGTTGCTGACGGTCTTCGGCCGAGGATAAAGCCTTACGCACGCCTCAAAGTAATCACCCATCTCCCGGGTAGTAGTAAGCACCCCGGCATCGTAAGCCGGCAAACCGTACTCCTTCATGTAACGCTCCCGCCGCGCGTCCGGCAGCTCCGGAAGGGTTCGGCGAATCTCCTCTACCCACTCCCGGCTGATCACCAGCGGCGGGAGGTCCGGCTCCGGAAAGTACCGGTAATCGTGCGCCTCCTCCTTGCTCCGGAGCGGCAGGGTTACCCCTTTCCCCTCGTCCCAGGTGCGCGTCTCCTGAACAATCCGCCCGCCTTCCTCCAGGACCGAAATCTGCCGCTCGATCTCGTAGGTAAGGGCTCTCGCGAGCGCCCGGAAGGAGTTCACGTTCTTAATCTCCGTTTTAACGCCGAACCCCTGGCTCCCGGCCGGACGCACCGAAACGTTGGCGTCCACCCGGAGGGAACCTTCTTCCATCTTGCAGTCCGAAATCCCGGTGAACTGGATGATGCTCCGGAGCTTTTCGGCGTAGGCCCGCGCTTCTTCGGGTGAGCGCATATCCGGCTCCGAAACGATCTCCAGAAGCGGCACCCCGGTCCGGTTGTAATCCACCAGCGAGTACGGCGTGGTGGTCACCGTCCCCTGGTGCACTAACTTGCCGGCGTCCTCTTCCATGTGGACCCGGGTAATCCCGATCCGCTTCCGCCCGTTCCCGGTATCAATCTCGAGGTACCCGTGCTGCGCCAGGGGCAGGTCGTACTGCGAAATCTGGTAATTCTTCGGCAGGTCCGGGTAGTAGTAGTTCTTCCGGTCAAACTTTGAGAACCGTGCCACCTCGCAATTGAGCGCCAGGGCCGCACGGATCCCGTACTCCACCACTCTTTTATTTAAAACCGGTAAAACACCGGGCAAACCCAAACAAACCGGGCAGACATTGGCATTAGGCTCGGCACCGAAATGGGCGCTCGAAGAGCAGAAAATTTTGCTGGCGGTTTTCAGCTCCACGTGAATTTCCAGGCCGATCACTGCTTCGTAACCCTTCATCGTCTCCCTGCCTTCCTCACAATGCGGGCCGCTTCGCCGCCAGACCGGTCTCCTGCTCCAGTGCATAAGCCACCCGGAAAAGCTGCCCCTCAGCAAAAGGAGGCCCGATGAACTGGACGCCCACCGGCAGGTGCCCGGCAAACCCGCCCGGCACCGATATCGCCGGTACGCCCGCCAGGTTGACCGCCAGCGTAAAGATATCGGAAAGGTACATCGCCAGCGGGTCAGCGACCTTTTCTCCGATCTTGAAGGCCGGCGTCGGCGCCGTCGGCGAAAGAATCAGGTCGAACCGCTTGAAAGCCTCGTCGAAATCACGCCGGATGAGCGTGCGCACCTTGAGGGCCTTAAGGTAGTAAGCGTCGTAGTAACCCGCCGAAAGGGCGTAGGTGCCGAGCATGACCCGCCGCTTCACCTCGGCCCCGAAACCCTGGCTACGGGTCTTTTTGTACATGGTGACGACGTCCTCCGCCGGCACCCGCAGGCCGTACCGCACCCCGTCATAGCGCGCGAGATTTGAAGACGCTTCCGCCGGAGCAATAAGGTAGTACGCGGGCAGCGAATACCGGACGTGGGGAAGCGACGTCTCCTCCACTTGTACACCCATTCCCTCCAGAAGCTCCACCACGCGGTTCAGGACCGCCCGCACCTCCGGGGCGATCCCTTCCCCCACGTACTCCCGCGGGATGCCGATCCGAAAACCTTTGACATGCGGCACCAAAAATTCCGTGTAGTCCGGAACCTCTTGCGGGGCCGAAGTGGAGTCCCGCGGATCGTGGCCGGCAATAGCGTTGAGCAGCAGGGCGCAGTCGCGGACATCCCGGGTGATGGGTCCGATCTGGTCGAGCGAGGAAGCAAACGCCACCAATCCGTACCGGGAGACCAGCCCGTAAGTCGGTTTCAGCCCCACCACCCCGCAGAAGGAAGCGGGCTGCCGGATCGAACCGCCCGTATCCGAACCCAGGGCCAGCACCGCCTCCCCCGCGGCCACCGCCGCTGCCGAACCCCCGCTGGAGCCGCCCGGAACCCGCTCCAGGTTCCAGGGGTTGGCGGTGGGATAAAAGCCCGAGTTTTCAGTGGAAGAACCCATCGCAAACTCGTCCATATTGGTCTTGCCGGTGAAAACCACGCGCTGCTCCTTGAGCCGCTCGATCACCGTTGCATCGTAAGGAGGAATGAACCCCTTCAATATCTTTGACGCGCAGGTGGTTTCCACGCCGTGGAGGCAGATGTTGTCTTTGACCGCCAGGGGTATCCCCGCCAGGGGAGGCAGTTCTTCACCGGCGGCCAGTGCTGCATCCACGGCCCGCGCCTGGTTCAGCGCCTCCTCTTTCAACGTCAAAAGGTAGGCCTTCACCCGGCTTTCGACGGCGTCAATGCGGGAATAAACCGCACCTGTCAGTTCCACCGCCGAAACCTTCTTTTCCCGCAGAAGCCGGCCGAGTTCGTGGGCCGGCTGAAAGCAGAGGTCCAAAACCGGTCCCTCCTTAAAAGCAGATGTCGGTCGTCAGACACCGGATGTCGGAAGTGCAGGAAAAGTACCTTTGACCTTTTCCCTTGTTCCAAAAAGCGTTCCCTATTCGAGTCACACTCCCCAATTCGGTCGAATTCGAAAAAGGGAAGAAGTCCGCCAGACTTGATCCAGCACCGGGTGCATTTACCAGGGGCCGTTTCTTCCGGGAAAACGTTCCCGAGGCCTTCGCCGGTCGCGGTAAACACTAAACCAGGCGCGGGACACGGAAGTGCTTATCCTCCCTGTCGGGAGCATGTTTCAAGACCGTTTCTGGATCGAGACGCGCTTTTACCTCGTCCGCCCGGAAAACGTTCTGGAGCGGCAAAACGTGTGCCAGCGGCGGCACGTCTTCCGTGTCGAGCTCGTTTAAAACAGAGGCGTATTCCAGGATTTTGCCCAGCTGTTCGGTGTAAACCTGTTTTTCTTCCTCGCTGAGTTCCAAGCGTGCCAGGAGCGCCACGTGCTCCACATCTTCGCGGGTGATCATCCACACCGCCTCCTTGAAAACCACAGCAAATTATATCAAATTTGCCGGAACTTTAACAATACCTTCTTCTGCTGCCTTTTCTGGCCGCCCGGCCTCGTCCGACCGGGGCCGGAACCGAAAAAAAAACAGGCCGGCCCCGGTACTCGAGCCGGAAATCTTAAGGCCCGGGGCCGGGCCCGGACTGTTTCTTCTCCCGCACGATGAAATCGTGCACCATCTTTAAAGCGGCATTCACCGCTCCCTGCCGGACCGCAAAGCGCCTGCCGGGGAAATGGAACTCCCTTACTTCCGTCCCCCCGGGCGTGGCCACCGCGATGTAGACGAGGCCCACCGGTTTCCGGGGCGTCCCCCCGCCCGGCCCGGCGATGCCGGTGACCCCCACGCCAATGGCGGTGCCCAGCAACCTCTTAATCCCTTCCGCCATCGCCGCTGCCGCTGCGCGGCTCACGGCCCCGCGTTCCCGCAGAACCGCCGCCGGCACCCCCAAAACCTTCTCCTTGACTGCGTTTGCGTAGGCGACCACACCGCCTGCAAAATACTCGGAGCTTCCGGGGACTTCTGTCAGCCGCGCCGCCACCAGCCCGGCAGTACAGGACTCCGCAGTGGCGATGTCGTAGCCCCGTGCCGCCAGAAGCGCCCCCACCTTTGCTTCGATTTCCTCTTCATCGCAGGCAAAGATGTAGTCGCCAAGACGGTCCTCGATTTTGGCCACCATCTCCTCCACCAACCGCTCTGCTTCACTGTCATCCCGTCCCTGGGCCGTAACCCGGATATGGACCTCCCCCGGCTTGACGATATAACCGATCCGCGGGTTTTCCCGGCTGTCCAGGTCCTGGAGCCGCTCCTGCGCAGCGTATTCGGCAATCCCTGTCAGCTTCAGGACCCGGAATTTCAAAACGCCTTCCCGGCCGACCTTCTTGCTCAAAAAAGGAACTACGTGTTCTTCGAACATCGGTATCAGTTCCCGCGGCGGCCCCGGCAAAACCACCACTGTCTTACCTTCTTTCTCAATGATGCAGCCGGGCGCCGTCCCCGCAGGGTTGGGTAAAATCGTGGCCCCCGCAGGGAAATAAGCCTGCCGGGTGATGTTCTCCGGCATCGCCCGGCCGATCTTCGTAAAGTACTCTTCGATCCAGGAAAGTACGGTGGTGTTGAGGACGAGCGGCAGCCCCAGGGTAGCCCCCACCGCACCCATGGTGAGGTCGTCCGTTGTGGGGCCCAGCCCGCCGGTGGTGATAATCAGGTCCGCCCGCTGGAGTGCTTCGCGGATGGCCTGAACAAGTTCCTCCGAGTTGTCGCCAACCGTGGTGTGCCGGGAAATCTTGATCCCCAGGTCCGAAAGCTTCTGGCCGAGATACTGAGCGTGGGTGTTCAGGATCTGCCCCAAAAGCAATTCCGTCCCGGTGAAGACTATTTCCGCCCGCATTGAGAACCACCCTGCGAGTTAGTAATTTATTTCACTTGATATTATTCGCGGGGGCGGGGCAAATCCCTTCCGGGGCTGCGGCGAAAATTTCCCTCCCCGCAATATTCGCGCAAGTAACTGCAAGCGACTGGCTTGAGGTCCAGCAGACCGCTTTCCAAACCTCGCCTGCCAAAATGAAAGTGAGAGGTGAGAAGTTAGAGGTTAGAATTTATGGTAGGAATTCGCTATAGGCGAATTCCCTCAAGAATTCTCACTTCCAACCTCCTACCTCTAACCTCCAAAATGCTGGGTTGTTTTTCGCGGTCTCCGGGCTTTTTGCTAAAACTATCGTGTCGTAGATAGATGACCCTATTTCTCGAAAAGTTAGAATTTTGCAACACTCCATAGCAGGAGGCTTTAGGAACTGCCTTCGAGCATTGACCGGAATGCTTCTCCCGAAAGGCGTTCCTCAAGCAGCAGCCGCTCCGCGACCCGGGTAACCAGCTCTTTTTTCGACTGCAGGTAAGCCCTTACCCGTTCCTCCTGGCACCTGAGCAGCCGGGAAAGCTCCTGGTGCCACACATCGTCGGGAAGCTCGTCGAGTGCAACCACTCCGAGCTGGGACATCCCGGCCCGCACCATCGTTTCCGCCGTGAGTACCGCCTGCTCGAAATCGTTTGTTGCTCCCGTGCTGCGGCTTCCAAGTATGATTTCTTCCGCGACCGCCCCGGCCAGCAAAACCGAAAGCCGATCCTGGAGTTGCTCCTCGGTATAGAGGTAGTTATCGTTTTCACTTTTCTGGCGCAGATAGCCGAGCGTGCTCCCCCGGGGCGTGACCGTAAGAGTGGTGACCGAACCCGGCCGGGTCAATTCGCTCAACAAGGCGTGTCCGGTCTCGTGGACCGCGATCCGCCACAGTTCGTCCCGCATCGGCCGCCTGTCGAGCCTGTCGCCCAGCAGCACCTTCTCCACAGCCTCTACAAAGTGGCGGTGGTGGATTTCCTGCGTCTCTTCCCGCATCGCCAGAATCGCCGCCTCGTTCGCCAGGCTTTCCAGGTGGGCCCCGGAAAAACCGAAAGTTTCCCGCGCGACCGCTGCCAGGTCTACGTCCGCCGCCAACGGCTTGTTCCGCGTGTGCAACCGTAGGATCTCCAGCCGCCCCTCGCGGTCCGGCAGCTCCACGCGCACCTGACGGTCGAACCGGCCGGGGCGCAAAAGAGCAGGGTCCAGAAGATCCGCCCGGTTCGTCGCTGCCACCACCAGCAGGTGCACCGCTTCGTCCGCCTTGATCCCGTCCATCTCCACCAGCAACTGGTTGAGGGTCTGGTCGTACTCGAGATGACTGGTGACCTTGCCCCGGCGCGACCCCAGGACGTCAATCTCGTCAATAAAGATGATCGCGTTGCTTTTTCCGGTCTGCCGGGCCCTTTCCCGCGCCGTCCGGAAAAGCTGCCGCACCCGCTGCGCCCCCACGCCGGCGTACATCTCCACGAACTCGGACCCGCTTGCCGACACAAAGACGGCGTCGGTGTAACTGGCCGCGGCCCGCGCGAGCAAGGTTTTACCGGTTCCCGGAGGCCCGGTCAAAAGCAGGCCCTTCAAGGGCCGGATACCCAGACGCTTGGCGTAGTGGTGGTGTTTGATAAAATCGAGCGCCTCGCGTAACTCTTTAATCGCCGTCGCCTGTCCCCCCACATCGGCAAACGAGATCCGGCTCTCCTCGTTGCCGTCGTTGACGACAAAGTTCTTCACGACCCCTTTAACCCGCACAAAGTAATAGAAAGCGGCCGCAGCCGCGCCCAAGAGCACGAGCGGACCGATGTTGTAACCGCTGACCAGCAAAAAGATCACGAGGGCAGTGCCAAATCCCAAACCGAGTTCTTTATGCACCGGGATTCACACCTCCTGGGGCTGCCTGGGGCGGGTTGCGGGGGATGACCGCGACCAGGAACCTGTCGCCCTTGCTCAGGGTCAGGTAGAGATTCTCGCTGTCCAGGTAAAGCCGCGCCTGGGCTCCCGCCGCCCGGGCGTGCGCGTTAACCTCTTGCTCCATTTCTTCAAAAGAACCCTGAACAAACGCCTGGTAAATGGCGAACTGGCTCCGGTAAAACGCCTCTTCAAGAGCAGCGTCACGGTTGTCCGTCAACTCGAGTACGAAAGGACGGCTCCCCAGCGCTTCACCTACGGCCCGCCTCAACTCCTTGTAAGTGAGCTGCAGATTCCCGGGGTCGCGCAGACGCACAGTAATCACAAGCTGATCGCTCCGCTCTTCCAGCTTGAAATCCGCCACCTGCGGCTGCGCTGCAAGTGCCTGCTGGAGCGACTGCTGGTAGCCGTACTTGTTGTAAAGCCACTGCCCGCCGAAAAGGCAAACGAGGCCGATCGCCAGGGCAACGAGCACCGCTTTGAGCTGCAAGCCTTGCCAGACCACCCGTAATCACTCCCCAAAAGTAACTATTCAGCCTGTCACATCACACTTACGGAACGCCAGGCTAAAGCAAGCAGAGCGCGGAAGCCACGAGGGACGAACCGGAGCGTACTTAGAGGTACGTGAGGATTCGGCCCGAGTGACTGGTCATGGCGCTATGCGCAAGCTTTAGCCGCGCCCCGCGGGGCGCCTGAATTAATTACCCCAAAAAGAAGGACTGCACCCGTAGATTATAGCACAGGGTGCAGGTTCTTTTCCTTATGGAACTTCTGGAATTCGCTACTTTCCCCCTCGCACAGCTGCCGCAAAGACCTCCCGGACAACGGGGAAGGGGAGGTGAGAATTTGGAAGTTGAAGGGAGTCTGAGCTTGTTTTTTAGCAAAGCTCAGGTTCTACACACTCGCCCACCAGGTCGTAGGTTCTGGCCCGGGTGATCCGAACGCGCACGAACTCCCCCGCCGCCACCGGCCGGGATGCAGTAAAATAAACGCTACCGTCGACCTCCGGCGCATCGGCCTCGCTGCGCCCGTAGAAAAAGCGCCCGCGCGCGCCCTCTGTCAGGACCAGCACCTCGTGGCCGACCAGGCGGCGGTTGCGCTCCAGCGAGACCTCCCGCGCCGCCGCCCGCAGGCGCCTGAGCCGTTCCTGCTTCACCCGCCACGGCACCTGTTCCGGGAGCGCAGCCGCGGGCGTTCCTTCCTCGCGCGAGTACGCGAAAACCCCGGTGCGGTCAAACGCCAGCTCCCGCACCGCCGCTTCGAGGGCGGTGAAATCGGCCGCCGTTTCGCCCGGAAAGCCAACGATAAACGTCGTCCGGAGCGTGATCCCGGGAACCGCCTCCCGCACCCGCCTGACAAGTCCCCCCACGTCAATGACCGGGCGGTTCATCTTCTTCAGAAGACAGGACCGAACGTGCTGGAGCGGGAGGTCGAGGTACCGGCAGACTTTTTCCTCTTCCGCCAGGGTGGTCAGAAGCTCATCCGAAATACCCGTAGGGTATGCGTAAAGCAGCCGGATCCAGCGGACACCGTCAAGCCGCGCCAGTTCCCGCAACAGTCCGGGCAACTCCGCCCGCCCGTAAAGATCCAGGCCCCATCTGGTGGTGTCCTGAGCCACCAGGACCAGTTCCCTTACGCCGCGGGCGGACAGAAGCGCCGCCTCCGCCAGAATATCCTCCCGCCGGCGGCTACGGTACCGCCCCCTCAGGGCAGGGATGATGCAGAAACTGCAGCGGTTGCTGCACCCCTCGGCAAGTTTCAGGTAGGCCGTGTACGGCGGTGTCGTCAAGAACCGGGGTTCCAAACCGGAAACAAAACCGGGGTCCCCCAGCGCCACCGGTTTCTCTCCCTTCAGGGCTCCCGCCACCACCGCCGCTATTCCGTCAACTTTCCCCGTCCCGAGGAGGCCGTCAATCTCGGGTATTTCCCGCAGCAAAACCGCGCCGTGCCGCTCAACCAGGCAACCCGCAACGACGAGCGTCCGGAAGCGCCCCTGCTCCTTGTACCGGCCCGCCTCCAGGACGGTGTTCACCGACTCGCGCTGCGCCGCCGTGATGAAGGCGCAGGTGTTGACCACCAGCACGTCCGCCGTTTCGAGGTCGGCCGTAACACCGTACCCGGCCGCACCCAAGAGACCGAGCATCACTTCGGTGTCAGTCCGGTTCTTTGCACACCCCAGGCTGATCGCACCCACGTAAAGCAAATCGGAGAACCCCTTTGATGCAAGATTTTTAGAAATCTAGAATCCATAATATTGCACGAGAAAATAAAAATAAAGCAGGAATTCGCCCCGCGAATTCCCACGCAATCTTCTAACCTCCGACTTCTTGCCTCTTGCCTCTAAATTTAACCCTGGCCCGCAGAAAACTCCCTGGTCACGACCTCGCCGACGCCCCCCAACTTTCCGAGGTCCTGTCCGTTGCAGGAAACCATTACCGCACCGGCGTTGCCGAGCCGCAACTGGATTTTTTCCTCTGCCGTAAAACTGCGGACCGCCCCTTTCTCCAGCATTCCCTCAAAGGCGGTCCTGCCGTCAGCCACCAGCCGCACCCAGCACTGCCCGCCGACAGCCTCCAGGGTCACCGTAACCCCCTGCCCCGGAGACACTTCTCCCGCCGGCTCGCCTGGTTGCGTCACCTGCGGCTGTTGCGCCGGTGGCTGTGGATTTCCCGGGGCCCCAGAAGTGGGGTTTTCCGCCTGCGGCTGCCCCGCCGGAGGCCGCCCTTCGCCCTGGTGTACCACCGCCGGCCTGCGCTCCGCCGAGACGCCGAAAACCACCTTGTAAATGCTGTTAAAGGCAAGCAGCAAGCCGATCACCGCCGCCACCAGCAGCAGATTGGTGTAGCGCCCCCAGTTGATAGACGGGCGCACCTTCTCGATCCGGCGCAATCTGACCGGCGGTTCCGGTTCGGCCGCCCAAACGGCGTCGAATTCCTGCGCGAGGGCGGCATCGTCCAGCCCGAGAAAACGGGCGTACGAACGGAGAAAGGCCTTCGCGTAAACACGCCCCGGCAGGACGCTGAACTCCTCGTTCTCCAGCGCCTCTAAAAACCGTACCCGAATCTTGGTAGCTTCTTCCGCCGCCTCCAAGCTGACGCCCCTGCTCTTCCTCGCCGTGGAAAGCTGCTCGCCGATGCCCATCCGTTCACCCCCCCATAAAAAATGGTTGGTGGGCAAAACAAACCAAAAAGAAACTTGAACCTAAGTTTATCATATTATAGTTAAACATATTAAGTCAATATTAGACATAAATTGGCTATTTTCGACGGTCAAAGGTGGCGCGATACTGCTCGAGGGTCATCAGGAGCGCCCGCGGCTTGCTGCCTTCAAACGGGCCTACAATCCCCCGCCGTTCCATAATGTCAATCAGCCGGGCTGCACGCGCATAACCGATTTTCAACCGCCGCTGGAGGAGGGAGATGGAAGCGTGTCCCGCGCGGAGCAGCACTTCCACCGCCTGGGGCAGCAGTTCGTCATCCTCTTCCGGCATTTCCTCGTAGGATGCAATCTCCAGCGGGACCTCCTCGGCGGCGGGTGCTCCCTGCTTTTTCACGTAATCCACTACCGCTTCCACCTCGCGGTCGGAAACGTAGGCCCCCTGCAGCCGGACCGGCTTGGTGCTCCCGACCGGGAAGAAAAGCATGTCGCCCCGGCCGAGGAGCTTCTCGGCACCCGCCATATCCAGGATCGTGCGCGAATCCACCTGCGACGAAACCGCAAAGGATATCCGCGAAGGGATGTTTGCCTTAATCAGCCCGGTAATCACGTCCACCGACGGCCGCTGGGTGGCGACAACCAGATGGATACCGGCAGCCCGGGCCATCTGGGCCAGCCGACAAACGGCGTCCTCCACGTCAACCGGCGCCACCATCATCAAGTCGGCCAACTCGTCAATCACCACTACAATATATGGCAGCCGCTCCTGTTTTTCTTCCCCAAATCTCAAAACGCTGTTGTAGCGCGTGATGTCCCGGACCCCCGCCACCGCCAGCGCCTCGTAGCGGCGCTCCATCTCCCGCACCAGCCACCGGAGGGTGACCGCGGCTTTCTTGGCATCCGTAACCACCGGACAGGCGAGGTGCGGGATGTTGTTAAAAGTGGTCAGTTCCACCACCTTGGGGTCGATCAGTACAAACTTCACGGTATCCGGTCCGGTCTTGTACAAGATGCTGATGATCATGGTGTTCAGGCAAACGCTCTTACCCGCCCCCGTGGCCCCGGCGATCAAAAGGTGCGGCATCTGGGTAAGGTCCGCCACCACCGCTTCGCCGGTGATGCCCTTTCCCAGCGCCACCGTCAGCGGCGAAGGCGATCTGACGAACTCCTTGCTTTCCAGCAACTCCCGCAGGTGCACGATCGAGATCTCCTTGTTCGGCACTTCGATGCCGAGCGCCGCCTTCCCCGGGATGGGTGCCTCGATCCGGACGTCCGGCGCCGCCATCGCCAGGGCAACGTCGTCGGCCAGACTCACAATCCGGCTGACCTTCACGCCGGGTGCAGGCTGCACCTCGTAGCGGGTGATTGCCGGTCCCCGAGAAACCTGAACCACCTTGGCCTTAACCCCGAAGCTTTCGAGCGTCTCTTCCAGGATCCTGATATTCTCGGTAATGTCCCGCGCCTTTACGGCCTCGCGCGCTTTGGAAACCCGTCCGAGCAGCGTCAGGGGCGGCGGCTGGTAGCTCACGATCTCTTCCAGGGAAATCTGGCTCGCGCGGCCGGCCGGCTTCACTTCGCCGGCCGGCGGTGCCGGGGAGGGCGGGGGCTCCTCCGGCTCCGACGCCTCCTCCGCCCTCGCCGTCACCGGCTCCATCCCGTCAACAATTACCGGCATGCGGGCCGGTTTTTCTTCTTCCACCTCTTCCTTGACCTCGGTGAAAAGAAAGCCGCTTATCACCCGCCCCAGTTTCCGGATGGAACGAGAAAGTTTCTTTCCCCAGCCCTTCCCGAAATCACCCGGGGAAAAATTAGTGGTCAGGGCAAGACAGGCCAGCGTGGCGCTTCCAAGGATAACGTAGGTACCGGCGATCCCAAAGGCCTGCCGCAGGATGAAACTCAAGAACGCGCCGACCACCCCGCCGCCGTCACCGGCCAGGCCGTTGGCCAGCGCCCCCTGCAAAACCGCCTCGCGGGGCAAAAGCCAGAGGTCCAGGAGCACCAGCGCAACCACCACCAAACCCGTGCCGCCGTAAACCCGGAGCTTGAAGTCGGCCCGGGGGAAACCGCCGCGAACCAGGGCGATACCAAACAGGCCCGCCATCGCCGGGATCAGGTAGCGCCCTTCCCCTGCCAGCGCCGAAAGGAACCGCCGGACGAACTCGCCGACCACGCCCGCCGAACTGGTGGCCAGGCCGATGAAACCGAAGGCCGCCAGAGCCAAAAGCCCCAGCCCCAAAAGCTCCGCCCGCAGGTCTCTCTTTTCCGCCAGCAGGCCGGGTTGATTGTCTTTTTTCTTCCTCCGGGCCACCGGTACACCCTCCTCGCCTTGCCGTATTATTCGGCGCGAAGCACGAATCTCCTGCCGGACTCGTTCTTGACACAGGGACGGCGGCGGGTCTATATTGTTAACCAAGGTCGTTGAAAAAGTTGACATTTCCCGGCAACGGTGAAAACGGGGCCGGGGACAACGACTTGGGATTTTGGTTTCTGAAAAGCCGTTCACGACCCAGCACTCAACTCTGTGATACAACCTGTGCTCAAGTAAATAGTCGTTAGAGTATCTCGTATTCTTTCACGTTGAGTTGAGTGCTGGGCGCCACCGGGAATGAAAATGTGTGTAGGGGAAGGAGGCGGCGTCGCCTGTTTCAGCTCCAAGCGAACACTTGAGACGCGCGGCAACCAAACTGAGCGACGACGAGCGGCGGAGGCGGGTCTGCGGCCACGGACGGCCGCAGAGGGCAACCACGGCACGGACGCCGTGTTTGCCCGGTGCCCGCCGGAGCGCGAGGAGGAGCGTAAAGTTTGGTCCGCGCGGTGAACGTGTGAGCGGGAGCGAAACAGGCGCAAACAGCCGCCAGCGTTAACAATAATCGGTCATTTCCGAGAGAGGAGTATCCGCCTCAGTGGAATTCCTTGGCGAAACCCTTCAGAGAATTGACGCGGCGGGCCTAAAGCGGTCCCTCCGCTCCCTGAAGCCGCTCGGGCCCACCCGGGCGCTTTACCGCGGCCGCGAGGTCGTGCTCTTCTGTACCAACAACTACCTGGGACTGACGCACCACCCGCGGGTGGTCGCCCGGGCCGGCGAAGCGCTGGCGGCTTACGGCACCGGAAGCGGTGCCGCGCGCCTGGTGAGCGGCCACACCCCCCTGCACCAGGCACTGGAAGAAGCCGTCGCCCGTTTCAAAAGGTGCGCCCGCGCCCTTATTCTCCCGACGGGGTACATGACCAACCTGGCGGTGATCGGCACGCTGGCAGGCCGGGACGACGTAATCTTCTGCGACCGGCTCTGCCACGCCTCGCTCCTCGACGGCTGCCTGCTGAGCGGCGCCAAGCTCGTCCGGTTCCGGCACAACGATCCCGACTCCCTGCGGCGGCTCCTGGGCCGGCACACCGGCCGGCGGCGCTTCCTGGTCACCGAGGGAGTCTTCTCCATGGACGGCGACACCGCCCCGCTGGCGGAACTCCACGCGCTGGCCGAGGAGTTCGGCCTTACGCTCATCCTCGACGACGCCCACGCCACCGGGGTACTCGGGCCGGAAGGCAGAGGTACGGCCGCAGCCCAGAACGTCCCGGCGGAGCGTCTCGTTACTACCGGCACGCTTTCCAAGGCCCTGGCTTCCCTTGGAGGGTTTGTTGCCGGCTCCGGCCTTCTGATCGAGTACCTGGTAAACCGGGCCCGTCCCTTTATCTTTACCACCGCGCTTCCCCCGGCCTCGGCCGCCGCGGCCCTGGCCGCGCTCGAAGTGCTGGAATCGGAACCGGAAATTCTGCACCGGCTTTGGGACAACGTGGCCCGGCTGCACCGGGGACTTGCCGCCCGCGGCTTCAAAGTCAACCGAGATTCGCCCATCATGCCGCTCGTGCTGGGCAGCCCGGACCGGGCGCTGCGGGCGGCGGAGCGTCTTTTGGAACGAGGCTACTACGTCCCGGCCATCCGGCCGCCGGCGGTACCGCCGGGAACCGCCCGGCTTCGGATCACCGTCAGCGCGGCCCACACGGCGGCGGAGATTGACGCCTTCGCCGCCGCAGTCGCGGAAGTATTGGAGGAGGTAAAAGGAATTGCTTGAAGCCTCAGCCCGGACCGAAAAACCGTCCCTGCCTTCGCTCTTTATTACGGGAACCGACACCGGCGTCGGCAAAACAATTGTGAGCGCCCTGATCAGCCTTATTTACCGCACGGCGGGCGTAACGGTGGCTTACCTGAAACCCGTTGAGACTGGTGCAGCCAGGGTAGGAGGGGAACTGATCCCGGGCGACACCACGTTTGTGGCCTCGCTCCTGGAACTGGACGAACCGGAGGAAATGCTCTGCCCTTACCGGTTTGAGCCGGCGGCTTCCCCCCACCTGGCGGCGCGCCTGGCCAACAAAAAGATCAAGCCCACGGTGATCGAAGAGTGTTTTAAATACCTGGAGCGGCGGTACAACGCCGTCATCGTTGAAGGTGCAGGCGGCCTCCTGGTCCCGCTGAAACCGGGGTACCTGATGGCCGACCTGGTGCGCGACCTGGGACTACCGCTCGTGATCACGGCCCGTCCCGGGCTCGGCACCATCAACCACACCCTCCTGACGATCGCCGCCGCCGTCCAGGCGGAAATCCCGGTAGCAGGCGTAGTTATCAACCGCTACCCGGAAAACCCCGACCCGGTGGCCAAAGACAACCCCAGGACCATCAGCAGCCTCAGCGGCATACCGGTGCTGGCGCTCGTCCCGGAGATCCCCGGTCTGGATCCCCGAAGGCCGCACCGCGCTTTGCTCGAAGAGACCGCGCGGTCGCTTGAGGAGACCCACCGGCTCGTCGAAGCCCTGGCCGGATTCGCCGCGGGACAAAAGGCTGCAAAACAAATCGGACCTCCGGAGATTGCGCCCGCCCCGCCGGAAGAATAAAGTGCAGCCGCAGGCGCTTAAGACTCGCGCTTTACGAGCGGCAAAAACAGCGAGTACCAAAATAGAACAGTTACTGCGAGGGATGAGCCGATGTACACCCCCGAAGAAATCGCCCGGTTGAAAGAACTTGACCGAACCGTAGTCTGGCACCCTTTCACCCAGATGAAGGAGTACGCCGCGGAGGACGCTCCGATCATCGCCGCGGGCGAAGGGTGCTACCTGATAGACATAGAAGGGCGGCGCTACCTTGACGGGATAAGCTCGCTCTGGGTCACGGTGCACGGCCACCGGGTGCCCGCGATCGACCAGGCCATCCGGGAACAGCTTGAAAGAATCGCCCACTCTACCCTGCTGGGGCTTGGAAACGCCCCCTCCATCCTCCTTGCGGAGAAACTGGCGGCCATCACCCCGCCGGGGCTGAACCGGGTCTTCTACTCCGACAACGGTTCGACCGGGGTGGAGATCGCCCTCAAGATCGCCTTCCAGTACTGGCAGAACCGCGGGGACTCTCGGAAGAAGCGCTTTCTTTCCTTTTACAACGCCTACCACGGCGACACCCTGGGTGCGGTGGGTGTCGGGGGTATCGAGCTGTTCCACCACATTTACGGGCCGCTGATCGTAAACTCGCTCAAGGTGCCTTCAGCCTACTGCTACCGCTGCCCGTACGGACAACCCGGTCTTGAAAACTGCAACCGGGAGTGCTTTGCCGCAGTCGCCCGGACGGTGGAGGAGCACGCCGGAGAACTGGCCGCCGTGATCATTGAACCGGTGCTCCAGGGCGCAGCCGGGATGCTCACCTGGCCTCCGGGGTACCTGAGCCACCTCCGCCGGGTCTGCGATATTTACGGCGTCCTCCTGATCGCCGACGAAGTGGCCACCGGTTTCGGCCGGACCGGCAAGATGTTTGCCTGCGAGCACGAGGGGGTCTCGCCCGACATCTTGGTGGTGGCCAAGGGGATCACCGGCGGTTACCTGCCGCTGGCCGCCACCCTGACGACGGAAGAGATCTGCGCCGCTTTCTACGGCGATTACGCGGAGCAAAAGACGTTCTACCATGGGCACACTTACACCGGCAACCCCCTGGCCTGCGCGGCGGCCCTGGCCAACCTCCGTCTCTTCGAAGAAGAAGCGCTCCTGGAGAAACTTCAACCAAAAATCGCCAGGCTGCGCACGCTGCTCGCCAGTTTCAGCGCCTTGCCGCACGTGGGCGAGGTCCGGCAGGCCGGCTTCATGGTGGGCATCGAACTGGTCAGAGACAAAGAAACGAAAGAGCCTTTCCCGCTTGCCCGCCGGACCGGGCGGGGCGTAATCTTGCGGGCGCGGCAGAAAGGGGTTATCATCAGGCCCTTGGGCGACGTGGTCGTGCTGATGCCGCCGCTGGCCATCGGCGACGAAGACCTTGAAAAGCTCTGCACGGTGACGGCAGCCAGTATCCAGGAGGAGACGGCAGGCTGATAATAATGCGTACAGACAACCCGGCCGCGAGCATAACCTTAAAGCAAACCTCCGTCGCCGGCGCGCCGGTGTACCATCTGGCTGTGCCGGAGGGGAACAAAAACCGGGCCGTCATTCTGCACGGCTACGGGGGTTCCAAGGAAGAAGTTCTCGGGCTCGGGATTGCGGCGGCCGGCGCCGGGTGGTCGGCGTGCATTCCCGACCTTCCGGGACACGGCGCCCACCCCGCGCCGCTCACGGCGGAAAACGTCCGGCGCTTCGTTGCAGGTCTCAAAGCCGCCGGGTTTAACGCCGCGATCGGGCACAGCCTGGGCGGGCGCATCGCGATGGCCCTCGAAATAAAGCCGTTGTGCCTGCTCTCCGTCCCCCTGCACGCCCGCTTCGAAGGCCGGCGCACCGAGTTGCTCCGCGCACTCCGCGCCCGCCGGGTGCGGGAAGCAAAACCCTTTGCCGGCCTGGAGGACGTTCTGGCCGCGCTTGACGGGCCGTGGCCGGACCCGCCGGTTCTGCTGTTCTATGCGGCCCACGACCTCCCGAGCTGCCGCGCGGCCGCTACACGGGGAGAAAAGGCCGGCTGGCAGACCCGAATGGTCCGGGGCGCAATGCATCTGGACGTCGTCAGCGCTCCAGAAGTCCTGGCAGCCGTAAGCGACTGGCTGAAAGACAGGAAAGGTGAACTGCATGTCCGCGCCTGAAGTCTTCAGCGCTACCAGCCACCTGTACGCCACTCCGGTGAACGAACGCTTTTACACCCGGATCGCAGCCGCGCTGGCGGAGAAGGCTGCCGGGCTGATCACGCCCCGGCGGATTCTCGAAGTCGGCGCCGGTACGGGCGCCGGAACTACCGTGCTCAGGCGATATTTTCCGGCGGCGGAAATCCTGGCCACCGACCGGAGTGAAGAGATGCTCGCCTACAACCGGGCAAAAGGGCTTCCGGGCGTTACCTACGCCCCCGCCGCTGCCGAAGAAATCGGCCGTTTGGACGAACGCTTTGACCTCATTTTCGGGAACATCTGCTACCACTGGTTCGCCCCTGGAACGGCCCGGCTTCTCGCCCCGCTGCTCGATCCGGGCGGCGTGGCAGCCTTCTCCGTTCCGGTGACCGGACCGGAAAAAGAAACCGGGAACCTGATGCTGCTCCAGATTTGCAGGGCACTGGGCCGGGGCGCGCGGGACGGCAGGCAGGTGCCGAGCCCGGGCCGTCTGCGCCGGGAGTTTGCCTGCTTCGACCAGTGCAGTATCGAGGAAATCACCCTGCGCGAGACACACCCGCCGGCGCTCTGGGGAAGCCTCCTCCGCGCCCGCGGTTCCTGGGCCTTCCTTTTCGGCTCCCGGGCGGCACTGGCGGAAGAACTCTGGCGCAAATTCACCGCCGGACACAACACCGTCGCCCTTTGCTGGCAGATCGCCCTGGTGGTGGCCGCGAAATGAACCTGTACCGGCAAATCAGTCTGGTCGAGAAGCTCGCCCGGCACGTTTTGAGAGGAAAGACCCTTGCTTACGAAGAGGCAGTGGCCCTGATCCAGGTGCCCGGCGCGGTGACTCCCTTCCTTCTTGGCTGGGCCGATGCAGTGCGCAAGCAGTTCCGGGGCACAAAAGTAGCCCTCTGCGCCATCGTGAACGCCCGGGCCGGGCGCTGCCCGGAAGACTGCCGTTTCTGCGCTCAGGCGGCCCGCTACCCCACCCAGGCGCCAAATTACCCCTTGCTTCCCGCGGAAGAGATCCTGCACCGGGCAAAGGCAGCCCACTTTGCAGGCGCCGGCCGCTTTTCCGTGGTTACCAGCGGGCGCGGCCCCGGGAGCGACTTCGATAAAATCCTGGCGATCATCCGGCGGCTGAAAAACGAAGTCCCTGAACTCAAGGTCTGCGCCTCGCTCGGAGTCCTCACGCTCGAAGAAGCGCGGGCTTTGAAGCAGGCCGGGCTGGACCGCTACCACCATAACCTCGAAACCGCCGCCAGTTTCTTCCCCGCCGTCTGCACCACCCACCGTTACGAAGACCGGGTGGCCACCATCCGCGCGGCACAGGAAGCAGGATTGGAGGCGTGCGCCGGAGGAATCATCGGGCTGGGAGAAAGCCCGGCCCAGCGGGTGGAACTGGCCTTCGCGCTGCGGGACCTCGGCATCACCTCAATCCCGGTCAACATCCTTCACCCCATCGCCGGAACCCCGCTGGCTGCGGAACCGCCGCTCCCACCCCTGGAAATCCTCCGCACCTTTGCCGTCTTCCGCCTGGTGCTCCCGCACGCCACCATCCGGTACGCCGGCGGCCGGGAGCACAACCTCCGCGACACGCAGGCCCTGGGGCTTGCCGGCGGGGTGGACGGGCTCATCACCGGCGACTACC